>JBGCDG010000059.1:0-26065 GCA_045105195.1 Roseobacter sp. | reverse complement strand
GCGATCTTGGAAACGGTTTCCGCGCTCACCGCCCATTCTATGAACTTGGCAGAGGCTTCCGGGTTCGGGGCGCTGGCCGGAATACCCATGCCGTGCACGCCGATTGCCGGCGAACGACCTGCTGGCCCACCTGGTGGCAGGGCAATGCCCGTCACATCGGCGAACTGGCTTTGGGCTGGATCTACGATCTGACTGATAATGCCCGTTCCTTCGACAGCAAAGGCGATCTGCCCGTTTTTCGCCGCGGCATTCACTTCCGCGAAGTTGAAATTACCAGCGCCTGCAGGGCCATACTCATTGATCAGTTTGATATAGACATTGAGCGCCTCGATATTCTCAGGCGAATTGATCGCAGGTGTCAGGTCACCGCCCTCATAATCCGCAAAGAATGCCCCGCCATACGCCCGCATGACCATTGGAAAGATGAACATGTTAAAGCCCTGCCCGGGCACGGCGCGCAAGGCAATTGCAGCCTGGTCATCGGTGGTGATCTTGGCGGCGACGTCCAGCATTTCCTCCCAGGTTTGAGGTACGTCCGCACCCGCCGCTTCAAGCAGATCTTGGCGATAGCTCATCAGGCCCACACCGGCAAAGAAGGGCAACGCCCATTGATCACCGTTGACGTCATAGGCGCCCAGAGGCCCTGCGAGAATATCTGATGTGGTTTCTTCGGACGCCAGATCGGTCATCGGTTGCAGCCAACCGGCTTGAATCCACCGCTGCACCTGAATGACCGGGGTGTGAACAACATCGATGTCGCCTGTACCGCCCGTGAAAGACAGAGTGATACGGTTTTCAAACACGTCCTGGCCGATCACATCAATGTTGGCCTTGATCCCGGTCTCAGCTTCAAAATCACCAGCCAGTTCGCGCAGCCCGTTGGTGTAGGGCATGCCAAACATGACAACGTTGATCTCTTCGGCCTCGGCCGCAGTTGGCGCGAATGGTGTCGTCAAAGCAAAACTGGCCACAAGGGCCGTCGTAAGTAGATGTTTCATAGTTCCTCCCTAAGATGATTGTGCCGTGCGCGCGTTATCCTCCCCGCATCGGCGACGCGTGATACTTTGGCTGCAAACGTTTTGCAGCACTTTCCTGATAGACAAGTTCAGACAATTCCTTTCGCGCCTGAAGCAGTGCATCCTGATAGGCCTTGATGGTCGAACAGGGTGTGTCAGCGGGCTCAGCCAAGGCCAGCAGATGCAGGAACTTTCCATCCGGATCCTGGATCACAATTGCAAACCTGCGGATGCCTACATGGTTGCCTTGCAGATCTGCTGCGAAAACATCCCTACCGCACTCTACCAGTTTTTCCTGGACGGCATTCACCGTCAAAGCCTTGCTGGACTCACCTGAAACGCGGACAGTTTCGAAAAACCCGTCGGTAAAAAACTGCGCCTCGACATCGGCCCAGTCCAATCGGCTGAGGTAAAGCTGCGACAACACATCCAGTTCGTAAAGCGACCGCCGAAACCCGACGCGCGCCCGAATTTCCACGCTGGGGTCGGGGTAGTCGGTTTTGGAATGCCACAGCAATTCATGGCCCGCGACGACGACAACTTCGGCGGATACGTTCAATCGCGCTGAAAGACCCCGCATCGTGTCGTCGAGTTTGGTCAGATAAACCTCGGACATGGGCACATTGCGTTCAAGTCGGAAGTTGCGGACGACGTATTTTTCGCTGGTCCGAAACAGGTACCCCCAATCAGAAAGTGTCTTGATGATCCGGTTCAAAGTCGAAGGCGGCAGATTGCAATCACGTGCGATATCGATCTGCTTGAGGGGCCGTGGCCCGGCGGCCATGACGTATTCCAAGACTTGAAGGGTGCGTTCTGTTGGGTTCATCAGGGATATGCATATATTTTTGAGTATTCCAATATTGGAATTTTGATGACCCTGGAATTTGGCGCCGATTTTGTCAATCTTTTTCTGGAACCAGCCGTGCGACCTTTGGGCGAAAACTATCGCAATAAAGTCGCTTTGATTGTCTTGGATGTGGAACGCTGTTTCTGGCCCAACGGATCGGCGAACAGGCTGTGTGTTCAGAAAGGCATTGCGGATCAATTTAAACATGTCACTGTTTCGTCTCGCTTTGGGAGCACGCGGCCTCTTGTCTGCACAGGCGTGCAATCTTCGCGCTATCCTCACCCTGCGTGGCCCGTCGCGCGCCACGTATTCCTTTGTTTTTTGAGAGCATATATGACGGAATTTCCAATCTTTGACGGACATAATGACTTGATCCTGCGTATGCTTTGGAACGAAGTATCTGCCGAAGACATCGCAAACGGTGCGCCCATGGGGCATATCGACAAGCCGCGTGCGCAGCGTGGCGGATTTGGTGGCGGGATGTTTGCGATTTTTGTGCCGACGCCCGGCGACGACGTGAGCAACCACGATCAAATGCAAGGTACATCTTATGATATGCCGCTGCCCGATCCCATATCGGAGGCCTTGGCGACAGATTGGGTGGAGCGCGGGTTCGACGCGCTGGATGATCTTGCTTCCGTGGGCGCTGTACGTCCTTGCCGCACGGCCGACGAGGTCGAAGTTGCCCTGAAAACTGAAGAGATGGCGGCCGTTCTGCATATCGAAGGTGCTGAAGCCATAGACCGGGAGTTTGCGAAGCTCGAAACGTGGCACGCCCGTGGTCTGCGGTCATTGGGCCCGGTTTGGAGCCGCGATACGGTGTGGGGCCATGGCGTGCCATTTCGCTATCCGGCTGATCCTGATACCGGGCCGGGGCTCACGGAGGCGGGCAAGGATCTGATCCGTGCTTGCAATCGTCTGCGCATCCTTGTTGATTTGTCTCATCTCAATGCCAAGGGCGTTGATGACGTTGCGCGTATTTCGGACGCACCATTGGTCGCGTCTCACTCGAATGCAGGGGCTGTGTGCCCGCATACCCGCAACCTGACGGATCGGCAGCTTGACATGATCCGGGACAGTGATGGAATTGTCGGCATCAATTTCGCGAGCGCCTTTCTGCGTCCAGACGGGCGGATGGATTCCGAGTTTGGGCTTGACATCGTGCTCCGTCACTTCGACCATCTGGTCAACAGGCTGGGTGAAGATCGGGTTGGTCTTGGGTCCGACTTTGACGGAGCATTGGTGCCCGACCCGATCGGGGACTGCGCGGGACTGCCCGCTCTTCTCACAGCACTGCGATCCCATGGCGTGGATGACGGTCTGATGGCTAAGTTCACACATGGGAATTGGATCAGAGTCCTGCGAACAACGTGGGGCGCATAAAAACTGGAACAGGGAAAAATCATGAAGACATCATTTGCGGCAGCAGCCATTGCGTCGTTTCTTTGCGTGGGGCTGACGGCTCCTGTCTTGGCAGAAACGCCGCCCAATATGCTCGTCATTGCCAACCGGATCGACGATATAAAAACTTTCGACCCTGCGGAGAGCTTTGAATTTGCGGGGGCAGATGTCAGTCGCAACGTGTATCAAAAGCTAGTCAATTTTGACCCGCTGGATCTGGATGCCGGGTTTCAGCCGCAGCTGGCCGAAAGCTGGGATATCTCTGAGGACGGCCTGACAATAACCTTCACAATGGCCGAAGGTCAGATGTTTGCCTCAGGCAACCCGGTCACGGCAAAGGACGCGGAATTTTCGCTGCGCCGTGCCGTACTTTTGAACAAGACCCCGTCTTTCATCGTAACGCAATTTGGTTTTACCGCAGAAAATGTGGAGCAAACCATCGTTGCAACGGATGATAAGACCTTGGTGCTGACGCTCGATAAACCCTATGCTTTGTCTTTCGTGCTGAACTGCCTGACGGCGACCATTGGTGGTATCGTTGACATGCAAACGGCCATGGCGAACGAAGCAGACGGCGACATGGGCAATGAATGGCTGCGCACGAACACCGCAGGTTCCGGCCCCTACAAAGTGGTGGATTGGAAGCCAAGCGAAAGCGTCTTGATGGACCTGAACCCGAATTATGCTGGGGATAAACCAGCGATGGAGCGGGTGATCGTGCAGCATATTCAGGAAAGCGCCACGCAGCGCCTGCAGCTGGAACGCGGTGATATTGATGTCGCGCGCAACTTATCCCCTGAGGATGTCGAAGGTCTCTCGGATGTCGAGAGCGTCAAGGTTGTGGACGAACTGCGCGGCCGTTTGATGTATTTTGCGGCAAACCAAAAGAACGAAATGCTGTCGGATCCAAAGGTTCTTGGCGCGTTGAAGCTGGCGACGGACTACGAAGGGATGGCCAATTCCTTCCTCAAGGGACAATATACCGTGCATCAGGCGTTCCTGCCGCGCACATTCCTTGGTGCGCTCGATGAAACGCCGTTCTCTTTCAATATGGAAGCGGCAAAGGAAGCCATGGCAGCATCCTCATTCCCCGAGTGTGGAGCAATCAAGATCTCTGTGCGGGACGCCCAGGAACGTCTGGATATTGGTCAGTCGCTTCAAAACACCTGGAACCAACTTGGGTGCGAGGTTGAGCTGATTGTCGGTACCGGTGCGCAGACGTTGGACCGCTACCGTGCCCGTGAGCACGATATTTATCTGGGTGCATGGGGCCCGGATTATCCAGATCCAAATACCAACGCCGGAACTTTTGCCGTCAATCCCGACAATTCTGACGAAGCGGGTGCCACCGGTCTTCTGGCTTGGCGCAACGCTTGGAGCATTCCGGAAATGAGTGAGGCAACCCTTGCCGCAGTGGTCGAAAACGATACGGACACTCGCCGTGACATGTATCTTGAGCTGCAACGCGAACACCAGCAGATCAGCCCCTTTGGTGTGATGTTTCAGCAAATCGAACAGAACGGCATGGGTGCCACCGTGGAGAACTTCGTGGCTGGTGGCGCGACCACGGCTGTGTCTTACTGGGTGATCACCAAGTAAATGGCCATTGTTACACAGGGGGAAGGGCGCTTTGCGGCGTCCTTCCCGCCCTGGCTGAGGAAAACACTCGCCACGGCGGCAACCGTGGCGGCGACCATTCTTGGCCTCTTGTTTGTCACCTTTATGATCGGGCGCGTCATGCCGATCGACCCGGTACTGGCCGTCATTGGCGAGCGGGCAACGCAAGAACAATACGACCAGACTTTTCGAGAACTTGGACTGGACCAGCCTCTGTTGATGCAGTTCTGGATCTACGTCAGTGACGTGCTGCAGGGTGATTTTGGAAAATCGATCCGCACCGGGCAGGAGGTTACGACCGATATCGCCCGCGTCTTTCCCGCCACGTTGGAACTCGCCACGCTGGGTACGCTGATTGGCGTGTTTCTGGGGGTGCCACTTGGCGTGGTTGCGGCGGTGCGCCGGGGCAGCTGGGTGGATCAGGTAGCACGTTTTGTCGGTCTCATCGGGTATTCGATGCCCATTTTCTGGCTGGGGCTTGTCGGGCTTTTGATCTTTTACGGGATTCTGGGCTGGGTCGCCGGGCCTGGAAGACTGGGCATTTTTTATCAGGGGATCGTGGAGCCCATCACGGGTATGTTGCTGGTCGATAGCGCTTTGCGCGGTGAATGGACCGTATTCCGCAACGCGTTTTCGCATATCATCCTGCCCGCTTCCCTGCTGGGGTATTACAGCCTTGCTTACATCAGCCGCATGACGCGTTCCTTCATGCTCGAACAGCTTGGATCGGAATATGTCACCACGGCGCGGGTCAAGGGGCTGAGCGAATGGCAGGTGGTCTGGGGGCATGCGTTTCGCAATATCCGTATCCAGCTTGTGACTGTTATTGCGCTGGCTTATGCCAATCTGCTGGAAGGCTCGGTTCTGACGGAAATCATTTTTGCCTGGCCGGGTCTTGGGCAATATATCACGACGTCCCTGCTGGCCAATGACATGAATTCCGTGTTGGGCGGCACTATCGTGATCGGCACTATTTTTGTGGGTATTAATATCTTCTCAGACCTTCTCTACCGCGTCTTTGATCCGAGGGCGAAATGATGGCGACGCAAGGTCTGCGCGCTTGGCTGCTCAGCGAAGAACCAGACTCGCGCCGACAAGCGATGTGCGCCTCTTGGTACAAAGGTTGGCTGACGCTGCGCAGCAATACGCTGGCAATGCTCGGTCTCGTCGTGCTTGCCATCCTGATCCTGGCCGCGATCTTCGCGCCATTATTGGCCACGCAGGACCCTTTTGCACAGGACCTCGGCCAACGGCTACTGGCACCGGGTGAGAACGGGCACTTCTTTGGCACCGACAGCCTTGGACGGGATATTTATTCGCGTTTGCTCTATGGCGCGCGGATCTCTCTTTATATCGTTCTGCTGGTGGTCATGGTGGCCCCCTTGCTGGGGCTTATTGTGGGAACCGTGTCAGGATATGCAGGCGGGTGGATTGACGTCCTGTTGATGCGGATCACAGATATTTTTCTGGCTTTCCCGCGCCTGATCCTCGCGCTGGCCTTTGTCGCAGCTTTGGGGGCGGGAATCGAAAATGCGGTGCTGGCGATTTCGTTGACAGCCTGGCCGCCCTATGCCCGCATTGCGCGGGCTGAAACGCTGACCATCCGCGCGTCGGATTATATCCACGCCATTCGTCTGCAGGGTGCGGGGCCTTTCCGCATCGTCACGCGCCATATCTGGCCGTTGTGCATCTCATCGCTGGTCATCCGGGTGACACTGGATATGGCGGGGATCATCCTAACGGCCGCGGGCCTTGGCTTTCTGGGTCTTGGTGCGCAGCCTCCCAGCCCCGAATGGGGGGCGATGATATCGGAAGGGCGTAAGTACATTCTGGATTACTGGTGGGTCGCGACAATTCCGGGCATCGCCATTTTTTCCATCAGCCTGGCCTTTAACCTGCTGGGCGACGGTCTGCGCGATGTGCTGGACCCCAAAGAGGACAATTCATGAGCGCTGCCCCCCTTCTGGATGTTGATAATCTCTGGGTCCGGTTTCGAACCCGTTCGGGCACATTTGATGCTGTGCGCGGGGTATCGTTCACCCTGGGCAAGGAGCGTCTGGGCATTGTGGGCGAAAGCGGTTCGGGAAAATCCATGACGGGCCGCGCGGTTTTACGTCTGATTCGCCCGCCGGGGATGGTGACAGCGGATCGATTGCACATGCACGGAGAAGACATCCTGACCGCACCTGAAAAACGCATGCGCCAGCTGCGGGGGGGGCGTATTTCGATGATCATGCAGGATCCGAAATTTTCCTTGAACCCGGTGATGTCGGTCGGGCAACAGCTGGTCGAAGCGTTGCGTGCTCATGAAAAGATCTCATCGCGGGACGCGCGAAAGCGTGCGATCGCCATGTTGGACGAGGTCGCAATCCGAAACCCTGAACGGGTCTATGACCTGTTTCCGCATGAGGTGTCTGGGGGCATGGGACAGCGGATCATGATCGCCATGATGCTGCTACCCAACCCGGAAATTCTGATCGCGGACGAGCCGACCTCGGCGTTGGATGTATCGGTGCAATTGCAGGTGCTCGATATTGTCGACAAGCTGGTGCGTGACCGAGGCATGGGGTTGATGTTCATTAGTCATGATTTGAACCTTGTGGCTAAATTCTGTGACCGCATCATGATTATGTATGCGGGTCGCATCGTCGAGACCTGCAAGGCTGACGCGCTACGCAATGCATCCCACCCCTACACGCTGGGTCTGTTGAATTCGGTGCCTGATCTGGAACACCCACGTGCGCGTCTTGACGTTCTGAAGCGTGATCCAGCATGGCGTGAAGCCGCTTCTGTGAGTGCGCGCCTGTGAGTGCGATTTCGGTTCAGGATCTCTGTGTCTGGTTTGGTGTGGGGCGCGAGCGGTCGGACGCCGTGCGGGGCGTCAGCTTTGATGTGGCCGATGGTGAAAGTTTTGGCCTTGTGGGGGAAAGTGGCTCGGGTAAGTCCACGATCCTGCGCGCCATGGCTGGGCTCGTGCCCACGTGGTCAGGTCAGATGACAGTGGCCGGAGAAGTACTCGGCGCGCGGCGCAGCAAGGCTTTTTACAGCAAGGTGCAGATGGTCTTTCAGGACCCTTACGCCTCACTTCATCCGCGTCAGACCGTGGACCGTGTTTTGTCCGAGGCAATGGGTTTGCATGGCGTGTCCGACATCGATACCCGGATCGGTCGTCTGCTCGATGACGTAGGGCTGGGGCCGGGGTTTCGGTTTCGGTATCCACACCAGCTTTCGGGCGGTCAGCGCCAGCGCGTGGCCATCGCGCGAGCACTCGCTTGCGATCCATCCATTCTATTGCTGGACGAACCCACGTCTGCGCTGGATGTGTCTGTGCAGGCCGAAATCCTGAACCTTCTGGTAGATCTGCGCGAGGCGCATCGCCTGACCTACATCATGGTGTCGCATGATCTGGGCGTCGTGGGGCATCTGTGCACCCGGATTGGTGTCATGAATGATGGCCAGTTCGAAGAGATACTGGAAGTCGAAGCCATGCGCCGTTTGGAAGCGCAATCGCCCTATACCCGGCACCTTTTGCAAAGTTCCGTCAATTCGATCCGATAACCTTGCACGGCTCGGCGCATTCCGCCTGGCCCGACCTAGTATGTATCTTCGTATGCGGCACAGCAGGCGGCGACGTCCATTTCCGCGAGATGTGCCATCTCCCCTTCTTTGTGCGCTTTGTAGACAGCGGCGAAGGGTTCCGGGAACCAACTGGTGACGACAGGGTCAGAGGAAAAGGCGTCCAGCGCGGCTTTCAGCGTTTCGGGCAGGCGGACCAGCCCGCGCGCGGCCAATGCATCCGCAGACAAAAGCGACAGGTCTTCCTCGGTTGGTGTACTGGCGTTCAAACCCTCTTCGATGCCCTGTGCACCTGCATGGACAAGGGCTGCCAGTGCGAGATGAGGGGAGGCTGCGGCGTCCGCTGCACGGAATTCAATATTGAACTGGCGCGCGATGGAGGCGGGATCTTTGGCCGTCACAGGGCACACCCGCAAGGATGCCTCGCGATCGCGAAATCCTAGATTGTTATAGGCTGCGGACCAGCGGTGCGGTGTTAGCCGTTCGTAAGAAATGACCGAAGGTGCGGTCAAAGCAACGAGGCTGGGGAGATATTTGAGGATCCCTGCCGCGAATGAATCGGTCAGGGAGGACATCCCGCAGGGGCCGTTCGCATCATAGCTGAGCGGTGCCCCATCATCATCGACAAAGCTCATGTGAATATGAACGCCATTGCCCACACTCGCCACATCCCGGATTGGTGTGAATGTCGCGGCTTGACCCAGCGCGCGCGCGGTTGATCGGGTCAATTCGCGCAGGATCACCGCCTGATCTGCTGCGGCCACGCCCTGAGCGGGTGCGACGACGACCTCATATTGGCTTGGCCCATATTCTTTCATGATACTGTCTGGCGCGAGGCCTGCGTCTTTCAGCACTGCCATGAGGGTTTCGCACAAGACACGCTGCTTTTCGAAACCCTCGCGCGTGTATGCTTCATTGACCAGCGGCGGGTCGGTCTTCAGTTGGAACTCGTGCTCAAAAGCGCATACCAGATGCGCTCCTGCCACATCATGCAGACGCGCCAAAGCCGACTTCAGGATGGATCGCGTGCAAAGCTCCCAAGGCGCGCCTGCCAGCGTTGTAATGTCGCCGAGCATCAGGCGTTCGGTTGTATTATCAGGCATCGCCACGTTAACTTCGGTGTCTGCGTCCGGGATCAGCAGTAGATCTCCAAGTGCGCCAAACGGCGTATCGGCGATTCTGTCGAAACAGGTGATTTGTACATTGGTGGGCGTCCAGCCGAGCCCGCGCTGCAGGCGTTTCGCGATCTGATCTGCGGGAAAGGCTTTGCCCCGCACCTTCCCTGCGAGATCGGATGTGGCAGCAAACATCAGGGGCATCAAAGTCATGGCATCTTGTCCTTCACGTTCAGTCTTAGGTCTTCCCAGGCTTCCATGCGCACGCGCGTTTTGTCCCAATTGTGCTCGGCGATTTGCGTTACAATCGCTTCGGTCACGGCCAGCGCTGCCGAATAGGTATCCCAAAGCGTGCCGCTGTCGATCGGCACAGGTATGACTTCTTGTGCATGTTTCGCAATCGGCGAAATCCATTTATCTGTCATCAAGACAATACGCGCGTTGCAGGTGCGCGCTGCCAGCCGCGCCAGTTGGCCAAGGCGATCCTCATAGCGGCGAAAGTCGACAATATAGAGGATATCACCCTGACGCATGCGCAGCAGATACTCCGGCCAGAGCTCTGCGTCGCTGGGCAGGTGGACGACATCCTTGCGGATGAGCTGCAAGTGAAACGTCAGATGTCTGGCAATTGTGTCGCTGATACGTCCGCCGATGATGTAAATCCGCCTTTTGGGATCGATCAATAACGTGCACATGCGTAGGAATTGCTCTTCTGTGATAGCATCCGCAGCCATCGCCATCTGGGATGTGGACTTAGCGATGAAATCCTTGAGGAACCCACCGTCCACAGCTCTGTTCGGTGCGTGCAATTCAAGCGGTGAGCGCATGCCCTGCTTCAGTTCAGAGATCAGCTCGCGTTGAAACTCCTGATATCCTTCCAAGCCAATCTTGGTCACGAAACGCGAGATTGACGGGGCGGAAACCTCTGCATGCTGGGCTAATTCCTGGATCGGAGACAGTCCCGAGAAAGGGTAATCTGACAGGATTGTGGCGGCCAATTTACGTTCGCCCGTTGTCAGGGTGTCAGCTGCCTTTTCGATGCGTTCTCGGACGATCATGGGCGAATTTCCTGCCTTCTGTTTGTGCGAAGGTGTGCGAATATTTTTTTCAGGTCAATGTTTTTCATTGACATTGAAATTGGGTTTTCGTCTGCTTCAGTTTGGGGTGGCAGGTGTGTTCCAAGCAGGGTGGCGCGTGTGATCTAGCGCATACAGGCTAAAATGGCCACGATTTACGAGAGAGTGCAAGACATGACGAACGTCCCAGAAAGGGTGCTGACGCGAGAGGTGCCATTGGTGCCGAGCGAGGCTGCGTTACTTTTCATCGATGTTCAGAACTTCAGCGCCAAGCGCGCGGGCGCGGAATTCAAGGATTTGTCTGAGGACATTTTCCAGAAAGATTATGGCTGGTTCTTTAATGAATTGGGGCGTCGTGTTGTGCCGAACATGCAGCGCCTTCAGGCAGGGTGCCGGGCTGCCGGCGTCGAGGTGATGTACACGACAATTGAAAGCCTCACGAAAGACGGACGCGACCGAAGCCTGGATTACAAGATCACCGGGTTCAATGTGCCCAAGGGGTCTTGGGATGGCAAAGTGATCGACGAGATCGCGCCGGGTGATGATGAAATCGTGCTGCCCAAGTCTTCGTCCTCTGTCTTTGTTTCGACGCATATTGACTATGTGCTGCGCAATCTCGGCGTGCGGCAGGTCGTGTTGAGCGGGTTGATCACGGATCAATGCGTTGAAAGCGCGATCCGGGATGCTTGTGATTTGGGATATCTCGTGACGCAGGTGACCGACGCCTGTTTGACCTACACGCAGGACCGCCACGATCATTCTATCAAGACGATCCAAGGGTATTGCCGTCAAGTGACCACCGATCAGCTTCTTGAGGAATTGAGGTAGATGGTTTTGCGGCTGCACAGCAGCATTTTCCCAACATGAGCGACGTTGGATTTCTTACGCATCCGGCGCGGCTAAAGGCGGCCAATCTGACACGCACGCTTGTGTGTGTCGGTCTTCTGGGCGCTGTTGTGCTGGTTCTGACCTTCGGTTTCGGACGCTCGGGAGAACGAATAGCCGTCCAGATGTGCGTGAATGTTGCTGCCGTTGTGGCGCTGGGTGTGTTTTGTGGCAACACTGGCATCGTGTCTTTCGGGCACGGGGCTTTCATGGCGGTGGGTGCGTATCTTTCGGGTATTCTCACCATGCCAGGTGCGGTACAGCGCAGTGCATTGCCGGAACTGCCCGCATTTCTCGCAGGTTACGAGCTTTCGCTGGGGGCAGCCATGCCGGTCGTGGCGCTGGTGGGGCTGTTCTTTGCCATGTTGAGTGGCAGCGCCATCGCGCGGCTGGTTGGCGCATCAGCGGCGATTGCTTCGCTGGGTCTGCTGATTATCACACACGGTGTCGCGATCGGCGCGCGCGAGATTACCAGAGGCAGCCAGACCTTCTTTGGTGTGCCGAGGGTGGTGGATTTGACATTAGCCTTTGGAGCTGCAGTCGGATTTATCATTGTCGCGCGGTTGTTTCGGGAAAGCTCAATGGGTCTCTTTGCGCGCGCAGCACGCGACGACGCAGATGCGGCGGCAGCCCTTGGGATCAACCCGCAGCGGACGAGATACATCGGTTGGTGCCTGTCTGGTGCGATGTGCACTGTGGCGGGGGCGCTTTATGGCCACATGTTAGGCGCGTTCTCGCCCGCCTCGTTCTATCTGTCGCTGGTCTTTGCACACATTGCCATGATGATCGTTGGAGGTATGGCCTCCGTCGGAGGGGCTGCTGCCGGAGTCATCGCTGTGACCCTGCTTCAGGATACCATTCGACAATTTGAAGGTGGCGTAGAGGTCATGGGCATCGCGCTGCCCGTTGTTTTTGGACTGACAACGGTATCACTCGGCGTTGCAATCCTTTTGGTGATCTGGTTGCGACCGGGTGGCCTTGTCGGATCGTTCGAACTTGGCCCCGGTGCTGGTTCAAAAGTTTTTGACAGGATCACGACGGCCACACAGCTCGCATCCGCGCCTCCAAAAGTACCAGAGGCTGTGTTGAAAGCAGATGGGTTGTCCAAAAGCTTTGCTGGCGTAAAGGCCGTCACGGATATGAGCTTTGAGGCGCCAACCGGCCGCGTGACAGGTTTGATCGGGCCGAATGGTGCGGGGAAATCGACGTTGGTCAACCTCATGACCCACCAATATCAAGCCGACGCAGGCCGCACGTCGTTGTCAGAGACGGATCTGAGCCATGTCGGGCGTGAAGGGATTTCCAAGGCGGGTGTCTCGCGCAGCTTCCAAAATTTACGCCTGTTCCAAGGGCTTACTGTCTACGAAAACGTACTCGTTGCCGCTTTGGCCTCTGGACATGACCGCAAGGCCGCCGCTGCTGTTACATTGCGCGAGTTGGAGGCGTTTGACCTTGGAGCACTGGCCGCGACACGCGCGGACGCATTGCCTTATGGTGCGCGCAAAAGGCTCGAATTGGCGCGGGCCGTGGCGCAGGATCCAGTGATCCTACTGCTGGATGAGCCCGCTGCTGGTATGAACCCCGCCGAGACCGACGATCTTGCGGACCGGCTGATTGCAATCCGAGATGCACGCGGGCTTGGCATTTTGCTGATCGACCACGACCTGCGTTTCGTCAACCGGTTGTCGAGCTGGATCGTGGTGATGAACCGCGGCATGATGATCGCACAGGGCGAGCCGGAAACGGTGCGTGCCGATCCTGCCGTCATCGAAGCCTATATCGGGAGCGGTCGCACAGCTGCTGCCGCACAAGCCCGGGAAACCCGGCAAAAACAAGAAACCCAAAAACAAGGAGTAACACCATGACATTTAAGAAACTGCTTTTGACGACCACCAGTGCGCTTGTCGTCGCTGGTACCGTGCAGGCCGAAGAATACATCATCGGCGTTATGTCTGCACAATCCGGCTATCTCGCGCCCTATGACGGGCCTGCCTATGCGGGCTTTCAGTATTGCATCGACAAGATGAATGCGGCGGGCGGGCTCAACGGCACGCATATGGTCAAGACGATAGTCAAAGACACACGTTCAGACATCGCAGAGGGCGTCAAAGTTGTGCAGGAAATGATCGATGACGGTGCACAGTTCATCGTGTCCTCAGCGGATGCAGACCCAACCATCGCTGCTGCGCAGATCACGATGGCGGACGGGATCCCGACAATGACATTTGCAGGCACTGCGCCGGTTCTGACGCAAGTCGGTGAACATGTGTTTGGCAGCTACCCTGCGGACAACCAGCAAGGTGCAGTGCTGGCAGCCTATGCCCGCAATCAGGGGCTCGAAAACGTTTATCTCGTGAAATCCCCCGACAGTGCCTACACACTAGGTGGACCAGAGTACTTCGGTGAAGCTTTCGAAGCGCTTGGTGGCAGTATTGCAGGGACCTCCAATTATTCGCTGAACCAACCGGACTTTTCCGCCATCGTAACCACAATCAAGGCGACAGAACCTGCACCTGATGTGATCGTCACCTGGGCGTGGGAGCCGGACTTTCCAGCCTTTATCAAGGCGCTGCGTGGTGCCGGGGTAGATACGCCAGTGATGGGAGGAGATGTGCTCGACACGCCCACTGTGCGCGGCCTGGGAGATGTTGTGGACGGTGTGGTTCATACGTCGGGTGGTTTTCCGGACGAAGGTTCCGCCTATGCGCAGTTCATCGAGGAATTCACAGCGGCAACTGGCACAGTGCCTGACAACAACTACTACGTGAATGGATGCGACATTGCGCATATGATCGAACAAGCTGTTGCAGCCGCAGGGACGACAGAACCCACGGACGTTGCGGCGGCTATGGCTGAGATCGAAAACGGATCTGCAATCATGTCGGAATTTACCTTCAAGGGTACGGACCGGATGCCGCTGCGCGATGTGGTAGTCGCGCGGATCACCGGTGGGGGCGAGAAAGAGTTTGTTCTGCGCACTAAGGCCGATCCCGAAACGCTGCCACAGCCCTGAGTCAACTAGGAGATGGAAACCGCACTTTCGATCAGAGCGCTCGATGTACGCTACGGGCCCGTTCAGGCAACGCGGGGCGTTGACCTGGACGCTGCTATCGGCGGTGTGACGGCCCTTTTGGGCGCCAATGGTGCGGGAAAGACCTCTACCGTTATGGCGATTGCGGGTGCGCGGCGCATCTATGGCGGGACGGTTTCCATTTTTGGCGAGGACATGACAGGGGCCACGCCCGACGCGATTGTGCGTGCGGGCGTGGCTATTTCGCCGGAAGGACGCCGGGTTTTTTCGGCCCTTTCGGTCGAAGACAACCTGACGCTTGCAGGTTCCGTCATTGGCGATGCTATGACGGCACAGACCCGTAAATCCGCCATGATGGAGCGCTTTCCAATCCTTGGCGAACGCCGCAAGCAGCTCGCAGGGCTTCTGTCGGGTGGAGAGCAGCAGATGCTGGCCGTCGCCCGCGCCTTGATGAGTGGGCCACGCTTGTTGTTGATGGACGAACCGTCACTCGGCCTCGCGCCACAGATGGTGGATACGATCTTTGGTATCGTGGAAGAGCTGCGCAATGAGGGTATTTCCGTGCTGCTGGTTGAACAAAATGCGACGCTGGCGCTCGATGTGGCGGATCATGCCGTCGTGCTTGCGAATGGCGCAGTGGCGGCGGCGGGCCCGCCTGCTGATTTGAAAAACGACAAGCTGCTGCAAGCAGCCTATCTGGCGGCCTGAATTATGGACCTGATCCTGCAACAAACCATCAATGCCATTAGCCTCGGAGGCGTCTATGCGATGCTTGCCCTTGGTCTGGCCATCGTCTTTTCCATCGTGGGGCTGATCAATTTTGCCCACGGTGACATTATGACTTTTGGGGGCTACGGAATTTTTCTCGCGCTTCTCTTCAACTTGACCCCCGTGGCAGCGTTGGCGGTTGGGATCGGTGCAGCCATCGTTATGGCGCTGAGCCTTGAACGCACCGCTTTCAGGGCCATGCGCGGGGCAGATGTGGTGACGTTGCTGATCACGAGTTTTGCGGTGTCGGAAATTCTCAAAGTGGTGTTCCAAAACGCTATTTCTGCGCGACCCGTGCCAATTTCCTTCCCGGCTGCCTGGTCGGGTACGTACAAGGTTGCAGGGGCCACCATTGGTGTCGTGCCCACCGTATCCATCATTGTGGCGTTTATCTCACTTGTGGGGCTTACCCTTGTGCTGCGGCGCACCGCGACGGGTATGGCGATGCGCGCTGCAGCTGAAGACCTGGAGATGCTCAAGCTGCTGGGGGTGCGCGCAAATCGTGTCGTCGCGATTGCCTTTGCTCTGTCTGGGCTTCTTGCAGGTATCGCCGCCGTGATCTGGACGGCACAGCGTGGATCCGTCGATCCAATGATGGGTTTCTTCCCGGTGCTCAAGGCGTTCATCGCAACAGTTTTAGGTGGATTGGGTAGCCTAGGCGGCGCTGTGCTCGGGGGCTTTGTGATCGGTGGGCTTGAGGTGATGACGCAGGCTTTTCTGCCCGATAGCCTGTCACCCTACCGCGACGCGATCGTTCTGGCATTGGTCATTGCGGCGCTGCTTTGGCGGCCCGACGGACTTTTGCCTGCTAAAACTGCGAACAGGTCCTGATCGGGAGAATGAACGTGACAGGCACGTCTTCAGAGGAACCCGCCCTGAAAACGGATGACGACCATGGCACGCCGTTTTTGACAGAGAACGACCCGGCACCTGTGGAGTGGATCAATGCCGATAGCCAAGTACCGATCTTGCTGCTGTGCGAACATGCCGGACAAGCCATTCCAAAAAGCTTGCAAGGTCTGGGTCTGCCCGACGGCACAATTGATTTGCACATTGGATGGGATATCGGTGCGGAAAAACTGGCACGTAGCATCGCTGCTGAACTTGGTGCGCCCTTGATCTTGCAGCGCTACAGCCGGTTGGTGATTGACTGCAACCGCCCGACGGGTGCGCCGAGTTCGATCCCGCAGATCAGTGATGACACGCCTGTACCAGGGAACCAGCACCTTCATCCGGAAGATCAACGGCGGCGTGAAGAGATGATTTTTGCACCTCTTGATGCGGCTATTACCACAGGCTTTGCACAAACGCCGCGCAAGGCCGCCTTTTCGATACATAGCTTTACGCGGCACATGAAACGCGGTGCAGCAAGGCCCTGTGATGCGGGTTTCTTGTGCCGCAAAGATCTGTCTACCGCTGAAAGCCTGATGGCCCATGTGTCCCAATCTGCGCCAGATCTCGATCTGGCCATCAACCAGCCTTATCAGATTGAAAGCGATGGGGATTGGTTCATCCCGCATCACGCCGAAACGCGCGGGCTACGGCACAGCTTGATTGAAGTGTGCAATGATCAGCTCGGGACGCGCGCGGGTATCGCATTGTGGAGCCGACTGCTTGCGCAAGCCATTCGCGCGCTGCCGGGCCTTTAAGCGCTATAGAACAGCTTTACGCATTCCAAAGTGCGACTTCTTCCATGATTTTGTCCAACGAATGGATGATCATATCCACGTCATCGGCTTCAATTGTCAGAGGCGGGCGGATCTTGAGAATATTGTCTTTGGGCCCTTCGCTTCCAATCAGAATGCGGTGATCGCGCATGCGGTTTTTGACGAATGCGCAAATTGCAGTGCTCTCGCTTCCGTCAGGTTCGATAAGCTCCATGCCCAAAAACAGCCCCATGCCGCGCACGTCGCCAATGGCACGATGGCGCTCTCGAAGATTCTGCAATCCAACAATCAACCGCGCGCCCATATCACGCGCATTCCTCTGTAAACCTTCATCTTCAACGATGTTCAGGACTTCGGTACCCATCCTGCACGACAAGGTGGAGCCGCCAAAAGTCGAGAAAAACTCGATCCCATTGTCGAAACTCTCCGCGATCTCTTTTGTGGTCAGCACAACGCCGATCGGGTGGCCGTTGCCAATAGGCTTGCCGAGGACAATGATATCCGGCTCTGCCTCTTGATGCTCAAACCCAAAGTAGTACTGACCCAGGCGCCCAAGCCCAGTTTGAACTTCATCCGCGATGCACACACCACCCGCAGCCCGGATGTGATCGTAGACCTTGGCCAAGTATCCGGGCGGTGGAATGATCTGCCCGCCTACTGAGGGAAAGGTCTCTGCGATGAACCCGGCGAGACCATGGCCCTTGCTTTTAAGCTCCGCAATCGCGGGTAGGACAAGATCCGCAAATTTCTCTGCCCGGTCCGGGTCGTCGCGGCGGAAAGAGCCGCGATAGTCATCTGCGACCTCCACAAGAGCGACCCAATCAGACTGTCCAACGCCGCCCGGTTTTGCGAATTTATAGGCGGATATCTCAATCGCGCCGGTCGTGTTGCCATGGTAGCCGTGATCCGGGGTAATCATTCCTTTCGCGCCGGTTTGCGCCCGCGCCAGGCGCAGCGCGAGCTCATTCGCCTCCGAGCCGGAATTGACGAAAAAGCAGGATTGAAAACGATCAGGTAACTTTGAGAGTAATTTCTCGGCAAAGGCGATCTGGGCGGGGTGTAGATAGCGAGTGTTGGTGTTGATGCGTTTTAATTGGTCCGCTGCCACCGCTTGAAGGCGCGGATGGGCGTGGCCCACGTGTGGCACATTGTTATAGGCATCCAGATAAGTGCGCCCCCATTCGTCAAACATGTGATGACGCCAGCCGCGCAAGAGCATCACCGGATCGGTGTATGTAATGGTCAGGTTTCCCGCAAAATGCTCTTGCCGCTTGCTGTGTACCGCCTCTTTGTTGGGCGGAACATACGCGAGCTTTTCATCGGGTAAGTTCAGAAAAGCACCTGGGTTGGGGCACAGCGCTTCCCACATTTCCAGATCGTCTGGGTCAGCCACACCCGGCCACGCAGGTGCCATGCCTGACGCACTGAGGAGAACTTGAAAATGAAGATGCGGTGCCCAGCCGCCGTTGACCGCCTGTGCGCCAAGGTGACAGAAAACGTCACCTGCCTTGATCTGTGTTCCTGGGCGCAGGGTGTCCGCACATTCAGGGTCAAGATGCCCATACAGTGTGAAAACCTCATCACCGTCGGGCGTTGTGTGGCGCAGCACGATCATGCCGCCATAATCCAACGGTAAATCGCGGTTTTCAGCGACGAAGACTTCGCCGTCCAACGGTGCGTGGATTGGCGTGCCGGCTGGGGCAAAAATGTCGACGCCCAGATGGACGCTCCGCCGGTCGCTGGCTTTCCACGGCCCTTTGCGAAATGCGGGATCCGTGTAGATCAGGCGGGGTTCGCGGTAGAATCCCAGCCAAGGTTCTGCACTGCCGGTGGGATCACCTCCCAAGCGCGCTGCTTCGGTCGACGTCAGACTGAAAGGGTTTTGCGGTTCACTTGATTGATCCACACAAAGCGGTCCCATCGGTGCTGCTTTTAAATCGGCAGTAATCACGGGATTAAACCGGCCTCGCATTGTGGCCAACCATTCGGTTACGTGCGCAGCTCCCTCAACCACCGGAAGACCGCAGGCGACGCGCAGCCTTGCACCGATCAAAAACGGATCTTCGGTCGTCCTTTCCAGAAAGCGCCACGCAGCACCTTGCGAGATCGTCACATAGGGGTCATCCGGCGTCTGCCGCGCCATCAGGGTCGAATTGATCACACTCACTGCCAGCCGCATACGCAACAAGGGCCACAGCAAATCCAACTCCGGAGCGGTCAGAGGGGCAACAGCGTGATACCCGGCAACAAGGCTTGCCACAGCGCGTTCCGGATGGTCGTGATCCAGCACGATGTATGCCGCCGCAATGGCGAGATCGCAAATCCGGGGGGCGGCGCACATATCGCCAAAATCGATTAGCCCTGAGATGGTCAACGTACCGCCCATATGGCCGCCAACCAGAATGTTGTAGTCATTCGCATCGTCGTGGATTGCCTGTCTGGGCAGTGAGTTGAGGGCGGGGGTGCATTCGTGAAACGCTTCAAGGATCTCGGCCACTAGATCACGCCGCGCCGGGTTGTCGAGACTGTGCAATGAGTC
This sequence comes from Roseobacter sp., assembly GCA_045105195.1. Taxonomy (GTDB): domain Bacteria; phylum Pseudomonadota; class Alphaproteobacteria; order Rhodobacterales; family Rhodobacteraceae; genus Roseobacter. Next base: position 6,527 of record JBGCDG010000059.1, on the reverse strand, counting down.
CGCGATCCAACCGGCCTCCAGGAGGTTCCACTTGAAATTCCGCGTTAAAGCGGGGTGATAAAAACTTTCAAGCGCTAGGGTTGCACCGGCAAGAACAGCTCCAACCTCGCCGATCAGCTTGGTAGATTTTGGAGCGACGTTGGCATAGCACCGACCGGGCAGGCGGGTTAGCAGCCAAACCAGCCGTTCTTGCCCATTTTCATCTGTGACGTGCGCGTAAGCAGTGCTGTTTTTGTTGGGGATCACGCGGGGTAGCGGCAATTGCGGGTTTGTTTGCGCGATGTGCGCCAATGCCTTGACTTGCATGTCTACAAGGTCAGCGGCGCACCCGGGCCGCATGACCTTGAGAATGTAACCCGTGTCATCATCACTTTCGGCCAGGAAGTTCAGGTCATATTCGCCATCGAGCGGGACCAGATTGGCCGAGATATTCCAGTGTCCTCGCAGGACATCAGCCCAAAATTGCATCGGCCGGCCTTTTTTCTTCAGGTTTCAGACCCTATGCCGCTGCAGAACAGGAACCGGGCCATGCGCACCGATGCCGCACGTATGCCGACCGGTATAACGCATAGTAAGGGGCCAGCGATGGAGATCAAGGAGATGACTGGAAATCACGGCTTGCCGCGTACGCAGTGATGTTTTTACCCGTGTCTTGCGTTGGTCATTTGCGAAAAGCATCCCGGAGCGATATAGCGTGATGAGGCGTTTCGCGCAGATCGAGCTGTGAAACGAGGTCGAGCAGATGCCCTTTCATCAACTCCTCGGCGCTGTCGCCATCGTGGGTTTCCAGCGCGTCCAGCAGGGCGTGATGGGCGTGGCTTTCACACAGCGCGTTTCGCCTACTCCAATAAAGTGCTATCACCAGGGACGAGCGTGAAACCAGTTCCCGAATGAAAACCTCAATGGTCTTTTGATTAGCAATTCGTGCGATTTCGCAATGAAATGTGCCAGATAGCTTGAGCGCGCGCCCTGCGTGTTCATGTGCAAGCGCCGCATGTTCTTCGGCGATATGAGAGCGCAACAATGCGATGTCTGAAGCTGTGGTGCGCTCGGCTGCCGCCCGCGCCGTTTGCGGTTCCAGCAAGGCGCGCGCTTCGAATACTTCCCGCGCCTCTTTCACGGATGGCTTGGCCACAAAAGCACCGCGGTTACGTTGAATCGTTACAAGGCCGCCATGCGCCATGGCACGCAGGGCCTGTCGTGCGACTGTGCGACTGACGCCAAAAATGTCACCGACTTCATCTTCACTCAGTTTCATGCCCGGGAGGATGCGATGTTCGTGCACCGCCTCGGTCAGCTCGGCGACGATATATTCGGTTGAAATGCTGCTTGGGGCTGCCAGGTTTGTCATCACGACCTCCTACAAGACCTGAGTGGCAGAAGTCCCCTCGCAGAACAAGTTTTCGTACAAGAACAAAATAAATCGTATACAATCACTGCACATATTTTGCACAATTGTTGTAGGGAGCGCCTCAGACTGAGGCACATTGCAATTTTCAAGCCTGAATGCATGAAAATCCTCTTCTGTTTTTGAAGGGTTTTTGGCGAGGTTCTGCGGGAACGCGAGAGGACGACGATGAAAAGCGAGCTTGATCTTGAATTTGTGAACCTGACCAAGCTTTACGGGCAGACGGTCGCGGTGGATGCAATCAGCTACCACTTTGCCGCCGGGACTTATGCCTGCCTTTTGGGGCCATCCGGTTGTGGGAAATCGTCGACACTGCGCATGGTCGCGGGCCATGAAACGGTCTCTGACGGTGCTGTGTTGCTGGGCGGACGGGACATCTCGCAATTGCCGCCAGCCAAACGGGGCACAGCAATGATGTTCCAGAATTACGCGCTCTTTCCGCACCTGACTGTTGCTCAAAACGTGGCATTCAGCCTCAAGATGAAGGGCGCGGATGCAGCAACATGTGCCCGGCGTGCCGGCGAGATGCTGGAGCTTGTGGATATGACGACGTTCAGCGACCGTATGCCGAACCAGCTTTCGGGAGGGCAGCAGCAACGTGTCGCGTTGGCCCGCGCATTGATCACCGATCCGCAAGTGCTGCTTTTGGACGAACCGCTTTCTGCGCTTGATCCTTTCTTGCGTATCCGGATGCGGGCTGAATTGAAACGGTTGCAGCGCGAGTTGGGTATAACTTTCATTCATGTCACGCACGGGCAGGATGAAGCCTTGGCCTTGGCAGATGAAATCGTCGTCATGAACAATGCGATTATCGAACAAGCAGGCAAGACGCGGCGTGTCTTTGAAGCGCCAAAAACCGCGTTCGTTGCGCGTTTTCTAGGGTCGCACAACGTGCTGGCACTGCCTGACGGTAAGATCGCTGTACGATCAGACGAATTACAGCTCAACGCCCCGGAAGGCGCCCGGCTTCAGGGCAAGATCACGAATATCGAATACCAGGGCACACATGTCGCGCTGACTACCGCAGTTGCAGGTGATCAAGAAGTGACAGTGCTTTTGTCGGACAAGGATTTCTTCGGCGCTCCGAAGGATGTTGGCGAGGCCGTCGGCCTCGATTGGGAAAATCAGGCAGCGCATAAGCTCAGCGCCTGAAGAGAAACCTCAAAAACAGGGAAAACAAACATGACAACAATACCAAAGATCCGGTACTCCCGGCGTTCTGTATTGAAGACTGGCGGCGCGGCCGTTGCAGCAGCAGCGCTCCCGGCGCCCATGGTCTGGGGCCAGGCAATCAAAGACGTCACGCTGCGCCAGTTCGGCACTGGGGTTTCAAATCTCAACGAAGTGGCCAACAAGGTCAAAGAAGACCTCGGTTTCTCGCTCGAGATGACGGCTCTGGATTCTGACAGTGTGACACAGCGCGCGGCGACCCAGCCGGATAGCTTTGACATTGCAGATATCGAATACTGGATCTGCAAAAAGGTTTGGCCGACGGGTAACTTGCAGGCGATGGATACTTCCAAGATCGACAACTACGACAAGATCGTGGGCACGTTCCGTTCGGGCAAGTTGACGCCGGAAAGTGTCATTGCACAAGGCACTGCGCCTCATTCAGTTGGCTTTACAACAGGTCAGGACGGCCGGGAGTTTGTGCAGGAAGAATCCGGTTGGATGACGCTTATTCCGACCATTTACAACGCTGACACATTGGGCATTCGTCCCGATCTGATCGGCCGCCCAATCAAAAACTGGTCGGAATTGCTGAACCCTGAATTCAAGGGCAAAGCCTCGATCCTGGATATTTCCTCCATCGGTATCATGGACATGGCGATGGTCGTCGAATCCATGGGCGAATACAAATACCCCGACAAAGGCAATATGACCAAAGAGGAAATCGACCTCACGCTTGGCATTTTCACTGAAGCCAAGCAAAACGGTCAGTTCCGCGCTTTCTGGAAGTCGTTTGACGAAAGCGTCAACCTGATGGCCTCTGGCGAAGTTGTCATTCAATCCATGTGGTCGCCTGCCATCACCGCAGTCCGCTCGCAAGGCATTCCCTGTGTCTATCAACCATTGGAAGAGGGCTATCGCTCCTGGGGCGGCGGCATTGGTCTGTCCAAGTCCCTCTCGGGGATCGAACTGGACGCGGCCTATGAATACATCAACTGGTATCTTTCCGGCTGGGTCGGTGGCTTCCTGATGCGTCAGGGCTACTATTCGGCGGTACCTGAAACTTCCAAGAACTTTATGAGCGCCGACGAGTGGGGCTTCTGGTTCGAGGGTAAAGCGGCAGAAGGGGACATCACCAATCCCTTCGGCGATGTGATGGAGAAAGCCGGCGCGGTCCGCGATGGTGGTTCTTTCTATGATCGCATGGGTGCTGTGGCCTGTTGGAATGCAGTCATGGACGAAAACCAGTACATGGTTCGCAAGTGGAACGAGTTCGTCGCAGCCTGAATGTACTAAATCAAAAGCCCTCCCAATGGAATTGGGGGGGCGTTTTCACAATGAGATCTTTTGACTGAAATGACCGATAAGTCCGCTGATGTGTCCCAGGCGAGCGATGTAACACTCCGAACGATTTCACAAAACGTGACTGGGTGGCTTTTGGCTGCGCCCATGGCGGTTACATTGATTGTTTTTCTGGTGGCCCCGATTGTCATGATTGTCGTGGTCAGTTTTTGGGGCGCGACGGAATGGTCGATCTATCCGGCCTTTATTTTTGACAACTACGAATTTCTGTTGTCCTCGGATGTGACCTATCGTGTCTTCTTTAACACGTTGAAATATGCCGCAATTACATGGGCATTTACCTTTGTCATCGGCTTCACTGTCGCCTATTTTCTAGCGTTTCACGTGCGGACAATGACCTGGCAAGTCGCGCTTTTTTTACTGTGCACCATTCCGTTCTGGACCTCCAACATCATTCGCATGATCTCCTGGATCCCTTTTCTGGGGCGCAACGGTCTGGCCAATTCGGCGCTGATGTCCTGGGGTGTCATCGACGAACCGGTTGAATGGCTGCTTTTTAGCGATTTCAGCGTCATTCTAGCCTTTGTGCATCTCTATACGCTGTTTATGGTTGTGCCGATTTTCAACACGATGATGCGGATCGACAAATCTCTGATCGAAGCTGCTGTTGATGCGGGCGCTACGGGCTGGCAAACGCTTTGGTATGTGATCCTGCCTCTGACCAAACCGGGCATCATGATCGGCACGATTTTTGTGGTGGCGCTTGTGATGGGCGATTTTATCACGGTGCGATTCATGTCCGGCAGTCAGTCCGCCAACGTGGGTCGAATGATCCAGAACGACATAGCACTACTGCAATACCCATCGGCTTCTGCAACAGCTGTAATCTTGTTGATCACCGTTCTGATGATGATCGGAATCCTGTTGCGTTTTGTCGACATTCGAAAGGAGCTTTAAATGGAACCGCGCTCCAAATCATTTTACGTCCTGGCCGCTTTTTTTGTCGTGTTCCTGATTTTTCTTTACGGGCCGACAATCACCATTGCCATTCTGTCTTTTCAGGGGCCGGGTGGCGGCTTGACCTTTCCGATGCGTGGTGTCTCGCTGCATTGGTTCCGCGATCTGTTTGAGCAACAGGCTGTTGGCGACATCTGGGGATCGTTTCGGCGATCGTTTGTTCTTGGGCTCATGGTCATGATCACAACCGTCGTTGTCTCGGTCATGGGAGGCCTGGCGTTTAGAAAGCGCTTTAGAGGGTCTAGCATTCTGTTTTACCTCATCATTACGTCTTTGGTGATCCCATCCATCCTCGTCTCCTTGGGCGTGGGGCTGATCTGGTCGCAATCCGGCTTACCGGTGCATTGGGCGACATCCGGCTTTGGCGCGCAACTCACATGGACTCTGCCTTTTGGCCTTCTCATTATGTTCGCAGTTTTCAATCGCTTCGATGCTAGCTTTGAGGAAGCCGCGCGCGATCTGGGTGCGAGCCCGTGGCAAACGATCCGGCATGTTGTGTTACCAATTATCGCACCGTCGTTGATCGGTGTGGCACTCTTTGGCTTCACGCTCAGCTATGACGAATTTGCCCGAACACTTTTGACGTCTGGCAGCTACAACACGCTGCCGCTTGAAATTTTTGGCATGACAACGAATGTGACCACGCCAGTACTTTTTGCACTCGGCACGCTGACGACTGTCTTTTCGCTGCTCGTGATTGCATTGTTTCTTGGCATCGTCTGGGTGGTCAATAAGCGTCAGGCTCGGCGTGGTTCGGACGCTGGAAAAGGGATGGTTTGAACTCCAATGAGCGTCATCATTATTAATCCCAATAGTACGTCGACCATGACAGATTCGATGATGCAGGTGGCGCAACACGCGGTACCGGAGCTTTCGTTCGAGGGCTGGACGTCACATCTGGGTCCCGCGTCCATTCAAGGAGAGGCAGATGGTTTAAGTGCGACACCACCATTTTTAGACTTGGTACTGCAAGCCAACGAAGCTTCCGCAGAATGCATCATTATCGGGTGTTTTGACGACACTGCCCTTGAAGAAGCTGCTGCTCTTTCAAGCTGTCCGGTCATCGGAATTGGGCAGGCTGCGTATCATTACGCGGCTTTGAGGAATTGGAGATTTAGTGTTGTAACGACGCTTGCGGTATCGGTGCCGATTTTAGAAGGGAACATAGAACGTAACGGGTTGAGCCGCTTTTTAGGGGACGTGCGTGCATCCGATGTTGCGGTACTGGAATTGGAAGATGATCTGATCCAGGCGGAAGGTAAAATCCTTGCAGAGGCGCGGCGCGCTGAGCAGGAAGACGGTATCGATGCGCTGATCCTTGGTTGTGCGGGGATGGTGCAGGTGACGCAAACGGTTCGAAAAAATCTTACGATACATGTGCTGGATCCGGTAGAAATCGCAGCAACATGTGCTGCTTGGCTTGTACACCGTTAGATTTTTTGACCTGTTAAAGGCTTAGGTTAAGAGAGCCTTTGGTTCATCGGATCGGTTGAATTGAACGGCGCGTTGTCTGTGATTCAAGTGTCGCGCTTTGAGCGTTTATTGTTTGACTGTTCCGTTGTCCGATAGCGGCTTGCGGACGGCGTGAACTCGGTGGCAGACGATTGCCTGCAAAGTGAGGTTCAGCGTA
>JBGCDG010000058.1:0-44189 GCA_045105195.1 Roseobacter sp. | reverse complement strand
GCCACCGCCTGTGCGGAAGCCATGACCATGGCGCAACGGGTGTCGAAGTCCAAGGCCATGGCCTTTTTTGTCGATCGTGATTGCCACCCGCAGAATGTTGCGGTGATCAAGACAAGGGCGGCGCCCTTGGGCATCGAAGTGATCGTTGGGAACCCGGCTAAAATGGATGCCTCTCAGGTCTTTGGCGCGATCTTCCAATACCCCGGCACCTATGGGCATGTGCATGATTTCACGGATCACATGGCGGCGCTTCATGAACACAAAGCGATCGGGATCGTTTCGGCGGACCCGCTGGCGCTGACTTTGCTGAAAGAACCGGGCGCCATGGGCGCGGACATCGCCGTGGGCTCGACACAGCGCTTTGGCGTGCCTGAAGGCTATGGCGGGCCGCATGCCGCCTACATGGCTTGCCGTGACGCGTATAAACGCGCCATGCCCGGGCGAATCGTTGGGGTGTCCATCGACAGCCACGGGCACCGCGCTTGTCGCTTGTCTTTGCAAACGCGCGAGCAGCATATCCGACGCGAAAAAGCGACGTCGAACGTCTGTACGGCGCAGGCGTTGTTGGCGGTTATGGCGTCGATGTATGCGGTTTTCCACGGTCCCGAAGGACTTAAAGCCATAGCCCAACGCATACACCGCAAGACAGTGCGACTGGCAAAAGGGCTTGAAGCTGCAGGCTTCAAGGTCGATCCAAAAGCCTGCTTTGATACGATAACGGTCGATGTGGGACCACTACAGGCGGCGGTCATGAAATCCGCTGTGGATGAGGGCATCAACCTGCGTCGTGTCGGGGAAACCCGCGTCGGGATCACGCTGGATGAACGGTGCAAACCTGCGACGCTGGAAGCCGTTTGGCGTGCTTTTGGGATTTTGCGCACGGATAGCGATTTCAGCCCGGATTATCGTTTCCCCGAAGATATGCTGCGCAGCTCTGCTTATCTGACGCATCCGATTTTTCACATGAACCGGGCGGAAACCGAGATGATGCGTTATATGCGTCGGCTTGCAGATCGCGATCTCGCGCTGGATCGGGCCATGATCCCGCTCGGTTCCTGCACGATGAAGCTGAACTCTGCGGCTGAGATGATGCCAGTCAGCTGGCGCGAATTCTCGCTTTTGCACCCCTTTGCCCCAGCGGATCAGGCTGAGGGATACCGAGAAATGATCGATGATCTCAGTGACAAGCTCTGTCAGATCACGGGGTACGACGCGATTTCCATGCAGCCGAACTCTGGCGCTCAGGGAGAATACGCGGGCCTGCTGACGATCGCCGGGTATCACCAGTCGCGTGGCGAAGGGAACCGGAACATCTGCCTCATTCCCATGAGCGCGCATGGGACCAACCCTGCATCTGCGCAGATGGTAGGCTGGAAGGTCGTGCCGATTAAATCCGCGGAAAACGGGGATATCGATCTGGAGGACTTCGCGACCAAGGCGGAACAACACAGCGAAAAACTCGCGGGCTGCATGATTACGTACCCCTCGACCCACGGCGTTTTTGAAGAAACTGTGACAGAGGTTACGCGGATGACCCATGCGCATGGTGGGCAGGTCTACATTGATGGCGCCAACATGAACGCGATGGTCGGGCTAAGCCGCCCGGGCGATCTTGGAGGCGACGTCAGCCACCTCAATCTGCACAAAACCTTCTGCATCCCGCATGGCGGTGGCGGCCCGGGCATGGGTCCGATTGGCGTGAAGGCGCACCTTGTGCCGTATCTGCCAAAACCCGCGCATGAGGATCGTGAGAGCGGCGCGGTCTCCGCTGCGCCTTTTGGCTCGCCATCTCTGTTGCCGATCAGCTGGGCCTATTGCCTTATGATGGGGGGGGACGGGCTGACGCAGGCGACGCGTGTGGCTATCCTGAACGCCAATTACATCGCAACCCGTTTGGAAGGGGCGTTCGAAGTGTTGTATCGCGGGCCGACCGGGCGGGTTGCGCATGAATGCGTTATCGATGTGCGCCCCTTCGAAAACTCTGCTGGTGTTACGGTGGAGGATATCGCTAAGCGTTTGATCGATAGTGGTTTTCATGCACCCACAATGAGCTGGCCTGTGGCGGGTACGCTGATGGTGGAACCGACGGAAAGTGAAACCAAGGCCGAATTGGACAGGTTTTGTGACGCGATGCTGTCTATTCGGGCCGAGATTGCAGAGATCGAAGCAGGCAGTATGGATCGGGCGAATAACCCGCTCAAGAATGCGCCCCATACGGTCGAAGATCTCGTCAGCGAGTGGGAACGGCCCTACACGCGTGACCGGGGATGTTTCCCGCCAGGTGCTTTTCGTGTCGACAAATACTGGCCACCGGTCAACCGGGTCGACAATGTGCATGGCGACAAGCATCTCATCTGTACCTGCCCGCCGATGGAGGACTATGCCGAAGCTGCAGAGTAGCGGGTTTCACATCGGTTGTTCAGCTGCGCGCGGGGGCTATTCCTGCGCGCGCAACACGCGGGAAGGCTGGGCGTTTAGCGGTGCCCAGGCGAAGGCCAACCCTGCCAGTGTTGTAGCCACAAGGCCGCCCAGGATCACCCCTAGGGCAGAAGGCCAGATTATACTGTAGGACGTGTTCATTATGTAGACGCTCACCAGCCATCCGCCGGTGATGCCGGCTGCGAGTGCGACAACGCCCGCGCTTAATCCCAGAAATGCGGATCGCAGAGCAAAGCTGATCAGAATGCTGCGGCGTGAGGCACCCAGCGTTTTGAGCACTGACGCCTCGTAAATGCGGGCACGATTGCCAGAGGCCGCAGCGCCAATGAGCACCAAGAAACCGGTCAACAGGGTTGCACCTGCCCCATATGAGGTCGCCGCCGCAATCCCTGCAAGCGTCTCGGCCACACGGTCGATAGCATCGCGTACCCGGATTGCCGTGATGTTGGGATAAAGTTCAGCCAGATCGCGCAGAATGGCTGCTTCGGCTTCTTCTTCGGCGTAGACTGTCGAGATGAATGTATGCGGCGCACCCGACAGTGCCTGCGGATTCATCGTCAGGATAAAGCCAATCCCGGCATTCGAAAAATCTACTTCCCGCAGGCTGGTTATTGTTCCAACGATATCGCGACCCAGAATGTTGATCGTCAGCGTGTCACCGAGATCCAGCCCCATTTCCTCGGCTTCTTCCGCCGCGAAGCTGATTTGGGGCGGGCCGCTGTAATCTTCGGGCCACCATTCGCCTTTGATGATGCGTGTGTTTTCAGGCATCTGCGCGGCATATGTTACGCCGCGATCGCCTTGAACGACCCAATGATCGCCAGCAACTTCTGTGGCGAGGCGGTCGTTGATCCGCGTAACGACACCTCGCAGCATTGGGGCGGATTGCACGCGCCGAACCGCTGGATCACCCGCGAGACGCTCGATGTAGCCTTCCATCTGATCTTTCTGGATATCGACGAAGAAGTAACTGGGTGCGACCTCGGGCAAATCACCCGTGATTGCGTTGCGCAGATTGCCATCGATCTGCCCGACTGCCGCAAGCACAGACAGCCCAAGCCCTAAAGACAGAACAACGGCCGTTGCTCCTTCCTTGGGACCAGAAATGGCGGCAAGCGCCCAGCGGACACGTGGTTTGCCGCGCACCAAAACCTTACCGTTCTTTGAGGCGATGCGGATCAGAAAGGCGGCACCCGTGAGCAGCAATAATGCCCCACCGATACCGCCGGCAGTGTAAAGCGTCAGCCGCCACGTGCCCGAGAAAGTGCCAGCAGCCGCCAATAAAAGAGCCAAGGCGGTGGCGATCAGCAGCAAGTACCGCGGTGCAGGCAGACGGTTGCCCGATGCGAGTGCGTCGCGAAAGAGCGTTGCAGCCCGGATGTTTTCTGCTTTCGCAAGCGGCCAGAGGGTAAAGATAAAGGCGGTCAGCACACCGTAGAGCGCGGCTTCCATCAAAGGTGCGGGATAAAAGGAAAAGGCAGCAGGGATCGGCAGGCGATCCGTAATCAGAGGAGCGAGCAGAACCGGAACGAGTGCGCCAAGCAGCAGACCCAGAGCAATACCGACAAGAGACAAAACACCGATCTGCAGAAAGTACATCTGAAAAATCGTTGCGCGTTCTGCGCCCAACGTGCGCAGAGTAGCGATGACACTGGTTTTTTCAGACAAGTAGGACTGCACCGCAGCCGCGACGCCTACACCGCCCACAGCCAGACCAGACAGCCCAACAAGAACCAGAAAAGACCCCAGCCGCTCGACAAATCGGCTGATCCGGGGTGCGCCGTTGCGTGCGTCTGTCCAGCGCACACCAGTTTCTTCAAAAGCCATCGCTGCACGTTCTGACAACTCGGTGAGGTCTGTTCCGGCTGGTAGATCAAGGCGGTACTTGGTGGAATAGAGCGTTCCGGGCGCAAGAAGTGACGAGTTTTTCAAACTTTCTGTCAGAACGATGGTGCGCGGCCCCCGGGTAAAACCAACGGAACCGCCGTCCGGTTCACGTGTCAATGCAGCCGAAATCTGAAACTCTTGGGTACCCAGCGCGAAGCGGTCCCCGACAGACAGCCCCAAACGGTCCATCAAGATCCGTTCCATGACCGCACCAGGCACACCGTCCTGCGGTCCAAGTGCGGTAGCAAGCGGTTGCGCGGGCTCAAGGCCCACGGTGCCGATCAGGGGGTAGGCGTCGTCGACGGCCTTGACCTGGGTCAGCGTGCGCGTATCACCCACAATCGCCATAGAGCGAAAATCAGCGATCTCAGAAACAGAAACGGCTTGGGCTTCCATCCAGGCCCGTTCCGCGTCCGTCGCAAAGCGGTACGTGAAATCGAGCTCCGCATCGCCGCCCAGAAGAGCTGCGCCCTCGCGGGCCAATCCTGCTTCGATACTGGCGCGCACAGTGCCGATGCCAGCAATCGCTGCAACGCCCAAGGCGAGACAGGCCAGGAAAATACGAAACCCCTTTAGGCCGCCGCGTAATTCACGCTGGGCTAGCCGTGCCGCGACGGACAGGCTCACTCTGCCGCTTTCTCGAACGGGGTGATATGACCGTCACTCAATCGGATGACACGATCGCAACGGGCAGCCAGCGTGTCGCTGTGCGTCACCAGCACGAGCGTCACGCCGTGTCTGTCGCGCAAGCCAAATAGTAGATCGATGATGGCCGCCCCATTCGCGCCGTCCAAGTTCCCTGTTGGTTCATCGGCCAGCAAAATATCCGGCCTGGGCGCCGCCGCGCGGGCAAGTGCCACACGCTGTTGTTCACCCCCGGACATCTGTGCAGGATAGTGATCCGCACGTTGTCCCAAACCCACTACGTCAAGTTCTGCACGCGCTTTTTCAAAAGCTTCCCGATCTCCCGCGAGCTCGAGCGGCGTCGCCACGTTTTCAAGCGCTGTCATCGTCGGAATCAGATGAAAGGATTGAAACACGACGCCCATATGATTGCGCCGAAACCGTGCCAACCCATCTTCGTCCATGTCGCCCAGCTCGTGCCCCAAAGCGCGCACAGCACCAGATGTCGCCCGCTCTAATCCACCCATCAGCATCAGCAACGACGATTTGCCGGACCCGGATGGGCCAATTAGCCCAAGACTTTCCCCCCGGTGGACCTCAAGGTCGATGTCATGCAGGATTTCCACACGCCCGGCATTGCCATCGAGCGATAAAGAGGCATCTTTGAGAGAGAAGATCGGGTCGGGCATGAGGCATCGGCCTTTATTACTTTCCTGATGGGATATGGAGCTTGGATCGCAATGCGCAAGTCATTGGTTTGGATTGTTACTTTTCTACCCTCATGTGCGTTCGCAGATGACGTGATCATCGCGGCGTTGGGCGACAGTCTGACACAGGGATATGGTCTGGTGCAGGAACAGGGTTTTGTGCCGCAGTTACAGACCTGGCTGGACGAAAATGGCGTGGGCGCGCGTTTGATCAATGCAGGTGTTTCAGGGGACACGACCGCTGGGGGGCTGTCACGTGTGGAATGGACCCTCACGCCTGAGGTTGACGCGCTGATCGTATCGCTGGGCGGCAATGATGTTCTGCGCGGGCTTGACCCTGCGGTGAGCCGTGCCAATCTGGATGGCATTCTCAAGGTTGCTCAGGCCGCTGAGGTTGAGGTCCTGCTCGTTGGGCTGGATGCGCCGGGCAACTATGGCCCGGCTTACAAGGCGAGCTTCGACGCGATTTTCCCGGAGCTGGCATCCCAATATGGCGTATTGCTGGCGGATAACTTTTTTGCAGGTCTAGGGGAAGCAGGTAACGATCTTGCAGCCGCGCGGATCTACATGCAGCCAGATGGTATTCATCCAAATGCCGAAGGCGTCGCCAAGATCGTCAGCGCATTGGGCCCCAAAGTGGCGCTGCTCGCGCAACGGGCGGACCCGAGTTGAGACATTCGGCAGGTTGTCTGTGACCCCTGCCGAAATCTCGTGTGTGTGGTGCGTTACGCGAGAGCGAGGTTGCTCGCGCTTTCACGTCCGTCGCGTCCAGCTTCAACGTCGAAGGTCACCTTTTGATTGTCTGCGAGGCCTGTAAGACCTGCGCGTTCAACTGCAGAAATGTGCACAAAGATGTCTTTGCCGCCGCCGTCGGGCGCAATGAAGCCGAAGCCTTTAGTTGTGTTAAACCATTTTACGGTGCCTGAGGCCATGTCCGTATCTCCTTTTAATGTCTGCCCGCATCATGCGGCAGTGTGGCTGGGGTCGAAATCAGGTGGGTCACTGTGCCGATTTCAGTCAAACCGAAAGGAGCAGTTGTCGCCAATTCGTCGCGTCGCGCTCAAACAAATGTTGTTTGAGCAGCGAAACTTCAAGATCAATTGGTTCAATATGTGTTAAGAATAGCATTTGAGCGGTTTCCCGCCACTGTGGTGGAGTTCTCGCATCAAAACCGGGCACGGCGCCCGGTTTCACAAAGATCGAACCCACACAGCAGCGAAATCACTGCCAGCGTGGGGGTACTTTTCGCCCCTTTTTGGTCTCACAGAAAACCTGAGCTCTGCAGCATTTTCAATGCGTATTCCTTTCGGATTATGGCTCATCAGTTTCAAGTATCGGAGCTGTGGGAAGCGGGTTTGGCATAACGTACTCTTCCGCAAGCGCTGCATCAATTTCCGCTTTCGCTTCCGCTGCACGCTCCTCTGCGCGCATGGTATTACGCGCTTCTTCTGTCGCCCTGGCCTCGGTTTGACGCTGGGCCTGTCGTTCGAGAAACTCTGTCGCTGGATCACTGTCGGACTGTGCCTCGATCACTGAGCCAGTGGTTGCTTTCTGAATAGTCATTTCTGTACGGCCACGTTCGAGCAACAGTGCGAGTTGCGCACCACCGGTTCCCGTTCCGTCACCGGGGCCCTGACCTGAATGATCAAAGCCGAGATTGGCGCTGTTGCTTGAGTCTGAGGCTTTAATGGCCATGTTCGATTGTGCACCGGTAAGTGCGGCATCGGATGTCGCGCTCACAGGTTGCGGCGCGTACGGACTAACTAAGGAAACTGCAGTCATGTGGGGTCTCCATCTTTCACATTCACCATTTGCCCGTCACCCGGTTATCATTAATGGACCGTGAATATGAAGAAAGAGTAAACCCAAGAGGTCGAATTTACTCTTAGTTAACGGTTGTTTAAGCGGTTGTTGTTGCCAGGGCTTTGCGATCGCAGTCAAAAATTCACGGCCTGCCCAATCCAGACGCGCGCCGTCCTATTGATCTGAAAAACAGTTTTACCTTGGTTTTGAGCGCTGCGCGGGTGGTGAAAGGAACTGCCTACGCCTCGTTTACATCAAAAAGGCACCGTGTATGTGGCTGCTGTGGCGCGGACCTGTTACACCGTGTTACCATTTGCTGGTTTGACAGAGAGTAAACGATCATTGCGCAACACAAACAAAACGCTGTTGCTGAAGCGTTTCCTTTAATTTTCATTCTCTTAAGATCTATTTAGCGGCCGTTTAAACGGCTTTTTACGATGTATTGATACATTGGAAATAGACAGAAATTTCAGTATGGGTTTTTGCTGAACGGGCTGGACATTTTTTTTTTGCGCCCCATTTTTACCGTAAATTGGTTGGGAGAAGAGAGTTATGAGCAATATGGAAAATCTGGATCGGCAATTGAGCGAGAAAGAGCGGCAAGAAGCGGTCTATGAAAACGCCATGCGCTTGATTAACCTGAAGGATCGTTCGCGCGACGCGAACGGTGAAAAGGTTATGTCGGCTGTGATGGGATTTGGTGAGGGTGCACTGGGCGACGGCAAATTAAGCAAGGTCAACCACTTTGCGAAACTGTTCTGCATTGGCTTTACTTTGCTTCTGCCGAGCCTTCTGGTGTGGGATGTTTTGCTTTAGCGGGCGCCTTCCAAAGTGCGACGTCTGAATAGAAAAAGCCGGCATTGTATGCCGGCTTTTGTATTTGAATATTTGAAAGCTTATGCGAGCGCGATGTTTGTCGCAGCTTCTCTGCCGTCACGGCCAGCTTCGATATCAAAAGTAACCTTTTGATTGTCTGCAAGTCCGGTCAGGCCCGCACGTTCGACGGCCGAAATGTGTACGAATACATCTTTGCTGCCGCCATCGGGTGCAATGAAGCCAAAGCCTTTGGTTGTGTTGAACCATTTCACGGTGCCTGTTGCCATGTCCGTGTCTCCTTAGAAAGATGCCATCCGCGGATGTGCGATGGCCTGGCGCATTAGATCTGGATCGAATTCTGAGCGCCGAATCGGTGGAGCAGGTCGAAAGAGACGTCGTGAGCAAGTTTTAACCTATCAGAAAGGGTGTCTTCGCGCAATGACCCTTGAGCGTGCGCGATTGTCGCGGGCCAAGAATTTTCAGTGCACTTCCAGAGGCTTCAACCGCGCAACACCGGTTCGAAAAGCTGCCGTCAGGCCAATAAAGGCGACAGTTGCGAACGCCGCGAAGAAATAGCCACTGATAGCAGCGGACCAAGTTGTGCCGAAAATCAAGAGCATTGCCAAGCCAACGATCGTGCCGTTGAACCCTCCAAAAACCGTCGCCAGTGCCATCATTTTCTTCACCTCGTATTCATTGCGACGAAAGTCCTTTGGAGGCGCGACTTGGACGGGGCGCAATTGTGGCGCAATTGTGAAGATTAAGAAAAATGCGTTTAAATTCGTAGGCGCGCGGAACAGCGTCTTCTTGAGCGCTATGTGATGTACATCACAGACAGCTGCGCCACTTTGCCTATCACTGGAGGTCGAACGTTGCCCCTTTCTACCGTGTCAGGTCGGTGGTTCAGGTGGGTGTTCACTCGGCGGATGCGCGGCTCTCTTCCACCGCGTGTTTCGAACGACTTTACGGGCCGGTGCTGCCGGCCCGTTTTTTTCCAGGAGGTATGACAATGACCTTTGAATTGGTGATCCTAATGACAGCTGCAATCGTCATTGGCTTTGCGGTGATTTTTAAGCGCTGCGAGCGGTTGCGTATCATCGCAATCTTTGCGAACGCGTTGCTTCTCTATTGGGCTGTCCAGATGGAATATGTTCCGATCTTGGGCTTGATGTTAGCTTTGCTCGTTTTCAACTTGCTTACGTTGCGGCGCCTGACGCGCGAACCGGACGCGAAACAAGCGACATCTGACTTGGAGCAAAGCGTCCAAGAATGCAGGGGTGATATGACGGTCTAATTGTGCTCCTTCGTTGTGGAGAGTGGTTTCGAATTCGCCACTTTCCAAGTGGCAGGATTTTCTGTTTTGCGAGAGATGTGCAGAAAGTGGGTCTCTGTTCGCAGCAATGTTCAGACGGAAACGTCCGGGCGAAGCTCGACGAAACCAACGCTTTCTTGAGGGGAATAGAGGTCAGCCGACTACATTTTTCTTCCCTCTGTAAGTTGCACAACCTAAGCGATTATTCGAGTTCACCCCCAAGTTGTGCACAGTAAAATAGCACAAAAATCAATAAGTTATCAACATGAATCTTTCTGAGACGTGCATTTTCTTATTGTACGACTCACCATTCAGGCGCACCCTACGTTTACCGCTCCAGAGATTTTCGGATCAAAGGCGTGGACGCAAAAGCCCCAGTGGCGCACGGGCATGAAGGGACGGATCATTGATTTAGCCCTTAGTGTAACGGGTCGCTGGATGCAGTCGGATCGCGTGGGCTCGAAAGGGTCGGGGCGGGGGGTTGCGGGCGCTGGCACAAGTCGTTCGCTTGAGTCCGAAAGGACGACTGTGGGCTGCAGAAGTCGGTAGGGACAATGTGAGGGGGTACAGGCCGTAAGGCGCATACTCTCGGCGAAGGGCGGAAATGTCCGATCGCAATCTGGGCCCGCTGTCGCCCTCTGGGGGGATGAAAAGGTTCAAGAAGGCGTCAGGATGGATCGGGCTGCAGCCTCTTCCCCTGGCGCCTTTCGCTTTTCACAAAAGGTGTGTGGACAGGATCTCAACAGACGATACGTGGTGCACCAATTTTGTTTCGGCTTCGCGCGCCAAAATCGTATTTAAGGACCTTCAGGGAAGATCATGCGCTGGGATCAAATTTTGGAGGCCGCACTTAGTAGGATAGAATAGCGCACGATTATCGCGACTTGAGCAAAGCGCTGGCGGTGTTTGCGATGGCTGCCACGCCCGGCGCATCGGCATTACCGCGCGCTCAGGCATCTGCTTTGTGTACTATCGCGTAACGGCGGTTGTCTAGATCGCTTCGTCTAGCGCTTCTCCTGCGCTGGTTACATCGCGTCCGAGGCCTTTGGTCGTCTCGCAAGCGGCAAGTGCTAATACGAGGCTCAGCAGAACGGCAATTCTTGTCATGTCCTAGTCCTTTGTTGAAGTGTTCTGTATCGGTGGTTTATACGCAAAACTTGTGCCTTGCACGTTTAAAAAAGCATAGTACGCATCGCAACCATTGGTGTGCGCACTGCATTGTGCTACAAACTGTGGCGAAAATGGCACGCCAAAACCTCATCGGCGATAAAACAAATACCGCTTGGGGTCGATGGTGTCCGGGCCGCTGATTTGGGTCAGGCCAACCAGAGGTTGCTGGCTCACAGCAAGGCCTCCAGGCACAACGAGGTCAGTGATGAGAGGCGAGAGCCGCGCACCCTCTGCAATATCCAGATCTTTCACACCAAAGCCGAAATCGTAATGCGCCAAAGCGATCTGCGCCCCTTTTTCCTTTAAGGAAACCAACATTTCCTCAGCTTCACCCTGTAGGAAATCGGCTTCTGGTGGGACGCAGGAGGGATGTGGTTGTAAAATGCGGTCGATTACCCAAATCCTGCGATCGGGCAGAGCTTCGCGCAAGTGATCATACGTCCGGCCGTTTCCTAGCCCTAATTCAAGCACATCGCCATCAAGGCCATCGATCATACGCGCGGCCCAATTCAGCCCATCAATCTGGGCGGTCAGACGTCGGCGCATAGATTCAAGTCGGCTCATCAGAATGCTCCAGCAACGGGGTCAGCGACACAACATCTGCACCGCCATCGCGCAATTCAGAAAGCAGGTCGTGTGAGAAGTCCCACAGTGGCGCGCTGTGCACAAGGTGGTGGGTCAGGTATCCCATCGGTTCTTGCGCGTCAGCGTCGCCATTTTCGCGGGCCTGCAAGAGATCCAAGACGTCTGTGATGATCCTTTGCGGATCATTTAAATCCCGCGTCCCCCGCCAGTCGATCGGGTCGATATGGGTGTTGATTTGCACAAGCCCGGGGGCGGCGCAGCGTGTCGTGCGGGGTGCAAAGGTGGACAGCCCGCGATAGCCAACATCGGCTAGACTGCGCGTATGGTCCGCATCTATCCGGTTCCATGGCGGGACAAAAAGTGGCACCAGCCGATCTGCAAAGAGCGCTTTCATGCGCGTAAGCGCGTGTTGAATTTCGGCTTGCCCGTCTGCCCGCTTACTGTTGAATTCCGCTTTTTTTTGCTCTGGAGGTGCGTGGTTTACGTGCCGCCAACCGTGCACCAGCGGAATGAGTGCGGTATAATCTGTGACATGGCGTACAAGACTGTGATCCGCGCGAGCCGGAATCACAGCGATATGAACCGGCACCTCCAGTTGTTCTGACAGCGCACTCAGCCGATCAAGCGCAGGGGTGGCTGAGATGGCGTCATCGTCGCGCCACCAGAGCGGAAGTGTCAGGCCGGATCTTCTGAAGTGTTTCAACCCGTTTCTCAAAGGCGCCCAGTCGGTTTTCACGCTGCACCCTCTGTGATCAGTCTCTCGATGATGTCGACAGAGCGCGCGGCACCGCGTGTGTTGTGCGTCATGGGGCCCCTTTTTGCGTCCGTGATCACCGCGCGAATGCGCGCGATCAAGGCGTCTGGCGACAGATCCGCGGATTTTAGAACCTCGATGCCGTCCAAGGGGGCCAGTGTCGCGGCGCGTAGGGTTTGTTCAACCTCGCCACCTTCATCGAAAGGGATAAAAACGGCTGGTATCCCCGCTTGTAGAATATCCAGCACGGTGTTGTAACCGCAGAGTGAAATGGACACCTTTGCGCCGCGTAGCATGCTACGAAACGCAGGTGTTGTAACTTGAAGTGTGACGTTGGGTGGGGCGTCGGATTCTAGCGCGTTGATCCGTGCTTCAGCATCAGTGCCTCCTACGAAGAGACGCCATGTCAGGTCGGGTGCGCGTGTAGCCGCAGCGATGGCTGCTGCAAACACCTCGGTGCCCACATTGCCGCCGCCGGTGCTGACCAAAATATCGTCCGCCTTCTCTATCACAGGTTCAATCGCTACAGCCGCAGGAGCGATGAAGCCCGTATAGTGCAGTTTCGGGGAAAGATCTGACGTTACGGGCCAGCTTGCTTGCAAGGGGGTCACCGCAGGATCTGAGTGTACTAGAATGGCATCATAAAATTTAGCAATGATCGCGTGCGCGGCTTGCGCTTTCGCTGGTTTTGACGGTGGGGCGAGGATATCGCGAATAGAGGCGCAGATCAGCGGGCGCACTGGCAAGTGTTGAGCGGAGTTCAGCAAGGCGTGGAATTCATCACTCAGGATGCGACGTCCAAAGGGAAAGAGTTCCGTGATGATAACGTTGGGGGCCATGTCCTGCACCAAACGCGTCAGGCGGGCTTTTCGCTCAGAAAACAGGTCCTGAGAGACTGGCTTTCCCTGGTTGTCCAAAAGACGCGAAAACGTCACGCCGTCTGATCGCAATGGGGGCAACTGCACTAACGTCACGCCGTCGACGTCCAAATGGGGAACGGGCATACCGCCTGATACAACGGTTGCGTTGTGCCCCGCAGATGTAAAAGCGCGTGCCAGCGTCAAGGCGCGCGCCAAATGCCCTGACCCCAGTAGATGTGTCACAATAACAAGGACGTTCATGGCACGCGCGCCTCCAGTCGGACGGTGGCATCCAGAAGCGCGCATCGATCTGCCTCGATGTTCAGTATGAACAGACGGTTGCGTTTGATCCGAAACGGGGCAGCGCCTTCGAAATTCCAGCCGGTCGCTTGAGCCATCAGTACGCGCATGATGCCGATGTGGCACACTGCAACGGTATCGCGGCACAGCTTGGCCAGCCAAGGCTGAAGGCGATCCAGAACATCACGCGGTGTTTCTCCGCCGGGTGGACAGTAGTCCCATCCCCAGTCTTCGATGTGGCGGTACCCTGTGCGCGGATCTGCGATAAGGGATGCCCCTTTTTGACCCTCCCACTGTCCCCAATCCATTTCAGTCAGGGCGGCGTGGGGTGTTGGCGCGCGTCCACTGACTAGGGTCGCGGTTTCAACTGCGCGCACGAGCGGGCTGGAAACGATGTCTGCTTGGTCCCAGGGCGTGGGGAGACAAAGCGCGGCGAGGTGCGCGCGGGCGTCAGCGTCCAGCGGGATATCGCTGCGCCCTTGGATGCGCCCTTCTCTGTTCCATGACGTATGCCCGTGGCGGATCAGCGCGAGGCGTGTCATGCGCGCACCTGTTCGATGACGGAGAGTAATCGTGCGCTTGCATCGTTCAAAAGGTGCCTCTGCGCGACACGTCTGCGCGCGGCTTGGCCGAGCTTCAGGGTTAGTTTGGGGTGGGTCAACAGCAAATCGAGCCGAGCGGCCAAGGTGCGCGCGCCCGCTTCGGGGGAAGGATAGGCAGCGCTCGGTTCAAGTACATCGCGAACACCGGGCCGGTCCTGCGCCAGAACCGTTACCCCGGCGGCTTGCGCTTCCAGATACGCCATCCCGAAAGCTTCATTGACACCGGGCCAGAACAAAATGCTGGAAGTGGCATACACGGCAGACAGTGCCTCCTGCGTCACAGCGCCAAGAAAGGTGATTTGTGATGCGAAAGGGGCCAATATCCCCTCGACCTCTGGGCGTGCGGGGCCATCGCCAGCCACGATGAGCCGCCACCCAGTGCAACTCAGTTCTGACAGAGTCTCTGCGATGATCTGGTAGGAGGCAAATTTGTCGCCGTGTCGCATCATCCCGATGGTGAGTATGTTCCCGTTGCGGGTTGTTTCGGCGGGCAGCGTTTGCGTCGTCAAAAACGGTGGAAAATGCACCAGATGTTGCGCACCGGCGCGGTACGTGGTTAAGGCTTCGGCGTCGCGTTGCGTCATGTAAAGCAGGGCGTCTGCCGCGTCACAGGCCGCTTCCGCGGCAGCAGCATAGAGCGCCCAGGGGCCTGTTAGTCGCTTTCGCGCGCGAGTGGCTTCAATCACAATGTATGGAATGTTCAAAGCCTGGCTCACCGCAGGGCCAATCAGATCAGGTGCTTTGTAGTAGTTATGATAGCTCACCCAAACGTGCCAGCCTTCTGTTTTGCCGTGTGCGATGAGCCGCGAGATCTCTTCGCGTGCCTCTGTGAATTTATCATTTTGGAACGCGGGATTTCCTGCTTTGTCCCGTGATCTGAACCGTGAGACGAGGTGTGCCTGAGCACCAGCCATAGATAATGCCAGCAAGATTGCCTGCGCCATCGTGCGATCCCCAGAGGGGACCGGATCGTCAGGTGGCTTCATGGGCGCATAAAATGCCACGCGTGTCACTGCGGCGTGCCCATCATGGCGCACAGCCTAGAGGCCAGCAGATCGATGCCAGGGTCCATGCGGAACTCTGACGTCAAGCGATGATAGGCCGCGTCAGCGAGAGGCACGCCACCATCTGGTCGGGCGGCAAAATCTTCAAGCGCGCGGGCGATCACCTTGGGTGTATCCTCAACGAGCAACCCATGGGTGCCCGTTTCAATGAACTCGGGGATGGCCGAAACTGGCGTGGAGAGTATGGGCAGTTTCTGACTGGCAGCTTCCATCAGGACATTGGGCAGCCCGTCGCGGTCCCCGTCTTCGGCGATCCGGCTTGGGAGCACAAACAGATCACTCCGGCGCATTTCATCAATCACTTCGGGCTGATCGCACGCACCGCGCCAGGTGATCCGGTCAGAAAGGTTCAGGGCGTCCGCCTTATCACGCATGCTCTCTTTGAGGGTGCCACCACCAATATGTGTCCAATGCCAGCTCAAGGTGTCAGGCAGCAGGGCTAGCGCATCCAGCAACCGGTCAAAGCCTTTCTTTTCAACGAGGCGACCCACCGACATCAGGGCAATGGGAGCCGTGGGTGCACGGGGCGTCCGCGCTGGCGGAGCTGGAAATCGGGTTAAATCGAGCCCGTGATAGACGAGATCCACTCGGTCGGGACGATCGGTCAGGCCCTGCAAATGAGCCGCGCCAAACCCGGTACAGGTCGCGCCGAAATGGGCGCCATGATGTGCAGGATCCAGTTTCTCGCGCAGGTCCCACTCGGGTGAGGTCCAGATGTCCTTGGCATGCGCAGAAAAGGACCAGGGCAGCCCCCGTAAGATTGCAGTGTAGCGCGCGACGGAGGCCGGCGTATGCAGAAAATGCGCGTAAAGGCCGGATGCGCCGACCGGCAGTTCTCGGGCCAGAACGCAGGCTTGACCGAAACGTCGCACACGGTTGGGGGTGTGATCCCGCGCGTAATCGCGCCGAAACGCCTGCCACGCCGCTGAGAAACCGGGTAGGCTGCGCGCCCGCGCAACGCCTTTCAGCACGCGCGCAGGCTCATCTTTGAGATATTCTGGCAAGTAATGCACCGGCGCTTGCAGTTTTTCGTGCAAAGGATGGCGTTTGATGTCTGTGGGATGGCGCAGGGACCAGATATCAAAATCAATACCGCGCGCCTCAAGCGCGACCAGTTCCTGCGCGATAAAGGTTTCCGACAGACGCGGCCAGCCTTTGACAACAACCGCCAGGCGGCCAGAATGTGGTGTCATTGCGCCGCCATGAGGGCTTCGGTACGGGTCACGATGACCTCCAACCCATTGAGAAGTGCGGTCGCACCGGCGTCTGAGGGGCGGTTTTGCCAAGGCAACCCGCGAATAGCCTCGATCATCGCATTTGGGGTCAGCCCATCACGCGTTTCGTCAAGCATGCGAATGAGGCCCAGTTCCTCGGCGCGTGCAGCTCTTATCCATTGTTCCATGCGGGGCACCGTTCGGGGTACGATCACAGCGCGCTTGTTGAACGATAGAACCTCGC
Organism: Roseobacter sp.; assembly: GCA_045105195.1. GTDB lineage: Bacteria > Pseudomonadota > Alphaproteobacteria > Rhodobacterales > Rhodobacteraceae > Roseobacter. Next base: position 27,808 of record JBGCDG010000058.1, on the reverse strand, counting down.
AAAACGTGTTGTACCCACCCATGCAAATCACCCCTTGTGCCCGGCTGAACAGTGCTTCGATGTGGCTGTCAAAGCCGACGGCCGTCACGCGCCCTGCAAGACGGGCCACACGCTCCTCGAAAGCCTCCCGCACATCGCCTGACAGGAAGGGGCCATAAACCAGGACTGCATCTGGCCCGAGGTTTGGGTCGCGCTCATAGGCACTGAGCACCAGATCAACCATCGCTTGACCATCGCCACCACCGCCAGGGGTTACCAGAACATAGGGACGGTCTGGGGTTTCGCCGATTTCTGTCGTTTCCCGACGCAGGTATCCAGTCCAGTGCATGCGGGCGCGTGTTTCAGAGGTCAAGCTGAGACCGGTGGTTGGATCGTAAACGGACTTTGGGCCATAGACCCAAATCTCGTCATAAAATTTCTCGGTGGCGATCGTTGCGCCTTTGCGTTCCCACTCGGCGGCCAGCACTTTGGCTTCATCCAGAACATCCCGCAATCCGAGGACCAGACGGGTTTTGCCTCTTTGCGCAAGCCATTCCAAAGTTGGTAGCAACTCGCCGCGAAATCCAGTGGGTTCCTTGTCGACGACGAGCAGGTCGGGTTCGTACTGCTCGACGGTGCTTTGGATCAGCGCTGAACGCAATGCAGTCGTCTTGTCGATATCAAGACCCAAAGTCTGACTGACATATGAACCATCATGCAACTTCGTCACACCCGGCAGGCGCACGTGGTCGACGCGTTCGGGAAACGTAAAGCGCCCCGCAACAGGCGAGCCAGTCAGGATGATGGCGGAGGCGTCAGGATCGCTTGCTGTAAGATGCGACGCGATGGCGCGCGAACGGCGCAGATGTCCAAGGCCAAACGTGTCATGGCTGTAAAACATAACGCGTTTCGCGCCTGCGCGGATTTGCCGTTCAATGTTGATAACTTCAGTCACGGGTCTGCCGTCTTGAATATTCATGACATTGCCGCTCCGGCTGTTTTCTTGTCTTGGCTCAATAGCGTCCTTGCCCGAACGGCGTAAGACGTATTTGTCAGATTATTCCACATACACCGGTTCCCAGATCGTTTTCCGGATTGCCCCCTACACCCGTCGTCTTTGACACAAAAGAGAAGCCGTTGCAAAACACGGGTGCGCGCAAAGGGTTGATGTGATGTGCAATTGCAATGTCTGCGCCGCTCACTTACCGTCTTATGACGTAAACTGAATTGGACGATCAACGTCATGCGGTCAATCCTGCTTTGGCTTTGCCTAGCCTTGCCATTGTTTTTGCTTAGTGAAAACGCGATGGCACAATCGGTCGGATCCTTGTTTTCCGGGACAGATGCCGAGGAAATATCGGATTCCAGTGTTGTGGATATCATGGAGCAGGCAGCCAAAAACGGCGTCGACGTCATCGTGATAGACACTGACGGCAACATGGTAACAGCCATAGGTTCGCAAGCCAGTGCTGAGAGCTCGGAAGAGGTAAGCGACGAACCGGACCATTCGGCCTTGATGAAGGCGCAAGACCAGCTGGTCCAATTTCGAGCGACATTGATCCAGCGGGTGTTGGATCTGCCGAATGACTTCAGCGAAGTCCTTTACATTCTTCGTGCAACCAGCCCGGACGGGCAGATCTGGTCGTATTTCCAAGCACTTTTAACGTCGTTGTTCCTTTTCGGTATCGGCATGCTCGTCGAGGCAAAGATCTATAACAACTACTTTGCCAGTAAAATAGTTGTGCCGCGCCGCAAGGATACCCCCGTCGGCTATTCTGAAAAAATGCCGTTTCTGGTGCTGCGTTTCTTCATGGGTGTTATCGGTATATTGGTGTCCATGGCGGTCGCCTATATTATCGGAGCAATCGCTTTTGGTCCGTTGGATGACCCTGCGATGCAATTCACGGTCGGTGTAATCAATACCGCGTATTTCGTAAGTCGGGTGCTGGCAGGGCTGTGGCGGATGATCCTGTCTCCTTACCTCGCACAGTACCGAATACCCGCGATTTCGACGTCGAATGCGCGGTATTTGCACTACTGGTTGGTTGCGCTTGGTACGCTGGATACGTTCCGGTTGCTCTTCTCCGTCTGGATTCGCGAGCTGGGCCTGAACTACGACGTTTATGCCTTTATGACGTCGCTTTCCGCTGCGGCCATCGTGGTCCTGAACATCCTGATGATCCTCGTTAATCGCAGGTCATTGAGTAATGCAATTTTGAATAGTCAGACGAAAGAAGATTGCAGCTGGGTGGTACGGGTAATCTCTGTCGCTTGGGCGCCGATTGTGATCGTATATATGTTCTACGCTTGGGTGCAGGTCACGTATCACCTGGTTATCGGCGCACCTTTGAAAGTGCCTCTTATCGCGGGTGCTTACATCATTCTGCTGTCTATTCTCGTGGTTTATGGGGTGATTAACTTCGTCATCGAACGTGGATTCGCACGGGCGCGTGCATTGCGGGAATTGAATGCCGGCAGTGCCGATCGTACCGATTTTGAAACCACGGAAATGCTTGCGGATACACAAGCGGCAACGCCCCTGCTTGTTTCAGTGCCAAAAAAGCTCACTACCTTCGAAGACCTTGCGCGCAGGGTTGCTGGTATTTTGGCTTTCGTCGCGGGCACTTTTGCGTTTTTTTACATCTGGGATAATGACAGCACGGAAATGGTGGAAGGATACACCAACCGCCTGCTGGATGTGATCGTCATTCTCTTCATAGGCTACATCGTTTATCACGTGTTCCGGATCTGGATCGACAACAAAATCGCGGAAGAACAAGGTGACCTGAGCGGCGGAGAGATTGGCGACGAGGGGAGTGGCAGCTCAGCATCTCGGCTGGCAACGCTTTTGCCACTCTTTCGAAACTTTATTCTCATCGTGTTAGTGGTCACAATTGCGCTGATCGTGCTGATGGAAACAGGTGTGAATGTCGGACCACTCTTTGCGGGTGCTGGTGTCGTAGGCGTCGCCGTTGGTTTCGGGTCACAAGCGCTGGTTCGCGATATTTTCTCAGGTGGTTTTTTCCTCTTTGACGACGCCTTTCGCAAAGGTGAATACTTGGATGTCGGGGGCGTGAAAGGGACTGTAGAACAGATTTCGGTCCGCTCCTTTCAATTGCGCCACCACCTCGGTGCACTACACACTATTCCGTTCGGTGAAATTCAGGTGATGACGAACTACTCGCGCGATTGGGTCATTATGAAACTGCCTTTGCGTGTGACCTATGACACGGATGTGGAAAAAGTGCGCAAGCTGATTAAGAACCTTGGGGTTTCATTGCTCGATGATCCGGTGATCGGAGACAACTTCATCCAGCCGCTCAAATCACAAGGGGTGATTGAGATGCAGGACAGTGCGATGATCATCCGGGTAAAGTTCATGACCAAGCCCGGCGATCAGTGGTTGGTGCGCAAAAAGGTGTATGAAGAGATCCGCATCCTGTTTGAGCGCGAGGACATCCACTTTGCCCATAAGGAGGTGACGGTACGCCTTGCTGACGGCAAAGTTGATGACCTGTCGGAGAAAGACAAAAAGGCGGTTACGGCTGCGGCTCAAGCTTCAATTGAAGAAGACCTTCTGGACGATCTGGATGCCGACGGGGATGACCGCTAAGGCAGCTTTGGATGGTCTGTGTCCCAGTCCAAAGGCAGCTTTTTTCTGGGTCTAGCTCTTGTATGGATCCAACGAGGCGCGCAGCCCATCGCCGAGGAAGTTGAATGCAAGCACAACAAAAATGATGGGCAGCATCGGGATCGCGGTCCAGGGATAGATTTCAATCGAGGCAAGGTTTTGCGCGTCATTCAGCATGACCCCCCAACTGACCGCAGGTGCGCGCAGCCCTAGTCCCAAGAAGCTGAGCGCGGTTTCCCCCAGGATCATTGCTGGAATGGATAGGGTGGCCGACGCGATCAGGTGCGACATGAAATTCGGTAGCAAATGCCTTCGAATAACGCGGCCCGGCTTTGCGCCCATCATTTCGGCCGCGCGCACATATTCTTCCTCGCGCAAAGAAAGGAATTTTGCGCGCACGGCACGGGCCAGACCGGGCCAATCCAGTATCCCGAGGATAATCGAAATGATGAAAAAGACGGAAACCGGGCTCCAATTCGAAGGCACCGCGGCAGAGAGCGCCAACCAGAGGGGCAGCTCCGGCAGAGAGCGCAAGATTTCAATAACACGGTTGATGAACCAATCCGTCTTGCCACCGAAGTATCCGGCAATCGACCCAAAAAAGATGCCAAGTGCAAAAGAAACCGTTATGCCGATCAAGCCCACTGTCAGGGACAATTGGGCGCCATAGAGAATGCGGCTGAAAACATCGCGTCCCAGCCTGTCAGAGCCCCAAAGAAATACGGTTGCGCCCTCTGGTGCGCACACGAGGTGCCGCGTGGTTGGCACGATCCCTGCCAGTTTGTATTGCGTGCGCTGACAGAAGAAATCCAGCGGCATGGGCGTTGAGGTATCTGTTTCATACGTCCAGCGGAAATTTTCAAGATCTGCCGTCGCCGTAATGGGGTAGACGTAAGGCCCGATAAATCGACCTTCGTGCCACAGATTGATCGATTGTGGCGGCGCATAGAGATAATCGGCGCTGCGCTCATTTGGGGTGTAGGGCGCAACAAAGCCGGCAATCGGTAAGATCAGGTAACAGATCAGCAGAAAAATGCCGGAGATCAGCCCTAGTTTGTGCCGCTTGAATTTGCGCCAGACCAGCACCCAGTTTGGTGCATCCATATCCGAACGTTCCAGCGCACTGAGATTGACATCGTCTGAGTAGGGGGCATCGTCAACAAAGCGACCATCGGGCAGTTTGGTCATGCGCCACGTGCCCCGTAACGGATGCGCGGATCCAGCAGCACGAGCAGCAGGTCTGACACCATCGTCCCGATCAACGTCAGCAGAGCGACAAACATCAGGATGAATCCGGCCAGAAACTGGTCTTGCGACTTCAATGCAGTCAGGAGTGAAGGTCCAATGGTTTGCAAGCCCAGCACAACCGAAACCAGAACCGAACCAGAAACCATGGCGGGCAGTAGGTTGCCAATATCGGCAACAAAAGGATTGAACGCCATGCGCAGGGGATACTTCGCCAAAAGCTTGGATGGGGCCAGCCCTTTTGCCTTGGCGGTTTCCACGTATGGTTTGCTGAGTTCATCAAGCATATTTGCGCGCAGGCGTTGCATCATTGCAGCCGCTCCGGACGTTCCGATGACAAAAGTTGGAACGATCAAGTGAACAAGCACCGATTTCACCTTGTCCCATGACATGGGTTCGCCTTCGAACTGCGGGTCCATCAGGCCGCCGATAGGAAGATCGAAGTATTTGTTGCCGTAGTAAAAAAGCATCAATGCCAACAGAAAATTAGGCGTTGCAAGGCCCAGATACCCTACGAATGCAGCGGAGTAATCTACCCAGGTTTCGGATTTCGCAGCGGCGATGACACCAAGTGGCAAGGCCACCAGATAAACAAAGAGTACAGCTGCCAAATTAACCAGCACGGTGAGCCAAAGTGCATCGCCGACAATTTCGCTTACAGGACGGTCGAATTCGAAAGACCAGCCGAAATTGCCCTGAACCAACCCGTACCATCCTTGCGGGCCTGGCGCGAAACCAACCCAGATCAGATACTGTTCCCAGATCGGGCGGTCGAGTGCGTATTCGGTCCTCAGGAATTCAGCCTTCGCGACTCCTTCGGCCTGACCTGTTGCGCGCAATTCTGCGATCTGATTGCTGAGATAGTCGCCGGGTGGGAGGTTGATGATCACAAAGATCATGATCGAGACGATCCAGAGGGTCAGCAGCATCGTGATAAAGCGGTAAATGGCGTAGCGGAGGAACATCATTGGGAGAGCTGCTGAAAACCATCTTCGTAGTAGAATTCATCTACCCGGTGGATGCCGAAATGTGCGCCAGGATCCCAAGCCCATGTGCCGCTTTCGGGCACGTTCATAAGTGTCTCTGACACGACTATGGGTTGCGGCGCTTGCGATAGAATCCCAATGCCAAACTGATTTTCCGCGTGAATATTCAGCATTTCTCGCCAGATCCGGGCGCGTTCGGTAGGATCTTCTGTATGGCTCCAATCGTAGTTCAAATCCATTAGGCGTTGCGCTTCCGGCATGTCGGGTGCCTCTCCGACGTCACCACCGGTTTGGTAATACTGGCCCCACTTTGGCCAGGCGAAAAATTCCTGATGCGTCGGCGCCAGGTATTCAGGCGGTGTGAAGAATTGTGGCAACCCGTTGTCCCATCCAAACCAGACTGCGGCCATGCTGACGCCTGAATAGACGCGGTTTCGCAAAATATCGCGATCCAGTGGTCGCATGACCAACTTAATCCCGATCTCGCGCCATGTATCGGTCACAATGGCCAGTGCATTTTCGACCTCCTTGCGCTCACCAGCGGTTTCGACAATCAGCTCCATGGGTCGGCCATCGGGCAGCAGGCGAATGCCATCCGGTCGGCGGTCTGTCAGCCCCATCTCGTCCAGCAAGGCATTGGCTTTGGCAGGATAGTAAACCGACCATTTGTAGAGGTTCGCTGTTTCATGAAAGGGGCTTTCCGGAAGCGCGGTCATGCCGCCTTCGGTGGCCAGGCCAAAATAAAGCGCGCGGTTGATCATGCGTCTGTCTATCCCCATCGACAGGGCACGCCGAAACCGAACGTCGCGCATAACCTCACGCCAGACCGGATCCGCGAAATTCAGGTTTGGGTAAATGGCGATCTGGTTCGCGGCACCATTCGCCCAGAGCAGTGTTCTGTAGCCAGCACCGTCAATTTCACCCTTCTTGAGGATCGAGATATCGGGAAAATCCAGACCGCGCGCTTGGAGATCGACTTCGCCCGCGTTGGCCTTGGCCGCGATCAAGCCGCCACCAACAACAGTCATCTCCACGATGTCAATGTAGGGTAGTTGCGTGCCTCTAGTATCGACCCGGTGGTAAAAAGGATTACGGACAAACAGGTTGCGACTCGAATTGCCGGATGAAGCATTCATCCAGGGCTGCAGAGTTGGCAGGTTTGGATTGTCGAACTTGTACATGTTGTCCATGTCATTGTGCAGGGCAGCCCAGGTGCGCACACGCGCTTTCTTGATGGCCCGTTTGAGCGTCTTTTTATCCGTGAACTCCGTATGGAACTGCTTTAGATAATGCGCGGGTCGGTAGATGAAGAATGGGCTGGCCTGGGCCAGAAGCTGCAGGAACACGGGGTTGGCGGCAGGCCATTCGAACACGACGGTGTAAGGGTCAGGAAACGAAACGTCGGCGAGCACACCGTCAACATAAAGGTTCTGAGGCGGGCCTGACGGGCTCAGCTCGTCGTTCAGCGCCACATGTTTCCAGTAGTATTCGAAATCTGCAGAGGTAAAGGGGTGGCCATCGGACCATTTATGATCGCGACGCAGGTGCAGCGTGAATTTGCGGCCTTCTTCTACGTCCACCTCGCGCAGTATATCCGCGTAGAGTTCGTATTTGTCGTCATATCCGACGAGCCGCGCGTAGCCATACACGACCATTTGCCGAACGTCCTTTGATCGTGACACCAGTGTGCGCAGGGTGCCGCCTTGTTCGCCAAAGCTTCGCCCCTTGGCTTCCAGATCGATAACCAGCGGGTCAGTGGGTACTCTTGATGAAACAGGTGGCAACACACCGTTCGCAACTTCCTGGCCCCAAAAACTGCTTTCGCGGAATTCAGGACGCTCTGTGGCGACCGCCTGAACGGTACACATAGCCGTAACGAAGAAAGCGAGCAGGACTTTAAACATGACGACGTACCTTGTGTCCGGGATCTAGTTCTTTCAACGCCGGGGCATCGACGCCTTCAAATCGAAACTCTTCTGGCCAGCTTGCAGGGGAACCCGCCCCTTTGGCAACCAGATTGAGATCAATAGGGCGATTGACGTCGGGTGTCGGCTGCGCGGCGATCAACGCGCGGGTATAGGGGTGCCTTGGATTGTAAAACAGTGCATCAGGTGATGCTTGTTCGACCACCACACCCTGACGCATCACAGCAACTTCGTCTGCGATGCGCGCCACAACCGCGAGATCGTGGCTGATAAATAAATAGCTCAGCCCCATACGGTCGCGGATATCTTCCAGCAATGTCAGAATTTGTTCCTGCACCGAAACATCAAGGGCTGACGTCGGTTCGTCACAGACCAGCAAGACGGGGTCGAGCGTCAACGCACGCGCAATTGACAACCGTTGTCGCTGCCCACCTGAAAACGCGTGCGGGTAGCGCGTCAGCATGGAGGGATCAAGCCCCACCCAATTCAACATCTCGGCGGCTTTCTCGCGTCGCTCCGATTTGGTGCCGATGCCGTGAATTTCCATCGGTTCCGTCATTGTTTGATGGATACGCATCCGAGGTGAAAGGGACGAATAGGGGTCTTGAAACACCATTTGTGCCTGTCGCTGAAAGGCCACTCGCTCTGTTGGACTCATTGCGTTGACATAAATCGGATCAGCATCCTTTGAAGGTCGAAAGATCACCTTGCTGCCGTCGTCGGGGACCTCTGCGCCCAAAGCAATCCGTGCACAGGTGGTTTTGCCAGACCCGCTTTCACCCACAACAGCAACTGTCTTGCCGCGCTCCAGTGTCAGGTTGACCTCATGACAGGCGGTTATTTTGAGCGGTTGGCTCCAACTGCCCGCGCGCATTGTGAAGTTTTTGCAGACATTGCGCATCTCAAGAATATGATCAGTGCCGCGCTCTGTACGTGCCGGTGTGGCGACTTTCGGGATGGAAGGTGCGGCTGCAAACAGCTTTTTGGTGTACCCATGCGCAGGATCGCCAAGCACCGCAGGCGCTGGGCCACTCTCCATCACGCGCCCCTTGTTCATGACCACGACAGATTCGGCCATATTCGCAACCACGCCAAGGTCGTGAGTGACCAGGATCACAGCCATGCCCGTATCTTTTTGCAGATCCTTGATCAGACCAAGCACCTGTGCTTGCGTAGTCACGTCAAGCGCGGTTGTCGGCTCATCCGCGATCAGCAGATCCGGTTTGGCGACCATGGCCATGGCAATCATGGCACGTTGCCGCATCCCTCCTGACATTTCAAAAGGGTAGGAGTTCCAGACCCGTTCGGGATCAGGAAATCCGACGCGGTCAAAGGTTTCCAGAACGACAGCTTTGGCGTCTTTTTGGCGCATGTCCCGGTGTACTGTCAGAACCTCAGAAACCTGGTCCCCGAGCTTGTGCAGCGGCGAGAGGGATCGCATAGGTTCTTGAAAAATCATGGAGATTTGATCGCCACGGATGTTTCGCATCGCGCGTTCGTTTATCTCCAGCAGATCGACTGAGGGACTATTGGGCGCGTTGAAGGTCACCGTCCCCGTGCGGATCTGAGCGATCTCGGGCAAGATCCGCAGAACAGACCGGCAGGTAATTGTCTTACCCGACCCGCTTTCGCCAACCAGCGCCAGTGTTTCACCAGGCATGACCTGAAAATTGACGTTTTGGATCACAGCGTCCGCGGCACCAAAGCCAATGCTGAGATTTTGCACATCGAGCAACGGTGTTGTCACGGGCAGGCACGTCCTTTGTCAAGCATTCTAAGCGCCGACTGATGCTCCGGCCTGCACAGTCAACGCGATTTAGGGCGTCAGGTCCAGCACCCAGCTTTGTGAATAGTATTGCTCTATGAATTTTGTGACAATGCTGGCATTGAGAGGCAGAAAACGGGAAGGATTTTTTTGGTGAGCAGGTTAGACCTCTTTATTGATCGTATGGTGTCTCAGCGCGCTTGCCTCGATCATGCGGTGCAGTTGACGACGGATCAGGTGGGTCCGGTTTTCGAGTTGGGATTGGGTAACGGCAGGACCTATCACCACATGCTTGAGACAATTTCCGGTCGGGACGTCTACGTTTTTGAGCGAGCTATTGCGTCTCATCCCGATAGTACGCCTCCCAACGACAAAGTGTTGCTGGGGGATGTTTTTGACACTTTGCCACAGGCACTTGAACGGTTTGGTGCCACAGCAAGTCTAATCCACGCGGATCTCGGCGGTCACAATGCAGAAAAGAACGATCTCTTCGCGCGTCGCATCTCACCTCTGATCGCTCCGCTGCTGGCCGTGGGAGGGCTGATGGTGTCCAGTGACCGAATGTATTTCGAAGGCCTGACCGAGAGCGCTTTGCCTCAGGATGCTGTGCCTGGCCGGTGTTTCATCTACAAGCGTGATACCTGAACTGAACTGTTAAGAGGCGTAAAACATCAGACGGTCGTGGTCAAAACAGAATCGCGGATGGCTTTGATGTTGGCGCCATAAGGTGCCGGATCTGACACAGACCCTCCGCGAAACACCGCAGAGCCTGCGACCAGAACATCTGCGCCAGCTTTTGCCACTAGCGGGGCGGTGGTTGGATCGACACCGCCGTCAATTTCGATGTGTATGGGGCGGTCTGCGATCATCGCCCGTAACTGCCGCACCTTTTCCACCTGGCTATGAATGAACTTTTGACCACCAAAGCCGGGGTTGACCGTCATCACACACACAAGATCGACCATATCCAGGAGATACTCGACGGCTGAGGCGGGTGTCGCGGGGTTTAAGGCGATGCCAGCCTTGGCGCCTGCGCCACGGATGGCCTGGAGCGTGCGGTGGATATGAGGTCCGGCTTCGACATGTGCGGTAATAACGTCAGCACCAGCTTGTGCGAAGGCATCGATGTAGGCATCTACGGGTGCGATCATCAGATGCACATCCATGACGCCCTTAATGTGGGGTCTGATCGCGGCGCAAGTCGCGGGGCCAAAGGTGATGTTCGGCACGAAGTGACCGTCCATGACGTCAACATGCACCCAATCAGCGCCCTGCTGTTCGATGGCTTCACATTCCGCACCGAAGTTGGCGAAATCAGCGGAGAGGATGGAAGGGGCGATCTTCAGGCTTCGATCAAATGACATTGAACATCCTTGGCACATTGGAGCATTTTCCGGATGTATCCAATGTTCCTGTCGGGCGCGCAAGGATTCGCTGGCACAAGATCGCGACGCCGCAAAGGTCATTGGGTTGGGCACGTTAGAAAACAGGGTGCACGATCCAGTAGCGCAGCTGCGCTGCACGACATTTCCCTTCGCTTTTCGGGGTGAAAAGCGAAGGTGCCGCATGGGATCTATATGGCGCGCTTCTGTTTGCTGTGTGGCATGGAATGGCTGTCAGGGCAGTGATAGTTCTTGCTGCATCAAGTCGCGCATCACGAATTTTTGCGGTTTTCCAGTCACGGTCATCGGCAAGGTCTCTTTAAAGGAGATGTGCTGGGGTACTTTGAAGTATGCGATGTTTTCACGGCAATACGTCTGGAGGTCTTCCTGGTTTAAACGACTGCCTTGTTTGCGGACGATCCAGGCGCAGACGATTTCGCCGAGCCTGTCATCGGGGATACCGAAGACCTGTGCCTGTGAAACATCCGGATGTGTGTAGAGGAATTCTTCGATTTCGCGGGGATAGACGTTTTCACCGCCCCGCAGGATCATGTCCTTTACGCGCCCGGTGATGGCGCAGTAGCCATTTGTATCGAGCGTTGCGAGATCGCCGGTGTGCATCCAGCCGGCAGCATCAATGCATTGTTTGGTTTGTTCGGGATCTTCCCAGTAGCCACGCATGACCGAGTATCCGCGTGTCAGCAATTCGCCCTGTGTATTGGTGGGAACAGTTGTGCCATCAGGATCCACGATCTTGACTTCAACGTGCGGGTGGATACGCCCAACGGAGCTGACACGTTCTTCCAGCGGGTCGTTGATATTGCTCTGGAAAGACACCGGCGAGGTTTCGGTCATCCCGTAAGCGATGGTCACACCGTGCATATACATCCGAGATTGGACCTGACGCATAACCTCCATCGGGCAGGGAGCGCCTGCCATAATGCCGGTGCGTAGGGTGGACAGATCGAAATCTTGGAACGCTGGCAGTTCGAGCTGTTGCACAAACATCGTGGGTACACCGTAAAGCGCTGTGCAGCCTTCAGTTGACACGGCCTCAAGGGTGGTGCGTGGATCGAAACCTTCGCCGGGAACCACCATCGCGGCGCCTTTCGTGACACAACCGAGCGTGCCCATGACCATTCCAAAGCAATGGTAGAAGGGGACGGGGATGCACAGCCTGTCATCTTGCGTGAAGGCAAGGGCTTGTGTGACGAAATGCGCATTGTTGACGATGTTATGGTGGGTGAGGCAAGCGCCTTTGGGTTGGCCGGTAGTGCCGGAGGTGAATTGGATGTTAATGGCATCGGACGGGCAAAGGCGGTCGGATAACGTGTCGAGCATTGTTTGACCGGACGTATCCAGTGGCTTGCGCAGGGCATCGAAGGCTAGGGTACCGGGCGTGTTTTTGCCGAGCACGACGACACGGCGCAGATCGGGCAGTCTTTCGGCCTGCAAGGTGCCTCGGCGCGACGTAGAAAGTTCTGGTGCTAGGGTGTGGATCATGCCCAGATAGTCTGAGTTTTTGAATCGGGGGGCCATGACCAGGGTACTGCACCCCACTTTCCTGAGCGCATATTCCAGTTCAGACGCGCGATAGGCTGGGTTGATGCAAACCAGAATGGCCCCGATGCGCGCCGTCGCGAATTGTGTAAGAAGCCATTCGTAACAATTAGGTGCCCAGATGCCAACGCGATCGCCTTGTGCCACGCCGGCGTTTAAAAAACCGAGAGCGAGTGCATCGACTTCACGCACCAGATCCGCATAACTCCAGCGGATGTTCTGCGCGGGGAAAATCGCGGCTTCCCGTTCTGGAAATCGTGCAGCTGTTTGAGCGAGTAAGGCCGGGATTGTCAGCTCCAAAAGTGGCTCTGACCGGTCCCCAATGACGTGCGACAGGCCGTCAATGGGTGTGCGTCCGCCGTGGTTCATCACAAGTTTCCTCCGCAACGCGTCATGCTGGCAGTATCGGAGTTTGACTCGGGTATCGCAATGGGGCGTAGGTGCCTGTTTTCAGGTATACCAGATTGCGCGACGGATCAGGTTGAGACCCAGAAAGAAGAACAGTACCAAAAGAGCGTTTCGAAAAGCTTCTACTGACATGCGGCGGCGTAGAGCCTCTCCGGCGGTGAACCCAATCAACGTCGGTATCAGCATCGCCAGCGAGGTCAGCGTCAAGGTGCCGGATAGAAACCCGAGCTGCAGATAGCTGAAAATCAAGGGCATTGAGCCCAGTGAAATCATGAAGCCGGTTGCGCGGATGAATTCATCTTTGTCAACGCCCTTGGCATGTAGATACATCGCCATCGGGGGGGCCCAGGCTGCTGTCATGCCGCCGATGATACCCGCAAACGCGGCAAAACAGATTTGCGCGATAGTATCGAAACGATCCGGTAAAGGGGGGAGGGTTTTTCGTGCGCTGACAGCGACAAAGATCAAAACGACTGCGCCAAGGATCGCCATAAGCGCGCGATCAGAGGCGTTTTGCGTGGCAAATGCCGTGGCCCCGACGCACACAAAAAGCACACTTGCGAACACGCCGTAGCGCCGTGCCGTCCGCCGTAATTCGCCACCTCGATACATCTGCCATAGATTGGATCCCAGCATCGGAAAAAGAACAATCGCGATCGCAGTGCGCGGTTCAAGCACCAGCGTCATGAAGGTTATTGCAGCCGTCGGCAAACCGAGCCCAGCGACCCCCTTTATGGCGCCGGACACAAGAAAGGCTGCGGTCGCGCTCAAAAAGAGGGTCGTGTAGTCCAATCCCAAGGCCCCTTACCTGGCCGGCCGCGGTGGGTCATTTGGCCCAAGGTCCATGCTGCCCGCTGCTGCCATCATCAAGGCGTGCAAAACCGTGCAGACCAAAGAAGTCACGCTGACCTTGGATCATGTTCGCTGTGCCGCGCGCTGTCCGCATCGTGTCAAAATAGGCCAGACCCGATCCCAAAGCCGGCGCGGCCAGCCCATGCAGCGCCGTTGTCGATACCGTACGGCGCAGTGCCTCGTGGCCAGCTTTCAAATGGTCGGCGAAATAGGGTGCGAAGGCCAGGTTGCGTGCAGAGTCTTCGGTCAAAGCGTCGGCCATATCGTTCAGCATGTCAGAGCGGATAATGCATCCTTCCCGCCACACCCGCGCAATATCGGGCAAAGGCAGCGCCCAACCAAATGCTTCGGATGCTGCGGAGATCATGCCAAATCCTTGTGCGTAACAGAGGATTTTCCCCGCGATCAGTGCATGTTCCAGCGCATCGAGGCTGAGCGCGTCTTGGCTGACGGGTTTCGGGGCCGCGCCAAACAGCGCTTCTCCTGCCGCGCGCTCGGCACGTCGTGACGAGAGGTTGCGCGCCACCACCGCCGCCTCGATCGCGGGTATGGGGGCCGCCAGATGCTGCGCCTCGATCACCGTCCATCTGCCGGTGCCTTTTTGCCCCGCGGCGTCCACAATTACGTCCAGCAGCGGACCATCCGTTGCCGAATCATGGCTGGCAGCGACTTTTGCTGAAACATCGACGAGATAAGAACGTAATGGCCCTGCGTTCCATGTTTCGAACACAGCTGCAATCTCTGACGCCTGCATCCCGAAGCCATCGCGCATGACGCCGTAGGTTTCGGCGATCATCTGCATGTCGGCGTATTCGATCCCGTTGTGGACCGCTTTCACGAAATGGCCCGCGCCTTCAGCGCCCAGCCATTGTGCGCAAGGCGCCCCTTCGTATTTCGCTGAGATCGCTTCGAGGATATGCGCAATCCGGTCCCAATTGGCTTGATCGCCACCACCCATGATTGACGGGCCGTGACGGGCGCCCTCTTCACCGCCTGACACACCGATTCCCAGAAAGGGCCCAGTTTCGGCGCGAATACGTCTGTTGGTGTCGTGAAAATTCGCATTTCCTGCATCGATGAGGAGGTCATCCGCATCCAGCAGTGGGCGCAGCGCGGCGATCTGGTCGTCCACGGCCTGCCCGGCAGGAACCATCAGGATAATAGCACGCGGCGGCGTCAGGGCAGAGACCAGATCTTTTAGACTATTCGTCGGCGTAATGCGCTCAGATAACGCACCAGCATTGTTTTTAAAGTCGATCGTTACCGCAGATGTGCGGTTCCAGACGGCAATGTCAAAGCCCTTCTCTGCGATGTTCAAGGCAAGTGCTGCGCCCATAGTGCCAAGGCCAATTAGCCCGATTTCACACGTCATAATCCGTCTCACAGTTGTGTTGTTTTATGTTGTAAAGGCGATCTGCGCTTTCATCGCGCGGGTTCTGTCATTGGCCAGTTCAAAGGCGGCGACAGCATCATCGAGAGGCATCGTCTGGGTGATCAGAGGCTTTACATCAATCAACCCTTTTTGCATGAGCGCTACGCCGGTGTGAAAGACCTCGTGAAAACGAAAGGAGCCGCGCAGTTGGAGTTCCTTGGCGGTGATGGCCTGAAGCGGCAACGTCATGTCTCCGCCAAGGCCGACCTGTACGATGATGCCGCAGGGACGCATTGCTGGAATTGCACCGCATAAGGCCGCCTGAACGCCCGTACATTCAAAGAGCACGTCGAAATGCCCCTTGTCGGCTTCGTAAGCCGACAGTCCATCCGACGTATTTTTGAGGTTAATCGTCGTGTCCGCGCCGTTATCCGCTGCCATTTGCAAGGTGAAATCCGTCAGGTCGGTGGCGACGATTTCGCGCGCGCCTGCTCGCCGGGCAATGAGGATGCACAGCAACCCAATCGGCCCGCACCCTGTCACCAGTACACGCTTACCCAGCAGTGGGCCTGCTTGACGCGCCGCATGCAGACAGACCGCCAGAGGTTCGGCCATGGCGGCCTCCCCCGCGCTCAATCCGTCAGCTGGCGCGCATTGTGCGACATCTGCAACGAGCACCTGCCGAAACGCGCCTTGAATATGCGGAAACGGCATGGCTGAGCCATAAAATCGCATGTTGAGGCAGTGGTTGTGCTGGCCTTTTTGGCAGTATGTGCAGGTACCGCAAGGCCGCGAGGGGGACACTGCGACCAGCTGCCCTTCGCACAGGTCAGTGACGCCCGTCCCCAAAGCTGAGACGTGGCCAGAAACTTCATGCCCGAGGATCATCGGTTCTTTGATGCGAATAGTGCCAAAACCGCCGTGGTTGTAGTAGTGCAGGTCCGAGCCGCAGATGCCTCCGGCAGCCATCGTGATCTGAACCTCTCCGGGACCGGGCGCTTGCGTCTCGCATTCTTCGATGCGCAGATCCTTGGCGGCGTGGATGACGAGGGACTTCATAGGAGGCTCTTTCCGCTGGGCCACGCGCCAAACGAGAATGCTCGGGTGCGGGGCGATATGTTCTGCGCACAAACTATGCGGGCTGGTCAAGGAATGTCGAGGGCAAAGCGGTGGAAGGTCTGCTGTCGTTCTGCGTGGTAGGGGTTGGGCTCTTGAAACGTCCTGACCGAATTGGAAAAAGCGTCAACGCGCACACGGCAGGTGTTGAGTGGGCCGTTCGAAACAGTCGTCCTTCGTTTTCATCCGAAACCTTTTTTGCAGTGCCTGTCGCGGCGCACCTGCTATTGGACAATCCAGAGCGGGTCGGCTTTTTTTGAAACAATGTTCTGTTATGTCAGCGGAAAAGACTGAAGAAAGGTTTTGGCGGTTTTGGCACTATTCGAAAGGGTTTGATCACACTGCAGAGCCGATGTGGCCTTCATACTTGCCAGATCGGGATAGAATACGCCAAGCTACCCGCGCATAGGGATTTAAATGCTGGACCAAGCGAACAGCGGGCATCACCGTCCTTGTATTGCAGATCTGCGCGCACAAGGAATTGAGCCATGACCCGTAAAAGAACAACGATGACGTCAGCGCTTGCGTTGCGTGCCGTCCGTATCTGGTCAGGCCTGTTTTTGCTGGCGTTTGTGACCAGCCATCTGATCAACCTGAGCTTTGGCCTGATTTCCATTGATGCGATGGACGCGGCACGCCCCTACTTGTCGGGGATCTGGACCGGGCAAATCACAGGCGCATTGTTGCTCGCATCTCTTGTCAGCCACTTTTTTCTGGGGCTCTGGGCACTTTATGTGCGGCCAACGTTGCGCACAAACACGCAGGATATTGTGCAACTTCTTACCGGCGCACTTGTGGTGCCGCTGCTTGCAACACATGCCGTGGGTATTTCTATGGCCGCGAGGTCAGGGCTGCATCTAGGATACGCGGATGCGATCCGGATTTTCTGGCTACAGGTTCCGACGATTGGTTTGATGCAGGTTGTCATGCTCTCTGTGGTTTGGGTGCATGGCTGCGCTGGCCTTTTCACCTGGTTGCGGGCGAAGGAAAACGCTGGGCGGCTCCTCTATTGGCTCTACTTGGTTGCCGTTTTTGTCCCGGTGGTTGCGCTTTTGGGCTATGCAGAAGCGGGCCGTGAAATGCTGATCGCGGGGCAAACGGGCGCGGTACTCGCGCAAAACCCCGCAATGCCCGCGGATATTGTCGTGCCATTTGCCATGATCAAACAGATTACCAACGGCGTCATAACGGGTTCCATCGCTTTGACGGGTTTCACACTGGCCGCCCGACTGGTTCGGGTGTCGCTTCAGACGACACAACAGGTGGTTTTGGTGCGCGACGATAGCCGCGAGATGCTCTCTACGTCTGCGCTGAGCATGCTGGACGGATTTCGGCGCAATGATCAAATGCACGCCAATCTCTGTGCTGGACGTGGCAGATGCGGGACCTGCGCGGTACGCATTTCAAAGGCTGACTTTCCGTTGCCATCTCCGTCAGAGCTGGAACAGCGGACATTGCACCGAGTGGGCGCGCCTGAAGGGGCAAGACTTGCATGTCAGTTGAAGCCAGCAGGCGGAAAGGTGGAAGTTCTGGCCATTTACCCGGCGGATTACACTTTTAATGATGAAAAGCCATCGCAGGCGCCAACTGCCCCTGAGGTCCCGGCATGACAGCGCTGCGCCGCGCAACAGTTGCGCTGATAATCGGTCTGTTTATGGCGCTGTCTGGACAGAGTTTCGCGCAGACAGATCCTATAATCGCAGCGCCATCCACAAATGATCTTCACGAATTTACCCGCTTACTCGCGGATGAACGCGTCCAGGAATGGCTGCGTCAGCAGGCAGAAGACGCGGAAAATACGGCCATAGACCAAGCCCCTGGTGTGCGCGATCAATTGAATGCCCTGATCCTGCGTACGCAGAACCGTGTAAGTGCCCTAATCCGTACGTGGGAAGGGCTGGGACAAGCGCCTGAAATGCTGCAGGGACGATGGAAAGAGCAAGTCACCGAGGATCGACGGGTGCAAAGCTTGACGTTTGTGCTGATTTTTCTGTTCCTCGGCGCAGGGTTCGAATGGCTGTTTCGACAATATACCAACCCCATACGCCAGCGCCTTGAGATTACTGAATTCGAAACACCGGTAAAGCGTATGATGGCAGCCGTCACGCGCGCAGGCCTTGCGCTTACTGGGTTGCTCGCCTTCGCTGTCGGCAGCATCGGGGCTTTTTCTGCATTCGACTGGCCGCCAATCGTCTTTGCACTGATCCTCAATCTGCTGATAGCGGTGATGGCCATTCGTGTGGTTGCCGCGACTTTGCTTTTGTTTTTCGCTCCCTTCGTACCGCGCCTGCGGCTGGTGCCCGTCAGCACGCGTATGGCGCGCTTGGTTTCTCGCACGATCCTGGTCTTTGCCGCCGTGTTAATCAGTGCCATCGCGTTTGTGGATGTCTTTGAGCAGATCACAAAAGTGTTGAGGCCTCGCGGGGGTGTCAACGCGGTTTTGGCCGTTTCGGTGACTCTGTCCCTCGTCGTTACCCTGTCGGCGCTTTTATGTTTGCATGTCGGCTTTTTTCTCGCCGGGCGTATCAACCCGGATGCGGGCTCTAAAACGGCACGCAAATGGCGCAGCTTTCTTTCCTTGCTTATTGTTGTGGCACTGGCGCTCTGGATACTGGATCTGCGCCTAATCATGTGGAGCGTGCTGTGCGTTGGATTGTTGATTCTAGCGCTGAAACTGCAGCGCACTTGGGTTGATCACGCCTTTGACAGCGCAATTGCGGACTATATGGCGAAGTTGCCGCCGCCGCCGGTCGCTCCGACCGAAGACCTGACCCCCGAGGCCGAGACGGAAGACGTGGCCGAGAATGTTGTCCCCTACGAGACCTATCGCCCAATTGCGCAGCGTCTTGTGCGGTTCGCGGCCATCATCTCGGTTGGCTTTGTGCTCGCGTCCATCTGGAATCTGGGCATCTTTGAAAGCGCCGAAACGCCAACCGTCATGCAGCAGCTTTTCTCGGTGCTTCTGGATAGCGCCGCCGCGTTGCTTATTGCTGATTTGCTCTGGACATGGGCGCGTACGGCCATCGATCGCAGGCTCAGTGCATATCGCCCGCCAACGGACGGTTCTGCACCGGGGCCTGAGGCTCGGATGGCGACACTTTTGCCGCTCTTGCGGGTCGTGTTGATGGTGACGCTCTTGCTGATGGTGGCTATGTCGATCCTGTCGTCCATGGGGGTGAACATCGCGCCGATCCTAGCAGGTGCAAGTGTTCTGGGCATCGCAATCGGCTTTGGTGCGCAGTCCTTGGTCAAGGACGTTGTGTCGGGTATCTTCTTCCTGATCGATGATGCTTTCCGTGTCGGAGAGTACGTCGAGATTGATCAGCTCCGTGGCACGGTCGAGAAAATCTCGATCCGGTCGCTACAAATCCGTCATCACCGCGGCGCTGTGCATACTCTGCCGTTTGGTGAGTTGAAATCCATGACCAACTATTCGCGCGATTGGGTCATTATGAAGCTGGAGTTCCGCGTGCCCTTTGACACCGATCTGAAGCTGGTCAAAAAGCTGATCAAACAGGTTGGCGCGCAATTGAAGGAAAACCCCGATTACGGCGACGGCATCATCGAAACGCTTAAATCGCAAGGCGTGCGGCGGATGGAAGAATTCAACATGGTTGTCGGGGTCAAATTCATGACGCGGCCCGGGGAACAATGGCTGGTACGGCGTGATGCGTATCAGGGGGTTCGAGACGTCTTCGAAGCCAATGGTATCCGCATGGCGGAGCGCAATGTGAAAGTGGAAATCGCAGGCGAGGACGCCTTGACGGACGCACAGCGCAGGGCCGTGAGCGCCGCTGCGGAAGATGCAACGGCCAACAAGCTGCCGCCGGGCCCAATCCCGGATGAGCCGTGAGTTTGGCGCGCAGTGCAAAAATCGAACCAGTGCCTCTGAAACGACAGGGACACTGTTGAACGCCAAATCGGGTCGCTCGCGCGATCAAGGGAAATGATCCACGCTTAAAGAAGCAACACTGAAAGCGCATCTTTTTTAAAACCCTGAGCGCCTGGAACGACGTGTCTCTTTGGGGCTTGATTGTGCCGCAGCGCAGTGGAAAATGATGTATGCTTACCGCTCAACAACGCCGGACAGTAATCAATAGCGCTGCGGTTTGCCTGCTTTTGCTGATAGCGGCGCCGTTCGCGTTTTATGCGCTTGAACGCGGTCTGGCGCTTGGCTCTTTCCACGAGCAGAACCCTTCACGTCTGTTTTCAATGCGCGCGCCGTTTTCCAACATCGCAATCTACACGCATATGGTGGCGGGGGGTCTCATTACGCTTTGTGCGCCTTTGCAATTGCTGGTGATTGTTCGGCAGCGCTGGCCCTTTTTGCACCGTGCCTTGGGATATCTGACCGTTACTGCAGCGCTTGTCACAGGTGTTGGCGGTCTCTTTTACATCTTGGCGCGCGGCACGATTGGCGGGGTGATCATGGATCTGGGTTTTGGTGTGTATGGGCTGCTGATGATCTGTGCGGCCCTGCGTAGCGTGCAACTGGCACGGCGGCGTGATCCCATGCATCGCGTTTGGGCCGAACGTCTGGTGATCCTTGCACTGGCTTCATGGCTTTATCGAGTGCATTATGGAATTTGGGAGATTGCGACAGAGGGTTTGGGGTCTAACGCTGATTTTTCCGGCCCCTTTGACATCGCGCAGGTCTTTGCTTTTTACCTGCCTTATCTTCTGTTTCACGCCTGGTATCGGCGTGGGGCGGGGCAGAGACCCTTGGCCTAGGCATTTAAGGTTAGAATGCGTCTGTGTTTTTGCGCTTCTTCGCGGACCTCACGGTACGTGCGCAATCCGCGCGCTTCAAGGATCGGGATCAGCTTGACCAGCGCCTGAGCTGTGGCAATCGCGTCTCCAAGCGCCGTGTGCCGCGTCTTATCTGATATGATCACATTCAGGCGCGCGCACAACGCGTCAAGGGTGTGCACGGCGGAACCACCAAAGACCACGGCGGACAGATGCACCGTATCCAACACGGGGTTGTCGAATGACAGGGATGTATGCGCAGTTTGCCGGCGCAGAAACGCCATGTCGAAGGGCGCATTATGTGCAACAATCACCGCGCCCTGAGCGAATTTGTGAAACTGGTGGCACACGTCTTCAAAGCCAGGCGCATCGGCCACCATGGTATCTCGGATATGGTGCACCTTGGTTGAGGCAGGTGGGATCGGACGGCCGGGATTGACCATTGTGTCGAAAACTTCACCAGATACAATTTTGCCGTTGACGATGCGCACTGCCCCCAATTGAACGACCGCATCGTTTTCTGGGTCGAGCCCGGTCGTTTCGCTGTCAAAGACCACAAACGACAGGTCGCGTAATACGCAGTTATTGAGATCTTGCGCCGGTTCGTTATCGAGCAAGTCGAAATCGTAAACCAGTGGGCGCGCGGCATCTGGTGTTAGCGGCTCCAGCATCAACGTGTAACCTGTGTTGCCTCCGAACAGGCGTAAATGTCCTGTATAAAGCGCGCCAGAGTGACCCTTTACACTGATCGCGATCCGTTCGACTTTCTCGCCTTGAAGGATGGCCAGCGCAGTGTGGATGGCTTTTTCGTCAATATAATCAAAGACATAAGCGTTTAACCGGGCCGGATGTTCGCGTTCCATCAAATCGGCGGCTTGACCGTCATAGAGCACGATCTGATGATCTTTGTTCGCGACAATAACTGCGACAGGAATGTCGGAAAGGATCTGGAGGAGCTGCGCGTGTTGTCCTTCCAGCCGTGCAGTACGTTGCAAAACGGTCTGAGATTTTGCATGCGTTTCAGTTCTGAGCCTGGTGTGGATAGCATGCAGAGCCGGGGCCAGATCGCCCAGATACTTGCCTGTGTCCGTCTCGATATCATCTGCGACATCGGCGTGGGTTCTGGAGCGCACACCGGCAGCAAGCGCTTCAATCGGCTTGCTGACGTGTTCATCAAAGAGCAACCAGATTGCAACAATCAACCCGGTGAGGCCGATAGCGCTCAGAGCACCCGCAGTAACAAAGGCGGAAACTGCCTGCCCGTCGCCCAACTGTCGATACCCGATGACAAGTCCCAGACCCATCACCAGGACGCCTCCGGTCGCCATCAGGCAAAAGAACAAAAACACCCGTATGCGCAAGCTGAGATTTCGCATGTCAGGTTTGCGCGCAGGCGGCTTTCAGCACTGGATCACCAGCATTGAGCGATATCCAGTCGGCATCCAACACATCGCCGTCTGCGCCAAATTCGATACCGTCGACAATATCTGCGCGTCGGTTTGCGTCACAATCAAAGAGCATGGGGACTTTGGCCGTGCGCGCCCACCGCCCATAAAAAACCAAATCGACAATGCGCTGTTGGGGCTGTGCGGGATGGGTGCGCGTGCTGGCCTGATCCACGGCAATAAAGCGCGTGGTCAAAGGGATCGCATAGGTCCAAGGGCGATAAAACACCTGCTCTTGCACCGTTTGCGCAACAAAGAATCCCTGAGGCATGGCGGCGGTCGTACGGTCATACCAGCCATATTCGCTGGAGATCGTGGCGATCAGCATTGCGAGACCTGCCGAAACCGGCATTAACCAGGAAGGCAGTCGCCCCTTGAGCGCGCGGTTTACCGCCCAGAACAAGAGCGCAGTTGCGACGCCCGCCAGGATCGTTCCGATTAATTCAAAAAACATGGTTCAGGTCCTTCCAGTCCCCGATGCTACGCTACCCTAAAAGGCCACGCCCTTGCATCAAAGCAGATTGCATTGTTTTGATGACTACAAAAGCATCCCGCAAATGGCTGCGTTCAAAGTCAGACAGGCTGGCGGGTGGCAGAAAATTGTCAGGCGTTTTGCCGTCCTTGATCTGGCGTGCCTGATGTTCCAGCCGAGAGTGTGCAACAAGGTCATAGGCCTCAAGCAGGTCGCGCCCGCCTTTGCTGCTGGTGATTTTGGCCTTCAGTGCCGCGCTTAGGCGCGCCCGCGTATTGACCACGCTCAGCTGGCCCTGCAGTGCGTACATCCGGCCCAGGTCCACCACAGGGACAACGCCATTCAATTTGGTGTCGATGGTCTTTCGATGATCGCCGGACGCAATTGTTGCGATACCGCGCAAAAGCCCCAAGGGTGTGGCATGTGTCAGTGCATTGCTGGCCATATGTGCGGTAAAGATCGAATTGCCCGCCGCGCGTTTCAACACGTCCCTTTGTAGGCCCTCAAATAGTGTGGCGTCGCCTCCAATAGGTCGCAGATCAAACATGACAGAGGCCAGCATCTGCGCTTCTTGACTGGGTTTCTGTATCCACCCAGTGAAATAGCCCTGCCAGACCGAGAGTGGCTGACACCAACGCGGATTGGTCGCCATCATGTCGCCGGGGCAATAGATGTAGCCGCACGTGTTCAGACCATCGCAGACAATCTGTGCAAGCTTTTGAAAATAAATCATGTCGGGTGCGTCGATATTATCTTCGAGGATCAGGCAGTTGTCTTGATCTGAAACGCCGGTTTGTTCTTGGCGACCCTGACTGCCGCACGCGAGCCAGAGGTAGCGCGCTGGCGGCGGCCCCAGTTCTGCCTCGGCGATGCTGAGAAGACGCCGTGTGACCACATCTGCAATATCAGTGATCATGCGTGTCACCACGTCATGTCGGTTACCAGATGCGACCAGCTGCACCAGTAATTCTGGAATGCAAGCGGTGACGGTCGCCAGAGCTTTGGCGTTTACAGCGCGCGCGGCTTTCGCGACCAGACCTGCGGTGGTGGTCGCCTGAAATCGTGTGAGATCGGTTTGTGTGACGATCCCCACGAGGCGATCGGCATCGACAATTGGCAGATGACCCAAGCGGTGTTCCATCATCATATGCAGAACATCCGAGCCAATTGCAGTCGGAGGCAAGGACCGTGGCGTGGGGGTCATGATCGTGGCGACGCTGTCGGTCCGCGGGCGCCCGGCCGCCAGCGTCTTGCCGACCAAATCGCGCAGAGTGACGATACCGACGAGTGTTGCGCCATCGGTTACACAAAGGCAGGAAATTCGCGCCGCTGTCATGCGTTCGGCAGCCGTGCCGATTGGGGTGTCCATCGCGCAGGTGATCGGATCGCTGACCATCAACGTATCGACCGAAACCTGTGCGAGGTTCGTCTGTTGGGGCGTGTGCCTTTCGGCCTTTCTGCCGCTGCGGTCAAAAAAACGCCGGAAGGCAGGCTGTTCTTGTCGCAAAGACTGAAAAAGCGCTGCAGGCAAACACATGAGCAGCGTGTCTTGGGCCGCCATTGCAGAGGTCGCTGCCGTCCCATCGGCCAGCAGCCCGCGTTCCCCGAAAGAATTGCCACGCTCCAGCCGTGAGACTTCGGTTCCGGCATCATCCGTGACCGAGACAAGACCGTCTTGCACGATGAACAGACCTGCCAGCGGCGCGCCAAATTTGTAGATCTGATCGCCTTTGGAGATGCTTAGCGTCTCGACCTGCTCTGCGATGCCCTGAAGAACAGAGGCTGACAGCGCGTCATAGGGATGCTGGCGTGAGAGGAATGTCAGAGCGTCTTCGTGCATCATGGTGTCCTTGATGGAAAACGCCTGCCCCGCGTGATGCGGGACAGGTTTCGTGTTTGGCAGGGTCGCGGGCACATGTGCACCGACAGCCCTGTCCGTTTTTAGTGGTCTAGGGCAGCACCGGCACCAGCAGGTGTGCGCACACTTTCGACCAGGTCTTTGATCTCTTGCGGGGTTTCCTTGGTGACCGAAGAGACCGCGAAGGCAACTGCGAAGTTGATAAGTGCGCCGACCGCACCGATCGCAGTAGACTGGATGCCAAAGAGGCTGCCATCCACCGTGTCCGGGAAGGAGTTAGTGCCCGCAATAAAGAGCCATCCCTTGTGCAGGAAGATGTAGACCAGCGTAAAGATCAGGCCTGACAACATCCCCGCCACAGCGCCCACGTTGTTCACGCGCTTTGAGAAGATCCCCATCATCAGCGCCGGGAAGATCGAGGCTGCTGCGAGACCAAAGGCCAGGGCCACGGTTTGCGCCGCAAAGCCCGGAGGATTGAGCCCGAGGAGCGTGGCCACAGCGATGGCCACGGCCATGGCAATCCGGGCGGACATCAGTTCCGCTTTCTCCGACATGTTTGGTGTTAGTTGACCTTTGAGTAGGTCATGACTGACTGCAGAAGAAATCGCCAGCAAAAGCCCCGCCGCAGTAGACAGCGCAGCCGCTAGACCACCCGCCGCCACCAGACCGATCACCCAGCCTGGCAGGTTCGCGATCTCAGGATTGGCCAAGACGAGGATATCCCGGTTGAAGTTGGTCAGCTCATTGCCTTCCCAGCCGTTTTCTGCAGCTTTCTCAGTCATCGCGTCGGATTTATCGTTGTAGTACTGGATCTTGCCGTCGCCGTTTTTGTCTTCCCAGTCCAGAAGACCGGTTTTCTGCCACGTTAGCATCCAGTTATATTTTTCATCCGATTCAATGGTTTCAACGGAAACCGCTTCGCCATTTGTGCCATTGGGCCACATCATCTCAGAGATGTTCAGGCGCGCCATCGCACCCACCGCAGGCGCTGTGAGATAGAGCAGTGCGATAAAGACCAGCGTCCAGCCTGCTGACCAACGTGCGTCTGACACCTTGGGTACGGTAAAGAAACGCATGATGACGTGGGGCAGACCGGCTGTCCCGATCATGAGGCTTAGCGTGAAGAGCACCATGTTCAGGCTGTCTTTATGCGCTTCGGTATAGCTGGCAAAACCCAGATCTGTCACGATCTGGTCGAGCTTGGTCAGCAAGTACACGCTGCTTTCACCCGCCGATGCGGTGGTTTCAGAGAAGAGCCCCAATGCAGGTATTGGTGTTCCAGTTAGTTGCAACGAAATGAACACAGCCGGGATTGTGTAGGCCAGGATCAAAACGCAGTACTGTGCCACTTGCGTGTAGGTGACGCCCTTCATGCCGCCAAAAACGGCATAAGCAAAGACCACACAGGCACCGATCAACAGGCCGGAGGTGTTGGAGATCTCTAGGAACCGTCCAAAGGCCACGCCAACGCCCGTCATTTGACCAATCACATATGTGGTACTGGCAACGATCAAACAGATGACTGCGACAAGGCGCGCTGTCGGCGAATAAAACCGGTCTCCGATAAACTCCGACACGGTGAATTTGCCGAACTTGCGCAAATAGGGGGCAAGCAATAGTGCCAGAAGCACGTAGCCACCAGTCCAGCCCATCAGGAAGGATGAGTTGTCATACCCGGTGAAGGCAATCAAGCCCGCCATGGAGATGAAAGAGGCCGCAGACATCCAGTCTGCCGCCGTAGCCATGCCGTTGGTCACAGGGTGTACACCCCGGCCAGCAGCATAGAATTCAGATGTGGAACCCGCACGGGCCCACACCGCAATGCCGATGTAGAGCGCAAAACTCGCGCCTACAAAAAGCAGATTCAGGGTAAACTGGTCCATCGATTATTCCTCCACGCCATATTCTTTGTCGAGTTTGTTCATCCGCCAGGCGTAGAAAAAAATTAGCGCCAAAAAGACAAGGATGGAGCCCTGCTGTGCAAACCAGAAGCCAAGGTCCGTACCGCCCACCTCGATGCCCGCAAGCAAGGGACGTAACAGGATGCCGAAACCAAAGGAAACAACGGCCCATATCACGAGACTGATGGCGATGATGCGAAGGTTCGCAGTCCAATAGCCGGCGCCGTCTTTGGCAACCTGCGCGTTCGGTTGTAATGATTCTTCTGCCATAACGGCATTCCTCCTTTTTGGGTGTGGATGGCGGGCCGTGTGGCCCGCAGGTGTTTTATGCAGTGACGCCCGTGACGACCTGCGCGACGCTTTGGCCAATGGTGTCGATATCGCCCATGGCATCGACACGGCTAAGGGATCCGCTGGCGGCGTAGAACGCGATCAGGGGCGCAGTTTGAGCCTCATATGCATCCAGTCGTGACATCACCGTTTGGGCGTTGTCATCGGCACGCCGGGTCATGTTCGACCCGTTGCAGGCATCGCAAATACCATCGGCTTGCGTGGGCTTGAACGTGTCATGATACCCTTCGCCACAATCGTCGCAGGTAAAACGACCAGAGATGCGCAGCACCATCTTTGCGTTGTCGACATCCAGTACGATGGCTGCATTTACCCGCTGTCCCCTCGCGGCAAGTATGCCGTCGAGGGCGCGCGCTTGACCTGTCGTGCGTGGAAAGCCGTCCAGCACGACCCCTGCAGTGCAATCAGGCTCGGCCAGCCGGTCACAGAGGATCTGAAGCACGATGTCATCGCTCACGAGTCCACCTGCCGCCATCACCGTCTTTGCCATCTTGCCCGCAGGCGTTCTGGCGACTACGGCTGCGCGCAAAAGATCACCGGTCGAAAGCTGGACAAGGCCAAACTGGTCCCGAAGCATTCGGGCCTGTGTGCCTTTTCCCGCCCCGGGGGGGCCGAGCAAGATCAGAACTACTGCATTTTCAGGGTGTGTCGCGCCGTCCATTTATGCTTCCTCCCTATTCATCCTGTTATCGATGAGGTCATCGACGACGGAGGGGTCTGCGAGGGTTGAGGTGTCTCCCAGTGCACCGAAGTCGTCTTCGGCGATTTTGCGTAGGATGCGGCGCATGATCTTGCCGGAACGGGTCTTTGG
>JBGCDG010000057.1:0-85590 GCA_045105195.1 Roseobacter sp. | reverse complement strand
CCGCCCCATCCGCAGCCAATTTCTAGAATATGATCCCCCGGTTGCGCGCCGATCTCATCAACCATGAGTTTGTATTTTGCGGTCTGCGCAGCCTCGAGGCTTTCTTGCCCGGTCTCGAACAAGGCCGAGGAGTACGTCATGGTTTCATCCAACCAGAGTGCGTAAAATGCGTTGCCGAGGTCATAGTGATAACTGATATTCTTGCGGGCCTGCGACCGGTGATTGCGTTGCAACCAAAAGCGCAGCCTTTCGTACATCTGGATCAGTTTCTGGCCGGGGTAGCCGTTATACATCTCGTCGTTGTCACCATTCACCAGGTCCATGAATGACTGCAGATCGGGCGTAGACCACCAGCCATCCATATAGGCTTCGGAAAAGCCGACATAACCGTCGCGCACCAGACGTGCAAAAAGATCCGGGTTGTGCACATTCAGCACAGCGATCGGGCCTGGTTTTTCACCGATGGCCGAGAACACCCGTCCGTCCGGCAAAGTCATATCCAATCGGCCGGACGCAATCTTTTGCGCGACCGCAAAACTTTGGGCAAAATAGCGCGGTAGGTCTTTTTGGCCGTCCGTGGAAGTCAGGTTCATGGTCTGCATACTCGTTTGATTTAACGTTGGTTAACGAAAGGTTAGGACAGAGGTAGGGCGCGGATCAAGTGTTTCAAAACCCTTTGTTTTCATATGCTTCCAACGCGATTGCGCGACCCTTGTCCGCCGCCACAACCGGAGCGGGATATTGATCCTCAGCGCCAATGCTCCAGGAGCGTGGAATAGCCTGAAAGTATGACAGCGCCGTATCGCTTGGACGTCCGCGCCCCTCAGCGATCCAGCGTTTGACATAGGCCCGATCCTTGTCAAATTTATCAAGCTGCGTCACTGGATTGAACACTCGAAAATAAGGCGTGGCATCCGGACCAGAACCGGAAGACCACTGCCAGCCCATTGCATTACTGGCCGGATCCCAGTCGATCAGGCAATCTTCGAACCAGCGCTGCCCGATTTTCCAATGGGTCAACAGATGTTTTGTCAGGTAGCTGGCGACGATCATTCGCCCACGGTTGTGCATGCGCCCCGTGACATACATTTCGCGCAGCGCGGCATCGACGAATTGGATACCCGTGCGCCCTTGCTTCCATGCAACGACCCGCGCGGCAGCTTCATCCGTGTTCCAGGGAAACGCGGCCCAGTTTTCCTTCCAGTTGTCTTCCAGAATGCGCGGTGTGTGATGCATCAGGTGATAGGCAAACTCGCGCCAGACGAGCTCTTTAAGGAACGTCTCTGCCCCGGGTTTGCCTTCGTGCAGCGCGCGCATGCCCGCGTGCCAGCATTGATGCGGGCTGATCTCGCCAAGAGCGAGGTTTTCCGACAAACCCGACGTACCATCCACAGCGGGCAGATCGCGCGTCGTGTCATACCCGCTCACAATATCAGCGATGAAATGCTGCAACCGTTCTTGTGCAGCCGTTTCACCGAGCCGCACATGGGGGCGCACGATCCCTGCCCCCCGGTTCATGGCCTTATCCAGACCCCAGTCGTTCAGCGCATCGCTTGTCGGCCAGTCTCGCGGGCTTAAAAGTTCTTTCACCGCAGGCCGTGGGGTCTCAACATCGCGGTTTTTGACCGATTTCCAGAACGGCGTGTAGACTTTGTAAAACCCACCGGTTTTTGTCTTCACAGTCCACGGCTCAAACATCAGATGCCCGCCGAAAGACTGCGCAGTGATGCCCTGCGCTTTCAACTGCGCCTTGATCTTTGTATCCCGCGCTACTGCCGCCGGGTCATAAAGCCGCGTCCAAAAGACCGATTGAGCCCCGGTTTCCCCTACAAGCGTTTTGAGCACTTCAAGCGCCGGACCGCGCCGCAGGATCAGACGGCTGCCCAACCCAGCCAGCACATCCGCAAAGTGCGCAACCCCAAGGCCAAGCCGCCATTTCGGGGCAGCCCCCAATGTTTCAACGGCGCTATCGTGGATATAGACCGGGATAACCGGACGACCGGTTGCGGCCGCTGCATGAAAGGCGGGGTGGTCAGTTAAACGCAGATCGCGCCGTAGCCAGACCAGAACCGGGGATGTACTCAATGCGGCACCTCGTGAACGCTTTGTTAAGATACGCAGCTACGCACAAATCGGATCAACGCGTAGACGTCAAAGTACCGCGTCAAGTGCGTGGATCAATGTGTCGATGTCCGACGGTGACGTGTAGTGGGTGAAACTGAACCGCAGCACCCCTTTATCCGCGTCAATCCCCATGGCCTCCAGCGCACGTGTTGCATAAAAATCGCCACCGGCGGTCATGATGCCATGGGCGGTCAATTCTTGCGCGATGTCCGCCCCGGGCCGCTCCAGCGACAGCGCGATCGTTGGCGCGCGCGCAGCAGGATCCAGAGGCCCCAACACCCGGACTGCGTTGCGCCCTGAAAGCGCGCCCATTAAAGGAGCCAGCAGCCTCGTTTCATGCGCCCGCATCAGGTCGTGCACGGCTGCTGCACGGGCTGCGGGCAGCGCATCCCCGCCGACGTGATGCTCGTAGAACGAATCAATATAGTCCGCCATACCGGCACAGGCGGCAATCTGAGCATGATCCGGCCCGGCCGGCGTAAAGCGCTTATGTAGACTGTCCGCGTTGAAATAATGCCCTTGGTTCGGCAGCAGCTCAGCCAGACCCTCGCGAATGATCATCAAGCCCTGATGTGGCCCATAGGTTTTATAGGCCGAAAAGAGATAGATATCCGGTCCAAGCGATCCTACGTCCACAAACCCATGTGGTGCATAGCTGACCCCGTCAACGCAGACAAAGGCACCTGCCGCATGCGCCAGTGCCGTGATCTCGATCACCGGGTTCACCGCGCCCACGACATTGGAGCAATGTGGAAAGCACACCAAACGCACCTGTTCGTCCAGCAATTCCTCAAGGTCTTCGGGGTGAAGATGGCCCGTTACGGGGTCGATCTGCCATTCGCGGATTTCAATCCCACGTTCTGAGAGACGCCGCCAAGGACCGCTGTTGGCTTCATGATCCTGGTTGGTAACAACAATAGCTTCGCCCGGGCGCATCATCTCGGCAAAGGCTTGGGCCAGCACATAGGTATTTTGTGTGGTTGATGGCCCAAAGCTCAGTTCTTGCGGCATCACCCCGAGCAGCGCCGACATACGCGCGCGTGCTTCGTCCATCTCTGCACCCGCCAACGCGCTGGCTTCATAGGCGGCGTAGGGCTGCACCTTGCGCTCGGTATAAAACCGCGTCAGTCGATCAATCACCTGATGGCAGGTAAAAGAGCCGCCGGCATTTTCGAAAAACGCGCGGCCTTTGATATCAGGCGCTTCAAAAGCGGGGAACTGTGAGCGGATAAAATCAAGATCGAGTGTCATATCACAAGCGTTGTCTGATGCACGCGTGGCGTCAAGCGCCGAATGCACCCCGCGCGGCCAAGACGCAAAAAAGGGCCACGTCAGACGCGGCCCTTTCCATTGCTAAAACGCGTTTGCCTTACTCGGCAGCTGTGCTCGCGGTCGCGACAACCGCAGGCACGCCTGCCGCTTCGCGTCGACCGTCATTGTAGATCGCTTTGACCAAGGCAAAGCACATCAGCACCATCACGACAGAGAACGGCAAAGCGCCGATAACCATGGCGGTCTGGATCGCAGAGGTACCGCCCGAAATCAGCAATCCACCCACAACAAGGCCAAGCGCCGAACCCCAGAAAAGGATATGCGGACGTGCTTTCGGCCCTTCATCACCCGCTGCGTTGATCGTGTTAACGATCAGAACGGCGGAGTCAGCAGACGTCACGAGGAAGGTCATCAGCAGCACAACAATCAGTACCGCCATTGCCCAGGCCAACCCTTGTGCGATTGGGGACAGCATGAACTCGGTCATGGCAAAGATCTTGTCGCCGTTGCTTGCGTCAAAGATTAGACCGCCCGCACCACCGTTGAGCTCCAGATCAATGGCTGTACCACCGGCCCACGCGAACCAGACAAAGCACATCAGAGACGGAACAATCATCGCGCCCAGAACGAACTCACGAATGGTCCGGCCTCTGGAAATCCGTGCGAGGAACAGACCGACGAATGGCGCAAATGCAATCCACCAAGCCCAGTAGAATACGGGCCACCAGCCCTGCCATTGTGCCAACAGGAACTGTTCTGAACCATCTGCGCCACCCGCAGGAAAGACGTTAAAGCTCAGATACGGCAGGTTCACGATGTAATTGAAAATACCGACAAAGAACGCATTCACGCCAAACCAGGTCGCCCCGAAGAGGATGAAAAAGCTGAGCAAGAAGATCGAAAGCACCATATTGATGTTCGACAACCACTTGATGCCTTTACCAACGCCGGAAAGTGCTGAAAGCGTCGAAGCGCCCATGATCACCAAAAGAGCAACGATGATGCCGAAGGTCGTCACGTCCCCGGTAATGCTTTCACCAGCTGCGTTTACCGCATCCGCACCATGTGCCAGGCCGCCAATTCCGATACGCGTCAAACCCGCGATGAATTGCTCAACGCCAAAACCCAAGGTTTGTGCGACACCGAGAATGGTTGCAACCACAGCGACGATGTCGATCACATGGCCCAGCCATCCCGCCAGCGCCTTGCCGAAAATTGGCGTCAGCGAGGAACGGATTGTCAGAGGTAAACCGCGGCGATAGCTGAAGAACGCAAGGCCCAGGCCCGCGATCGCATAACACGCCCAGGCACCCAGCCCCCAGTGCAGATAGGACCACATGTAGGCGGTCATAATATTGTCTTCGGCGCGCGCGGTCGTCAGGCCCTGGATCACCGATGGGTTATTTTGGAAGTGCGCCACAGGCTCGGCCACGGCCCAGGTCAGCATTCCGACCCCGATACCGGCTCCAAACATCATCGAGAACCAGGAGAAGTTCGAAAACTCCGGCCCTTCGCCATCCCGCCCCAGGTTCATGCGTCCGGCAGTCGGCCACAGGGCAAGCCCCAGACAGACAATAACGAAGAGCGCCACGATCCAGATGTACCAGGCGGCTGAGTGATCCAGGATCCAGCTGTTCAGACCGCCAAGAACAACTCCGGACTGGATTGGCCAGAAGATAGCCCAAACGACCAGCGCAGAGATGATGATCTTGGCAGGCACAGCGACCTGCTTGGAGAATCCGTTGTAAAATCCGCCGCTCGCCGTTTGGATCGGCAGATCGGACAGAGGAGGTTTAAGTGCCATAGCTTTTGTTCCCTGATGTTATTTTAGCAGCGTATGTGTTTTTTTGTGGTTTTTGATGTTGGCAAGCCAGAGCTTTTGCACAGCTCGTCATGAGAACGACCGCTCGCGGTAAAAAGCGTTTTGATGTCCCGCATGAGACGTTCTGATTTGTCACAAATTGGCTTCACGCAGAGACCGTTGCACAGCCCCCCATAGGTGTCACGAAAAAACGCGATTCACCGGCGGATATGCCATGAAAGTCGCACTTTCGAAGGGTAAACCCGGGAAATCGAAACCACTTGGTGCCTACAGACTGGACCTGTTCAGCTATCGATTTACGCCTTTTGCCCCTGTGAAACGGCGTTGAAAGACGGTCGTGACGGTAATTTCCTGCACCACCACGCACCATCAAAACTACTTTGGAACAGAAGCCTCACGCATTTGTCCTGACGACAGCCCACAAGAAACTGTTGATCTCCAAGCCTAGAAAATGTGGTCAAAATTCAACCCAAAGCTGCCTTCAACAACCGTATATCACCAGAGGAATTCAAAAATGTCCGTACCCCCCCTTTACGGATCTTGAGATCAACACTCAGGACTCCGGATTTTACCAAGGATACAGCCTGCCCATTGCGCTTATCTCAAAAATTTCAATGACCGGTCAGGTCCTGTGGGCCCTGATCTTTCCACTTGCAGCCAATGGCAAATTGGACGCAATAAAATGGACGTTACCGGAGGGGTTCAACACGTTCTACATTATCGTGGTTGGCCTTTTCGCGATTTTCCTTTTTGCGCTCGCGCTGATCCCGGCAACCGGCAAAAAGAGTCTGGGCCCAGCGGGCGAAAAACCAGATTTTTCATACCCTTCCTGGTTTTCCGTGATGTTCGGTGCAGGGCTCGGCGTCGGCCTTATGGTCTATGCCACGGCGGAACCACTTGGGCTCTGGGGTTCGAACCCGGTTGTTGTCGCAGGCGCAGTTGAAGGCAACACCAAAACCGCGCTGACCTCCGGTTACCGCTAGACTTTTTTGCACTACAGCTTTCATGCATGGTCTATCTACGTGGTAACGGGTCTGAGCCTCGCCTATTATGCCTATACCCGTGACATACCACTCACCATTCGTTCAGCGCTGACGCCGCTGCTGGGACGCTTTGCCAATGGGTTTGTCGGTCATATCGTTGACGTTCTGGGGGTGATCGCAACCATCTTTGGGGTCTCCGCCACCATCGGCTGTGGCGTAAGCCAGTTTGTGGACGGTGTTTACGCTATCACCGGTGTCGAATGGCTGATGAATTCCGCTGAGACGCCGACCCCCTCAACGGTCGGACTTCTGGTGGCACTGGCTGTCATCATGACGCTGTCGATTATCTCTGCGGTCTCCGGGGTTGGGCGTGGCGTAAAATACCTGTCGAATCTAAATCTGGTTCTGTCGCTGATTTTGCTCCTCACCTTTGTGATCTTTGGTTCATTCCTCTTTGCCATGGCCACCTACGCCACGGCCCTTGCTGATTACATCTTCAGTTTTGCGGGGCTGAGCTTCCAAGCCTATGGTCCACAAAACCATGCAGCCTCTAGCGCGGTCCTGCCCGCTGACGTCGCGCCTCTGGCCGGAGAACTCTATGGCGGGGCGACCTACGCTTGAGGATCTCTTTCTGGTTTTCAGGAAGGTTTGACAGGTGCGGCAGCAGAATTGCCAGCCGCGTCCCAAATTGCAGCCTATGAAGCCGGCACACAGGGGCGTCTTTTCGGCTGGCAGGCCGGTTGGACAACCTTCTACTGGGCCTGGTGGATCGCGTTTTCCCCTTTTTGACGGATTATTCCTGGCGCGTATCTCCAAAGGACGTTCTGTGCGCGAGTTCACTCTGGGCGCTGTCATTGCACCCTCGCTGGTGTGCTTTGCATCGACGACCATCCTTGGCGGCACAGCCATCGATCTGGAAATCAGCGGGGCTGCGGATGGTGCTCTCATCGGGGCAAGCACGACAGCCAAACTGTTTGTCACCGCGGGGCAAATGCTGGACGGTGGCATGCTGTCAGGCATCACTATCATGTGCGTGGTGTTGATCATGACGTTTCTCGTCACTTCTGCGGACTCAGGCATTCTGGTAACGAACACCATAATGTCCGGCGGCGCACAGGGAACGGGCGTTAAACATCGGATCATCTGGGGCATCGTTCTGACACTGGTGATCGGCTCTCTGCTACTGGCGGGAGGCGGCGGGCTTGATGCGATGTCCAACGCCATGATCATCGGCGCCCTGCCCTTTACGATGGTCATGGTCTTGATGTGCCTGTCGCTGGCAAAGGCAATGCTGAATGACAGCCTTCGCGCAAATCATGGTATCGCGGGCGAGGTCGTCTCGGACACTCCAACCGAATAGCACACGAAACAATAGCGCGCAGGACGGTTTCCCTGTCTGCGCGCTTTTCCTAGTCCAGATACAGTTCTTCAGGTGTATGCAGCAGTGAGTGCCTCTTCTGTCCAGACATGGACGATTTCTTCGCCATCTCGCCCACGAATGACAACTGCGGTCTCGCGCGCATGTCCGAACAGGCTGTCATCAGACAATCCCACGCAAAAGACTCTGCTTGCCGTCACAGCTGCGCCTTCGGATTTTGCCACCTCCATCAGACGGCTGGCCACATTGACGGTATCCCCGGTCACGGTCACCTGCTGATGGCTGTCAGCACCCAGCCGGGACAGAGTGACATCCCCGCTGTGCAACCCGACGCGGCACCGCAACACAGTGTCTGGCAGATCGCGGTAATCATATTGCGAAAGCCCAGTGACCAGATCAAACGTGGCCTGCAACGCCTGATCCGCTGGCCGTACGGACGCGTCCGGGTCAAGCCCGAACACTGCCATGACCCCATCCCCCATGTAGTTGAAAACACTGCCCCCCTGCGCTTCGATCGTGGTTGCTGAGGTTTCATGAAAGAGGCGCAACAAATCGCGGGTCCCACCAGGGCCTAGTTGCTGCGACAGGGTCGTGAAGCCGGTCAGGTCGGCAAAGAGGATCACCAGTCGCTGTTGCTGTGGCGCTGCAAGATAGTCTGGGTCATTTTCGATCCGTTCGGCCAGAACAGGCGATTGAAAGCGTCGTAAGGCATTAGCCGATCTACGGGTGCGCGCCGCTTCCGAGCGCTCGTTTGCGTAGCGCAATCCGCCCATCAGCATCATAGGAGGCAGCGCACACAAGAGCGGCAGGGCAGCATTCAACCACAGGCCTGATGCAAACGCAGCCGCCGATACCACGAAGGATAAACCGAGGCATCCAATAGCAGCCGGAACACTGCGTGAGGGCGACCAGACACCAATCACGAGCAGGCCGAGCACTGTCAGGCTTGCCGCGTGCAGCACATCCCATATCCGCGTGGTCCCATCCAGGCGCAGACTGATACCCCCGGCCAGCTGCGAGATCGCCGTAGCAATAACTTCCATACCCGGAACGGACGGGCCAAAGGGGGTGGCAAAACGATCGCCCGTGGCCGCCGCTGAAAAGCCTAGAACCACCAGCTTGCCCGACAATGTCTCCGGCGCAGGTCCTGCCAAAAGGTCTGTAGCTGTTTGTGTGGGCACTGTGCCCTCCGGTCCCAATAGGCGGAGCGGCAGGTAAAATCCGCTATCAAGCGGCACATATCGTGACCCGACACGCAATCCCTGCGCATCAAGCTGGGCTGTCTCATCTGCCACGGACATCGCCGCCAAGAGAGGCAGTGACGGAAGCAATTCGCCTTCAACCTCGATCATCAGTGGCGCATAGCGGGGCAAACCATTTGCGTCTGTGGCCATATTGACCACCCCGACGTCGGCGGTTTCTTGGAAACGTGGGTGCGGCCAGATCAGATTGATCTGCGCGGTGTCCACGCCAGAAAACGTCGCGGCCCCTGCAATCGTGCTGGGCAGCGCTGCGAGCGCTGCGGCGAGGCGCGCGTCTTCGCGCGCACCCCCTTCATCGACAAGCAGAACATCCAGAGCCAGTCCTGCTGCATCACTTTCCGCAATGTTTTCAATGAGGGTCGCTAGCATTGCACGGCGGCTTAACCCGCCAGAGGCCACCGCAGCCAAGGTTGCATCGTCAATCGCCACGATGGCAAGGTCGGGTGCGGCTTTGACCGGTCCAATCAACTTGTATCGCAGATCAAGCAGCTGATACTCCAGCCGCTCCACCACGCCAGCCCGCCCGGTCAGATGATGTGACGCCAGCAACGCCACCCAAAGCAGCGCAACACAACAGAGCACCACATATGCGCCACGACGGCGCATGTTACTGTGCTTCACCGCCCAAAACGGGCCAAGAGTGCAGCCGCCCGGTCGGCCGGCCATTGCGCAGCAGACAACGGCTGATCGGTATGCACATCGATACCGTCACCCGGACCGAGGGTCACGCTGCCTCCGCTATCAATCTTACTGACGTCAACCGACCCTTCGATCACAAAAACAGACGTGAGATCTGCGCCCGCATCCACCACGTAGGTCGTGCCCCGCACTGCCGCGATCGCATGTGGTGTTTTAATCTCAGGGCGCGCGCTGCCCGGCTTCACTGTCACGAAAAGGGCGCCGCCTAAAAGTTCGACCACCCGCGGCGGAGCGTCCCCACGCGGTTTGAAGATCGTGATATCTGCCGCAGGCTCACGCTCTATCGTAATGGCTTCGCCACACGTAATGATCTGTCGTAGCGGGTCTGAGGTTTGGGTCACCGTGCACCCATCTTCTGCAAATGCAGACGGAGCAGACGAGACAAACAGCGAAAGACACAAAAGCGCGGCGCCCACGAGGCCCGAACCAGCCGGTGCTTTATGACGGGCAACAGGTTCATATTCGGAAAGTCTATTCAACGGAATTGGTCTCCATGCATAAAGCAACGTCATTCTCAGATTAAGTGCCAAGCTGGCAGGTTTTGGTTCTGCAAAACACATCATTTGGCTTTGCAAATTTTTGCAAAGATGGTCGCATGCCCCCCAAATGGCGCGATTTCTGAAGAAATGAAAACGCGTATCAGGCTGGCACACCTCCGGGCGGTGTTTTCGCATCTTGCGCCAGTTTCGCGGCCGCCGCTGCTATGTCTTCCTTTGTATCCACAATGACACGTGGCGCGGCCATGGCGATGTTGTTCTCTTGGAAGATTTGCTGGATCGCATTGAGCGCTTTGCGCCGGATCAGGAACTGTTTGCCAGGCTCTGTAGTGAACTTCACCCCGATTTTGTAATTTGATCCCACCCAATCCACAGGCCCCTGGCTTTTGAGCGGCGCAAGGAACTGTCCTTCAAGCTCTGGATCATCCAAGAGTTTGGCACCAACCTTCTTGACCAATTTGCGCACTTTCTCCAGATCCGCATCGGCCGAAACTTCAAATGACATCTTGACCGTCACCCAATCACGGCTGTGGTTCTGGATGGTCCCCATGGCACTGAATGGGATGGTAAAGATCGGACCCCGGTGGTGCCGCAACCGTACGGAACGCAACATGATGGCTTCGACAATACCCTTGCCTTGCGCCGTCTCGATGTATTCGCCTTTGCGAAACGCGTCCTCTACCAGATAGAGCACGCCGGAAATGACATCCTCCACAACCTTTTGCGCGCCAAAACCGATGGCCAGACCCAGAATGCCGGCGCCTGCCAAGAGCGGTGCGATCTCAACCCCCAGTGCAGACAACACCAGCAACACGGTCACAGTCCCAATGAGCGCTGCGAGAACCGCGCGCAAAACTGGCAAGACGGTTTCGATCCGGCTGCCGCCCACACCGCCTTCTCCATCGGGCAGCTCATCCGCGCCATCGGCGCGATCACCACCACGCCCGTCGTCGGCCGCGTCCAGAAACGCATTGATCGTGCGCCAAAGTGAAATGCCAATGACAAGGATGATCGCAGCGCTGACGAGACCAGGCAGAATGCGTTTCGCCCCGGTGAGGTCAGTCGCAAACGGATCAATGTCCCAAGCATAAAGAATGAAAATACCGGTCCCGACGACCACTGCCCCCTCGATTAGAGAAAACAAACCTTTAAGGCGGCCCCGCATGCTACCGACTGCGTTTTGAGCAAGATGTCTGCCCCATTCATTGATGCCGGCCACAAAGAAGGGCGCAAGCACAATAGCGCCAAAGGAGCGTTGCAACGCACTTGCCTGACCGCCGAAAGTCCCGGTCAGATATCCGCGCGCTTCGGCTGCGATCTGTAATACCTGTAATAAAATATAGACCACAGGCCAGAACAGCGCGAAGACCCGCACAACGTTACCCGGCTCATCCGGATTTGATGCAAATCCGAGGCGGATCAAAGCGCCAACAGGCTTGCGGATCGCAATAAAAAACAACGAAATCGCCAGTCCGCTGAGCAACCGCATAAAGATTGCAAAGACCACACCACTTTGACCAGCGTCGACCACGGACACGACGAACTCACGCGGGATCGACACGAAAAAGAGGACGATCAACATCACCAGCGTGGCGCGCGAGACATGTGCGGCATCCGCATCACTCAGGCCCGACGCACGGCGCGCCGGCGCATTTGGCGCGGCAAGCGTTTCTATGATCCCGTACCAAGCGCGCACCAACATAAGCACGCGCAGCAGCGAGACACCCATCTCCTGTGCTTCGCTACTTGGTGGAAACGCCAGCCAAAATCCGACCCGCACCAGTGCAAAGAAAACACACAAACGTAAGATCATCGTCAGACCAAAGCGCAGACCCGCGCCGGTTCGCGCAATCCCCGGTTCAGCGGGAACAGAAGCAGCACTGGTTCTGGACAAAACAGTCAGGGCAAGCACACGTTCAATACCATATGCAATCGCGAAAATGACCCCGCACAACAGCAACGCCATCATGAAGCTCATACCACTGGAGGCTGCAAAACCGGCAAACCAGTCAGAAACCTGTTGCGGTAGATCACCGCTCGCCTGAGCGGCTGCGATAAAATGATCTTCCAGCGTTGGCGCACTGACCTGGTCGGTCACAATCTCTGCGCTTTCAGGAAGTTGCGTGGCAATGGCTTCAAGTGTTTCAGCCGCATTGTCACCAGAAACGGTGATCTGAATTGTTGTATCGCTCATATCGATGGTCCGTTTATTAATTGTCCCTTGCGCTCCGCCCCCTTCTCGCGATCAAGCGATGGTATTTCTGTGTGCAGCGCGTTTTTCCCATCAGTATCGAACGTGTTGCACTTTGAATAGTCACATACGCGCAAAGCGTGCATCTTGCGCCTAAGAAAATCATGAAGTGTGTCACGGAGTGCAAGCAACCCGCTTTGCAGGTCCGCACATGCGCGCAAAAATTCGGTTACCCGGTAAAAAGTGGCGTACTGCTGGCAACGGACCAAGCCAGAATGCCTCCAAGTGCGAGCGCAGCCGTTTCTGGGGAAGTACGGCGCGCCACGGCCCGGGCCATTGTTCCATAAACCGTGTAAAACAATACCATCACGGGCAACACAGTGAAGGACACGCCCATGTTTTCCGGGTTGAGGATCATACAGGCCGCCAAAATCACAATTGGCAGGAGCCGGGCGATGCCCCGCTGCCAAAGTGGTGCTGATGCTACCAACAATCTGTCAGCCAGCGCAAAAGGCAATGTGCCCAGCAACAGACAAAACGTCAAAGGCAGGCGCGGTCCCGTTGGCACAAAGGCCGCCGCATAACGATCCAGTGCAAGCCCGAAAATAGCCAGCGCCCAAAACACCAAAAACGCAGCCGCCGCCAGATTGGGCATTTCAGGACGACGCCCGCACCACCAGAGCGCGCAGAGGGCGACAAGGCCCCAGATCA
Source organism: Roseobacter sp. (assembly GCA_045105195.1). GTDB lineage: Bacteria > Pseudomonadota > Alphaproteobacteria > Rhodobacterales > Rhodobacteraceae > Roseobacter. The sequence continues at coordinate 72,651 of JBGCDG010000057.1, read as the reverse complement.
GGAAAAAGACCAGCAGACTGCCAAAAGCTGCGGTGCCAAGTAGGCTGCCTCCGCCCAGGCTTGTGGCCAGGAAAGCAGGAACAACCGGCGCAGCGAGGACGAAAAAGAACTGCTTGTAAGACAATGGCGCAGGTGGTTTTGACGCGCCGTTGAACACGCGTGAAACCGGCCAAATGAGCACCACAATGGCAAAAAGAACCACCAGTATCGCAGGACCCGAACGCGGGGCCCCATCCGAAGCATTCCTGGAAAACGCCCCCGCGATCCATGCGCGTGTTTCTTCTATCGTGACCGGTGAAAAGAGTACTGCCACATGTTCCGTGTTGGGAACGGACACCGTCCGACGCTGCACATCGCCCGCGCGTACGGTCTCGCCCTCGGACGCTGTAGCATCAAGTTGGGCCACAACCTCCCGGCCGACCGCGCGCAAACGATGCTCCATCGCGCCTGAAAGCACTAGGAGACGCTCCGGGAAGGTCGGCGTAATGGCGTCAGAGTACATAGAAATTGCGACGATGGCCGCAACCGCGGGCAGTTCATCGGCCGCGCGGATCACGATATCCGTGGCCATTGAATGCCCAACCAATGCGATCGGCCCCGATGTCCTCAGATCTGCCTGCACTGCGCGGACAATGGCCTTGGTCTGGTTCACAAGCTGCTGCGTCGTGCCTTCGATCCGGGTCACGTCTGGCGAAAGGTGCCTGCCATCACGGCCATGCCCGTAAAAATCATACGCAGCAACAACAAACCCCGCGCGTGCCAAATCCCGTGAAATATACTGCATCATTTGGCGCGATCCCGCGAACCCATGCGCGACGATGACCAAGGGCCCGTCAGTAGCGCCCGTCGCGTCCGCGCGATAAATCGTGACCTCGCCCGCTTCGGTTTTCAGTTTTTCGTGAGTAACCGTTGCGCGTTCCCTTTCAAGGTGCCAGATGCCCAGGGCCAACGCACAAGCCGCAATGACCCAGATCAGCCAGGTTAAGAGGGCGCGAAACCCAATGGTTGGCCCCTCACGCATGGCATTTTGCTCGCAGTTGCGGCTCGACGCATCGCAGGTTGCGCACTAAGTGCCTCTGAGGAGTAAAAATGTTCATTGTATGCCCTTCAACGATGCTCAACCGCGCCGCGCTCGAAACCCGGAGCGTGCCCAAGCGAATGATAGGACGGATTTCCGTACTTCCACGACGAGATGCAAGTGCCCCCATCATATTGCGGCTCTTGTTTGAAATGCAGATGCTCCGTTATCTCGGCGCTTTGATGCCCTTTGTTCTGGCCATCCTGATTTGGCCGGAATTTGCATTACCGATATCCCAAGCGCCTATCCCCATGCTTTTCCTAATTTATTTTGTCGAAACCCGAATATTGAATGTGCCCAAAGAAAAACGTGCTGATCTGATCGAGGACGCTGAAATGGACCGGGTGCTGGACGCGCTACAGTTCAATGCCCGAAAACTGCTGACACGTATTGCGGCCCGCAAAAAATTGGAAAACGGACAACTGTATCTGGTGCTGGAGCAGTCAGAGCTTGCGCGCGTCCCTGTGTTGACGCTTGTCTCGGTGCAATTAGACGCAGAAACGCGCGCGGTACTGGATCTTGATCCGCGCAGCCGTGCTGATATCGCCAACACTTTGTTTGACACGCGCATCACGGAGGAACGCTTGCACAAAATCTCGCTACGGACCCAAAAGAACCTGCGCAGCATCGCAATCGACGTGGCTGACATTTCAGCGCACGCGCGCATGGCCGCACAGATGGAAGAAAATGCGCACGCCCTGCCCGCTGCCGGAGTGACGACATGAGTGTAAATGCCTCTGTCGTTTCGGCTGGTGCTGCACTGTCGCTTCTGGAAACCGGATGGGCTGCGCAAGCCGCTGGGTCATTGACCGCATCCTGGATGTTGCACGGTCGGCCAGGCGTAGGGAAATCGCAAATTGTTCAAGAACTTGCGGACCGTATCGGCGCGCAGCTGTTTGATTTACGTCTGACCACGATCGAGCCACAAGATCTGCGCGGTCTGCCCTATTATGATCATGAGACACGCAAAACCGTCTGGTATCGCCCCGAAGATCTGCCGGATGATCCTGCGGAACCTGCGGTGCTTTTTCTGGACGAGTTGACCGCCGCATCACCTTATCTTCAGCCAACGGTCTATGGTTTGTTACAGGAACGTCGGGTTGGCCAGCATAAGTTACCCGCCAATGTCATGATCCTGGCTGCGGGAAACACTGTCGAAGATGGCGCAATCGCGTATGAGATGGGCACGGCACTTTCTGACCGATTAATCCACATGCATGTGGTCGCCGACCCGCGCGATTGGCTGGAAAACTACGCGGCACCAAAGGGAGTCTCACCCGCCGTCATGGCCTTCCTGCGCAGTCGTCCTGATCTTTTGGATACAACAGAAGAGGCATTGCGTCAGGGAGATCTGATCGCGTGTACACCGCGCGCCTGGGAGCGCGCGAGCGATATTCTGAAGGCTGTGCCGGATCGCACTGCCCGTCACGCGATGGTTGCTGGTACGCTGGGAAGCACCGTTGCCGCCGAATTTGCTGTTGTCGTGGATGAGGTAAGTAACACCCTGCAGATTGACGCGCTGCTTGCCGCTGACACGGATGCGCGCATCGATCTCTTTCCAGATACGCTGCACGGGATAAATGCCTTGGTCTTTGGCCTGATCGGTGCCGCGACGCAAGAGCTGTTGCCGCGCATGATCGATACATTGGAACAGTTGCGTCACCTCGCAGCGCAGCGAAAAGAGCCCGTGTTTGCACAATTACCGTTGGCCGAACTCAGCGCATTAGGGTTTGAAATGCTTCTGACGCGCGCCTTTGCAGAGGGCTGGCAAGAAACCTTTACGACCTCACCTTCATACGCGCAGTATGCGGAGGATCGTCAGGCCTTGTCTCTTGACTGAAACGCGCACCGCGCGGTCGCAGCGGGCGGCGCGTGCGATGGCACATTTGCCCGACATTGATCCCAGTCTTGCAACACTGGCACTCTGGTGTGATACGCGCGACGCGGACCAAACAGACACGGTCACATCTGGCGACATCATCTATATCGGGCGTGGTTTCACGCAAGTACCCCTTCAGGAACAAATCGGCATCCTTGGTCATCACATCTTGCATATCGCGCTGCGTCATGAGGTGCAGATGCAAGAGATGCAGGCGCGCTTTGGCGCACAATTTGATGCAGATACACATAATCTCTGCACCGATGCGATCATCAATGAAATCCTCGCACGCGCGGATCATGCCCTCCCACGCCCAGCGGTTCTGTTGAGAGATCTGCTCGCAGATCTATTGCCGGATCAGGTCGGTTTGAATGGTGATCCACTCGCGTTTTGGGGCGTGGAACGGCTCTATTCCCGTCTGATTCCATCACAACTGGAAGCCTCGCGTGAGGGCTTCCGGCACAGGTGTGGATTTACGCCCGACATTCTCGTCGCCACCCCTGACCCCTTGGCTGACACAAAAGCGGCCACCTGGCGGGCACATATTATCCGCGCGCAAGCTGCCGGAGGCACTATGGGGCGGGGTATTGGTGCATTATTGCGTCACCTACCGGACGCTGCGATTAGCCAAACACCTTGGGAGCATCGGTTGCGCCGCCTGCTGAACAATGCGGTCACGCGTATGCCACGACAAAGCTACCGCAGACCGCGTTCTGCCTGGATCGCCCGTGAAGCCGAAGCGGTAGTTACCGCCCGCCCCCGCCCTGCTTTTGAATCTGCCTTGATGCGGCAGACCCTGCGCCCCAGGATAGTTGTCGGGTTTGATACATCCGGCTCCATCCAGCCTGTAACCCTGTCGCTGTTCGCTGGCGAGGTTATTGGGATCATGAAAAAAAGCGGAGCCGAAACGCATGTGCTTTATTTTGACGAAGAGGTGTATGCCAAGCGATGCATTGACCCAAACACCCCAGCAGAGGCATTTCGCTCAGAGCACGTCACACGAGACGGCGGCACGTCGTTCATCGATGTTCTCGCGCAGGCGGATGCTTTGTCTCCAGCGGTGATCGTCATGCTTTCGGATGGTATTGGCACCTTTGGCCCGGCACCTGAAGCGCGGGTCATTTGGGCTCGCCCTCAACCCGTTTCCACGCGGCCCGCCTTCGGAGACGTGATAGACCTTACAATGTGACCGCGTTGCTATTCCGCAGCCGTTTCTGTCTCGGCCATCATTTCAACCTCGGTATCAATTTCACGAAACACGCCGATGATGCGCTTTACCTTGTCAGAGCCGTCTTTCCTAGCAAGACCAATAGACTCAACTTTTACCGCGTTCCCCTGATCATTGATGATCCGATGGGTGAAATGGAACTCACCACCGTTTTTGCGCACCCGCTCAACCTCTGCGCGTACATTATCACGATCATCCGGGTGATAGAAATTTAGCCCTGAATCAAGGTCGGGCGTGAAGTCCGAGGAAGATTTGCCATGGATCCGGTACACTTCTTCGGACCAGTAGACCGCCCCATCTTCTATATCCAATGACCAGTATCCGAATTTAGCCAATTCCTGCAGCATCATCAATTGAGCCAACGCATCTTCGGCTTTGTCGCGCGTTTCTACCATTTCAGAAATGTTCTGACCGATAGTGTAAAACGATGGCTCTTCATTGGCGGGGTCATGGAACAGGAAATTTTCCTCGTTCACCCAGATTGAATTCCCATCCATAACAGATTTAATCCGGTTCAAACCCTGAACCTTACCGGCTTTAGCCTCAAGCAAATTCACATCAGACTTGCGCGCCTGTTTCGCAATTTCCCTAGGCACCAATTTGAAGAAATCCGCACCCTCCGCGTCCTGACGGTTGGAGCCGTAGAGATGCGCCAGTTTTTCGCTGATCCGCAGGATCGTTCCATCCTTGGCACGGTTCAACATGTAAATTTCGCCAAAATCCAAAATCATATCAAGTTCTTGCGCGAGCCCAGGGAATTCCGACACGACCATCGTGACGCCTTTCATCTGGCCACGCATATCGAAAAACGGAGAGCAGGTGAGTTTAAACCGCGACCCACCCGATGTGAACTCTCGGGAGATCTGCTCACCAAGCTTCAGCGTTTCGTTGCAGATCGGAGCAAGCGAAGGGAAGCTCTCAGGCAGCACACACTGGCTGATATGCGGGCTTGAAACCGGGCGTGACAGGTTGAACATATCCGACGCCGCATTGGTAGCCTGCGAAATCTGCAACGCTGTATCCAACACCATGATCGATAAGGGGGCCGTCTCCAGAACGGACATCAGTTCGCCAGTCCGTCCGCTCAGCTCAGCGGCCGTCACTTGCAGTTCTTCGTTCACCGTAATCAGTTCTTCGTTGGTCGATTGCAGTTCTTCGTTGGAGGTCTCCAACTCTTCATTCGTGGCCTGCAGTTCTTCGTTGGTCGACTGCAGTTCCTCGTTCAACGATTGAAGTTCTTCGTTGGAAGTTTCAAGCTCCTCGATGGTCTGCTGCAGCGCTTCCCGCGTGGTAGCGACCTCATCTTCCAGGAGCCGAATGCGATCATCTTCGATGCCATCTCCGGAAACCGCTTCACGCCCGTGAACGCCTTTGGCCCGGTCCACTTGAACTTCGGTAAAGACAACGAGGGCCGCGCGTTCGTTGATGTCACGCGCGACAATCGGATACACATCGAGCCGCACCTCCGCATCGTCATCTTCGGCCAACAGATGCCGTACGCCGGTTCTGTGTTCACCGTTCTTGAGCGCAAGCGTCACAAGGCTGCGCGCTTCTTCCCGGAAGGGCCTGCGCAGCAGATCTATGTGCATTTTGAGGCTGCTGGTTTCGTTCATTTCGATGAAGGCACTTACATTGCCGTAAACGCGGACAATGGCGTAATCATCCGTGACTAAGACTGAATTTTTCCCAAGCGACAGCGCCAAGGCTTCGAACATTTGCCGGTCTGTAGAGTGCCCGGGTGCCGGTGCTTTGCTTGTTGTGGGTGCAATCGCACGCGATTTTGGCAGGTTGCGCACGTTCGAGAATGGTGTGTTTTCATTGCGCCGGATCGACCGCCGCCGGTAGATATGTGCCGAGTTGCTGTCCTGAATGAACATCTCGTCTGAACCAGCTACAGTTTCGGCTGTGCCAAGGAACATCAATGCGCTGTCCGTCATCGCATAGTGGAACCGGGACATGACTTTGTGCTGCAACGTATTACCAAAATATATCAATAGGTTGCGGCAGCACAACAACTGGACTTTCTGAAACGGAGGATCCTGGCAAACGTTGTGGTCCGAGAAAAGTATCGCTGATCTGAGCGAGTCGATGACTCGAATCCCGTCATTTTGTTGGATGAAGTACCGGTCCGCGAGATCCTTCGGAATATCGTTCAGCGCTGCCATGCCATAGACACCCTTGCGCGCAACTTCCAACGCGTCTTTGTCGATATCCGTGGCAAAAATTTGAACGTGATCCTTCAACGTTACAGAAGGCCCACCAAGTGCCTCCGACAGAAGGATTGCGATGGAATAGGCTTCCTCGCCCGTCGCACAGCCTGCAATCCACACCCGAAACGGTGAATTTGTCTTTTTCTTCAAGAGCGCAGGCAACATATCCTTGAGCTGCTCAAATTCGGGTTTGTCACGGAAAAACCGCGTTACCGAAATGAGCAGATCCTTGAACAATGCATCCACGGCGTTGGGATTGACCCGGCAAAATTGGGTGTATTCCTCGTGGCTGTCGATCCCAAGCGCCAGCATGCGCCGTTCGATACGCCGGTTGATCGTTGTCTGTTTGTACTCGCGGAAATCCACACGGGTGCGTGCCAAAAGGATTTGCAGCAAGTCTGATGCGGGGCTCGTTTCGGAAGCTTCCTGACGGAACGCATCGAAATCGCGGGCCGATGTCAGGATCTTTTGCAGATGCGTTCCGATTTCAAAAGGCCGCAGTACGAGATCGACACACCCAGTCTGCATCGCCGCCATGGGCATACCGTCGTATTTTGCGCTCTCCGTATCCTGTGCGATTGTGATGCCGCCTGCTTCACGGATTGCCTGCACCCCGTAAGCGCCATCAGTACCCGTACCCGACAGAATGATCGCCATGGATTGTTCGCCATGTTTATCCGCAAGGCTTAGCAAAAAACGATCAACCGAGGGTTTGGGAGACGCGACTTCCGTACTGGGTTCAACCAGCAAAAGCTTGCCCTCGTCATAGATGATGTCGGTATTTGGGGGTGTTATGTAAATGACATTGGGCTCAGGCACTGTCGCGTCTTGTACGTCCTTCACCTTCAGACTGGTTTGGCGTGCGACCAGTTCAGTCATCAGACTTTTGTGGTGGGGCGACATGTGCTGCACCACAACATAGGCGACTTTGAGATTGGCCGGCAAGGTCGCCACCAGCTCCCGGATCGCTTCGAGCCCGCCAGCCGAAGAGCCGAGCCCGATGATTGTGATGTCTTTTTCCTGCGTCATCGCAGTTCTCCCAAGTCACAGGTGTTCCCCAAAGGTGGGACTTGTTTAGAATAACTTAATAAATCCCGCAATGCGCAACTTTCGGTTGCAAAATGAAAATCACCTTCTATTTGAGGTACGGCGCATAAAACACCGAATTAAACCCGGGCGCGCAACACCGACCGTACGGTGGCTTCACACATCATCCACGCAAGACACAGATGATGGGTTCATCGATTTTTAAGCACGGTGCAACTCAATGAATACTTTAACAGATATAAAACCAATACAATCTGACTTATCAGATCGTACAATCACCTTAAGCCTGACCCTGCACCCTTCCAATCTGGTGTACGTCAGATCCTGCGAGGTCCTTGGCAAGGGCTTCAGAAACCGAACATCGTTTCAAGAAAACAAGCTGGTGGAGGACGTGCTGGTGGCCAGGTTGTCAAAGGCGATCCTGTCCAGCCTTCGGGCGCTAGCAGATGGCGCGCATGTTCTATCCCTGCCTGAGTTCCTGATCGAATTGCCTGGCCTCGTCCTGTCGGGCGCGCATCTGATGGTGATGAAAACCAAAGGGGGCGTGCGCAATGCGATCATGCGTTTTAAGGATTTCATGGGGGCCGTCAACAATGCGTTTCGTTTGGATATCGGGTTCCATGAGCCCTACTCCAGTCACAGCGAAAAGCTTGCGATAAACGTCCTGTCTGAAGTGTGCTTGCCGATCTTGAACCTTTGCCGCAACTTTGAAGAGATCAATTTCAGCAATGACCGCGGCAAGGCTTTGAACATTGCCGATCGCGCACGCGAGTTCGAATTCCAGACAGAGTTGCTCAAACGCTTTATCTTCAATGCCGGGATTGGGCACGCTCAAGCCGTGGAAGCGCATCTTAACAACGACCTGTCAGAACGGCCCAGGCACATTTCATAAAGGCTGGGCCCGCCGCTTATGGAAATCGTTCACAGAAAGATGTAACATTCAGTCTAACGACTGTGTGAGGACCGCCAGATGATCCAATTGCGTTCCAAGGTGCTGCGCGCAACGATCCTTCCTTATGGTGGAACGCTTACAGGGCTATGGCACAAAGACGCACCCCACAGCCTTGTTTTGGGATCAACCGACAACCTCGCCTATAGAAACGCTCTGACGTTTTTTGGCGCATTAGTCGGCCCAGTCGCAAATCGGGTTCGTAATGCCACGTTGATCATTGAGGGACAAAAATGCCACCTGCCCGAAAATGAAGGCACAACATCTTTGCACAGCGGACCACAAGGATTGCACGCACAGTTCTGGACAATTGCTGAACAGTCCGAGACAGCCCTGACATTGCACTGTCATTTGGCGCATGGCAGCGGCGGGCTTCCAGGTAATCGTGACATTCGGGCGACCTACACTGTGTCGGACGCCGGTGTCCTAAGCCTTACCGTTGCCGCCACAAGCGACGCCGCAACGGTGATGAACATCGCACACCATCCCTATTGGAACCTCGACGGCAGCGCGACGGTCGACAATCACAAGCTTGAGGTGCGCGCTACTGCTTTTACGCCCGTTGACACCGCAACGCTACTACCAACCGGAGAAATCGCCAGCGTTCAGGGCACGCAATATGATTTTCAACGCCCACGTGCTGTTGCCACCCAAATTCCTCTTGATTGCAATCTATGTCTTGCCGATCACCGTCGGCGCGCGCCTCAGATCTCCGCTATATTGTCGGCGCCTGCCGGCCCGCGTCTTACTCTTCATACAACCGAACCGGGCCTGCAGCTTTATAATGGCGCGGGTCTCGGCCCCGTTGATGCGAAGATGCATGATCGCGAAGACCTTCGTGCGCATGCCGGGATCGCGCTGGAACCTCAAGGTTGGCCGGACGCGCCAAATCACCCAGCCTTTCCATCAATCCTGCTGCCAGCGAACGCGCGCTACCAGCAGACCACGGAATACCACCTTTCGTAACAATTTAACCAAAGTGCCACAATCCGGCCATCCATATGCCCCGCGCGTGGCGAAACGGGGCGTCAATCTCTTGTCATTCTGAGATCAACAAAGGAATGCCGCCGTGAAAATGCCATCACATCCCCCCCAGACAACGACCCCTGCGCAAGGGCAGAAAGACCCACGCCCCACACCGATCATTACGGACTACGCGAGCCTCTAACGGCTAGCGCCCGGCGCGGCTGCGCGATAAAAGGGAGCATGGACGCACCTGTTTCCTCCATCCGAAATCTTGGCCCCGCATTTGAAGCCGCCTGTGCTGATGCGGGAATCACCTCTGCGCAGCAGGTCAGAGACCTTGGCGCTGACGAAACCTACAAGCGCCTGTTGAAACACGGCATGAAGCCACATTTTATTGGCTACTACGTGCTTGTGATGGGCTTGCAAGGACGGCCTTGGAATGATTGCAAGGGCGATGAAAAGAAAGCACTCCGCACCCGCTTTGACGCAATCAAGGCGACAGCGTTCGATAAGGAGCGATCCGATTTTGACCGGATCATGAATGAAATCGGCATCCTTGAGCCAAATGAAAAGGGTCAGCCCAGCGGCTGACCCTTCGAGTGTTTTAAACGCATTTTCTGCGTGATTTATCCGACAAGCTCCATGCCGGAAAAGAAATAAGCGATTTCAATCGCTGCTGTCTCAGGTGCATCAGACCCGTGAACAGAATTTTCGCCAACGCTTTCAGCAAAGTCAGCGCGGATCGTACCCTCTGCCGCATCCGCCGGGTTCGTGGCCCCCATGACTTCGCGGTTTTTGGTAATGGCGTTTTCACCTTCCAAAACTTGAACAACAACGGGCGCTGAAGCCATGAATTCGCACAATTCACCATAAAAAGGGCGCTCGGCGTGAACGGCATAGAAAACACCCGCCTGCTCTTTGGTCATGTGAATACGCTTTTGCGCGACGATGCGCAGACCCGCATCTTCGAATTTCGCGTTGATTTTACCAGTGAGGTTACGGCGCGTTGCATCGGGCTTGATGATAGAAAAAGTGCGCTCAAGGGCCATGGGTGATCTCCTGCAAGGGGTTTGTTTGCGGCGCATCTATCACGCGTCTTTCTTAGGTAAAAGTCCTTTGTGCGCGCGTGTGCGGGCAATGGGCGAGATAGATTGACATGACGCGCGCAGTGGTTCAGTGCAGGCGCCATGTTACGCATCAATGACATCAGCTATTCGATTGAAGGTCGCCCGCTTTTTGAGGAAGCGCGCGCCGTCGTCCCCGATGGGCACAAAGTGGGGCTGGTTGGCCGCAATGGCGCGGGAAAGACCACGCTTTTCAAATTGATACGCGGGGAGCTTGGCCTCGATGGCGGTGATATCTCCCTACCCAATCGAGCCAAGATCGGTGGTGTCGCACAGGAGGTGCCCTCTTCGGACACATCCCTGATCGACACAGTACTGGCCGCTGACACCGAACGCGCGGCCTTGTTAAAGGAAGCCGAGACGAGCGAAGACCCCGGGCGCATCTCCGATATTCAGACGCGTCTGGCGGATATTAACGCCTGGTCTGCCGAGGCGCGCGCCGCAACAATCCTTAAAGGCCTTGGGTTTGACGCCGACGAACAGCTTATGCCCTGTTCGGATTTTTCCGGCGGTTGGCGGATGCGCGTAGCGCTGGCGGCAGTGCTTTTCGCGCAGCCAGATCTATTGTTACTCGACGAACCGACGAACTATCTCGACTTGGAAGGCGCGCTCTGGCTGGAGGCGTATCTCGCGAAATACCCCCACACCGTCATCATTATCAGCCACGATCGTGGGCTTTTGAACCGCTCTGTCGGCGCGATCCTGCATCTGGAAGACCGCAAACTCACGCTCTATCAGGGCCCCTATGACCAATTCGCGCGTCAACGGGCAGAACAGCGCGCCGTTCAGGCCGCCATGGCCAAGAAACAGCAGGCCCGTCGCGATCACATGCAAGCCTTTGTGGACCGTTTCAAAGCCAAGGCGTCCAAGGCAAAACAAGCGCAATCCCGTCTTAAGATGATCTCCAAAATGGATATGATCGCAACACCGGAACAGGCGGCAAAACGCGTTTTCACCTTCCCCGAGCCCGAAGAACTGTCCCCTCCCATTATCTCCATCGAAGGGGGATCCACGGGATATGGCGACACACAGGTTCTGGGGCGTTTGAACCTGCGGATCGATCAAGATGATCGGATCGCGCTGTTAGGCAAGAACGGGCAAGGTAAATCCACCCTGTCGAAACTCCTGTCGGATCGTTTGCCGTTGATGGCAGGCAAAGCGGTCAAATCAAACAAATTGCGCATCGGCTTTTTCGCCCAGCATCAGGTGGAAGAACTGCATGTGAATGAGACACCACTTCAGCACATGATCTCTGCACGTCCCGGCATCATGGCGTCCAAACTGCGGGCGCAACTGGCGGGGTTCGGGCTCGGCCCCGAGCAGGCAGAGACCGAAGTCGGGCGCCTCTCGGGCGGTCAAAAAGCACGGCTTTCGCTCTTGCTGGCCACGCTGGATGCCCCGCATTTGCTTATCTTGGATGAACCGACGAACCACCTCGACATTGAAAGTCGTGAGGCACTGGTTGAGGCGCTGGCTGGGTATTCCGGCGCGGTGATCCTCGTCAGCCACGACATGCATTTGCTGTCGATGGTGGCCGACCGGCTCTGGCTGGTCTCTGACGGCACGGTCAAACCCTATGAAGAAGATCTCGAAGCCTACCGCAAGATGCTTCTGAGCCCACCCAAACCGGTCAGCAAAAAACCCGCCAAACCGGAGGTCAAAGCCAAACCAAAAGCACTGTCGCGTGACGCTCTTTTGGCATTGCGCGCCGAGGTTCGCAAATCTGAAGCACGGGTGGAAAAGCTGAACGACATGCGCGACAAGCTGGCTAAAAAGCTCTCTGATCCAGCACTTTACGAAGACGCCAAGACAGGAGAGCTTGAAGTCTGGAACAAGAAATACGCCGAAGTTATGGGTGCGCTGGATCGGGCCGAAACCCTATGGATGGCTGCCCAGGATAAACTTGAGAAAGCGGGAGTGGCCTGATGCGATTGATATATGCGCCTTTCGCAGGACGCCTGCGTGTCGCGCGCGGACGTCGCATGTCATGACCATCGACACCGCCTTTCTCATCACCTCGTTCGTGACCATGTTTGTGGTGATCGACCCCATCGGACTGGCACCGCTCTTTGTGGCGTTGACCCAAGGGATGTCAGATCAAGCCCGCCGCCGGATCGCTTTTCGAGCCACGGCCATTGCCGTTCTGATCCTGTTGCTCTTTGCCGTTTTCGGAGAAGCACTGCTGGGGTTCATTGGCATTTCCATGCCCGCCTTTCAGGTCGCAGGCGGCGTACTGCTGTTCCTGACCGCGCTTGATATGCTGTTCGAACGGCGCACCAAACGGCGCGAAGAACGTTCCGACGAAGAAGAAGACACCGACGATCCCTCCGTCTTTCCCCTCGCCATCCCACTTATTGCCGGACCAGGCAGCATTGCTTCCGTCATCTTGCTGATGGGGCAAAAACCGGGCCTTGAAGGGGCTGCAGCAGTCTTAGGCGTCACCGGGCTGGTGATGGTCATTGTCACAGGTCTGTTCATGATCAGCGGTCTTATTGAACGGGCACTCGGTAAAACCGGCATCACCGTTGTCACGCGCCTTTTGGGGATGTTACTGGCAGCGTTGTCTGTGCAATTCGTGCTGGATGGTCTTTCTGCATTTGGATTTGGACCCGGCGCGGGCTGACTTCTGCACCTCACTGCCTATATTGTGTCACAAGGCAGCATGGGAGTGCGCGACGTGGACTCATTTGATACCGGTCGTCTGGTGTACCTGATCATTCTGGCCGTGATGGTGGTTGGTTGGTTTGTGGCTCAAGGCCGCGAATCCTGGAACAAGACACTTCAACAGGCCGCTATCTGGGCCTTTATTTTTGGCGGTGTCATCGCGGCCTTTGGCCTCTGGAACGACATCTCTCAGACGATAAATCCGCAGCAGGCGGTCTTTGAAGAGGGCAATCGCATCGTGGTGCCGCGCAGTCAAAACGGTCACTACTTCATTGAAACAACAGTCAATGGCGCGCCGATGCGTTTTGTGCTGGATACCGGCGCGACATCTTTGGTGCTGACAGAAAAAGACGCGCGCACGGCCGGACTCGATCCACAGGAGCTGAATTTTTACAGCCGTGCGATGACGGCGAACGGCGAAGTGCGTACAGCGCCCGTGCGGCTGGATGAGATCACGTTGGGTAGTGTGACAGACCATGATGTGCCTGCCGTGGTCAATGAAGGCGAGATGAGCAATTCACTGATGGGCATGACTTATTTGCAGCGCTGGGGTAAAATCGAGATCGCAGGGGATACCTTGACGCTGATCCGCTAGCGCGCGTCAGGTCTCTGCCATTTTTTGCCAGGAGCCGCCTTCCTCAGACCAGTATTCTGCCGCGACCCCCGCCTCTTTCAGCTTGCGCCACTGGCCACGTGCAATTTCAAGCGCATCAGCAGCCCCACCATCAAAGAGTACGCAGACCCGTTCAAGCGCGGACACTTCTTCGGGGGAAACCGCTGCCCCATCGATGGACATAAGACACGTCGCACCGTTTGGGCGGCTGTTTTCGGTCGTCAGCAGCACAGGTTGCACGTCATCATGCGCCCCGCCCGCCAGACCATGGGGCAGAAAGCCATCCTCTGCCCCCAGCCACAGTTTTTCGTCCAGCCAGGCCATGCGATCCGCCGTGTTCCCTCGGACGACAACGCGCCACCCTGCAGCGCGCGCCTTGCCCAGCAGCATCGACAGCGTGTCCTCCATGGGCCGCTGCGTCAGGTGGTAAAACATGGCCTTGCCCACGGTGGGTTACTTCGTCTCGTAAGCGTCTGCCACCAGACGATCAAGCGCACGAACCCCCCAGCCCGTCGCCCCTTTGGGTGCCAGTGCCGTGCCGGATTTGATCGACGCCACGCCCGCAATATCGAGGTGGATCCAGGGTGTGCCGTCCTTGATGAACCGCTGCAGGAACTGCGCTGCAGTGATAGATCCGGCAGGCCGCCCACCAATGTTTTTCATATCTGCGATGGGGGATTTGAGCATGTCGTCATAGGCTTTGCCCAGTGGCATGCGCCAGGCGCCCTCGCCCTCTGCGTCGGCGGCCTTCAGGAAAGCATTGCAGATTGTGTCATCATTGGAAAACACCCCTGCGTTTTCATGCCCAAGACCGATGATGATCGCCCCGGTCAGGGTCGCAAGATCAATGATCCCTGCCGGTGCGAACCGTTCTTGCGTGTACCAAAGCGCATCACAGAGCACGAGGCGTCCTTCGGCGTCGGTATTGAGAATTTCAACCGTATCACCCTTCATCGACGTGACGACATCACCGGGTCGAATTGCTGTACCCGACGGCATGTTTTCCACCAAACCGACGATGCCCACCACATTGGCCTTGGCTTTGCGCAGCGCAATGGCCCGCATCGCACCGGCTACTGTGCCGGCACCGCCCATATCCATGGTCATGTCTTCCATGCCACCCGCGGGCTTGAGACTGATACCGCCGGTGTCAAACACAACACCCTTGCCCACCAATGCCAGAGGGGCCGCGCCGTCGGCACCCCCCTTCCACTGCATGACGACAACCTTGGAGGGGCTGGCAGACCCCTGCCCGACGGCCAGCAAAGTACGCATGCCGAGTTCTTCCAGTTGATCTTCTTCCAGAACCTCAACCTCAAGACCAAGGGCCTCCATCGCCTTGAGACGATCCGCAAAGGAAGTGGTTGTCAGAACGTTTGCCGGTTCATTGACGAGATCGCGGGTAAAGAATGTGCCCTCAGCTACAGCAAGCAGCGGTGCCGCCTTCGCAGCGACGTCCTCGGGTGCATTGCACATTACTTCTAGGTTGCCTTCTACGGGGTCTGCACCGGTCTTGTGATCCTGGAACGTGTAATCGCGCAGTACGATGCCCAGCGCGATTTGCGCTGTCCACTTGGAACTGCCCGCGGCCAGCAACACAGATGCCTTCCCCCGCTGGCGTCCAACGACGGCTCCCGCCGCACGCACCTGATCCAGTGTACTGGCGCGTGGTGCACAGAGCACATCCACGGCTTCGGCTTCCATCCCGGCCGGAAAGGCCAGCGTAAAGACGGCACCCGCTTTCAGAGTTTCACCCTTGGCGTCAAGGGCACGCTTGAGCGCACCACGGGTCAAACGATTGACGCGACGCCCCGCAACATCGAGCTTTCCTGTGTCATCGACGACGATTGCAATCCGCCCAGCATGGCTGGCGAGCTGTTCAATGTCAGTGGGCACGAAGGTTACGGGAATGGGCTGTGTCATGAGAAGTGCCTTATTTTATGAGTCCTGCACAGGACCTAGCGCGCCGACGCGCTAAAGGCCAGCACGTCAACAAGACAAAGACGAGTTAGCAGTTTTACCACGCTGCAGTTTGGTCTATCGTGCTGGCAAAGAAAAAGAGACTGAAGAGGGAATCGGAGTGGTCAGACTCGACAGATACGTGCTGTCGCAACTTCTCGTGCTCTTTGGATTTTTTGCACTCGTGCTCGTCGCTGTTCTCTGGATCAACCGCGGCGTTTCGCTTTTTGAACAACTCATCAGCGATGGTCAATCTGCTTTAGTGTTTCTGGAGTTCACAGCTTTGGGTCTGCCTAAGCTGGTGACGACGGTTCTGCCAATTGCGACCTTTGCGGCTGCCGTCTACGTCACGAACCGTATGAACAACGAAAGCGAATTGACTGTACTACAGGCCACTGGGTCTGGTCCCTTTCGGCTGGCACGCCCGGTGCTGATATTTGGTTTGATCGTTTTCGTGATGTCCTCTTCCCTCCATCACTTCCTCTTACCGCTTTCCCAAGAACAATTGAGCATGCGACAGAGCGAGGTGACGCAGAATGCGACTGCGGGCCTACTGACCGAGGGGCGTTTTCTACATCCTTCCAAGGGCGTCACCTTCTACACACAGGACATCGACGAAGAAGGCATATTACGGGATGTTTTCCTGTCGGACCGGCGCGACAACGCTGAGGGCGTCATTTACACCGCTGCCGAGGCCTATCTGATCCGCAACGAAGAACGCACCACATTGATTATGGTCGATGGCATGGCGCAACGGCTCAACAAAGCAAGTGAACGGCTCTCGACGGCGAACTTCCGGGATTTCTCATTTGATATCTCGTCGCTCGTTCAAAACGAAACAAATCTGCGACCAGATCCAGAGAAGATGACTACGCTGGAATTGCTGGAACCCTGGGACAGCATATCAGAACGCACCGGTGACAGTCTGGGCAGCATCACACAGGTCTTTCACGCGCGCTTTGCGGATCCCGTCTTTTGCGTCGTCGCGGCACTTATAGGGTTCTCGACCCTGCTGATTGGCGGGTATTCCCGCTTTGGTGTCTGGCGCGAAGTCGCATTGGCCTTTGGTTTGCTTGTCATTATCGACGGCGTACGGGGAACCTTGCAATCACCGGTCAGCAAAGACCCGACGCTTTGGCCTCTGCTCTATGCGCCGACAGCCTTTAGCGCCTTGTTGATCGTCTTTATGCTTTGGAGCGCAGCACGCCCTAAGGGCAGCATCCTGCGATTGTTCAGGAGGCAGGCATGACGCTGCATTTTTACTTTGCGCGCCGTTTCCTTTCCTGGTTGACCGTGATCTTTTTTGGGCTCTCAGCGCTTATCATTTTGATCGATATTGTCGATCAGACCACACGGTTTGTGGACCGGGGCGCCAATGCGGCTGGCATCTTCGAGCTGGTCGTATTGAATGCGCCACAGGCAATTAGCCAGATCCTACCGCTGATCGTCCTGTTGGCCACGGTCGCCTTCTTTATCAATCTTGCGCGGACATCAGAGTTGGTGGCCACGCGCGCAGCTGGACGTTCAGCGCTCGGCGCTTTAGTGGCGCCCGTCGTAGTGGTGTTGATCTTGGGCACGCTGGCCACAACCACACTGAACCCGATCGTCGCGGCAACTTCCACCCGTTATGTTGAAGTGCGGCAAACCTACCGCACCGCGGGTGCGGCCTCTTTCTCAATCTCCAGCGAAGGCCTCTGGCTAAGACAAGCAACTGAGGATGGGCAGATGCTCATACGGGCGTGGCGCTCTAATGCGGATGGCTCGGTGCTTTATGATGTTGCCTTTCTGGAATACGAAGAACCCGGCAATCCCAACCGGCGTATTCGCGCAGACAGCGCTCAATTGCAGGATGGCACCTGGATCCTGCGCAATGCAAAGGACTGGCCATTGGGGCGCGGTGTGAATGCAGAGAGCAATGCCGTTGTCAGTGAGACGCTAACCATTCCCTCTACTTTGACACTCGATAACATCCGAGAGAGCTTTGGGCAGCCCAGCTTTATATCAATCTGGAAGCTGCCAGAACACATCGCGCAATTGGAACGGGCCGGGTATTCGTCGCTTGAACATCAAGTTTGGATGCAGTCAGAACTGGCGCGCCCCTTGTTTCTTGTCGCGATGGTTCTGATCGCAGGCGCTTTCACTATGCGCCACACACGGTTTGGCGGTACAGGCACGGCTGTTCTTGCAGCTGTTATGCTTGGGTTTGCCCTTTACTTCGTTCGAAACTTTTCCCTTATTCTGGGCGAGAACGGGCAAATTGCAGTCTACCTCGCAGCCTGGGCGCCTCCTGTCGCCTCGGTTCTTCTGGCCTTCGGCCCCATCCTACACGCCGAGGACGGCTGAATGCGACATCTCCTTGCCCTACTGATAATAGTGACCTGGCCGCTGGCAACATTCGCGCAAGAAACCCAAGACCCTGTGCCCGCCATCTTGATCGCAGATGAAATTACTGTCGCTGCTGATCGCGAACTCATCGCCCGCGGCAATGTCGAGGCTTTCCAGGGAGGAGTGCGGCTGCAAGCGCAGGAAATCCGCTATGACCGCGTGACCGGCGCCTTGACGATCACCGGTCCCATTCGGTTGCAAGACGGGCCAGACATCACCATGCTTGCCGATGCTGCAGAACTGGACGAGACCCTGCGTGCCGGGATCTTAACCAGCGCACGTATCGTGATTGACCAACAATTGCAGCTGACAGCGGCACAGGTCGAGCGCGTGGACGAGCGCTACAACCAACTGTATCGAACTGCCGTGACGTCTTGCAAAACCTGCGATGATGGCAAACCACCACTCTGGCAGATCCGCGCGCGACGGGTGATCCACGACAAGGAGGAGCGACAACTCTACTTTGATCAGGCTCAGTTCCGTATCGCCGACATACCTGTCTTTTATTTTCCGCGGCTTCGGCTACCTGACCCCACCGTGGATCGGGCAACAGGGTTTCTTATTCCCTCGTTACGCAGCACGTCAGAGCTCGGTTTTGGGATCAAGGTGCCTTACTTCATCGCGTTGCGCGAGGATCGGGACCTTTTGCTCACGCCCTACATATCCAGCCGCACAAGAACGATGGAGTTTCGCTATCGCCAAGCCTTTGCAACAGGTCGGATCAACATCGAGTCCGCGATCAGTGATGATGATGACCGCCCCGGTAGCACACGCGTCTATCTTTTTGGTGACGGTAGCTTCAAATTGCCAAACGACTTCAAACTCACATTCGATGTCGAACTTACGTCAGACGACGATTATCTGGAAACTTATGGGTACTCGTCTAAAGACCGCCTCAGCAGCCAAGTCGCCATTACCAGAGCGCGGCGCGATGAGTTTACCCTCGGCAGTTTCACAGTTTTCCAGTCGCTCCGGAACAGCGAAACAAATTCAGAAATCCCCACACTCATCGGTGATTTCTTTTATCAAAAACGCTTCTTCCCCGCTGGCTGGGGTGGCGAATTCCGCTTAACGGCGAATGCGCACAACCATATCCGACCTTCGGACGAAGACATCGTTGGCCGCGACGTCACACGCTTCAATACCAAGGCGGAGTATCTACAAGGTTGGACCCTGCCAGGTGGGCTGCGTGCCGAAGGCAGCGCCGGGTTTACAGGAGATATTTTTAATATAACGCAAGACAGCACAACCAACCAGAACCAGTCGCAAATCGCTCCGTTTACGACCCTTGCGCTGAGGTACCCGATGACTCGTGTCGATAGCAGTGGCGCGACACAGTACCTCGAACCCATCGGGCAGATCGCCTACACCGGGGCGTCACAACTGGAAATACCCAATGAAGAAAGTACGCTCGTCGAATTCGATGGCGGGAACTTGTTGGCGTTGTCACGCTTTCCCAGCCCCGACCGGCGGGAGCGTGGCACAGTCGGGGCGTATGGTATCAACTGGGCGCGCTATGACCCAAGTGGGCGCGAAACCGCTTTGACACTCGGTCAGGTCATCCGCAATGAAGCCGATTCCAGCTTTACGGACACCTCCGGGCTGTCGGGCATTCGATCCGACTACCTGGTGGCCGGGCAAATCAAAACCCTCAACGGGTGGGCCGTGACAGCACGCAGCCTGTTTGATTCCAGTTTCCAGTTCACCAAGGCAGAAATTCTGGGCAGTTATCGCCATCGGCGCGGTCAGATCAGCGGCAGTTACCTTTGGCTGACAGAGGACGCAGCTGAAGATCGCGCGCTTGATACATCAGAGATCTTCCTTGATGGCGGGTTTGATCTTGCCAAGAACTGGAAAGCCTCGGCGGATTGGCGCTATGACCTCGAAGCCAGCCGCGCGTCCAACGCAGGACTGGGATTGACCTATTTCAACGAATGCGTCGAGGTCGATTTCTCCCTGCGCCGCCGATTTACTTCGGCCTCAACCCTTGAGCCTTCAACCTCTTTCGGACTATCCATCGGGTTGCGGGGGTTCTCGGTCCGAAGCGGCAGCGATACTTACGCCAGATCATGCGGGTAAAATAGTGATGAGCATCTTGAGCAAACGTCTTCTCGCCCTTGTCGTCAGCGCGGCAAGCCTGATGGGCGCACCAGCTGTGGCGCAGGGCCTTTTCAGCCCTGCAATCTATGTCAATGATGCCATAGTTACCGAGTTTGAGATTGAACAACGGCAACGGTTTCTCAGTCTCCTGAACGCACCCGGTGCCACGCGGGACGCAGTTTTAGAGGAACTGATCAACGAGCGGCTGCGCGATCAGGCCGTTGAGATGGCAGGACTGACACTCACCCAGGAAGCGCTGGACAACGGCAAGGAAGAATTCGCCAGTCGCGTAAATCTCAGCGCCGAAGAATTCATCACCGTGCTGGAAGAAAACGGTGTTGCGGCAGAGTCTTTTGATGACTTTGTACGATCCGGCGTAGCTTGGCGCGACTTCATCGCAGCAGCTTTTGGGCGACGCCTAGAAATTTCTGAAGCCGAGATTGACCGCGCCCTGGGCAGTACCATCGGTGCCAGCACCATCCGTGTGCTTGTCTCGGAAATCATTATCCCTGCGCCTCCCGAACGCGCACAGGAAGTCGAAGAAATCGCCTCCCTGATCGCCACCTCCACCACCGAAGCCGAGTTTTCCGACTATGCACGCCGGTACTCCGCAACGGCGACGCGGGATCAGGGCGGGCGCGTCCCGTGGCAGTCCCTGACCGAACTGCCCCCGGTCCTGCGGCCTCTGCTGCTGGCCTTGGCGCCGGGCGAAGTCACCGAACCTTTTGCGATCCCGGATGCAATCGCTCTCTTTCAACTGCGCGATATTCAGGAAACCGGTGCGCCGGTGGCTGAGTTCGCCGCCATCGACTATGCCGCCTATTACATTCCGGGCGGGCGCACTCCGGCGGGTCTAGCCGCCGCAGAAAAAGTGCGCGCCGAAGCAGATGTCTGCAACGATCTTTACGGCATAGCCCAGGACCAGCCGCCCGAAGTATTGGAACGCGAAAGTCGAACGCCTGGAGAAGTCCCATCGGATTTCGCCCTCGAACTCAGAAAGCTCGATGCAGGGGAATCTTCCGTCGCGTTGACGCGCAACAACGGTCAAACGCTGGTCTTCCTCATGCTGTGCGGGCGTACCGCTGCGGCGAATGAAGAAGTCGGACGCGACGACGTGGCGTCTTCTTTACGCTCCAGTAGGTTGAATGCCATCGCCGAAAGTTATCTCGATCAGCTGCGCGCAGACGCTCGTATCCGCCTGCCATGAGCCCCCCTCACGCGCCGGTTGTCGTCAGTTGCGGGGAACCTGCCGGGATCGGGCCCGAAGTCGCTGCAGGCGCTTGGGAGACCTTAAAAGACAGCCTCCCCTTTGCCTGGATGGGAGATCCGCGCCACTTGCCAAAAGGCACCGTCTTTGAGGTAGTGTCAGACATCGCACAAACGGCAGAGGTCGCAGGCCACGCATTGCCCGTGCTGCGCCATGCCTTTCCAAAAGCGACACAACCCGGCGTACCGAATCCAGACAATGCACAGGCGGTGGTTGACGTCATTGCGCACTGCGTCGCGCTTGTGAACAGCGGTGCGGCGTGCGCCCTGTGCACGGGGCCCATTCACAAAAAAGCTCTGATCGATGGGGCGGATTTTGCCTATCCCGGTCATACGGAATACTTACAGGCACTTGCGGGCAGCAATTCGCGGGCGGTGATGATGCTCGCCTCTGATGCATTGCGGGTGGTCCCCGCGACCATTCACATCGCCCTGTCCGAAGTGCCCAAAGCGCTGACGCCTGCCCTGCTGCGCGAAACGCTGATGATCACCATAAACGACCTCAAGACACGTTTTGGCATCAAGGCACCCCGGATCGCAGTCGCAGGGCTTAATCCTCACGCTGGCGAAGGCGGCGCGATGGGGCATGAAGAGCGCGACTGGATCGCAGATCTGATCGCGGATATGGCCGCCAAGGGGCATGACATCCGTGGCCCCTTGCCAGCTGACACAATGTTTCACGACAGGGCGCGTGCGACGTATGACGCGGCCGTGGCCATGTATCACGATCAGGCACTTATTCCGATCAAGACGCTCGACTTCGATATGGGCGTGAACGTCACGCTGGGCCTGCCGTTTATTCGCACGTCGCCAGATCATGGCACCGCGTTTGATATTGCCGGCAAGGGACGCGCAAACCCTACAAGCATGACACAAGCCCTGAAACTCGCCGCGGAAATGGCTGCCCATGACTAATGGCGAAAGGTGCTGCGTGTGAGCACCATCGATGATCTGCCCCCATTGCGTGACGTCATCCGCTCCCATGATCTGCGTGCGCGCAAATCCATGGGGCAGAATTTCCTGCTGGACCTGAACCTGACCGCCAAGATCGCACGACAAGCTGGCGCGCTAGCGACCCATGATGTGCTGGAAATCGGCCCCGGCCCCGGCGGTCTGACGCGCGGGTTATTGGCTGAGGGCGCGCGGCAGGTGCTTGCGATCGAAAAGGACGCGCGCTGCCTGCCCGCACTGGCTGAGATCGAGGCCACCTACCCCGGTCGTTTGACGGTTCTGAACGCGGATGCACTTGAAATCGATCCTTTGACCACACTACACGCGCCGATCCGCGTTGTGGCCAATCTGCCTTACAATGTCGGCACTGAGCTTTTGGTGCGTTGGCTCACGCCCAAAGTCTGGCCACCGTTCTGGGACAGCCTGACGCTGATGTTCCAGCGTGAGGTGGCAGAACGCATTGTCGCGCAACCGGGCCGCAAAACCTATGGTCGGCTGGCGATCCTGGCACAGTGGCGGTCGCAGGCGCGCATCGTGATGCAGCTGCCGCCCGAAGCGTTCACACCCCCACCCAAAGTGTCCAGCAGCGTTGTCCATTTGACAGCGTTGCCTGAGCCGCGTTACCCCGCCCGCCCCGCGACGCTGAGCCGTGTGGTGGCCGCCGCCTTCAATCAAAGACGCAAGATGCTGCGCGCTTCGCTCAAAGGGATCGCGCCAGATATCGAGGATCGGCTCCGGGCAGCAGGCATCGCGCCAACGGACCGGGCAGAGCAGATTTCATTGGAAGCGTTTTGCGCATTGTCCCGCGCGATCGACGCCCCCTGAAGGGACGCCTTCAACGGCAACACGCGGAAGGACAGCTTGCACCGCGCCGCATATACCGTTCTATGCGGGTTTACTCAGCAGCCTCAGGCGCGTCGCCGCCATCAGTTACAGCGCCTGGCGCATCGTCAGAAGCCGGTGGCGTCTGCTTGGCACGCGGTTTACGGCGCGCGCGTTTCGGCTTTGGTTGGCTCTCAGGCGTTTCAACAAGACCGCTCTCTGGTTCGGCTTCGACAACCGGTGCAGGGGCGTTTTCTTCTGCGGGTGCCTCAAGAGTAGGTGCCTCGGGCGCCTGTACTTGGGCTGCTTGCGCATGGGCCGCTTCGCGTTCCTGGCGCTCTGCCCGCTCGCGATCCCGGTCCGCCTGGCGTTCCCGGTTTATCCGCTCTTGCTCTTCGCGACGCGCGTCGATCTCGCGCTGCGCTTCGCTCAGCATCCGCGTATAGTGCTCCGCGTGCTGTTGAAAATTCTCTGCCGCGACGCGATCATTACTCAGTTGCGCGTCACGCGCCAACTGGTTGTATTTCTCAATGATCTGCTGCGGTGTACCGCGTACCTTGCCTTCGGGGCCGGAGCTGTCAAACACACGGTTGACAACATTGCCACCCTGATTATTCGACCTGTTGCGGTTTCCCTTTGACCGGGACCGGGATCTTGATGATTTCATGAAGCTTGCTCAGCCTTCGTGCTGTTAATCGTTAGACCGGATGTGGTGTACGCCGCATTTTTCCGGATGTTCGACATGTTGGGCATAACGCCGCGCGGGACCGCCGTCCAAGGCATCCACCGCTGCAACAATCTTGAATAAGCATGGCGAGGGCGTTGCCGCAAGGGGAAATGCCGAAATAACACCAGAATTGAACTATTTTCTGCCCAGATCCACGTGCTTCAGCTTGGTTTGGCCGCACTCAGGACACGGTCGCGGCCATCCATGTCCGGCAGAATCGCAATCTCGCCCCAGCCTTGCTGCGCAAAAATCTCCGTAACATCCTGCGCCTGTCGCCAGCCGATTTCTACCAATACGCGACCCTGCACGTTCAGGTAGCCCTGCGCTTGGGCTGCGATGATGCGATAGACCGACAATCCGTCGGCTTCATCCGTCAGCGCTTGTCGCGGTTCGTGATCGCGCAGTTCAGGCTGCATTGCGGCCATTTCCGCGACAGCAAGATAGGGTGGATTGGACACGATCAGATCATATCGCCCACTCACGCTGTCGAACCAATTTGATGCCGCGATGACCAACCGATCCGTCACGCCGTGTAAAACGGCATTTGCGCTGGCCTGCAGGCAGGCCGCCTCGCTGATGTCGACACCTACCCCGGTCGCCTCTTGCCGCTCTGCTAACAAAGTGACGATGATACAACCAGAGCCAACCCCCAGATCCAACACATGCTTGTAAGGTTCTGATAATGCCGCCTCGATCAGGCTTTCTGTTTCTGGACGCGGATCAAGCACTTCATTGCTGATGTCAAATCGGCGGCCATAGAATTCCCGTGCGCCGATAAGCTGCGATACCGGCACGCGCACCGCACGCAGGGCCACCAAATTGTCATAGCGTTCGGCAATATCCGGCGCGATGTCCTCAGGCGCGATCAACGTAACCCGTGCTGCATCCACCTTGGCCGCATGCGCCAGAAGGATCCGTGCATCACGCGCGGGGTCAGGCACGCCAGCCGCCCGCAAACGCGCTACAGCAGCAACCATGGCTTCGGCTGCGGTCACTGGTCCATCTCCGCCATCAAACGGGCCTGTGTATCTGCGGTCAACGCATCGACGATCTCGTCGAGATCCCCCTGCAGGATCGCATCCAGCTTGTAGAGCGTCAGGTTGATGCGGTGGTCCGTCATACGGCCCTGTGGAAAATTATACGTGCGGATACGCTCAGACCTGTCGCCAGACCCGACCTGAGCCGCACGATCCGCAGAGCGTTCACTGTCCACCCGGTTGCGTTCCTGATCATAAAGGCGCGCTTTGAGCACCTGCATCGCGATCTCACGGTTACGGTGCTGGGATTTCTCAGAGCTTGTCACCACAAGCCCTGTGGGGACATGTGTGATGCGCACAGCGGAATCGGTGGTATTAACGTGCTGCCCCCCGGCCCCAGAGGATCGCATCGTATCGATCCGCAGATCATTCGCGTCAATCTGGATATCCACATCTTCGGCTTCGGGCAGAACAGCCACTGTCGCCGCTGAGGTGTGAATACGCCCGCCGCTCTCTGTCGAAGGCACCCGCTGCACGCGGTGCACGCCACTTTCAAATTTGAGCCGGGCAAAGACGTTTTCGCCTTTGACATGCGCCACCACTTCCTTGATGCCGCCGAGTTCGGTCTCCTGCAGCTCGATGATATCCAGTTTCCAGCCGCGCGCCTCGGCATATCGCTGATACATGCGGAACAAGTCCCCAGCGAAAAGCGCCGCTTCGTCCCCGCCAGTGCCGGGCCGTATTTCCAGCATGGCCGGTTTGGCATCTGCTTTGTCTTTGGGCAGCAGTGCCAGTTGCAAAGCGGCTTCCGCATCCGGGAATGCGGCCTTTAACCGCGGGATTTCTTCCTCTGCGAGGGGCGCCATATCGGGATCCGCCAGCATATCCTGCGCATCCTGCAAATCTGTCAGCAATTGACGATAAGCCGCAATCTGTTCCACCACAGGGCGCAAATCCGAATATTCCTTGGCCAAAGTCGCGATGTCACCGGTATCCCCTGTGGCCATGGCGGCTTCGAGATACTGGAACCGGTCGGTGATCTGCTGAAGTCGCTCTAGAGGGATCATGCCCATGCAATCCGATATTGAAAGCCATTGGTCAAGGTCGCTTTCCATGCTACCGTTTCGTCATGTTGCGCTTTTTTGTTTTCTTCGTCTTTTTGGTGTCTCCAGCGGTTGCGGACGTCACCTATCCGAGTGGTAAGACGGTGGAATGCTACTGTACGGACCGTGCAGGCCTGCGCATCGAGCTGGGAGAGACCATTTGCCTTCAAGTGGACGGGCGCATGTTCATGGCGCAATGTCAGATGTCGCTCAACGTGCCCATGTGGCGCGAAGTGCAAACAGGATGCCTGTCCTCCTCACTCGAGCGCGGCGCGCAGCCCTTGCAGTCGTTCGCTGTTGACGCCGAGATCTGAACGCCCAAAGCGCAAACGGGCAAAAGCTCTGAGCTGCCCATTCTGATATTCAACTGTGGTATAGTCTGGAAAACCGAACACGGCAGAGCGCGTGATGTAGGTGATCCGGCCTGTATCCACGCTTCCTGCAATCACATGGGTCCGGGGAAGGCTACGCATGTAAACATCGGCGCGCGTCAGCGTGTCTGGCTCAGCCGCCATAACCCGCACCGCACCACCGGGAAGGTCTCTATCCACGTCACTTTGGATTGCTGTATGCCACTTGTCCGGATCATTTGGCGCCAACCGGACATAGAATAATCCTGCCAACAGGACGACCAAACCCACCAGGCCAAGTATTTTGATCATGGGCAATCCTTTCTCTTCACCAACTTGACGATGCGCGTGTCTGCCGTCGCCCTTGGCGCAGCAAAAGATAGGTTGAGCGCGTCAAAAAGAAACGGTTAACTATCCGGATAAGAACAAATAAAGAATCGCGCGGCACATGGCTTAGACAAGCGACTTTGTTACTGAATGAGTGATGGTATGAAAAAATTAATGTTCATGATGAGTGGTTTAGTCCTGTCCGCCTGCGCGAAAAGCCCCGACGCCATTGCGCCGGTAAGTATGGGAAACGCTTTCGCATCGGTTTCGTGCACACAGGCGCGTGGACAATTGCTGCAAGAACAGCAAACCTTGCTAGCGCTGGAAAAAAAGCAGCGCAACGCTCAGGTTGGCGACGCAATCGGTGTCTTCCTACTTCTTGTCCCCGTCAGTTCGGTGGCAGGCAATGACGTCGAAGGCAAACTTGCGACGTCCAAGGGCAAGGTTCTCGCGCTGGAGCACCGGCTATTGACCTGCTAGCGGTATTTCACCCCAGGTAGAACACAAAGCATTTCGAAAAGGATGTTTGCACCGGTCAGCGCCGTATTTCCGGAGCTGTCATAGGGCGGTGAGACTTCGACCAGGTCACAGCCGACGATATTGAGACCCTTGAGCGCACGGATGAGCTCCAACGCCTGTGGTGTGGTCAGCCCCCCAATCTCGGGCGTGCCTGTCCCGGGCGCATAGGCCGGATCAAGGCTGTCGATATCATAGGTGACATAAACCGGCGTCTCCGGGCCGATGTCACGGCGGATCTCACCACCGAGCGAAGACAAGCTACGGTGCCAAAGTTCCTGCGCCGGGAATTGCTGGAACCCCCAATCTTGTGCTTCGGTGAAATCCTCGGCGGTGTAGCCTGTTCCGCGCAACCCGATCTGATAGGTCTTTTCCGGTATCACCAGTTCTTCTTCGTAGGCGCGGCGAAAGACGGTGCCATGCGTTTCACGCTCCCCGAACATGTCATTGTTGACGTCCGCATGCGCGTCCACATGCACAAGCGCCACGGGCCCAAAGCGTTTCTTCATCGCGCGCAGGATGGGCAAGGTGATCGAATGATCTCCCCCGATAGCCATCGGCATGGCATCGTAGTTCAGAATGGCATCGTAGCTTTTTTCAATAATCCTGAGGCTTTTGGCGAGCGAGAACGTATTGATCGCCAAATCGCCCAGATCCGCCACCTGCAAACTGTCAAAAGGAGCAGCCCCCGTCCCCATGTGATAGGGCCGGATCATGGCACTTTCCGCGCGCACTTCCTTGGGGCCAAAACGCGTGCCAGAACGCCAGGACGTCCCGATATCCATCGGCACGCCGATCACGGCAACATCCAGCCCCTTTAGATCATTGACCATCGGCAGCCGCATAAAACTGTTCGGCCCCGAAAAGCGCGCCAGATCATTGCCACTGATGGGTTGGTTTTTGGCCGCCATTATGCGCCTCCGCGTAGGTTCCACCCGATGAGTGAAAGAAGTTCCGTTGCCACATGCGCTCCCGCTATGGCTGTAGCGCCCGTAGTATCAAAAGGCGGCGAGACTTCAACAACATCAGCACCAACAATATTGATCCCCGCAAGATCCCGCAGCATGATCGCCGCCTGCGCCGAGGTCAGCCCACCCCAAACTGGCGTTCCCGTGCCCGGCGCATAGGCCGGATCAAGCGCATCAATGTCGAAGCTCAGATAGACCGGGCGGTCACCCAGCACCTGTTTGATCTGCGCCACAGTGGCGGCAGCGCCTTGTTCATGTACCGCGCGCGCATCGATGGTCGTCACCCCCAGCGGGTCTTCATTGGTGGTGCGAATGCCCACTTGAACCGTGCTGGCGGGATCGACAATGCCAGATTTGATTGCTTTGTAAACAAAGGTGCCGTGATCGATGCGCTTTGGGTCATCATCTGGCCAGCTATCCGAATGGGCATCGAACTGCAGCAGGCTGATCGGGCCATATTTCGCCGCATAGGCCTGCAAGATCGGATACGTGATATAGTGATCCCCCCCCAGCGTCACTGTAGGCACATCCGCCGCAAGGATCGTGTCGAAATGCGCACGCAGCGCGGCAGGAAACGCGGCGACATCTCCATAGTCAAAAGCGAGGTCGCCGTAATCGATGATGGCGTATTCGCTCAGCACGTCGAAGGGCCAACCGTAAGGCGGATCATAGGGCTGCAGGCTCGATGCCTCGCGAATGGCACGCGGCCCAAAGCGGGTGCCGGGTCTGTGCGTGACGGCCTGATCAAAAGGAACGCCCGTCACCACAATGTCGGCCACGGAAAGATCCTTGCAATACCGCCGGCGCAAAAAGGATGTCGCACCGCTAAAAGCGTTCTCGAAACTCGGGCCTTTCAGATCGTTGCGCGTGAAGGCGTGGTCAATTTCCGTCTTTGCGTCTTCCAGCGCCATCCATCACGCTCCGGCGACCGGTTGCGCGCGCTCTACGATGCGGGCGAAGAAAGACGCTCCGATCGGTGCGATCTCGTCGTTGAAGTTATACTTGGGATGGTGCACGCCGGTGCATTCACCCTGCCCAAGCATCAGATAGGCGCCTGGACGTTCTTCCAGCATGTAAGAGAAATCCTCAGCCCCCATCACCGGTTCCACATCAGGGTTCACTCCTGCATCCCCCGCAACGTCGCGCGCCACTTGTGTCGCGAAATCCGCTTTTGTGGCATCATTGACCGTGGGCGGGTAGCCATAGACAAAATCCAGCGACGCTTCGAGATTGAACGTCGCTGCCTGACCTGCCACGATTTCTTCCATCCGCTGCACGACCATGGCCTGCACGTCTTTGCTGAAGGTGCGTACAGTACCATTGATATAACACGTCTCGGGGATCACATTGTCCGTCGTGCCCGTGTGGATCTGCGTGGTCGAAATCACCAACTGATCCAAAGGGTTGCGATTTCGGCTAACGATGGTTTGCAAGGCCTGCACCATCGAACAGGCCGCGACCACCGGATCGATGGAATCATGCGGCCGCGCCGCATGGCCGCCTTTGCCCTTCAGATGTATGTGAAAGGTATCGGCTGCCGCCATTATGGGACCCGCGCGGGTATTAAAGCTGCCGAAATCCTTGTTCGGCGCATTGTGGATCGCATAGACTTGGGAAATGTCGAACGTGTCCATGATGCCTTCCTGCACCATGACTTCGCCACCGCCACCGGCTTCCTCGGCCGGTTGGAAAATCAAAGCGACACGACCTGCGAAATTGCGGGTCTCTGCCAGATACTTGGCAGCGCCCAATAGCATCGCAGTGTGCCCGTCATGCCCGCAAGCATGCATCTTGCCCTCGTGCGAAGACGCATAGTCGAGCCCAGTGTCCTCAGTGATCGGCAAGCCATCCATATCAGCGCGCAAACCGATCGTCGGCCCCGCGCCTTTGCCGTTGATAATGGCTACGATGCCCGTTTTGGCGATCCCCTCATGCATTTCGTCCACTCCGAAGTCGCGCAACCGTTCCGCCACGAATGCAGCGGTCTTGTGGCACTCCAGTCCAAGTTCGGGGATCGTGTGCAGGTGTTGGCGCCAGGTGGTCATGTCGTTTTGAAGGGCGGCGATCCGGTTTACGACGGGCATAGTCTGGACTCCTCGATCATTGTTCTGTCTGCTACATCTGACACTGAAGAGGCACAACCTGCAATGGCAGATGACCTGATACACGACCAAGACGCCGGTATTGAGCGTTTGTTAGAGATTATGCGCCGATTGCGCGACCCCCAATCGGGTTGTCCATGGGATATCGAGCAAACATTCGAGACCATTGCACCCTACACGATCGAAGAGGCCTATGAGGTCGCCGATGCGATAGAACGTGGCGATTGGGCCGAACTAGAAGGCGAATTGGGCGACCTGCTGCTGCAGACTGTCTATCACGCGGCCATCGGCGCAGAAGCCGGGCATTTCAATTTTCAAAGCATCGTGCAGTCGATCAGTGACAAGATGGTCGCACGTCATCCACATGTTTTCGGTGATGACAGCCGCGATAAATCGAGCGACCAGCAAACTGCGGATTGGGAAAAGATCAAGGCCGCAGAACGCGCAAACAAGGCACAGCAAGGCACGTTGGACGGCGTGGCGATTGGCCTGCCGGCTTTGCTGCGCGCACTCAAGCTGCAAGAAAGAGCAGCACGCGTTGGGTTTGACTGGCCATCAACGGATCAGGTCATCGACAAGATCCGCGAAGAAGCTGCCGAACTTGTCGAAGCGCGCGACACCTTAAGTGCTGTCGAAGTCGAAGAAGAGTTCGGTGACATGCTCTTTGTGATGGCCAATCTCGGGCGTCATCTCGGCCTCGATCCCGAGGCCGCCCTGCGGGCCGCCAATGCTAAATTCACCCGCCGCTTTGAAGGCGTGGAAGCAAAACTGGCCGCCATGGGTAAAACGCCCAGCGACAGCGATTTGACTGAAATGGACGCACTGTGGGATGCGGTCAAGGAAGAAGCGCGCAGATCCTGAATCGTAAAACTGTGGCGGGGTTACGATCTATAGGTAGGCGAAAGAAAACATTCAGCCATATGTCGCCTTTCGCACGCCAAGTTGACTGGACTTTAAAGCGCCGGGTGGGCACATAGGCGCCATGACAAAACGCAAGATCATCATCGACACCGATCCGGGTCAAGACGACGCGGTTGCCATCCTTCTCGCGCTGGCCAGCCCTGAAGAACTGGACGTGCTCGGCATTAGCTGCGTCGCCGGAAACGTGCCGCTGGAACTCACAGCAAAAAACGCGCGGATCATATGCGAACTCGCCGGGAAAACGGATGTGCCGGTATTTGCCGGATGCGAACGCCCGCTGGGGCGTGATCTGGTGACGGCAGAGCATGTACATGGCAAGACTGGGCTCGACGGACCTGATCTGCCCGATCCAAAGATGCCCTTACAAGAGCAGCATGGCGTCGACTTTATCATCGAGACCCTGCGTGGGGAAGCCTCAGGCACCGTGACACTCTGCGTTCTGGGACCGCTCACAAATATCGCCACGGCTTTTGAGCGCGCTCCGGAAATTGTCGGAAAAGTACAAGAAATTGTGCTGATGGGGGGCGCTTATTTTGAAGTTGGCAACATTACCCCCACCGCGGAATTCAACATCTATGTCGATCCGCAAGCTGCGAAGATAGTCTTTGATTCAGGCGTGAAAATCGTTGTTTTGCCGCTTGATGTGACCCACAAAGCGCTGGTGACCAGCGAGCGCAACGCCGCATTCCGTGCACTTGGCACCCGCGTGGGCATCGCTGTTGCTGAGATGACAGAATTTTTCGAAAGGTTCGATAAGGAGAAGTACGGATCTGCTGGTGCGCCGCTTCATGACCCCTGTGTAACGGCCTATCTGCTACAACCGGACCTGTTTTCCGGTCGAACGGTCAACGTCGAGATTGAAACTCAGTCCGAGTTGACCATGGGGATGACCGTGGCCGACTGGTGGGGTGTGACCGCCCGCCCAAAAAACGCATTCTTCATCGGCGACTTGGACGCAGATGGTTTTTTTGCGCTCCTGACAGAGCGTTTGGCCAGATTGTGAGCGCAGTTCTCACACTCGCCGGTCCCGACCACCTGGACAAACTCGACCAATTGGTCGCCGCTTTTCACGAAGAAGAAGGCATCACGCTTGCAGAGGAAAAACGCCGCGCCGGGTTGTCTCCTTTGCTGGACGGCATACCACATGGTGCGGCTTATCTGATTGGGCCCGCGCGCGCCCCTATCGGATACTTGGTGATCAGTTTTGGCTGGTCTTTGGAGTTTGGCGGACTGGACGGGTTTATCGACGAAATCTATGTGCGGCCCGGGGTGCGCGGTCGGGGCATCGCGTCGGAAACCTTGCAGGCCCTTCCCCGCGCGTTAGCGGGGGCGGGCCTCAAGGCGCTGCACCTGGAAGTGCAACACGACAACGAAAAGGCCAAAAACCTTTATAAACGCGCCGGTTTTAACGCCCGCGAAGACTATATGTTGATGACGCGCATCTTCTGAACTGCCACCATATGGCGGCGCGGGTAAACTCCAACTATGGTGCAGGTCATGACGCTCACAGCTCCTTTCGATAACAGTTACGCCCGGTTGCCGAAC
This sequence comes from Roseobacter sp., assembly GCA_045105195.1. Lineage (GTDB taxonomy): Bacteria > Pseudomonadota > Alphaproteobacteria > Rhodobacterales > Rhodobacteraceae > Roseobacter. The sequence continues at coordinate 39,874 of JBGCDG010000057.1, read as the reverse complement.
GCGTTTTACACGCGCCAGCTGCCTGAGCCTGCTCCGGCCCCGAAACTCATCGCATATAACGCAGATCTGGGCGCGCTTCTTGGACTTTCAGACGCCACGTCGGCGGAACGCACCGCGGTGTTCTCTGGCGTAGAGATCCCGGAAGGTGCCACGCCTCTGGCTCAGCTTTACGCGGGCCATCAGTTTGGATCTTTTAACCCGCAACTGGGCGACGGACGCGCCCTCCTTCTGGGGGAAGTCATCGGTCTGGACGATAATCGCTATGATATCCAGCTCAAGGGATCAGGACGCACCCCCTACTCGCGCCGAGGCGATGGGCGGGCGTGGCTTGGGCCGGTATTACGCGAATACGTCGTTTCCGAAGCGATGCACGCACTTGGCATACCCACGACCCGAGCATTGGCCGCGACCCTGACAGGCGAGGATGTGATCCGCGAAACCATGCTGCCCGGTGCCGTGTTGACCCGCGTGGCCAGCAGCCACCTGAGAGTTGGCACCTTTCAGGTTTTTGCCCACCGCGGACAGATCACCGAACTCAAACAACTCACCGACTATGCGATTGCGCGTCATTACCCCGAAGCAGACGGGCCGCTGGGGCTGTTGCAGTCGGTCTGCGATGCTCAGGCCGAACTGATCGCGGCCTGGATGTCGGTGGGTTTCATCCATGGGGTGATGAACACCGACAACAGCGCAATTTCCGGCGAAACGATTGATTACGGCCCTTGCGCCTTCATGGACAGCTATCATCCGGATACGGTCTTCAGTTCAATTGACCAGACGGGGCGTTATGCTTATTCGAACCAGCCGCGCATTGCCGTTTGGAATATGGCGCAATTGGCTACATCGCTGTTACAACAGATGGAAGATCCGGAGGCCGCCGTTGAACCTGCGACGCGGATTATTCATGCCATGCCTGATCGCATCGAAGCCGCCTGGCTGCGCCGCATGGGCCCAAAGATTGGCATTGCGGCCCCCATGCCAGACGATCAGCCGTTGATCGAAGATCTTCTGACACTGATGCAAGACAGCGAAGCGGATTTTACAAACACATTTGACGCCTTGGCGCGCTCCAATGCGCGGGACCATTTTCTGGACCCCACTAAGTTTGATGCATGGGCGCTCCGGTGGCGCAGGCGGATCGCCCAAGAAATCGCGCCTTCCGCCACTATGGAATCCGCATCACCAAGGGTCATCCCGCGCAATCACCGCATCGAAGAGATGATTGCCGCGGCCGTCGCAGGCGATTTCGCGCCATTCGAACGGTTGATGACCGCTTACGGCACGCCCTTTACCGCCACAGATACCGCACTGATGCGCCCGCCCACTCAGGGCGAACGCGTCTCAGCCACGTTTTGCGGCACCTGAAAGGTCAGGCCTGCGCCGCACCACCTGATTTACGTGGACGCCGACGTTTGCGCTGACCGCCTGGTTTGCCCGGAGCGCCAGGTGCGGCGCCGGCAGTAGCAGCTCCGGCACCCGGGCGTCCGCCGCGCGCACGCCCCCGACCCCGGCCACGCCCACCGCGCGCAGGCTTTTCTTCAATTGCCGCCCCTTCCCAGGGACGCCCCGATCCAATCGGGATCTTGATGCCCATCGTTTTCTGAATGGACAGCAATTCACCCATTTCGTCGGGTGCACAAAACGCAATGGCCGCGCCATCCTTGCCCGCCCGCGCTGTGCGCCCGATCCGGTGCACATAGTTGTCCGGCACGTTCGGCAAATCATAGTTGTACACATGTTTCACATCAGGAATATCCAATCCCCGCGCCGCTACATCCGTCGCCACGAGCACTTTGATCTCGCCTGATTTAAAGGCCGCAATCGCACGGTCACGCTGACCCTGACTTTTGTTGCCATGAATGGAGCCAGCCGCATAACCCGCTTTGACCAGCGTTTTCATCAGCTTTTCCGAGCCGTGTTTCGTACGCCCAAAAACCAGAGCCCGTTCTTCACGGTGCTTGTCCAGCATCTCGATCAACAGGCTAGCTTTTTCGGCTTTTGCAATGAAATGAACTTCCTGCGTGACCTTGTCCGCCGCCTTACCCGGAGGCGATACTTCGATCCGAATAGGGTTTTTAAGGTAGCTTTGCGCAAGCTCGTTCATCTGCTTTGGCATGGTGGCCGAGAACAGCATGGTCTGACGTTCACTCGTCAGCAATGCCGCGATACGGCGTAGGTCATGGATAAAGCCCATGTCGAGCATTTGGTCCGCCTCATCGAGCACAAGAAACACACAATCATCCAGATAGAGCGCCCGACGCTCTAGCAGATCGAGCAAGCGCCCAGGCGTCGCTACCAACAGGTCTGTGCCGCGTTCCAGCCGGTTTTTCTGCACATTGATCGACTGCCCACCCACGACCATCGTCACTTTGAGATGGCTCTTTCCTGCAAAGGCACGCAGGTTCTGGCTAATTTGTGTTGCAAGTTCGCGGGTGGGTGCCAACACCAGCCCACGTACGGATTTCGGTGCAAGCCGTCTTTCGTTGACCAGCATTTGTGACACAATCGGCACGCCAAAGGCCGCCGTCTTACCCGTGCCTGTTTGGGCCAGCCCCATGACATCACGGCCATTCATGGCATGCGGAATTGCTTGTTTTTGAATAGGTGTCGGATCCGTCAGACCCATTTCCTTGAGCACGGCCACCAATTTCGGCGGCAAGCCCATCATATCAAAATCGCTCATATCGTCTTTCTTCCACGCGATTGCGCGGCTGCTGTATCGCCTCTTGGGACGACGCGGTGGTGACGCAAGCGGATCTCAGGCTCAGACGGTATGCCTGCACCTGTCGCTCGCGGTCGGCCCCACGCGTGATTTTGGGAACGTTGATGCACCTCTTTGGTCCAAACGGGTCGCTTTTTGCGACGCTGGGAGACTGCTCACGCGGCAGAAGATGTCACCTGAGCACCACATGGGCCTTTTGTGGGGATAAGTCAACCTGTCCGGAAAACGAGACTGGAAAGGCTGCACAAAGGCCGTTAAATGATACGACCACGCCACAGGAACCAAAACATGAACCAACCAATCATCAGCCGTTGCGAGGCAAAAGGCCTGCGCATGACAGGCCAGCGACGCGTGATTGCCAAGGTTTTGGAAGAAAGCGATGACCACCCGGACGTGGAAGAACTCTATGCACGCGCCTCCGCCATTGATGATGGTATTTCGATTGCGACGGTGTATCGAACAGTCAAGCTTTTCGAGGAAGCAGGCATTCTGGACAAACTCGAATTTCGTGACGGGCGTGCCCGGTATGAGGATGCAGAACGCGATCATCACGACCACCTGATTGATCTGAATTCGGGTGCGGTCATCGAATTCGTAGATGCCGAAATCGAAGAACTGCAAGAGCGGATTGCGCGTAAGCTTGGCTATGAGTTGCGCGGCCACCGGCTGGAGCTTTATGGCGTACCTTTGAAAAAATCGGACAGTTGACCCCGATGGACTTCCCTCGGGCGAGCGCCTAAAGGTCCGTCAGCCCCAAGTAAGTGGAAACCCAGATGGAAAACCTGCGCGGCGCTGCCCTCATGGTTCTCGCAATGCTGTTTTTTGCAATCGAAGACATGATCATCAAGCTGCTGGTCGGTGCCATCCCCATTGGGCAGATCGTCGGCATGCTGGGTATTTTCAGCGCGCTGCTGATTGCCCCGGTTCTGGCGCTCAAAAGCGAGCCGCTGTTCTCGCGGCAGATGCTGACCGTACCTATTCTTTTGCGTGCCATCGGCGAAATCGTCGGTACCATCGGCTTTCTGACGGCCATCGCACTTATTCCTCTATCCACAGCTTCGGCTATTCTTCAAGCGACACCGCTTTTTGTAACGCTGGGTGCTGCGCTTTTCATGCAGGAGCAAGTCGGCTGGCGGCGCTGGACGGCTATTCTGGTCGGGTTTTGCGGTGTATTGCTGATCATCCGCCCGGGGCTTGAAGGATTTGATTGGCGGTCCCTTTTTGCACTACAGGGCGTCATTGGCCTTGGCATGCGGGATCTAGCAACGCGCCGCGTGCCCAAACATACCTCGACACTGCAGCTCAGCTTTTGGGCCTTTCTTGCCCTGATCCCGGCTGCAGCCATCATGATGGGCGTGAATGGCGATGTCTTTGTTCGACCCGCTGCCCCTGATCTGATGCTCCTGTTCGCTGCACTTTTTATCGGTATCGGCGCTTACTATGCGATTGTGTCAGCCATGCGCATCGGCGACGTCAGCTTTGTCTCGCCCTTCCGCTATTCACGTATCCTCTTTGCACTGGTGATCGGCGTCAGTGTCTTTGACGAACGCCCGGACGCCATGACACTTCTCGGCGCAACAGTCATCGTGGCCTCCGGGCTCTATACGTTGTGGCGCGAACAAACAGCGCGCAAGCTGGTAAGCTAGGGGTCTGGGCCTTTTCATCGCCGCCGCATCCCGGTATCACCCCGTCAAAGTCACCTTAAGGAGCCTCCCCTATGAGCACCATCATCGACATCCACGCCCGTGAAATCCTCGACAGCCGCGGCAATCCCACGGTCGAGGTCGACGTGATCCTCGAAGATGGCACAATGGGCCGCGCGGCCGTGCCGTCCGGCGCTTCTACGGGAGCCTACGAGGCAGTGGAAAAGCGCGATGGTGACAAGAACCGCTACATGGGCAAGGGCGTGCTGGAAGCCTGTGCGGCCGTGGATGGCGAGATCGCCGAAGCACTTGTTGGCGTGGACGCGACCGAACAGGTGGACATCGACACTTCCATGATCGAGCTGGACGGCACGCCGAATAAATCCCGCCTTGGCGCAAATGCCATTCTGGGCGTGTCTCTCGCCGCAGCCAAGGCCGCTGCCGATTACTGCACGCAGCCGCTTTACCGCTATGTCGGTGGCACCTCTGCCCGCGTTCTTCCTGTTCCGATGATGAACATCATCAACGGGGGCGAACATGCGGACAACCCGATCGATATCCAGGAATTCATGATCATGCCCGTCGCAGCAGACAATATCCGCGAAGCGGTGCGCATGGGCTCAGAGGTGTTTCACACCCTTAAAAAAGAGCTTTCCGCAGCGGGGCTTTCGACAGGTATCGGGGATGAAGGCGGCTTTGCGCCCAACATTAATTCCACACGGGATGCCCTTGATTTTATTTTGAAGTCCATCGAAAAAGCTGGATACACTCCGGGCGATGATATTCATCTTGCGATGGATTGCGCCGCGACAGAATACTTCAAGAATGGCAAGTATGAACTTGCAGGAGAAGGAAAATCCCTGAGTTCGGCGGAAAATGTCGACTACCTCGCAGCCCTGGTGAAGGATTACCCGATTATCTCGATTGAGGATGGCATGTCCGAAGATGATTGGGACGGCTGGAAAGCGCTGACGGAGGCGCTTGGCGACAAGGTGCAGTTGGTTGGGGACGATTTGTTTGTGACCAACCCCGAGCGGCTCGCCATGGGCATTGAACGCGGGTCGGCCAACTCGATGCTCGTAAAAGTCAACCAGATCGGCAGTCTGACAGAGACGCTGACTGCGGTCGATATGGCCCATCGCGCAGGCTTCACCAATGTGATGTCCCACCGCTCCGGCGAGACCGAAGATGCGACCATCGCAGACCTTGCAGTGGCCACGAACTGTGGGCAAATCAAGACTGGATCGCTGGCACGTTCTGACCGGCTGGCAAAGTACAATCAGCTGATCCGCATAGAGGAAGCACTCGGGGAAACGGCTGAATATGCGGGTCGTTCGATCCTAAAGTGATGACAGATGTCTCCGTCCATATTGCGCAGTTTCCGCGTGATATGGACGCGCTGACACGGCTGTGCTGGGCATACCGCGCGCATTTGGCAACGCTCACCGAAGACGTGGCAGGTGCAATAGACCGGTTTTATCCCGCGGACAGTTACGACGACATGATCGTGCAGTTGCCCCAAAAGCATGCCCGCCCCAAGGGGTCGATCCTACTGGCGTGGCAGGGCGACACGGCCATCGGCTGCGGCATGATACAGCGCCTGTCTGACGCGGACGCGGAAATCAAACGTGTCTATATTCAGAAAGGTGTGCAGGGTTTGGGTGCCGGAAAGCGTATGTCACAGGCGCTGATTGATCAGGCTCGATCAGATAGCTATCGACGCATTCTTCTGGATACCACACGGGTCTCGATGCCCGCCCGGCGGCTTTATGAATCGCTCGGATTCGTGGCGCGCGGGCCCTATATGGATTTCCCCAAAGACATATTGGACGCTTTCGTGTTCTACGAACTGACCCTTTAATCCCGCCAACTTCTGCAGGTGAAACAGCTTGGCGCGGCGTCTCCCACTTCGTATCATATGCGCATGACAGCGCAGGATATCATAAAAACCCTTGGATTAGAGCCACATCCCGAAGGTGGGCACTATCGCCAGACCTGGGTTGCGGAAAACGCAGGCCGCCCCACCGGCACCTGTATCTACTTTTTGCTCACTGCCGGTGAAAGCAGTCGATGGCATAAGGTCGATGCGACGGAAATCTGGCTTTATCACAGCGGTGCACCGCTGGTTTTATCATTGAGTGAAACCGAAGCTGGGCCCGCAACAGACCATGAACTCGGGCCTGATTTAAGCACAGCGCGCCCGCAGATTGTCGTACCGGAACATCATTGGCAGGCCGCAAGAAGTACCGGTGAATACACGCTCGTCAGCTGCACTGTATCGCCTGGATTTCAGTTCGATGGATTCGCGCTCGCCCCACCGGGCTTTGACATTCCGCGCAGCTAGGCCTGCGATATCAGGATGTTACGCGCTTCAGGCGTGCTAACGGTTCCACCACCGACGGCTGCGCGCACGCCTGTTGTGCCCGGACAGGACGTCGGCAACCCGCGCGCCACCCTTACCGCCAGATAGGCGAAGGCTTGCGCCTCCAGCATATCGCCATCCAAACCCACCGCTTCAACTGGGGCCACCGGGCAATCCAGTGCCGCGCTCAGCATCTCCATCATTACACCGTTGTGGCGACCACCCCCGGTGACCAGCAATCGCGTCGGCGGCTTGGGACAGTGCCCCATCGCCTCAATCACCGCAGCGGCACTCATCCCCGTCAAGGTCGCTGCCGCATCTGCATCGCTCAGCTCATTGACCAGCGATATCATCTCCGCAAAATCGTTTCTGTCCAGTGACTTGGGAGGTCTTCGAGCAAAGTAGGGTTCAGCCAGAAAGAGCTCAAGCGCGCCCTGCTCCACCTGCCCCTGACGCGCCACGAAACCGTCATGGTCAAAGGGCACGCCAAGACGCGCCTGCATCAGATCATCGATCGGCGCATTGGCCGGACCGGTGTCAAACGCGAGCAGCGCGCCTGGTGTTTCCGGCAGATCAAAGCTCGGATCCACATAGGTCAAATTGCCGACGCCACCAAGGTTCAAAAACGCCAGCGGCGCGTCGGCCTTTACATGTTTGGCGCAGGCGAAATGGAAAAATGGCGCAAGTGGCGCGCCCTCTCCTCCCAGATCCACATCTGCTGACCGAAAATCCCAGACCACCGGGGTACCAAGCGCATCTGCCAACCACGCACCATCACCTACTTGCAACGTACCGCGGCCGCGCGGTTCATGCGCCAGGGTTTGGCCGTGAAGTCCAATGAGGTCCGCGCGCTCCATCCATTGCAATACCGTTAGATGCGCCTGTTCCACCACATCACGTGCGGCATCAACCGCCGGACCCTGCCACTGCCCAAGGGCTGTCCCCAGCACCTTGCGTTCCGTTGCCGAATAAGGGTGATACCGGCTCGCGCCAACATTGAAAATATCCCGCCCATCCGTCACTAACACGGCCGCATCAACACCATCCAGTGAGGTGCCGCTCATCGTGCCTATGGCGGTCAGCGGGCCTGTTTTTGATAAGGGCCCTGCCAAAGCCTTTTCCTTTGTCTGCTCTGCGCCTATAGAGTGCCCCAAATTGCAAGCTGAGAGCAAGTCCCATGACCTACCATCCAAAATCTGATTTCCTGCACGCGCTCAGTACGCGAGGCTTTATCGCCGACTGCACCAATCTGCAGGAGCTGGATGCCAAGATGTGCGCCGGGCCGATTACGGGATACATTGGTTTCGATTTGACCGCGACCAGTCTGCATATCGGCAATCTGGTGCAAATCATGCTGTTGCGCTGGCTGCAAACGACCGGCCACCGTCCGATTACCTTGATGGGCGGCGGTACGACAAAAGTGGGCGATCCATCCGGCAAGGACGAAATGCGCAAGATCCTGTCGGTGGATCAAATCAACCAGAATGCTGACGGCATTCGCAAGGTGTTCTCGCGCTATATTTCCTACGGGGATGGTCCGCTGGACTCGCCCCTCGTGAACAATGCGGAATGGCTGGACCAGTTGAATTACATCGAATTTCTGCGCGACATCGGCAGTCATTTCACGATTAACCGGCTGTTGGCATTCGATAGCGTCAAGACACGGCTGGACCGGGAACAGCCACTTTCTTTCATCGAATTCAACTACATGCTGCTTCAATCCTATGATTATCTGGAGCTGAGCCGCCGCTATGACTGCTGTCTGCAAATGGGCGGATCGGACCAGTGGGGCAATATTGTGTCGGGTGCAGATTTGATCCGACGGGTCGATTCGCGCGACGCTTTTGGGCTCACAACACCGCTTGTCACCCGTGCCGATGGAAAGAAAATGGGCAAGTCCGCCGAGGGAGCCATTTGGCTGAATGAAGACATGATGTCTTCCTATGCATTCTGGCAATGGTGGCGCAATGTGGACGATGCGGATGTGGGTAAATTCCTGAAACTCTTTACCGAATTGCCGGTCGAGGACTGTGATCGACTGGGCGCGCTTGCGGGTGCGGAAATAAATGACGCCAAGATCCGGCTCGCCAATGAGGTAACGACCCTGTTGCATGGCGCCGATGCGGCCACCGCAGCAGAAACCACGGCGCGGGAAGTTTTCGAAAAAGGTGGCGTGGGTGCAGATTTACCGACTTTGACGCTGACTGCGGCGGAACTGGGCGATGGAATGTCCATTGTGCAATTGATTGTCAAATCGGGGCTTGCTGGGTCTGGCAAAGAAGCCAAACGATTAATTGCAGAGAATGGCGCACGACTCGATGATGCGCCATTGACCAACGCGGGCCTGATGATTGACGCTGCAGCGCTTTCGTCACCAATTAAACTGAGCGCGGGCAAGAAACGGCACGCGTTGGTGCAGTTGGGTTAACCAAAAAGCCACTGTGCAAGGGTAAGAGCCAGAAAAACCGGGATAGATAGTGCCGTGGCAATCAGGAATGCTGCCGTTTTGGTCATCCGGGGCGCGGGGGCAAAAACGCCCTGCACCGTCTCAGAAGATGTTCTTTTTGTCTTTGCCATGGATGGATTAACTCTGTTTTAGGTTTCCGGTTGGTTAATGGTGCTATGTTCGATTCCGCGCCAAACCTTCCGGGCCTCACCCCCTTGAACCAAAGCACAGGCTATGCGCGCGCGCTGGCGGCAACGGGCAAGCCCCCCATCGTACTTGATGATGGCTCTTTGGTGCTCAGCCGTCGCCTCGGGCCTGTCACAACACATATGCTGGCGCGTGTAGACGTCACACCAGAACGGATTGCAGCCCTAGGACACACCTGCGGACGCGGGCCTGTTGTTTGGGCGCCAGAAACGCCACCCGCAGCCGGTACGTTGCCGCTCCTGCCTTTGGTCAGCCCAGGCTATCTGGCGACGCTCAATCTGGAACCAGATCTGGAAAGCCTGCGCGCAGGTTTGCATCAGAAATGGCGTAACCGGCTGAAACATGCCGAAAAGCAAGGCCTGCGGGTCACGCGGCAGAATCTACCAGACAAGTCCGACCACTGGTTGCTGGTGGCGGATACAGCACAACAGCTGGCACGGCGGTATCGCAGCTGGCCAGCTGAACTAACCTGCGCCTACGCACGTGAAAACCCGGGCGATGCAAAGCTCATTACCGCCCATATCGGCCGTGCCGAGGTCGCAGCCATGCTGATTCTGCGTCATGGGGATGGGGCAAGCTATCATATCGCGCACACCAGAGCTTCCGGGCGGCTGGTTTCTGCACAATGCCTGCTGATGTGGGAGGCGATGTGCTGGCTGAAACGCAAAAGCGTAACCTCTTTCGAGCTTGGCCTCATCAACAGCGAAGAAGGCGCGGGGCTGGCCCGGTTCAAACTGGGCACCGGCGCCACGGTAAAGCCTCTGGGCGGGACGTGGCTCTGGTGGCCCCCCCTGACCCGCTTGGCCCACCCCCTTGGCCGCATTGACCAAAGCCTGATGCTGCCCGCCTAAAGCTTGCCTGCGCGTGTTTTGCATGCTTGGCTGAAGACCTATTCTGCGAGGGGGACTTATGCAGCTATCAGACAGCGCGGCCATCGTGACGGGCGCAGCTTCGGGCCTTGGCGAAGCGACCGCACGACATTTCTCATCACAAGGCGCGGAGGTCACGCTGCTGGACCGCGACACAGAACGGGGCACCGCCGTCGCAAAAGACATTGGCGGCCATTTTGTACACACCGATGTCACATCGGCGGCATCTGTCTCTGATGCACTGGCCTATGCGCGAGACAAAATGGGACGCATCACCGTCGCTGTGAATTGCGCGGGCATTGCAGATGCCGCCAAAACCGTCGGGCGCGACGGCGCGCACCCTTTTGAGATGTTTCAACGCACCATCGACATCAACCTCACAGGTACTTTCAACGTCGCACGACTCGCTGCAAACGCCATGCAGGCCAATACGGCCGATGCACGCGGGGTCATCATCAATACCGCCTCCATCGCGGCTTTTGACGGGCAAAAGGGACAAACTGCCTATGCTGCATCAAAAGGCGGCGTTGTGGGGCTTTGCCTGCCGATGGCGCGCGATCTCGCATCCCTTGGCATTCGGGTCATGACCATCGCGCCGGGCATTTTCATGACGCCAATGCTCGCCGGGCTCCCTGAAGAGGTGCAGGCGCAACTGGCCGCAGATGTCCCCTGCCCCCCAAGGCTCGGTGATCCTACTGAATACGCAAAGCTCGCCGGATTCATCGTGGAAAACGAGTATTTGAACGGAGAGGTCATCCGCATTGACGGCGCCTTGCGGATGCGCTGATGACCTTGCAAAACCGCGTTGCACCAGACGGAACAATCATCGCACATCCCGGGCGCGGCAGCTTTATGGGCAACCGGGGAATTTTGCACGACGATCAGAAAAACCTGGCGCGCGCGCGCTGGCGGCACAAAGCCTGGGTCACCTGTGTGCTTTCGTTCAAAGGGCGACGTCGGACCCTCATGCAGCCGAGCCACTATACCGAGCTTTTCTTTCTGGATGAAGCGGTCGCCTTTGCTGCCGGGCATCGGCCATGTGGTGAATGTCGACGGGCGGCTTACAACGATTTTCGCACGCGCTTAGGGATCACTGCGCCGATCAAGATGTTTGATACGGTGTTGCATGCTGCGCGCGCTGTTCCCCGTGCGGCACGCCTGCGCCAGCACCGTGCAGAAATCAAGGACCTGCCAGAAGGTGTGTTCATTCTGACAGACACAGGGCAACCAGCTCTTGTGCGCAAAGACCATCTGCGGCCTTACCGCGATATGGGATATGAAGCGCCAATACGGCGGGCGACCTCCGGTATCGTGACCCTGTTGACCCCACCACCTCTGGTCGAAGCACTGCGCGCCGGATACCGCTTGAGCCTTGCGGTAGACGACTAGCTTCCCGCTTTTTCTTCTAGCGTCAGCCATTCTTCCTCGGCCGCACCAAGCTTGTCCTGACGCGCTACGAGGGCCTCGGTGGCTTTTTGGAACTTCACAGGATTGGCCGTAAAAAGCGCCGGGTCTGCCAAAAGCTCGGTCAGCTTCGCAATTTCCGCTTCAAGCCGGGCAATCTCGTCAGGCAGCGCTTCGAGCCGATGTTTTTCCGTGAAGCTCAATCCCGTCTTTTGCTTGGATTTCACACGTGGCGCAGCCTCGGACGGTTTGTTCCTTGCCACCTCTGGCGTGTCAGGAACCGTTCCGCGTTGCGAGATATAGTCACTCCACCCACCGGCATAAACGGTTGCGTGTCCGTCCCCTTCCATAGCGATGGTCGTCGCCGCAACGCGGTCGAGAAAATCACGATCATGACTGACCAACAGCACGGTGCCATCATAGGTGCCCAGCAGTTCCTGCAAAAGATCCAGCGTTTCTACGTCAAGATCATTGGTCGGCTCGTCCAGCACGAGCAGATTACTGGGCCGCGCCATGATTTTCGCCAAGAGGAGGCGGGCTTTTTCCCCGCCCGACAGCGCCCGTACTGGCGCGCGCGCCTGGGCTTCTTCAAACAAGAATTCTTTCAGGTAACCCACCACATGCTTGGGTTGGCCCCGCACCATGATCTGATCTGCCTTGCCCGACACCCGCATATCCGGATCACCAGTCAAGCTGTCCCAAAGCGACATATCACCATCGAGTTGCGCGCGCGCCTGATCAAAAAGCGCAAGTTCCACATTGGTCCCAAGCGTGACGTCGCCCTGATCCGGTTGTTCGCGTCCAATCAACATGTTCAAAAGAGTTGTTTTTCCGACGCCGTTCGGCCCGACAAAAGCGATCCGATCACTTCTTTGCACGGTCAGGGAAAAAGGCTTCAGAATTGTCTTGTCGCCATAGGTCTTTGAAATGCCCTTGGCCTCGATCACCTTGCGGCCGGATTTGGGGCCCGCATCGATCGCCATCGCGGCCGTGCCTTGCCGTTTGATCTGATCGGACCTTTCCGCGCGCAACGCGTTCAAAGCACGCACCCGGCCTTGATTGCGCTTGCGGCGCGCTGAAATTCCCTCGACCGCCCATCGGGCCTCTGCTTTGATCTTGCGGTTCAACTTGTGACGTTGGGTGTCTTCTTCTTCCCAGACCACATCGCGCCAGGCTTCAAATGCTTCAAAGCCCTTTTCCTGCCGCCGCACGCCACCACGATCAATCCAAAGCGTTGCACGCGTAAGGGCACGCAAAAACGCGCGGTCGTGACTGATGAGGACATAACCCTTGCGGCTCTGGCGCAGTTCTTCCTCAAGCCAGCCAATTGCTTCGATGTCCAGATGGTTCGTGGGCTCATCCAATAGCATTAAATCAGGTGCATCCGCCATCAGGCGCGCGAGCGCGGCGCGGCGCCGCTCTCCGCCGCTTGCGGTCTCTACGGGCCTGTTAGGGTCGAATTTCAAACCTTCACCGGCACGCTCAACCTTGTACATCTCGGACGGATCGAGCCCCTGCGCCGCAAAATCACCCAAGGTCGTGAACCCGGTCAGATCCGGATCCTGTTCCATGTATCCCAAGGAGACACCGGGACCACGCACGACGCCGCCGCGATCTACATCAACAATGGCCGCCATCACCTTCATTAAAGTGGATTTTCCAGACCCATTGCGCCCAACCAGCGCTACCCGGTCACCGGGCTGAACCACAAGGCTCAGGTCTTCGAAAACCGGATCACCGCCAAAAGTCAGCGAAACGTCACTTAGTTGGAGTAAGGGTACACGTGCCATGCAGGCTGGCTATGCCGCCTAGCCTGAGGCGTCAATGCCTTTCCGGCCCGCCACCACCGCGCGTTTCATCGCATAGCGCGCAAGAGCGCTTTGCGTTTTGGCGGGATGGCATCGATCTCGAGGCCCGTGAAGACATGCAGCGTATTCAGTGCACGGTCTATGACCACATGATCGCTGACCCAAGCGCCCATACCAAGGTAGCTGCGCAACAACGGTGGCATTTGCTGCCATGCACTATGATGGGAGGGGCGATGCGGCGCATCCTGCGCAAAACAGATGGCCTCTGGGGCACGTGCGTGCGGTGCCCATTTGGGCGGTGCTAGATAATCCTGATGGATCAGCGCGAAAGCATCCATGTAGGGCCCCGGATTCACACCAGAGAACGAGCTACACCCGATCAACATCCCGATATCATGTCGATCCACATACTCTGTCAGCGCGACCCAAGCCAGCCGCAGAACATCGGGATCACGCACCGCCGGATCGATGCAAAACCGACCCAGTTCAAGCATCTTGCGATCATATAGCCTGAGTTGTTGTAGGTCGTAAAACTGTGACCCATAGCTGGTATCGATTTCCGCCCCAGTCAGCGCCATCGTGCGAAAACTGCCCACCAGAGACTGTGTACAGCACTCTTCGATCATCGTGTGTGTGCAGGCATCATCAAAGGGATCAGCGTCACGCGCGGCCTTTAATCCGAAACAGCGTGCACGAAAAACCTGGACGCGGGCCAAGTCCTGAGGGGTACTCACAGAGCGCAGGCGGTACCTGCCCTTTTGGACTTGCTGCATGGTCAAATCAGCCGCTCCGCCCTGTGATCGTTGCAGCACAGAGGCACGATCCCTCTAGAGAGGCCCGTTCGTGGGTCCGAAGCTGCCAATATTACCAAAGAGCTGTCGGAAGAAGGATTTGCCCGTAACGCTGGAATCAGTCACGCGCCGGGTGAATCGCACGACCTGCCCGCGTTCAAGACCAAATGTTTCGATGTTTTCCACTACGCCGTTGGTGTCAAAGCTAAAAGCCACAACGTTACGCTCGACGACTTCTGGCTCCAGCATTGCGAAGGTCCGCACCCGGCTTCGTACGAAGTAAAGCGCGTCTTCTTCTTGAACGGACGTCGATCCGGCTGTGCCTAGGGTCTCTTCGACAGAAGCGCGGGTATCGATACCAACAACGATCTGCTCCAGATCTTCCTGTGGCGGAACATAGCCATGATTGCGGTAGGTCGCACTGCACGCGGCCAGTGCGGTGACTGCCGCGGCACATGCGACAAGACAGCATAATTTGGCCATCCTAAGGTGTGCAGTCGGTCTGCGGCGCATGTCTTCGGTCTCTTGCCCTTGTACGTCTCGGCTTCTATGTCGCTTACACGCCCCAGCGCCATGGTTCAAGAAATGAAAGTGTGACGATGAAGCCAACCGCCCCCTCTACCGCCGCATTGCGCGTGTCCGAACTGGCGCAGAACACAGCCACACCCTTTGCGTTGCGCCCTGAAAAAGCGCGACTTGAGGCGATTGCAGCAGATTTGCAGCTGCTCGGGCTGCGCAAACTATCCTTCAATGGTGAGGTAAAAGCTCTGGGCGATGTCGACTGGATTTTGCGCGGATCTTTGGGTGCAACCGTCGTGCAGCCTTGCGCGGTTTCGCTGGAACCGGTCACAAGCCGAATCGATACTCCCGTTACGCGGGTATTTCAGCGCGATTTCGCGGATGAGGACGCACCAGAAGCAGAAATGCCTGAGGACGATTCGATTGAGCCACTTGGCCTCTGGATTGATCCGGATGCGGTCATGATCGAAGCGCTGGTTCTGCATCTGCCACTTTATCCCCGTGCAGAAGGGGCCGAACTGGGCGAAACAATCCTCACGGAACCGGGCGTCGCTCCAATGCGCGACGAAGATGCGCGCCCTTTTGCCGGACTGGCCGCACTCAAGGGTCAGCTTGGAAAACCGCCAAAGTCAGACGACGAAACCTGACACGCGCGAGCGCACCCGGGTCTGTCTGGCGTGGGAAAAAAGGCTTGCATGCTGACGCAATCGCAGTATTTTGCGCGTTTCATCCAAAATGGGTTGGACAAAGCGGTGGCATGGGCCTAAACGCACGTCATACCCGTTACGGGACAGGAATTTATGTAACTCGGCGATGCGCTGTCTACCTGCGTACCCCGCCCCGAATGACAAAAGGCCCAAGATCATGGCTGTTCAACAGAACAAAGTCTCCAAGTCACGCCGCAACAACCGCCGTGCGCACGATTCTCTGGTGGCTGCAAACCCAAATGAGTGCACGAACTGTGGCGAACTGAAGCGTCCACACCACATCTGTGCGGCATGTGGGCACTATGACGACAATGAAATCGTCGCGCTGACAGAAGAGATTGATCTGGAAGACGACGCGGCCTAAACCTTTGCCTAAACAATAACGGCAGCAGGTTTGGGGGGCATTCGATCGATGACGGCGACACGCGACCAGTCACAGTCGAAGGCCGGACGTATCATCATTTCGGTGGATGCGATGGGCGGGGACAATGGCCCCGCCACAGTTATTGCGGGATGTGATCAGTCCGCACGCAAGAACGCCGACATCTATTTTATCCTACACGGGCACGAAGCAGACCTGAAAGCACTGGTCGGGCGTCGACGTGCGCTGAAGGACCGATGCGAGATTCGCAACGCCGCTGATGTCGTGACGATGGACGACAAACCCAGTCAGGTTGTGCGCAACGGCTCCGGCACTTCTATGTGGTCCGCGATCGAAGCCGTGCGTGCAGGCCATGCCTCCGTCGCGGTGTCCTGCGGCAACACAGGCGCTTTGATGGCTTTGTCGATGATCCGCTTGCGCAAACTGCCAGGTGTGAACCGACCAGCGATCGCTGTGCTTTACCCCTCCTCCAATCCGCAAGGGTTCAACGTTTTGCTCGATGTCGGCGCGGACATCAAGGCCGAAGCGGACGATCTGCTGCGTTATGCGTTGATGGGCATGTCCTATGCGCGCAACGGTTTGGACCTGGTGCGCCCCCGCGTCGGATTGCTCAATGTAGGTACCGAAGAGCATAAAGGCCGCACAGAACTCAAAGAAGCCTACGACCTGATCCGCGCCCAACAAGACGCGGCTGGATTCGAATTCGTCGGCTTTGTTGAAGGCGGTGATATCTCGGGGGATCAGTGCGACGTCATCGTCACCGACGGTTTCACCGGCAATGTCGCAATCAAAACCGGCGAAGGCACTGCAAGCCTGGTCGGTGATCGCTTGCGCGAGGCGTTCAAATTCTCGCCCCTGTCACGCCTTGCATCGCTGCTTGCCTATCCATCGCTGCGCCGCCTGAAAAAGAAGATCGACCCACGCCGGGTCAATGGCGGCGTTTTCCTGGGGCTCAACGGCACTGTTGTAAAATCTCACGGGGCTGCGGACGCGACGGGCGTGTCCTCAGCTATCAAACTGGCAGCGCAACTCGCTGACATTCAATTCACGGATAAGCTGGCAGCACGGGTTGCGGGCTTGCCGTCCGAGGAGGTCGCCGAGTGACACTGCGTGCTGTTGTTGTTGGGGTCGGGCACTATTTGCCTGAACGTGTTGTTCCAAATTCAGAGTTCGAGAAAACGCTCGACACGAATGACGAGTGGATCCGGGCACGTTCTGGGATCGAACGCCGCCATTTCGCAGCAGAAGGCGAAACCACTTCGAGCATGGCCGCAGCAGCAGCATCCAAGGCACTTGCACAGGCCGGCTTGGGCCCTGATGACGTGGACGCTCTCATCGTGGCAACATCTACTGCCGATCTGACGTTTCCCTCCGCGGCGACGATGGTTCAGGCCCAATTGGGCATGACGTCTGGTTTCGCTTTTGATGTGCAGGCCGTCTGCGCGGGATTCGTCTTTGCGTTAAGCAATGCCAACGCACTGATCTTGTCGGGCCAAGCCAAGCGCGTGATGGTCATCGGCGCAGAGACGTTCAGCAGAATTATGGACTGGACGGATCGTTCCACCTGCGTACTGTTTGGTGATGGTGCGGGCGCGCTTCTGCTGGAGGCGCAGGACGGCGCGGGTACGACAGAGGATCGGGGCATTCTGTCGACCGACCTGAACTCTGACGGGCGGCACAAGGATTTGCTCTTTGTGGATGGTGGCGTGTCGACAGGCACCACCGGTTATCTACGGATGCAGGGCAATCAGGTCTTCCGCCATGCGGTTGAAAAGCTCGCCGCAACCGCCACTACCGCGATGGCACGTGCGGGCGTCACATCAGGTGACATCGACTGGGTCGTTCCGCATCAGGCCAACATTCGCATCATTCAGGGCACCGCCAAGAAATTGGGGCTGCCAATGGATAACGTGATCGTCACGGTACAGGATCACGGGAACACATCCGCTGCATCGATTCCCCTTGCGTTGTCGGTCGGATACGAAAATGGCGATATCAAGTCAGGCGATTTAATCGCCACCGAGGCAATAGGCGGCGGATTGGCTTGGGGCGCGGTCGTTCTGCGTTGGTGAAGCGGGATATTTCCGCTTATGCGTGTATCGCTCGGTTGTTGATGTTGACTCGGAAATTCGCATCGCCCTATTGTCGTGAAAAATGAGGGGGATAGAGATGACGGACAAGACATTGACACGGATGGATCTCAGTGAGGCTGTTTTTCGTGAGGTCGGGCTTTCCCGAAACGAGAGCGCACAGTTGGTAGAGTCCGTTCTGGAGCACCT
This sequence comes from Roseobacter sp., assembly GCA_045105195.1. Lineage (GTDB taxonomy): Bacteria > Pseudomonadota > Alphaproteobacteria > Rhodobacterales > Rhodobacteraceae > Roseobacter. Next base: position 21,735 of record JBGCDG010000057.1, on the reverse strand, counting down.
CTCTGACGCGCTGGTGCGTGGCGAGCAGGTCAAGATTTCATCCTTTGGCACTTTTTCGGTACGTGATAAATCAGCCCGTGTTGGCCGGAACCCGAAAACCGGAGAAGAAGTACCAATCAATCCACGCCGTGTTTTAACGTTTCGCCCCTCTCATCTGATGAAGGATCGCGTGGCAGCCGGGAATAAGTCCTGATCTGATGCCAAAGTCTCCTGACGCGTTTCGCACGATCTCAGAAGTCGCCGACTGGCTGGGCGTTCAAGCCCATGTATTGCGGTTTTGGGAAAGTAAATTCGCGCAGGTCAAACCAGTAAAGCGTGCTGGCGGGCGGCGGTACTACCGTCCCGCAGACATGCTTTTGCTGGGCGGTATCAAGAAGTTACTGCATGACGATGGGATGACCATCAAGGGTACGCAGAAGCTCTTACGCGAAAAAGGCGTTCCTTTCGTTGCAGACCAGTCCCAACCGCTGGACGATCTAACCATGGCAGTGATCGCTGAGGATGCACCCGCTGAGGATGCTCTCCAGGACGTTGGCGCGCGAGATGTAATAGACACCCTGACTGCAGAGCCAGAGCTGCCGGTTTTGGAAGTTCCAGAACCCACAATGCCCGAAACGCCCGCCGCGCCGGAAGAACCAGAGGCACCCGCAGAAGCTGAAAACGCGGCTCTACCAGAGCCTATTCCTGCGTTAGAGCCTGATATTGCCGCAGCACCAGACGCCATATCGCCTCCCGACACCGACATCGCCGTTGAACCGGAGCATGATGTTTCAACTGTTCCGGAGACCGCAGAATCCGAGCTTCCAGCATTTGAACCTGATCCGGAACCCGCCGCAGAAGCTGAGGCGCCCGAACCGCCAGCGCCTGTTCCGCCTGAGCAGACCGTGCCAGAAGTGTCCATGGATCCAGCTCCAGAGGTGGCAGCCGACGTCGATACAACGCCCGCCTCCTTGATGGATAAAAATGCTGAGACAGCGCAAGCAGAACCCACGTCTGTCGCGCAAACGGAACCGCTCGCTTCTGAGCCAGAACCAGTAACACCTGCGGACCTGGTGGAGGAACCTTTGGCGGAAGGGGGTGAGGCTGAGTTTGAAGCGCCAACGCCTCCTGTAGCGGAGGTGGATAGCACCTCGCCCTCGGTTGAGATACAAGACCTAGAAATTGCTCCGGAGTTGCCGTTTGAGACGGATGTCCCGGCTCCCGACTCTACCTCCGAGGCTTTGGAGTTGACGCCCGAACCGCAGGTGCTTGACACCGTGCCCGAGTCTGAGAGCGCGCCCGAGCCAGCAGAAACCGCATCACTGGAAAATAGCCCTGAACCAAGCTCGGACCTCACATCACACGAGGATACGATTCTTTCTGAAGCGACTGGGCCGCTGCCAGACGCTGAGCCTGAGCCTGAGCCTGAGCCTGAGCCTGAGCCTGAGCCTGAGCCTGAGCCTGAGCCTGAGCCTGAGCCTGAGCCTGAGCCTGAGCCTGAGCCTGAGCCTGTAGAACAAACTATCGCGGCTCAGGCCGATCAAGCGCCATCTGACGAGGCGCCAACGGCGGATGAAACACCAACTGACAACGTCTCTTCGGCAGACGCCGAAGAGAATGACGGTCCTGTGCAAATGCCCAGTTTCCGCGCGCGGGCACGCGTCGCACCTATTGCGCCAACAGTTTCCGACACGCCAGAGCCAGAAACACCTGATGCTGCACCAGAAACGGCTGACGAACCGCCCGCGCCATCAGATCCAGAACCAGCCGACGCAGCGCCACCTGCAGAGCCGCCAAAACCAAACGTGGTGGACGTCCCGCCTGTGCCACCTGCCTCAGAAATAGCGGTTGACCCAGCAGCGCTGTCTATCCTGGCCCGGATCAAACGCGTCAGCCCCGAACACGCCCGTGAAATCAAGCCTCTGGTGGCCCGTCTGACCCGCCTGCGCGCGAGCATGGCGAACCCGCGCAAAGACACCCACAAAGACTGAGCCCGTGAGATTTCTCTCTTGTCACGCCGCCCAGATCGGGTATGTAGCACGCAAAGTCGGGCTATGGCGCAGCCTGGTAGCGCGTCCGTCTGGGGGACGGAAGGTCGCAGGTTCGAGTCCTGCTAGCCCGACCATTTTACGACATTTGCCAAGTGCCCGCGCCGTTAACGCGCGGGCCTTCGCACGTTCAGGAGGCTGCGCATGAGCGGTGTACTGCCGAACCAGGCGATCGAAGAAATGATTGCACAAAACAGGATTGCCGGCACCCGCCCGATCTCTGACGCGCAGATCCAACCAGCAAGCCTCGATCTGCGTCTCGGCAGCACGGCCTATCGGGTGCGCGCCTCCTTTCTTGCCGGAAAAGGTGCGCGCGTCATGGATCGCCTGCGCGAATTTGAAATGCATCAGGTCGATCTTAGCAACGGCGCTGTTCTCGAAAAAGGCTGCGTCTACGTTGTACCTTTGATGGAGTCGCTCGCCCTGCCCGACGATATTCAGGCCGTGGCGAACGCAAAGAGTTCAACCGGCAGGCTTGACCTTCTGACCCGCGCCATCACAGATGAAGGCGTGGAGTTTGATCGGATCGCTCCGGGCTATCACGGGCCGCTTTACGCAGAAATTTGCCCGCGTTCGTTTTCCGTGCTGGTCCGCCCTGGTATGCGCCTCAATCAGATCCGGTTTCGCAGCGGACAGGCGGTGCTGGAAGACGATGCGCTGCGCGCCTTGCATGCAAAAAACCCACTGGTGGATGGTGATGCTGTCATACAGGAAGGCTTGGGCTTTTCCGTGGATCTGCGCCTGAAAGACACGACACTGGTCGGTTACCGCGCGAAACCGCACACTGGCGTAATTGACCTGGAACAAATCGAACATTACGCCGCCGCCGATTATTGGGAAGAAGTGCACAGCGACAACGGGCAGATCATTCTGGATCCCGGCGCATTCTACATCCTCGTGAGCCGTGAAGCCGTGACGATTCCTCCAGACTACGCCGCTGAAATGGCCCCCTACCTCGCAATGGTAGGCGAATTCCGCGTGCATTACGCAGGCTTCTTCGATCCCGGCTTTGGGCATGCTTCAGCCGGCGGCGCCGGGTCGCGAGGTGTGCTCGAAGTGCGCTGCCACGAAGCCCCGTTTGTGCTGGAACACGGCCAAATCGTTGGGCGTTTGGTCTATGAACGCATGGCGCAAGCGCCCACGCAGCTATATGGCGCGGGGATCGCATCGAACTATCAGGGCCAGGGCCTGAAGCTCTCCAAACACTTCAAGATGTAGCCGACCCCGTCAGGCGCGATTCATGCGACGCGTCGTCTTAATGGCTTTCTGAACCCGCTTCTCAGCGGCTTTTTGTTCAGATGTTGCACCATCAATGTTGGTCGCGATGGTGCTTACATTGTGCTTCGCCAAGCGGCGACGGATCATGGTCAAGAGTCGTGTCATTTTTCTGCTCGTTATTTTTTTCGACCCATACGAGAATAGTAAGAAATAGAGAAAAAGTAAGAAAATCCGGGCAAACACTTAGAATCGAAGGCTTTTCGGGACAAAAAAACCACAGTTGCACGACACGAAACGAAGGTTTCGGAGATATTGGATTCAACTAAAACGCAAGGCGTCGCGGTTTCAGTGCCAATTGCAGACCCTCGGAGCACGGCATCAAGGGCGGATGTATTTCAGAAGGTTGAATGCATGACGACAGGACCCGCCACAATCGGGCGGGTTAGTCTTCGAACAGCTCGCTTTGGCCTTCGGTGCTTTCTTCGTCATCCACCTCTTGCGCACCAGTCGGCAAGGCTCCGGGGGGCGGGCGGTTTTCAAGAAGACCTGCCGCCCGCAATTCTTTGAGCCCCGGCAGATCACGCGCGCTTTCCAAACCAAAGTGGTCCAGAAATTCGCTGGTGACCACAAAAGTGATCGGGCGTCCTGGCGTCATTTTGCGTCGCCCAAAACGGATCCACTCCATCTCAAGCAGTTGATCCACCGTGCCGCGGCTGACCGACACGCCACGGATTTCTTCGATCTCCGCGCGCGTGACAGGTTGGTGATAGGCGATGATCGAGAGCGTCTCAATCGCCGCACGGCTCAGTTTGCGCGTCTCGACTGTCTCGCGGTGCATCAAAAAGCCAAGATCCGGCGCGGTCCGCATCGCCCAGGCATCCCCAACTTTGCTCAGGTTGATACCTCTGCCCTCGTATCGGCGGCGCAAGTGCAACAGTGCTTCTGCGGGGTCCGAACCATGCGGCATGCGCGCTGTAAGTTCACTGATGGAGACAGGTTCGGCTGTTGCAAAAAGGATCGCTTCGACCATCCGCTCCTGCTCGCCCATGGGCGGCGCTTCGAACAGGCTCTGTTCTTCTTCGATTGCCTGGCTTTCTGTCTCGTCGTTCACGTGTCGCGGCCCTTTTTGCGCAACTGGATGGGCGCGAATGTGTCGGTCTGACGTATCTCCAAATGGCCCTCTTTTACAAGTTCCAAAGAGGCCGCAAAGGTCGCTGCCGTGGCCGAACGCCGCCGCGCGGGGTCCATTTCCCAGCCCTCAGGCAGATAACTGAGAATATCCGTCCAGTCCCCCGCGAAACCGATCAGTCCGCGCATCCGGTCCAGCGCTTGCTCCATCGTGAAGACCGCATCGCGATCCATCACAAACGGCCGGAATTCGTCCCGCGTACGAATACGGGCGTAACCTTGCATCAAGTCCAGCAGGGTCGCGGTGTACCGGATCTTGCGAATGCGCGTTACTTCATGGGTTTGACCACGCGCGAAAAAATCGCGGCCCAGACGATCACGGCCCATCAGTCGGGCCGCCGCGTCACGCATGGCTTGCAAACGTTCCAGCTGAAAGGCCAAATGTGCTGCCAGTTCTTCACCGCTGGGCCCTTCATCCGTGGGATCAGGCGGCAAGAGCAAGCGCGATTTAAGAAAGGCGAGCCATGCCGCCATCACCAAGTAATCTGCCGCAAGTTCGAGGCGGAGCGCCTTGGCCTTTTCGACAAAGGCTAGGTACTGTTTGGCCAGCGCCAGCACAGAAATCTTGCGCAGGTCCACCTTTTGCGTTCGGCTTAGTGTCAAAAGCACATCAAGAGGGCCTTCAAACCCGTCGACATCGACAATAAGTGCCTCGGCGGCCATACGGTCGGCAACCGATTGCTTGTCTTCTTCAAATGGAGTTTCGGACATGTCCCAGTGTCGACTTTCAGGTCCCGCTCAATAGCGTGTCAAGCTGGGCCTGCATCGCCGGAATGTCAATATGATCGGGGGTTTTCCGGGCACTCAAAGCACGCAAAGCGCGGGTCTGCGCGGCAAAGGACATCTCGCCCGCAGCAGCGGCGACTTCCTGACGCTCCGCCAAGCTACCATTGCAATGCAGGATCACATCACAGCCCGCCGTCAACGCGCCAATGGTGATATCTGAAAGGGTCCCACTGAGCGCTTTCATCGAAATATCATCCGTCATGATGAGGTTTTCAAAGCCAATCTCATCCCGGATCACTGAGATCATCTTGGGAGACAGTGTCGCCGGCACGGAATCAATTGCGTCATAGACCAAATGCGCCGTCATCCCCATCGGCACATCACTGAGCGCCTGAAACGGTGCAAAATCCACACCAACCAGCGCGTCGCGATCCAGCGATACAGTGGGCAGATCAAAGTGACTGTCGCTTGTGGCCAGACCATGTCCGGGGATGTGTTTGAGCACGGGTAACACACCGCCATCCAGCAATCCATTGGCCACGGCACGCCCGAGATGTGCGACGGTTTCGGCATCATGACCGTAGCACCGATTCAGCAGAAACGGATGCGTTGTCTCTCGGGCCACATCGACCATTGGCGCACAATTGCTGTCGATTCCAAGCGCGTAAAGCTCAGCCGCAATCAAGCGATAACGCAGATACATGGCCGTTTCCGCTTGCGAACCAGCGGCTGCGACAAACTCCAGAGGTGGCAGCCATTCGGTCCACTGAGGGCTGCGCAGGCGTTGCACGCGCCCCCCTTCCTGGTCGATAGTGATCGGCGCATCCCGCCCAACAGTTGCGCGCAGTTCAGCGCACAAACCACGGACCTGATCCGGTGTGTCGATATTACGGGCAAACAGGATGAATCCAAACGGGTTGGCATCCCGGAAAAAAGCTTTTTCCTCCGCCGTGAGGGTCAGCCCTTCTGCATCAAGGATGGTGGCCCCAAAACGCACGCCCTATTTCACCTGAACTGGAATGCAATCAACGCCTTCCGCCTTGACGGCAGAACAAAACCGGCGCGTATCGTTAAGATCGACGAAACCCATGGCCCGGAGGCGGTAGAATGTGCGCCCTCCAGATTGTGCCTGTTGCACCACCCGCGACTTGCCGCTGAGGATTTCACCAAACCGGGTCTGCATTTTGTCCCATTCGGTCCGGGCCACATCCGCACTGTCAAAAGCCCCAAGTTGCGCCAATCGCGTGCCAGACGGGATCGCGGCGGGATCGATGTCTTTTTTTGCCGCAGGTGGCGTATAGCTCGCCGGGCGGATCAACGCCTGGATGTCCGAGGGACGTAATTTGGGCCGCATCGAGGTGCGCAGACCCGGCGCATCAACGATTTGAGACGCGGGTTCTTCAACCCCTACGGCTGGTTGCCCAGCAGTGGCTTCGTCGCGCTGACGGGCCTGCACGACCTTTGGGCCTCCTGCGGTGTCAGCGTCACCGATCAACTCTGCCACCAGACTGTCAATGTCTTCGGACGAAAGCACTTGCGCTGCATTCTTTCCTTGCGCGCCTGCATTGAAATTGAACGCTTGCGTGGCCGGAGCCAGCGGTGCAGGCAAGGTGACGGGCGCTGCAACTTTGACAATCGGCTGATCATCATCCGCGAGCGCCACATCAGGCGGCGCGAGCAAGACCTGATCCACTGGCCCAGATGCGGCCCCGCGTGCTGCGATTTCATTGACGGCAAGCCCCTGATGCTGCGCGAGTTGCCCACCAGGATCTTCCGGGCGCACCCGCATTTCAGCGTCTGCGGCGCGCACAACAGGGATACCGGTCACGTCCCGCATCATGAGGTCATAGCCCCAAACGCCCACCCCTGCGATCAACGCGAGGGACACCGCGGCACCCGCGATATTGGTCATGTTGGTCAAACCATACCCAGAGGGCCCGGCAGCGGCAGAACCGCCTGCACCATATTCATAAACGCCCGCGTCGTGGGAGAATTCAACTTCCGCCATCAATGCCTCACCGCCTTTGGGGTACATTGCCCCTCAGGTCTGTCTTGAAATGCCTGCTCTGGCGACGGCTGCGATTTGTTACCGCATTTCCTGCGCCGGTGTGACGCCGAGAATACCAAGACCGGCAGCAATTACAACGCTGGTGGCCCGTGCAAGGGCGATTTTTGCCTGTGTGGCATTTGGGTCATCCTGCACAAAACGCACGCCGGGCACGTCATGGCCCTTGTTCCAAAGCGCATGAAACACACCCGCCAGCTCGTAGAGATAGAAGGCCACACGATGCGGCTCATTGCTCCGCGCTGCCGTTTCTACCAGACGTGGCCACTCAGCAAGCTTGGCGATCAGCCCCAGTTCCGCGGCGTGATCGAGCAGGTTTGAATCCGCCGCACGCAGCGTCGCGTCATCAACAGCGACACCGGCATCAATCGCCTTACGCATAACGCTGGCAACACGGGCGTGGGCGTATTGCACATAGAACACAGGGTTCTCGCGGCTCTGCTCCATCACCTTGTCAAAATCAAAATCGAGCATGGCGTCGTTTTTGCGGGTCAGCATCACAAAACGCGTCACATCCGGGCCCACCTGATCCACCACATCGCGCAGAGTCACAAAGGTCCCTGCCCGTTTGGACATCTTGAAAGGTTCGCCATTCTTGAAGAGCTTCACCAACTGCGTGAGCTTGATATCGAGGGGAACCTTGCCTTCGGAGAGTGCTGAGACCGCCGCCCTCATCCGCTTGACGTAGCCGCCGTGATCCGCCCCGAACACATCGATCAGCGCGTCAAAGCCGCGACTGACCTTATCGTAGTGATAGGCAATATCCGGCGCGAAATAGGTCCAGCTGCCATCGGACTTCATCACCGGGCGGTCTACGTCATCGCCATGCTCAGTGGATTTGAACAGCGTCTGTTCGCGCGGCTCCCAATCTTCGGGCTTTTTACCCTTGGGCGGCTCAAGCACGCCGTCATAAATCAAGCCTTTGCTCTTGAGATCCTCAATCGCCGCTTCAATCCGCCCGGTGCCGTAAAGCGATTTCTCGGAGTAAAAGACATCCATCTCCACACCAAGAGCTTTGAGATCGGCGCGGATCAGATCCATCATCGCTTCGGTCGCAAAAAGACGCACGTCTTCCAGCCAGAACTGTTCACCCTTGTCGATATAAGCGTCGCCAACCTTCGCCTTGAGCGTTTCACCTACTTCAATCAGATAATCGCCAGGATAAGTGCCATCGGGAAACGCCACCTCCTGACCATGCGCTTCGAGGTAGCGCAGATACACGGACCGCGCGAGCACATCGACCTGCGCGCCGCCGTCGTTGATGTAATACTCACGGGTCACATCAAAGCCTGCAAAATCCAGCAGAGAGGCTAAGGCATCACCAAAGACCGCGCCCCGCGTATGCCCCACATGCAGTGGGCCTGTGGGGTTGGCGGAAACATATTCCACATTGACCCGCTGACCTTTGCCAAGCTGCGCCCGGCCATAATCTGTGCCGCCTTCCAGAACCGCCCCCAGAACCCCGTACCAGGCGTGCGGTGCGAGCCGCAGGTTCAGGAAACCGGGCCCTGCAACCGCAGCATCCGTGATCCTTGGATCATCTTGCAGCTTTGCAGCCAGGATTTCAGCAATATCACGTGGTTTTTTACCAGCGGGCTTGGCCAAGACCATCGCGGCATTCGTTGCCATATCCCCATGCGCGGCGTCGCGCGGCGGTTCGACCGTTACATTGTCCATCACCAGCCCATCGGCCAGCTGCCCTTCAGAGACCATCTGCGACAGACAGTCCAAAACGAGCGCACGTATATCGGCAAAAAGGTTCATGTCAGCAGTCCTGCGAGATGCGTTTGGCGCGGTGTATCACGCCCGGTGGGCGGGTCAACCGGCGCCTTCGCCCCCACACACCAGACGCGCGTGTTCCTGCAAGGCAAATCGATCCGTCATGCCGGCAATGTAATCTGATACAATCCGCGCCAGTTCCGTCTGTGAGGCGGCATCATCAACATCTTTGCGCCACTGTTTGGGCAAATGCTCTGGGTGGTCCATGAAGAAAGGGAACAGCTCTTCGACGACCTTCGTGACCCGCGCGCGCATCTCCACGACGCTGGGCGCACGATACATCCGATCAAAGAGAAACGCCCGTATCACCTTGAGATCATTAAAAACATCGTCGGAAAACTGGATAATTGCGCGGTGTGCGCCGCGAATGTCATCCACGCTTGCTGGATCAAGCGCGGTCAGCCTGCTCTGTGCAAAACGGATCACGTCTTCGACCAGCACACCAAAGAACCGGCGCAGGGCCTCATGGCGCCGCCGATAGTAGTTCAGCCCGGGATAAAGCCTGTCCACCTGGGCAAAACAGTCACTCAGGATCGGCAATTCGGCCAATTCATCTGTCGAGAACAATTCCGCCCGCAAACCGTCATGCAGATCGTGGTGGTTATAGGCAACATCATCGGCAATCGCTGCCACCTGCGCTTCGGCGCTGGCAAAACTGTGTAGCTCGAGGTCATGTCCGGCATTATAACCCGCCAGCGCCCAGGGAATGTCCCCCGTAACCGGCCCATTGTGCTTGGCAAGCCCTTCCAGTGTTTCCCAGGTCAGGTTCAGCCCATCGAAATCCGCATAATGCCGTTCCAGATTGGTCACGATCCGAATTGCCTGCGCGTTGTGATCAAATCCCCCGAAAGGGGCCATCATTTCCGATAACGCATCTTCGCCCGTGTGACCAAAGGGCGTGTGACCCAAATCATGGGCAAGCGCGACAGCCTCTGTCAGCTCCGCATTCAAGCCCAATGCACCTGCGATGGTCCGCGCCACCTGCGCGACCTCAATCGAATGAGTCAGACGTGTGCGGTAGTAATCGCCTTCGTGCTCAATGAAGACCTGCGTTTTGTGTTTGAGGCGACGAAAGGCGCTGGCATGGATGATCCGGTCGCGATCCCGCTGGAAACAGGACCGAAAGGTACTCTCCTCTTCCACAAAACGCCGCCCGCGGGCCCGCTTGGGGTCTGAGGCAAAAGGTGCTGTCATTGTGCCGGTCCTTGTCGCCTGATCCTTGACGCCATATATTGCATGCAACAACGTAATGAAACCGTTTCACGGAGCACGGCAATGCAACTGCCCCCCAAAGTCACATCACGCGCATTCGAAAGACTTGCAGAAATAGGCGCTTCCGATCAAGGTAAGGCGCTGCGCGTTGCCGTTGAAGGCGGCGGCTGCTCGGGGTTTCAGTACGAAATCGATCTAGACGATCCACGCGACGATGATCTTGTGCTGGAAGGCGCCGGCCAGAAAGTCGTGGTGGATTCGGTTTCACTGCCCTTTCTGACGGATGCCGTCATCGATTTCAGCGAGGAACTAATTGGTGCGCGTTTTGTGATCCAAAACCCCAATGCGACCAGCGCTTGCGGCTGCGGAACGTCCTTCTCGATGTAGATCAACTTCAGATCGCAAGATTTTGTCAGCAAACACGTTTCGCGCGTGAAAACTGTTCGAAAAATGCGGGGAACTGCGCACTGGACTGTACTGCTTCTGCCAGGATATGGCGTTGCTCCGGCGCGATACTATCGTTCAACAAGCCGCGCATTTCAAGCCAATCGGCTCTGCGTTCGGAACCAAGTTGATACAGGCGCTCCGAGATCGCGCGCAGCGGTCCACGCCCCCTGTTCAAGCGTGAAATTTCGACGCCACCGATTGCAGGCGCACCGGCAAATCCGGTCATACCTGCCTCCCCAGCCCACCAGCTTGTCACCAAGTATTCATGATAGGCGTCTTGGATCGGCCCATCCGGCACGGGTTTCAGAACAAACCCCCCTAGTTCATGGGCTAGCCAATCCTCCCAGATATCGCTCGGCGTACGACCTGAAAATCGCATGGCAAGGCAGACTTCCGCAAGTAAATCGGCGTCCTGATCAAGATAGGCCAGCAGTCCTGCGAACTCCAGACTTGTGATTGCAGATTCAGAAAGGCAAAGCGCCTGGCGGCCGTAATTTGACAGGTAGAAAACGATATGGGTCAGCTCATAGGCTGCTTTTTTATTCGGCAGTGAGAACGTGTTAGGATCCGAAATGAATGTAAAAAGCCGTGCACGTACATCAGAAGACAATGGACCAAATCCGCGCCGTGACAACAAGTGTTGCGCCTCTGCCCGTTGCAAATCCGACAGTTCACTGGCCGCAGAACGCCGCGCCGCGACAGCATCACATAAGCGTTGTGCTGTATCACCTTCCATGCCCAGATCTTCGAGATCAAGGCAGATTGAAAGCAGAAATCTGTAGTATTGTGGGAAGAACCTCAAACGCTCCTCCAAAGTGTCATAAAACCCCTGATACACCGCGAGATCCTGGGCCGCCAAGCGCGCCTTGCCCGCGACAAGAATGTTCAGCAGTTCAGCGTTTTCCTTCAGCCAGTAGACATCTTCAGGCGCTCGACGGTGACAGGCAAAGCTCTTGATCAAGGCGCCTTGTCGCTGTGATAGATTTGGCCGCTTTGGCAATCCAATAGAAATGACGTTGGACATAATAGTGTCTCTTAATTCGCTGCACAGACGATCACCCAATGAGCCGCGTCTGTACCCAAGACGCAGCTCATCAAACAACGCAATCAGGCGCTTGGGGTCATACTAGTTGTAAAAAGCCCGGTAGCTTCACCCGACAGGGCGTCGTGCCCTGTTGTCATACTTGTGGTGAAAAGTCCGGTGTCGGAGCCTGACAGCATGTCGTCCGCGCCAACCATAGAGGTTGTGAACAGACCCGTAGCCTCGCCCATCAACATGTCACAACCATTCGATTGCATCGATGTTGTGAAAAGGCCCGTCGCCTCACCTGCCATTGAATTGGCGCTTGCCACAGTCGGCATGCTCTCTTGTGACATTAAAATCTGTGTGTTGGTTTTCATTGTTATATCCCTATCCAAATGAAGTGCTTTCGCGCTTAAAGGCTTGCGCGCAAAGGTTGTGTTGGGAAGTTTTTTTCTTGTTAAGGGTTAGTTAAGGAGGACTTATCCACAGCCATCAAATGCACCATATGGTACTGGACACACGCGATTTTCAGCCCGCCGCGCGTCTCATTTATTTTTATCCACAGTGGATAAGTTTGTGGATATTAACTTTTTGGGGATAACTATTGCCAAAAGGTTAACGGGAATCATCGCGACACCCACAGTGTTTGCTGGCTCTTGCCCCGCGACGTGGCATAGGCGATAGCTGGGCGCAACGGTCATAGGGGGCCCATCTCATGAAGATTGCCACGTTCAACATCAACGGGATCAAGGCGCGGATAGACGCGCTTCCGGCATGGTTGGAAGAGGCGGATCCAGAAGTCGTTCTGCTGCAAGAAATCAAGTCGATTGACGCCGCTTTCCCGCGCACGGTTTTTGAGGATCTCGGGTATAATCTGGAAACCCATGGCCAGAAGAGCTTCAACGGTGTTGCGATCCTGTCCAAGCGCCCCTTGGAGGATGTAACACGTGGCCTGCCCGGTGACCCTGAAGATGAGCAGGCGCGCTATATTGAAGCCACTGTCGTCGGAGATCACGACGCATTGCGGGTCTGCGGGCTGTATCTGCCGAATGGGAATCCTGCCCTCGGACCTAAATACGACTATAAGCTGGCTTGGATGGCGCGGCTGGAAGCACGCGCGAAAGCGTTGCTTGCACAAGAAATACCGTTTGTCATGGCCGGCGACTATAACATTATCCCGCAGGCAGAAGATGCCGCGAAACCCGAAAACTGGCTGGAAGATGCGCTCTATCGCCCTGAAAGCCGCACCGCCTTTCGCAAGCTGCTCAATCTTGGGCTAACAGAGGCATTCCGGGCCCGAACGCTCGGACCCGGGCACTACACCTTCTGGGACTATCAGGCCGGTGCATGGAACCGGAACAACGGAATCCGCATCGACCATCTGCTGCTAAGCCCGCAGGCTGCAGACATGCTTCAAGACTGCCAAATCGACAAGGACGTGCGCGGCCGCGACAAGCCTTCGGATCACGTCCCTGTCTGGATCGACCTGGCGATTTGACCCAGCCTAGCTGAAAAGACGCGGCACGCCTAATCCGTCATGAATCTGATTTGCGACGTCTGGCGAGATCGACAGACCTTGCGCCAGATCACTGAGGTAATGCGCCTCGGCCTGGTTGTCCGGGTTGATGGCATTGACGGACATTGTATAGACCTGCGTTTCCAACCCGCGTGGTGTGTCCGCTGCCAATCCATGTGCGTCTACTGGCGCCTCCAGCAACGCTTGCAGCGCTTCCACATCCTGTGGATCGCCTTCCCTTAAAAGTGTCAGCAATTTAGCTTTTTCCTCCGCGTCGATGTCTCCATCCGCACGCATTGCTTGCGTCATCGCCCGCAACATCAGCCGCGCCACCTCTTCCTCATCCGGCTCATCGCGCGGATTGTCCTGATTGATCAAAGCCTCAAGGTCAAAGCCCGTCCCTGCACCGCGTGCACCACCGAGCCCGCCAATCAAAGCGCCAAGCCCACCAAGTCCACCTGTTTGTGCATCAGATCCTGACGTCAGCTGGCTCAGCATGCCCCCAATGCCGCCCGTTGCGGCGGCGCTCGCGCCTGCTCCGCCAAGTTGGCCAAGAAGCGCGCCCAGTCCACCGCTCAGTCCACCGGCCTGTTCTCCCGTCGCACCCGCACCGGAAATTCCTTCCAGCACAGCACCGATACCGCCTTTGCGTTGGACCGCATCCATACCTTTGGCAACCGCAAAACCGATTGCCATCTTGGTCATGGTGTTCATCAATGACATCTTACTCTCCCACCTGAAACAAACTGTTTGTCCATTGTGACATGATGGCGAGGACGGTGATGCAGGTCCAGCCTTTTGCGCTTTTGGGGGCAAAAGCGGTTCAGAGGGCTATGAAACGGGCGGTGTTTTTGAACGCGGGCCGTCGTATGCCGATGCGTTTGCTTGAAACGGAATCGCACTAGCACAGCCCACAAACGACTTCAAAACCCTGGAGACGACAATTCCATCGGGGGCTCACGCTTGATGTGCACAGCTCTATGCCAACAGTTCGGCGTCCCAATACAAGAAGTCCATCCAACTGTCATGCAGATGGTTCGGCGGGAATTTGCGGCCCATGTTTCGCAATTCTTCTGCACCGGGTTGGCGCGGCGGTTTGCGTAAGGAAAGACCTGTGCGGTGCAGCGGCTTAGACCCTTTCCTGAGATTACAGGGCGAACAGGCCGCAACTACATTCTGCCAGCTTGTCACCCCACCCGAGGCGCGCGGCACGACGTGATCAAAGGTCAGCTCTCCGCGTGCGCCGCAGTATTGGCAGCGAAATTCGTCCCTCAGAAACAAATTAAAGCGCGTGAAAGCCACGCGCTTTTGAGGTTTGACATAGTCTTTGAGGACGACGACCGAAGGTATCCTGATCTCCGTAGACGGGCTGCGGACGATGTCTTCATACTCCGCAACAATGTCCACCCGATCCAACCAAGCAGCCTTCACGGCGTCCTGCCAGGGCCAGAGCGACAGGGGGTAGTAGCTCAAGGGCCTGTAGTCTGCGTTGAGCACCAAGGCAGGCCTGTGTTTCAGGCTCGCTGGGTTACGTGTAAATTCAGTTCTGAAATCGCCATCCATGTCGTACACACCTTTGCCGTTCCGCGTCCGGTCCAACGGGTCCCTCCCGCTGATGGCTTGACTATATCTCGTGGTTTTTCTCTTGCAACCCCTTGCATGGCCACAAGATGTCGCGGGCTGCATAAGACGCGCAGATGACAAGCGGATGACAATTCTCCACAGGCATCCACCGGGCTGCGTGCTGTGGGAATGCATACCCTCGCAAAAAGAAAAAATACGTCTCTCATTTTATCTACAATCTTGGAAATTTCTTGTAAATCTAATCATTTACTAAACCCTTGGACGCCTAGAGTAGGTCGACAACGAATGAAAATGTTGAGGTCGACAGTGCATATTCCAATGTCTTGCGAAGAAATTGCAGGTTTTCTGACGATAACGCCGAAACAAGTGGCAATTTTATGGCGCAGCGACGCCCTGAAGAGGACGATTTTCCACGAGGAACGGCTTACTTCAGCACTTGCACGAAGCTCGATTTACGACGTTATCGAATGTGCGCTCGGCCATGGGCATCTGCCCGTTACCATGAATCGTGCCGACGCGGCTTTGTGGGTCGAATGTCTGAGCGAGCTTTCGGAATGGGAAAGCTGGCACACGTGGAATTTTGCTGAGCGATCAGCCCAGTTGCTGGCGGAAGCCTGCGCCGAAGGTCTGTGCCAACCCAATGACGAAGCGGGTGCAAAAGCTGCCCTAGCTGTCGTTTTGACCCAATCTACGTTGCAGTCGATCTGTTCCGACAATGATATGAAGGAAGCTGTATCAGACTGCGCCTGAACGCAGACAAAGCCGATTTTGGAATTTTCAGAGGCTCAACTTGTCCCGCATGAAGGCCAAAGCCACGGACAAACCATCAGGCGCGATACCGTGAGCTGTGCCTTTCATGATATGCGCAAAGACATCTTTCCAACCCGCTTCCTGCAAAGCCTCGGCGGCCTGTGGCAGCGATTGTGGCGGCACCACGTCGTCTTCGTCCCCATGCACCAGCAAGACAGGTGGGCGCACCAGTGCTTCATCTGCCAAGGTTTCGGGCGACAAAAGCCGGCCGGAAAAGGCAACGATACCCGCGATTTCATCTTCACGGCGAGGCGCAACATGCAGCGCCATCATGCTGCCTTGCGAAAATCCAAAGAGAACCACCTGCTCGGGCAGCACGTCTTCGTCCACCATCAGCGCATCAAGAAAGGCATTCAAGTCGTCCACAGCTTGCACCATGCCGCGCATCGATTCTTCTTCGGATGAGCCATCGATCCACGGGATCGGAAACCACTGAAACCCCATGGGCGCGCCCGCACAGGCTTCGGGCGCATCCGGTGCTACAAACAGCGTGTCGGGCAAATGTTCGCCCAATGGGTCCGCGAGCCCCAGCAAATCCGCTCCATTGGCGCCATACCCATGCAGGAAAACCACAATAGAGCGTGTGTCGCCCGATACCGGCGCGCGCCGCTCCGCGTTCAAAACCCGTGTCATGTGATCCCTTCCCGTTGTTTGATAACGCGGTAGTATGCAAAGAGCAGCCGCGCTGCAACAGACCGCCAGGGCGACCAGTCTGCCGACATGCGGCGCAAAGCTGCTTCCTTCGGGCGGGCGTCCAAATTGTAGAGCGCCCGCGCCGCTTCTTGCAGGGCAAGATCGCCGGGCGCAAAAACATCCGCGCGCCCCAGACTGAACATCGCGTAGATTTCAGCGGTCCAGGCACCGATCCCCGGCACTTCCACCAGGCGGGCGATTACATTTGCATCTGGCTGCGTGCGCAAAGCGCCGTAATCGATTCCAGCCTCAGCCAAAGCCTTGGCATAGCGCACTTTCTGACGGCTCAGGCCCAGCGACTTCAGATCCTCGTCGGAGACTTGCGCCACCGTTTCGGGCTGGGTCATCCCAGCCGTTTCAAGCCGTGCCCAAATCGCATTCGCCGATGCCACACTGACCTGCTGGCTCACAATCGCGCTGAGCAGCTGCGCAAAACCATCCGGTCGCCGTCGCAACGGCAACGGCCCTGTGCGCTCAAGCGCGTAAGCCATGCGCGGGCAAGTTTGCGCAAGCCAAGCTGCCCCTTCGCTGACGTCTGCATCCGTTTCGATAAGCCGCCCAACGCTCACAGATTGGCCTCCCAGGCCAATGCTTCGACCACGCTTTCAACCTGAGGCAAATGCGCGAGAGGCACCGTACGCCCGATCATATAGACCGGAATGGCCAATTCGCGCGCGGCAAGCAGTTTCGACATGCTGGCCGCCCCCCCGACATTCCGACAAATCAGATGAGATATTGAGAGATCCTGAAACAACCGTTGCTCCTGAAACTGCGAAAACGGCGGCGTGCCTTCCACGAATTCGATAAAGGGATAGGGAGCCGTATTCCTGGGGCTGTGCGTTTGGCGCACATAGAGCTTTTGCCCGTTGAATTCAGCATATTCGTGCAGCGTTGCCAGGCCAGTGTTGGAAAAAACACGCGCTCTTTGCGGCACCAGCGGCATCGCCTGCGCGATCGTCGAAACGTGAAGCCATTTATCCCGCACCGTTTCTGTCCAGGGCGGGCGCAGGACACGCAGGTATCGCAGGTCCATCTTTGTACACACAGCGCCGGCCATCGCACTGATATCGCTGTCAAAAGCGTGGCTGGCATCAATCACCGTAGACACCTGGTTTTCCTGCAACCAGTTTGAAAAAGCACGATCAGAGTCAAACGCTCCGATCCGTGTTGGCACTGGAAACGCGTCAAACATGCGCTCAGGTTCCGGAAGGCTGGCAATAATCTTGCGCCTGCGGGTCAACAGCCCCGTAATCAGCCCATGGGCTTCGCGGGACCCTCCCATCACAAGGGTTTTAGGTTCAGCTCTCATGGATTTGACTTTAAGCGTAAGAAGACCGTGGACAAGAGGGTTGCGTGCAAGGCTCGATTCAAACTAGGCAGAGGCATGACGTTGACAGACAATCGCCGCGCAAAACGCAATGTTCTGGTCCTGGTACTCGCCCAGACTATTCTTGGCGCGCAGATGCCGATGCTGTTTACAATTGGGGGGTTGGCGGGGCAATCCTTGGCCTCCAACATCTGTTTTGCAACGCTGCCGATAACACTGATTGTCACAGGTTCCATGCTGGCTGCGACCCCTCTTTCAGCCATCATGCAACGCTATGGGCGCAGAACTGGATTTTTGATCGGCGCGATGGCGGGTGCACTGGGTGGGATTGTCGGGGCATATGGGCTCTATGTTGCGTCTTTTCCGATCTTCCTTTTGGGCAGTCTGATCACCGGTGTCTACATGTCAGCACATGGTTTTTACCGTTTTGCTGCGGCTGACACGGCATCCGATAGTTTCAGGCCGAAAGCGATCTCCTACGTTATGGCAGGTGGTCTTGCCGCCGCGATCCTGGGCCCGCAACTCGTTAAGTTCACCCATGATGCCTATGTGGTTCCTTTTATAGGCACCTACGCCGCGATCATTCTGTTGAATATTGTCGGATCTCTACTGTTTTTTGGCCTCGATATTCCGCGTCCACCTCAAAAAGCAGTCGGAGATGTCGCTGGGCGCACGCGATGGGAACTCATCACCACACCGCGCATCGCAGTCGCAGTGATCTGCGCAACGGTAACCTATGCTTTGATGAATCTTGTGATGACCTCCACGCCTCTGGCCGTTGTCGGATGTGGGTTTGAAACGGATGATGCAGCAAGCATTGTCTCTGCGCATGTCTTTGCCATGTTCATCCCCTCGTTCTTTACCGGCCATCTTATTGCACGGTTCGGGGCTGAACGGATCATGGCGATTGGGCTCTTTATTCTTGCAGGCG
The DNA here is from genome assembly GCA_045105195.1 of Roseobacter sp. Lineage (GTDB taxonomy): Bacteria > Pseudomonadota > Alphaproteobacteria > Rhodobacterales > Rhodobacteraceae > Roseobacter. Next base: position 3,188 of record JBGCDG010000057.1, on the reverse strand, counting down.
CAGGCGGCGTTGCCCTCTCAGGCGTGGCACTTGAGAATTTCTTTGCCGCGTTGATCCTTTTGGGGCTTGGATGGAATTTCGGCTTTATCGGCGCGACCAGTATGTTGGCAGGTGAACACACGCCCGAAGAACGCGGGCGCATGCAGGGATTAAACGATCTGATCGTTTTCGGAGGGGTTGTTTTGGCATCCCTGTCTTCGGGCGGCCTGATGAATTGCTCGGGCGGTACGCCCCAAGAAGGCTGGATGGCGGTGAATTTCGCCATGGTGCCGTTTCTATTCCTAGCTGGCGCGGCCTTAATCTGGCTCATGCTGCGGCCCAAAGCGCAAACGGTTTAAGCTTAGGACCAGCGCCACAAACACCAGCTGCGCACCACCGGGTGGAGTGCCAATGTACCCTCTGCAACCCGCATTGGCTGTGTTGCAGCTTGCCGTAAAAGATAGAGCGCTTGGAAGGCTTCGGTCGTCGCGGGCCACAGGGCACGCGGCAGCAGGCGGCGCAGTTCTTTGCGCGACGGGCATTGGCCCAAGACTTCCTCAGCTCGAGCAGAAATTGCCTCTACGCGCCCATCGACCAACGGCACACGTCCACGCGCCTCCAGGTCCGGTATCGCTTGAAGAAAACGCGCGAAACCATGTGCTTGCCCGAGTTTTAGAACTGCTTCTTCCGCTGCGCTTGACAGTGTCTCTTGGCAAGACCCCTGCCGTGCCAGCGCACGTGCAGCAACTTGTATCAAAATCCCTGCTGTTTCTTCAATGTAGCGATTAAAATGCGCCGCATCCTCAAAAGCATCCTTATAAATATCCCAACGCCGCGCAGCGACCATACGATCAAGAAGGCGCGCATCCTCCACATCAAGGACGCGTGTCAAAGGGGTTACGACCTCGTGGCGACGCACAGCCGCACCATTGGCGATTTCTTCCAATGCATCGCGCCACCATTGCAAGCGCATCTCGGCGATCATCGGTTCTTGTGTCACCCAAGGCGCACGGGACACTTCGATGCTGAACGCATAAAGAGGAAAAAGGGTGTAGCGCGCGGCCAAGGGACTGGCCATCACAGCAGCAAAGCGGTCCGGATCCGCCTTTTGCACCATCTGCGCACAGGCTGTCAGATCAGCGTCAAATGTCATAGGGGTCTGACAACGCAAAGGAGGTAGCCAAAGCTCTCGCGTTCCGCGCGCCACAGCGCAGCCTCGTTGCGTGCTTCGCCCAGCACCTGTTGCAACAGGGCATCAGAGGTTCCGTCAAGCGCTGCGATGCGGGCATCGAGCGGCGCATAATATGCCTCCCATGCCACATCAGAGAGACGTTTGGTCGCGAGAACTTCGTAGCTCGCCGCGCGCGCGCAAGCCAAGACACCCGCCTCATCGGTCATATCCGCGTAATCGGCCCAACCTGCCCGCGCCACATCTGAAGGCGTGTCTGTAAACCAACAAAGTTGCGAAAAGGCGATCGTTCCGCCCGGCGCCAACGTATTGCGCCACATGGTCAGCGCCTCTGTCACGCCGAGGAAGTAAATCGCACCAGCGCACCAGATAAAATCAAAGGGGCCAGTGATTTCAGCCATATCTCCTTGGGAAATCGAGAGTCGGGGATCGTCTGCATGACGCGCCTGTGCCTGCGCAACGAACTGCGCGACCTTGTCCATGGCTGAGATCTGACCCCGAGGCGCGACCTGCAAGAGCGCCGCGATATCCGCACCCGGACCGCAAGCTGCGTCACAAACCCGCGCATTAGGGTCGATTCCAGCCATGTCGGCCGCCCAGGTTACGTCCTCCGGCGTGCCAGGGCCTTCACGTGGCAGATCCTGGTGCAGCTTGAAAAACGCCGTCCAATAGGCGTCGGTCATCCTGCTTTCCAGTCGCGCAACAGTTTCCATCTGATCGCATCAAGCAGCGCTTCAAATGAGGCATCCACGATGTTCGCAGAGACACCCACAGTCGACCAGCGCCGCCCCTCGCCGTCTTCGCTGTCAATGATCACGCGCGTGACGGCTTCCGTGCCGCCTTGCGTAATGCGCACCTTGAAATCCACCAAACGCATGTCATCAATGATTGCCTGATAAGGCCCAAGATCCTTGGCCAGCGCCTTGGCCAGCGCATTGACCGGGCCGCGATCCCCGCCAGTTTCATCCATACTTTCTGAAACCGATAACTTTTTCACACCATCGACTTTCACCACGACAACGGCTTCCGAAAGGCTGATCATCTTGTCATATTTGTTTTTGCGCCGCTCCACCGTGACCCTGTAGCGCTTGACCTCAAAGAACTGCGGCATTTGGCCAAGTGCATCCCGTGCCAACAGCTCAAAACTGGCTTGCGCTGTATCATAGGAATACCCCAGCGCCTCACGCTCCTTGATCCGGTCGAGGATCAGTCCCAGCGCTGGGTCGCCTTTTCGCACAGCCAAACCCGCACCGTGCAGCCGTTCGCGCAAATTGGATTGGCCCGCCTGATTGGACATCGGGATGATCCGCGCATTGCCCACGCTTTCCGGCACAATATGTTCGTAGGTCGTGGGGTCTTTCAGGATCGCCGAGGCGTGCAGCCCTGCTTTATGCGCAAAGGCGGAGGATCCGACAAAAGCTGCCTGCCGAAAGGGCACGCGATTAAGGATTTCGTCCAGCATCCGGCTGGTGCGTGTCAGTGTTTTCAGTGCTTCAAGGGTAATGCCCGTCTGGAGGCGGCTGGCGTAGGGTTCTTTCAGCAACAGAATCGGGATCAGCGACGTCAGGCTGGCATTGCCGCAGCGCTCCCCCAAGCCGTTGAGCGTGCCTTGGATCTGCCGTGCGCCTGCATCCACGGCGGCTAGCGAACAGGCGACCGCATTTTCGGTGTCGTTATGGGTGTGGATGCCCAGATGCGTGCCGGGGATACCTGCGGCGATCACTTCTGTCGTCACACGTCGGATTTCCGGCGGCAAGGTGCCGCCATTGGTATCGCACAGCACGATCCAGCGCGCGCCTGCGTCATAGGCGGCTTTGATCGCTTCCAGCGCATAGTTGGGATTGGCGCGGTAGCCATCAAAGAAATGTTCCGCATCAAAGAGCGGCTCGCGGCCTTGGGCTTTGAGATGGGCGATGGACTTCGCGATGTTGTCGGTGTTTTCCGCCAACGTGATCCCAAGGGCTGCCTCGACGTGGAAATCATGCGTCTTGCCCACAAGGCAGACGGCAGCGGTCTGCGC
>JBGCDG010000056.1:0-3431 GCA_045105195.1 Roseobacter sp. | reverse complement strand
ACGCGGGCATTGCTGCTATCGACACTTTTGGTGTGCACAACCGCTGCATGCACCTTTCGGTCGCTACAAAAAACAGTAACGAAAAGACTTATGACTGACGTTGTGATGTATACGCATACCCTGCGTCGCACGACCCTATTTGATTGCCTCATGACACATGGCTATGAGGGACAAAAATCTGATCGTCGAAACGCTACATTGCGGCGCTGGATAACCCATCAGGCCCCGCCAGAAAATCCAAAAAGCTTCTCACCTTCGCAGGCAGATAGCTGCGGTCAGCATAGATTGCCTGAATGCTCAGTTTCGGCCATTCGACCATGGGTAGAACAGTTTCAAGGCGACCTTCTTCCACGTCGTGCTGAGCCGCCCAATTTGGGAGCATAGCATAGCCCATGCCAGCAACAGCCGCTTGATGAAGAATGCTCTCGTTGGAGCTTACCAAAATCGGACGAAGTTTGAGATCAACCCCATTTTGGCCACCAAACTTGATGCGCCCGTCCGCTGCAACTTGAGAATAGGCAAGCATTGGGGCGTTGTTCAGGTCTTCCAGGGTATTGGGGCGGCCAAAGCTGTCTAAAAACGCAGGCGCGGCGACAAGTTGAAATGTAACCTCTCCCAGTTTTCGCGCAATCAACCCCTCATCCAGTTTGAACGTAACCCGCAACGCCAAATCGATACCTTCTTCAACGATAGATATTTTGCGGCCACTCAGGTCGATATCAAAAGTCATATGCGGGTTTTGCTGATGGTACGCCTTCAGAATTCTAGAAAAGGCCGGGTTGGACATCCAAACAGGCATCGACATTTTTAGCGTACCGCGTGGCGATAGATTGTCTGAGGTCAATTGCGTTTCAGCTTCGACCAACCCTTCAAGCAAAGGCAGAACGGTCTTCAAATACTGCGCGCCTGCCTCGGTCAGGCTCACGTTCCGGCTGTTGCGATTGAGCAGACGAGCGCCGACGCGGGCCTCGACATGCTTGATATGTTTGCTGGTCATAGCAGGCGAGAGGCCAAGGCGGGCCGCTACCGCGGAGAAGCTTTTGTGTTCAGCGACCTCAGCAAAAACACGCAGACTTAGAAGTGTATCCATCATCAACTCACAGTGAATGGTAAATCAATAAATAGCTCAATGATTTCGATTCTGGAAACGTCTATTACTGTCTTCATCACAACACGCTGCATAAGCGATTTCAGGAAAGAGAACGATATGACAACGATCGACACAAACCCAGTACAAGTCGGCAAAGGCTGGAACATTGGTCTATGGGTGGCCCAAGCTCTGTTGGCTGCAATGTTCCTGATGGCGGGCGCAACAAAGCTGATGTCCGGATCTGCGGAACTGGTCGCCATGGGCATGGGCTGGGCTGAAAACGCACCCTTCCTGCTGATCAAATTCATTGGCCTTTCAGAGGTCGCAGGCGCGCTTGGGCTGATCTTGCCAGCCGCAACCCGCATCAAGCCCAACTTGACGAAACTGGCCGCCGCCGGTCTTGCCGTGATCATGGTTTTGGCCGCTGGCCTGCATATTTTTCGCGGTGAATTCGAAGTGGTGCCGATGAACGTGATCCTGTTCGCACTGGCAGCTTTCGTGATCTGGGGCCGCACGAACAAGGCGCCAATCGCACCACGCGCTTGATGCATCCTAACTCGCGCCCCGACATCTCCCGCCGGGGCGCCTCATTTCTTAAATAGGTTGCCACCCAATGATCTATTCCACGCCCGTCGCCAACGAAAACCTAACTCCGCAATCTGACCGCCTGTCTTGGGGCGCCGTCGAACTGCAAGTGACCGACCTTGCTCGGGCGGTTGCGTTCTGGACCTCGGCCCTGGGACTGATCGAGCGTGATGCAACAGCGCAAAGGGTCGCTTTGGGAACAAAGGATCGAACGCTTGTGGTTCTTCGTTCAGGCGCGGATATCCCTGTCGCAGATCCCTATACTGGCATGTATCACGTCGCGATTGGCGTACGCAGCCAGACTGAGTTTTCCCGCATCCTTGCCCGTCTGATCCAGTTGAATGTTCGGGTCGGACCGACCGATCACTTGATGGCGAAATCGCTCTACATCCATGATCCTGATGGGCTGGAAATCGAAATCACCTATGAGACGCCCGAACGGTTTTCGCATTTTGGCGACATGAACCAAGGGCTAACATTGTACGATGTGGATGGCGGCACGCACTCTGGCCGCGGACCGCTTGATGTGAAATCCGAACTTGCCATTGCTGCGCGCTTGGACCCGATGGCGCCGTTGGCGGACGACAGCTACCTCGCGCATTTGCACTTCAAAGTGGCGGCGCTTGAGCCTGCTTTAAACTGGTTCGAGACTCTTGGATTCGAGCGCCATCTGACGCTGGACGCCTGGGGTTTTGCCGATATGGGTGCGGGCGCGCCAAACACGCACCGCCTGGCGATGAACATCTGGGCCGGGCCGAACCGCCCGCCAAAGCCGCAGAATATGGCCGGATTGGTGCACTATGAGTTGATCACCCATGGCGACAGCGCGGCCTCAGACCATCTGCGCCAAGACGGCGATATCCTACGCGGCACTGATCCAGCAGGTGTCGCAGTAACTCTCCGCAATGAGAAATAGGAGAACCCCATGAGCCGTACCCCCGCAGCTTACCGCCCTGCACAGATCATTTTGCACTGGATCGTCTTTGCAGCCATCTGGGTGCAATGGCTTTTCAATGAGCCGATGAAACGCACCATTGAGGCCTTGCAGACAAACGCCACGCCTGCTGGCGATGACCTCACGATGGCGTGGGTTCATGTGGGCTTTGGCTCAACAATTTTTCTTGCTGTTATGGCGCGGTTTTATCTTCGATATCGCCACGGCGCGCCGGGTCATGCTGTTGGGACATCCGAAGCTCAGGCCAAGATCGCTACAGTGGTTCACTGGTCGCTTTACGCCACGCTGATCGGCATGGTGATCACGGGTGGGATGACGTGGAACGGTGTTGCTGATCTGGGCTATGTGCATTGGCTTTTGAACATTGTGCTATTTGCCCTGATCACCGCACACGCGGCCGCTTCCATATTCAACCAGTTCGTGCGCAAGGACGGCACGCTGGCGCGCATGATCCCTGCCCTCAAAAAGTGAGGGTGTCGCCTGTGCCACGGCCGAAACTCATGTCACGGCCGATGCAAGTGAGCAAACACACTAATCTGGACCAGAATATCGGCATATATTTTCCCAGCTATAGCCACCAGTCGCACCTAAGCGATCCATCCGGGGCGGACATTGAGCGAAAACTGTTATCGATCTCTAATCCACTTTAGTAACTTGTTCGGAAACTGGAATTTGGTCGCATGTCCCATCGAGTTACCCCCGCCAGCGATAACCTGAGGTTTGGTAGCCCTTGACCGGCTCTCCAAAAATTCGGTCAGCGTCCATCCCTGCCGCTATAGCTGCACCAAGGCAGACATGCAG
>JBGCDG010000055.1:0-65991 GCA_045105195.1 Roseobacter sp. | reverse complement strand
CAACAACTAGGGAGAAGAAACCATGGCTGACCTGTCAAAAAAATCGCGCAAACAGCTAGAGCAAATGATCAAAGATGCTCAAAAAGCGCTCAAGAACATTGAAAAGAAAGAACGCAAAGAAGCGCTCAAAGCCGCTGCTGCCGCTGCTGCCAAGTTCGGTTTTCGCCTTTCAGAACTGACAACCGAAGCCAAGGCGACGGTCAAAGCGAAAGTTGCTACCCCGGCGAAAAAACCGCGCGCTGCGAAATACGCCAATCCTGCAGAGCCCAAACAAACCTGGAGCGGCATGGGTCGTAAACCACAATGGTTCAAGGACGCTGTAGAGTCCGGGACTGATCCAAAAACCCTGGAAATCTAACTAGGTGACCGTTCACATCGGTGCCGCGCCCGGCGAAATTGCTGAAACTGTTTTGATGCCAGGCGATCCATACCGCGCGCGATGGGCAGCGGAGACATTTCTTGACGGCGCGGAACTCGTGAACGAGGTGCGCGGCATGCTTGGCTTTACGGGCCTCTACAAAGGCGAGCGCGTGACCATCCAGGGCTCAGGCATGGGAATGCCCTCGCTTTCGATCTATGCAAACGAGCTGATCTCGACCTATGGCGCGCAAACATTGATCCGCATCGGGTCCTGTGGCGGCATGCAACCCTACGTCGGGATTCGCGACGTTATCATTGCCATGTCTGCAACAACCATCACGTCACCATCCTCTGCGATTATGCGCGAAGTCAATTTTGCGCCCACGGCAGACTACGGCCTGCTGGCCGCCGCGGTTTCCGCGGCCAAGACCAAATCGGTCAAGACGCATGTGGGTGGGATCTATTCCTCTGACGTTTTCTACGCCGAACGCCCCGATCTGGACGAGCAGATGGTGCGTCACGGCATTCTCGGCGTCGAGATGGAGGCCGCAGAGCTCTATACGCTGGCCGCGCGTCACGGGCGGCGGGCACTCGCGGTTCTGACCGTCAGTGACCACCTGCAAACCGGCGAAGCCCTGCCGTCGGAAGATCGCGAAAAGTCTTTCGGTGATATGGTTGAGATCGCGCTAGACGCCGCTTTCGCCTGAGGCCTTCTATGCTCCGTGACTGCGGTCGTAAGGATTTGGGCTCGGCTGTTGCCACCCTGACAAAGCACCCGCTGCTGGTGCAAAAACCTCTACCAAAAGTGGATAACAGGCGGCTGAATTGCTCGAATGCGTGCTTGAGCAATCCCCTCCTGGACAGGCAGACAGATTCCCAAGCAGTTCAATTTCGGCGAAAAATTCGATGTAGTCTCCCGGGCGCACTGGGCTGGCTTTCATAAAATATTGTCCAGTATCCCGAGTGAAACCTGTGCACATGAATACATTGAGCACATCATGCACCAAAGGTTCCGCTTCTTGACGCGATACACCCAGATGATCCGCCAATGCGCGCGTCAGATTAGAATGACAGCAATTGTGGTACTGCGCACCACCGGAAAGCAACGCATGCGTGTAGGGGTCACACCGCGTACCGATAACATCGTGCACAGATCCCCCGAAATCATCGATGCCATACCATCCCAAGGTATCATGGGTTATCGTGGCCATCGGGCGCAGTGAAGGGAAACTGGACCACATACGCTCGCCCTTCGTGATATGCGTTCCATGCAGTGCGCGGGTCTTTCCGGAATAAAACCTTTCAGAGACATCTTGCGCGCTGTGCAGGTTAAGATCCCCGACCTGTGGTCCTTCGATCGACGTGATGCGGAAAAAATGCCCAGCCGGCACCGAAAAGCAGCGAGCCTCCCGCGGCGGGATCTTGATTTCATCTACCTTTGCAAGATCTGCACGCGCTGCCGTGTAAAGCGCCATATCCGGCGCAGGCAAAGTATCAACGGGGTAGCAGATTACCGGTGCGACAGCGCGGCGCGCGTCAGCGTCCTGTGGTCTGGTCATAGTGTCGTCCTTTTCGTCTCGCACCCCTTCTGACAGATCATGCTCCGCGTGCAAGGCAGTTGACCATGGGAAGCTCCCCAAAGCATGCTGTGCAAGACCCTGTCAGAGAGGAAAGCCGATCATGAAAGCACTGTGCACCTTGACACTTAGCATCGCCTTTGGATGGGCTTTACCCAGTGCTGCACAAACGACGGCCGAACAATTTGCGCAGCTCTTGCGCGATGACCTTTCACCGACTGGCACGATGGAAGGCGGCACATGGTTTACCAACGAAGCTGCGACGCATGCGCTTGGGATTATCTACGTTCATATCCCCGGTTCCGCAGGCTCCGTTTCAATCCATGCAGGCGTCTACGGCTTTTTGGATAGCGGTTGGGTCAAACTAACAGACGTGCAAGGCTTGTTTGGCAGCGCTCCAAAGGACACACAATTCATAGCCGACCGCATTAAGCTAACGACTTTAACGACTGGACCAGACGATCCACGCTGTTGTCCAACTCTGCCCGTTCGGTGGTCAATCGACGTGTTGTCCGGCATAGCAACCCGACTGAACTGAGCATCATTTAATCTGCGACAAGCATTTATCAGGAGGCCGGTCTTTTGGGGATAGGCTTTCCGCTCCACATTGCGCACAGCGATAAAAATGCTGCCCGTCTGAGTCACGCGCCCGGTCTGCGCGCCAGCGACAGGCCCGTGTTTCCCCGTAGCGCCATGCGTAAAAAACCACACATAGAAAAGCGATCAGTAATCCGATGACGATGTGCATCAGATCAGCAAATCCCCTGCGAGACCTAACGAAAAACCCAGAATCGCCCCAAGCGGAGGTAACCGTGAATCTTTAAGTGGTACGCCCGGTGCAATATCCTGAAACATCAGGTACAAAATTCCACCCGCAGAGAACATCATGATCGCACCGATATGCGGGTCGAACGTCTCTGGCAGGAACAGGCCGAACGCGGCAGCCAAAGGTCCCAATGGGACCATTGCAAGGAAAAGCCAAAGCGAAGGCGTCGAGCCTGCATCCTTGAATTCTCGCATAGCGTTGAAGCTTTCTGGCAGGTTTTGCAAACAAATGAGAAGCGCGACTAGGACGGCGGCTGGCAAGTCTCCGGCAATAACCGCGCCAAGCGCCAGAGCTTCGGGTAAGTAGTCCATCATCATTGCGAGGAATTGTGCAGCTTGCCCACCACTTTGCGCGAGCAAGCGATCAATGATGGCAAAGCCAATCCCTCCAAGCGAAAACCACAAGATCGCCGGCCCTGGCGCCAATCGCTCAGTGCCTTCCGGGATTAGCACCAGCGCCACCGCCGCCAAAAGAGCGCCCGCACCAAACGCCATGATTGTGTGACGTGCCTCGTTCTCCAACCACGTTGACATGAAATCAACGCGCAGGAGCGCCAGGGCAGCACCTGCTGGGATCGAGGCTCCTGCAAGGCTCGCAAGTGCGAGTGCTATCCAAACGGTCTGATCCATCAGAGAGAATACATGGCTTTTGTGTGCCCTCTTACATGAAATCCAACGTCACACGCCTGCGCACCTGCACCATAGAATAAACAGCCAGTACTCAAAACGATCAGACGCGGCGTTCAACCATCATTTTCTTAATGTTCGCAATAGCTTCCGCCGGGTTCAGACCTTTGGGGCAGGTTTTTGAACAATTCATGATCGTGTGGCAGCGATAGAGTTTAAACGGATCTTCCAACTCGTCCAATCGCTCACCGGTGGCTTCATCGCGACTGTCAATGATCCAGCGATAGGCATGCAACAGCGCTGCTGGCCCCAGATAACGATCACCATTCCACCAATAGCTCGGGCAGGATGTCGAACAGGAGGCGCACATCACACATTCATAAAGGCCATCAAGCTTTTTACGGTCTTCAATGGACTGTTTCCATTCCTTCGCCGGGCGGTTCGTCTTGGTTTCCAACCACGGCATAATAGAAGCGTGCTGCGCATAGAAATGGGTCAGGTCAGGGATGAGGTCCTTGACGACGGGCATGTGTGGAAGCGGGTAGATTTTCACGTCCCCTTTGACTTCGTCCATGCCGTAGATACACGCCAGCGTGTTGATCCCATCAATGTTCATCGCGCAGGAGCCACAGATGCCTTCCCGGCAGGAGCGTCGAAAAGTCAGGGTCGGATCAATCTCGTTCTTGATCTTGATCAGCGCGTCCAAAATCATCGGCCCACAGGTATCCATATCGACAAAATAGGTGTCAACACGCGGATTTTTGCCATCATCGGGATTCCAGCGATAAATTTGGAACTTCCGTGTGTTTTTTGCCCCTTCCGGTTTCGGCCAGGTCGTGCCTTGGGTCATGCGGGAGTTCTTGGGAAGTGTCAGTTGAACCATGGTCGGTCTCCTGTCTCTTGATCTCAGAGTGCCAGAGCAGCAGCGGGTGCTGCCTGGCGCAAACAGTCTTGGGTTGCAGGGCGTGCTAGGATCGCGCGGATTGTGTCCGCCGTCCCACCGTCCACCCCAACCACGGCATCGGCTGCCAGCGACTGTACTTCGCTCGCGTCCGCGCTATCCACGATACAATTCGTGAAAGGCGTAAAAAGTTGTTTCGGCACTTGAGGGAAGTAAACCGCTAGCGCTTCCGGCATGACAGTTTTCGCTGCATCGCGACCGGCCTGGTCCGTGGCAGATTGGATCTGCGCACAGGCACCGAGCGCTAACACTGCCGGGACAATCACAAATTTCATATTATGTACCCGTCTCTTAGAGCCGCTGGACCACAAAAATGCATGTTGTTGAGCACCCCTGAACGCCGGTCGGTGTGGCATACTTTTCGCATCATTTCACCGCCGCCCAAAGCAATACAGATCGCCACGATAAAGCCCTGACACGTTTTCGGGACAGCGCGCGTCACGCACAGTAAAAACCCGCTGTTCAGGCTGACGGCAGTACAGCGCGCCACGGTAGATTTCTCGAAATTCGCGCGGACAATTTGACAGCAACACAACGTGATGGGATGCAGATGTACCAAAACCTGCGCCTTGATCGTTTTGAGCAGAATTCGCCGCACCTTGCTCCGCGTAAGCGGCAGTGCCTGCAGAAATACACAACGCACATGCCGCCATGAAGCGAGTCGTGGATCGCATCAGAACGTCCTTTTCTTGGGCGCGATCTTCTTGGGGTCAATCCCGCCGTCGTTGTGGCTTGTCAGCGGTTGCTCGTGCACCCCACGGTAGCCAAGCGAGGCTTTGTTCCCCTTGAACCAGATCAGCGAGTGCTTGCGCCAGTTCTCGTCGTCCCGTTCCGGGAAATCCTCGTGCGCATGAGCGCCACGGCTTTCCTTGCGCGCTTCAGCACCTGTAATGGTCGCTACGGCATTCGGAATAAGGTTCGCGAGTTCGAGCGTTTCCATCAGATCGGAGTTCCAGACAAGACTGCGGTCTGTCACGCCCACATCCGACCATTTGTCAGCTACGGTTTCCATAGCTGTCTTGCCTTCTGCGAGGGTCTCGTTGGCACGGAAAACTGCAGCATCCTTTTGCATGGTTTGCTGCATCTCCAACCGCAGCTCCGCCGTCGGCATATGACCTTTGGCGTGACGGGTGTTGTCAAAACGATCGAGCGCAGCCTCAATCGACTTGGCGTTTGGCGTCGGCACAGGACTGTCTGCATCCACGATCTTGCCCGCACGGATCGCCGCGGCTCGGCCAAAGACCACCAGATCGATCAGAGAGTTCGACCCAAGGCGGTTCGCCCCGTGCACCGAGGCACACCCCGCCTCACCCACAGCCATCAAGCCAGGAGAAATACGGTCCGGATTATCTGTCGTGGGCGCCAACACCTCACCCCAGTAATTCGTCGGAATACCACCCATATTGTAATGCACAGTCGGCAATACGGGGATCGGTTCTTTGTTGAGATTCACGCCCGCAAAAACGCGCGCGCTTTCGGAGATACCCGGCAGGCGCAATTTGAGCGTCTCGGGCGGTAGGTGGTTCAGGTTGAGGTGAATATGATCGCCATTTGCGCCAACACCTCTGCCCTCGCGGATTTCCATGGTCATGCATCGGCTCACATAATCGCGCGGTGCGAGATCCTTGTACTGCGGTGCGTAACGTTCCATGAAACGCTCGCCCTCGGAATTCGTAAGGTATCCCCCTTCGCCGCGAGCGCCTTCTGTGATGAGGCACCCTGCGCCGTAAATGCCGGTGGGATGGAACTGCACAAACTCCATATCCTGCAGCGGCAAGCCAGCCCGCGCGGTCATGCCGCCACCGTCGCCCGTGCAGGTATGCGCGGAGGTCGCAGAGAAATAAGCCCGACCATAGCCACCAGTCGCCAGAACGACCATTTTGGAGGCAAAGAGATGCAGCGTGCCGTCATCGAGTTTCCAGCACAGCACGCCCTGACAGACACCGTCATCTGACATGATCAAGTCAATCGCAAAGTACTCAATGTAGAATTCCGCGTTGTTCTTCAGCGACTGGCCGTAGAGTGTATGCAGGATTGCGTGGCCCGTCCGGTCAGCGGCCGCACAGGTCCGCTGGACCGCCGGCCCTTCCCCGAATTCAGTGGTATGGCCGCCAAAGGGGCGTTGATAGATCTTGCCCTCTTCGGTGCGGCTGAAGGGCACGCCGTAGTGTTCCAGCTCGTACACCGCCTTAGGCGCTTCGCGTGCTAGGTATTCCATCGCATCGGTATCGCCGAGCCAGTCTGACCCTTTGACTGTGTCATACATGTGCCACTGCCAGTTGTCCGGCCCCATGTTCGAAAGGGAAGCTGCGATACCGCCCTGCGCCGCAACAGTGTGCGAGCGCGTCGGGAAAACCTTGGTCACACAAGCGGTACGAAGCCCCTGCTCTGCCATGCCCAGCGTAGCGCGCAATCCTGCACCACCGGCACCAACCACCACAACGTCATATTGGTGCGTTTCATATTCGTATTCAGCCATGGAATTTTCTCCTGGATCTGCTGTGGCACGCTTACCCGCGCCCGGAAGGTCTTAAAGGGCCAGCTTTACGATCGCGTAAAGCCCGAAGCCCATTGCGGCATAGCTCACGCAAGTCATCACAATCATCGCAACTTTTTGAGCTATCCCATGTACATAATCCTCGATCAGCGCCTGCACACCATTTGCGAAGTGCTTGAAAGTGACCACAATAGTCAATCCCGCAACCACAGCCGGGAAAGGCCGGGCGTAATATGCGGCCACTTCTTCATACGACGCGCCAAGCACTGGCCCAAAAGTAAAGATAAAGAGTGGTATCAGCACAAGTAGCGCACCCGAACTCACAGTCATGGACCAGTGATGCTCGGTCCCGGATTTTGCGGACCCCATGCCAGTGGCGCGTTTGCGGTCAGTCAGAAAACTCATATTGCCGCTCCTTTTCAGATCACCAAGAGGGTCAGCAGCGTCAGCAGGACGGACCCGCCAATGACCGCGTACCCCAGTTTATACGCTGTATCGAGATCTAATCCGACGCCTTGGTCCCAGATCAGATGCCGCACACCGGCCAGCGTGTGATACCACAAACCCCAAAGCGAGAGGGTCATCACCAGATCGCCAAACCAACTGGTCAGCACACCGTTCGCAACAGCGAAATATTCAGGTGATGTTGCGGCGGCCAAAAACCACCAAACCACGAGCAAAGACGAGATGAGCAACGCATTTCCAGTGATCCGCGTGAGGATTGACGTTATTGAGGTCAGTTGCGGGCGGTAGATTGTCAAATGTGGTGACAAAGGGCGGTTGCCCCGATTCACATCAGCCATTCAAAGATTCCTTTTGTTCGCTGATGCCCTTTTTACTCTTATTCCCGCATATGTCACGTGCAGCGTGCGGTCTGAGCCGCGTTAAATTGGCGCGATTTAGACAAAAATTGGGCAAATTCACAAAATGTGATCACACGTGGATTAACTGTGATCACATTATCTTAACACACTGAGCTGCCGGGTTGTTTCGCGTTGCAGCTTGCGCTTGATTTGTTCGGGGTAATCTTCGAAGCCGTTGGCCGTCATCACAAAAGCACCCTCGCCAAGGATCAGGTTCTCGAAATACCAGCCAGTCAAATCATCATCATCGGTTTCGATCGCGATGGCATTGACGATGACACCCATCTCGCTCAGTGCCGCATGGCGACTGCGCGGCAAGACACCCTCGTTGGAGATACCATCACCGGACACATCGATCACCTTACGGCGACAATGAGATGCCGCGATCAACGCTTCTTCTGACGCGACGAGCGCTTCACCTACCGCTGTGGAATAATTACGCCAGATGCGTTCATCTTGAGCCACCCGTTCTGCAAATGCCGCAAGATCATGGTCATTGCGCATCTGCATCCAAGGAATTGTTTGTTGCTGACGACTGGATCCAGTCCATTGGATTAAAGTGACCATGGCTTCTTGGGCCAGCAAAGCCTCCACCACAATCCCGTCTTGCAAAGCCGCCGCCAGCCCATCCATCTGAAGTCTGTATTCCTGATGATCGACCGAGCCTGAGATATCTACGGCAAGAACCAAAGCCAGTTCGCAAGCACGTGTCGTCATCGCGGAAATAACCACCCAAAAGGAAAAAAGGATCGCGCGCCACACCATGCAATCACCCTAACGCAGCTTGACCCAGATGCACCTGACTTTTTTGTGCTCTGGATTGGCCACTGCAGCACTTCTGATAATACACATTTGCCCTTTAGGCGCACCATCTTACCGGCAGGAGATGGCCTACGTAGGCATCAGCGCCCAATAGTCGAGGTCCAGCAGCACGTCGGGCAGATACTTCCCGTCTTCGCCACGTAAAGCAAAAGGTGTGTCACCCTTTGTTGCAACAAGTCGCAAACGGATTGCACCGACGCCAGGCGCATCTGTTTCTGATTTGTCCAAAACTTCTGACCAGGCCCGCACAGTATCACCGCTGACACAAGGGTTGGCATGTGCACCACTATTGAGCCCGGCGACCATCTGCGCATTAGCCAGTCCATTAAAGGAAAGCGCGCGCGCCATGGAGATGACATGCCCGCCATAAATCAAACGCGAACCATCCGGGCGCGCCGACGTATCAAAATGAACTTTGGCCGTGTTCTGCCAGAGGCGGGTTGCCATCATGTGCTCGGCTTCCTCGATCGTAACACCATCTACATGATCAATGGTCTCGCCGATGTCATAGTCGCTGAGGCGATGCGGCTCTCCTGCCAGAGCATAGTCGTAGGCGCCAAAATCCAGGCGTTTGGGGATCACAAGGCATGCCGGGTCCACGGCCTTGGCCAGATCTGGCACAACAGGTTCTGGCGCAGACGCATTCAGATCGCCTTTGCGCACCATCACCCATCGCACATATTCCAGAACCGCGTCATCGTGTTGGTTCAAACCCCGTGTGCGCACCCAGACCACACCAGACTTGCCATTGGAATTCTGCTTTACGCCGATGACTTCGGACTGCGCGCGCAGCGTGTCCCCTGGCCAGACGGGCGACAGCCAGCGCCCTTCGGCATATCCCAGATTGGCCACCGCATTCAAAGAAACATCAGGTACGGTTTTGCCAAAAATAACGTGGAAGGCGATCATGTCATCCAACGGGCTGAACGGTAGGCCACAACTCTGTGCAAACTGGTCAGAGGAATAGAGCGCATGCCGCGCGGGATAGAGCATGTGATAAAGCGCTCGTTCACCCATTTTTACCGTGCGCGGCACCGCATGATCCATGATCTGACCAACGCGGTAGTCTTCGAAAAAGCGCCCGGGGTTTGTTTTGGTTGCCACTATTGGTCTCCCAATTTGGTGTCAGGGCTATAGGCGCCGGGCGCTTCTTTGATCACAGCCTGCCCGCACCGCATCACACCGGACTTTTGATCCCAGGTTTGGGTTGGACTTCCGTGCAACTGCCACCCACTGTTCAGCGCCGCAGTCACCTTGTGACAAAAGTCGGATGTATCCTCGGCTGAGAGAAATCGGTAGAGTTTCATGCTTCTGTCCAGTTCAGGAGGCAAACGGCCAGACGCCCAGCCAAATGTGAATACCTGCAACAATGCTAAAGATTACCAGCGTGATAACGCTATGCTTGATGTAACCTGGAACGCCCGCATGTTCCGATGGCGACCAGTTCGGCTCGGCTTTGTTGATCAAGATCACAGAGCCCACTGCCCAGGCCAAAAGCCCACCAAAAAGCACCACAGATGCGAGATCCCCATTGACCAGCAGATGCGCCAACGTCCAGATTTTGAAGGCAACCAGCTGCGGGTGTCTTATCTTGAATCCAGGCCAAACCTTTGCACCTTTCGGCGCGCCTGAGCCATAAACCCAGAAAGCCAAAAGCATCAGCGTATTGTTGACATGCACCATAAAAGCCGGCGGGTTCCACAGCGGTATGAACGCGGCCGCGCGATAGCCGATCACCATCAGCACCAAGCCTGCCAAAATACCGACAGCCGCCACGCCTTTCCCAGCAGTTCCGAGATTTGCGCGCTGATCTGGCATCAGGCGTTTGAAATAATGTGCGAGCGTCCAGACAAGTAGGCCTGCGATAAGAAGGGTCATCGGATTACTCCATGTTCAGGGCAGCGATTGCGTCCCTTTTTGCCAGTGTTTCCCGGGCCGTTGCAACATGCAGGTTTTCGACGATCCGACCATCCACAACAGCGACCGCCTGCCCATCAGCGATAGCCGCATCGAAGGCCACGATCTGCCGTTCAGCGAGGTCAATCTCAGCGTCACTGGGCGCAAAGACAGCATTTGCCGTATCGATTTGTCCAGGATGGATAAGTGTTTTTCCATCAAAACCCATGTCACGCCCCTGTTCGCATTCGTTGCACAAGCCGTCCATGTCCTTGAACGCATTGAAGACGCCGTCAATGATGGCCACACCGTGCGCTTTTGCTGCCAGAACGCAATGGCCAAGGCCAGCCATCATCGGCAATCGATCCGCTCTGAACCGGGCACCAATATCCTTGGCAAGGTCATTAGTCCCCATCACCATGCCAGAACAAAGCGGATGTGCCGCAATGGCCGCCGCATTCAAAACCCCCAACGGAGTCTCCATCATCGCCCAAAGCGGCACCTCTCCTGTATACTTTGCCAGTGCGTCCAAATGCGACGGTTCATCCACTTTTGGTAGCAAAACAGCGTCAATTTCCAGATCACGTACGAGAGTTGCGTCTTCACTCCCCCAGGGCGAATCGAGTCCATTGATGCGGGCGATCTTGATCCGTCGCCCATAGCCGTCTTCGCGCACTGCATCTCTCAGTGTGTGCCGCGCCGCAGTTTTTTCATCCGGCGCCACAGCGTCTTCCAGATCAAAGATAATCGCATCTGACGGCAAAGACCGTGCCTTATCCAGAGCGCGGTTTCTGGAAGCGGGAATATAAAGAACCGAACGTAAGGGGCGATTGGCGTGTGGCATCGTAAAGCTCCTTCGCTGGTGCAAAGCGAACCAGCAATTGCGAGTCCACCTTTGGATAATATTATTGCGCGCAAAGGTGCATTTATTTAACGAAACTTCAAGGACATTTTTGCCGCGCTGCAGAAAGCTTCAAATTGGATTCTTTTCCGCGCGCTGGATTAACCAGTTTTTCAACCCTGTCCACGATGTTCGCATCATCGATCATTGGACCGAAGGCCACAACAGTGCAACCGCACACGGTTCTTAAACTATGGTGTTTCGATACGTGTTGAACCGGGGCCTCCCGTGTCATCGCCGGGCAACCGGCTCGGCCAGATGATGTTGGGTGCAGCCTTCAAAATGAGGCAGATAGAAATGAATCGCACTGTGAAAGTACTGCACCTCGGCGCACTCACCGCCGCAGCCGCGCTCTACATCGCATCCGCAACCGATGCGGCCGCGCAAAACACGCGGAACTGCGGCCCGCGAGAGGTCGTTGTTGACCGACTGGCGGATGGCTATGGTGAAACACGCCAATCGATGGGGTTAGGAGCAAACAACTCAGTAGTTGAAGTTTTTGCGTCAGACTCAACAGGCACTTGGACGATTACAGTTACAACGCCAAACGGTTTAACGTGTCTTGTCGCATCTGGTCAATCCTTCGAAGCTTTAGCAGAAGTTCTTCCTGCAAAAGGCAAGGAAGACGCCTGACCTGCACATTTGCTTTTAGAATGCTGATCCTTTACTCAAACGGACTTGTGCCGCAATTGCGCCGGCTCAGGTCAACCCATCCCAGATCAATTTAGCGCCTGTCAGCGTCAGTAAAATGTATGTAAGCGCAAAAAACACGCGCTCTGATACGTGGTGATGCGCTTTGACGCCTAACCACGTTCCGAAAATTGCAAACGGCGCGAGGACAAGATTTGCGATCCCCGTTTCAACCGTAAACATTCCCAGCGCTGCGTAGGGTATGAACTTTGCAATATTGACAACCCAAAAGACCAGCACCGTCGTTGCTTGATACTGCGTTTTATCCAAGCGCCGCGACAATAGGTAAACAGCGGCAGGTGGCCCCCCCGCATGACTGACGCAGCTGGTAAAACCTGCGACCAATCCAGCGATTGCTCCAGCCCACACCGGCATGACCGACTTTGAACTGTCAAAGAAGGCGCGCGCGTTCACAAAGCGCCACAAAACAAAGCCTATCGAAATCACGCCAATTAGAATGCGGAAAAAGTCGGGTTCAGCCACTGTAAACAGTGCCGCTCCGATCGCGACACCGGGCAAAGCACCGGTAATCAACACCAGCACAGACGACCTGTCCCATCTGCCCCAATACGGTTTGAGCGCACTCACGTCGATCAGCAAAAGAAGAGGCAACATCACACCAAGAGCCAAAACGGGTTCGATCACCAAGGCAAGGATACTCGCGGATGCAAATGAAGCACCCGATCCGAACCCGCCTTTGGAGACCCCGGCGAACAAAACTGCAATTCCGGCAATAATAAAAAAGGGCAAATCCAGCGTCAGCACAGGACTGTTGTGAACCGACCACCAACTGATGTCCACGGGGTCTTCTGCCGCAGCGTTTGCGCAATTCATCAGGAGCGAACTTGCGAAACCGCTCCGCATTCGCTAGCACAAGCACGATTTTCAATCGAATGCGGAGCATTTCAAAATGGCAAGACCCAAAATCGCACTGATCGGCGCAGGCCAGATCGGTGGCACGCTCGCCCATCTCGTTGCCCTTAAAGAACTAGGTGACGTCGTTCTGTTCGACATTGCCGAAGGAACGCCAGAAGGTAAGGCCCTGGACATCGCCGAAAGCGGACCTTCCGCGAAATTCGACGCGAAGCTCTCGGGTACGCAAAGCTACGCGGATATTGCGGGTGCGGATGTCTGCATTGTGACTGCTGGTGTCCCGCGCAAGCCGGGAATGAGCCGCGATGACCTACTGGGCATCAACCTGAAAGTTATGAAGTCGGTCGGCGAAGGAATCGCTGCGCATGCACCAGACGCATTTGTGATTTGCATCACCAATCCCTTGGATGCCATGGTCTGGGCGCTGCGCGAATTCTCCGGTCTGCCGCACGAAAAAGTCTGCGGCATGGCGGGCGTGCTGGACTCTGCACGATTCCGTCACTTTCTGGCGGAAGAATTCGAAGTCTCGATGAAGGACGTCACCGCCTTTGTTCTGGGTGGCCATGGCGACACAATGGTTCCGCTCGTTCGCTATTCCACAGTCGCAGGCATTCCTTTGCCAGATCTGGTAAGCATGGGCTGGACATCACAGGAAAAGCTGGACGCCATCGTTCAGCGCACGCGCGACGGCGGCGCTGAAATTGTTGGGTTGCTCAAAACAGGATCTGCCTTCTACGCGCCAGCGACGTCCGCGATCGAAATGGCGGAAAGCTACCTTAAAGACCAAAAACGTGTGTTGCCTTGCGCGGCATACGTGGATGGTGCTTACGGGCTGAAAGGATTTTATGTTGGCGTGCCCACGGTAATTGGCGCCGGTGGTATCGAGCGTGTCGTGGAAATCTCGATGGACAAAGGCGAACAGGATATGTTCGACAGTTCTGTCAATGCAGTCAAAGGACTTGTAAAAGCATGCCAGGGCATCGATAGCTCACTGGCCTAATCCGGAACCTTGGATTTACCGACAAGGCCAGCTCGAAAGAGTTGGCCTTTTTCGTGTCACACACCAGCCATGCGCTGATTCCTTAAGGAAATATTGCTTTTCCACTTTTGTGATCACACAATTAAAACGTGTGATCACAAACTATACATTTTCATGTAGCAATTACGCTTTTAGGGAAAATCTGCTTCACAGACCGCACATCCGCATGCCTATAAGTCGCAAATCGCAGCCAAACGGGATCATGCTCATGAACATCCACGAATATCAAGCCAAGGCCCTTCTACGCAGCTATGGCGCACCTGTCTCCGACGGTCGTGTCGTACTGAAGGCCGAAGACGCGAAGACAGCGGCGGGCGCGCTTGACGGACCATTGTGGGTGGTGAAGGCACAAATTCATGCAGGTGGACGCGGCAAAGGGAGCTTCAAAGAAGTCGATGCAGGCGAAAAAGGCGGAGTGCGCCTCACCAAATCCGTTGAGGAAGCTGCAGAGGAAGCGCGCAAAATGCTCGGGCGTACTCTCGTCACGCACCAGACGGGACCTGCCGGCAAGCAAGTCAACCGGATCTACATCGAAGACGGGTCGGGCATCGAAACCGAGCTCTATCTCGCATTGCTTGTGGATCGGCAAACCAGCCGTGTTAGCTTTGTTTGCTCCACTGAAGGCGGCATGGATATCGAAGAGGTAGCGGCCAGCACACCAGAAAAGATCCTGAGTTTCTCTGTTGATCCAGCGTCAGGATATCAGGCGTTCCACGGGCGTCGCATAGCCTTTGCACTTGGTCTGGAAGGCAAGCTGATCAAGCAATGTGTCGCGTTGATGGGCATGCTCTATAAAATGTTCATCGAAAAGGACATGGAAATGCTGGAGATCAACCCGCTTATCGTAACCGACGGTGGGGATCTCAAGTGTCTGGACGCAAAAGTCGGTTTTGACGGCAACGCCATGTACCGCCACGCGGATATCTCAGAGCTGCGCGACGTCACGGAAGAAGATCCCAAAGAGCTTGAAGCGTCGAAGTATGACCTCAACTACATCGCGCTGGATGGCGAGATCGGCTGCATGGTGAACGGTGCTGGGCTTGCGATGGCGACGATGGACATCATCAAGCTCTATGGCGCGGAACCCGCAAACTTCCTCGACGTTGGTGGTGGTGCGACGAAAGAGAAAGTGACTGAAGCCTTCAAGATCATCACGTCGGATCCGCAGGTCAAAGGCATTTTGGTGAACATTTTCGGCGGTATCATGCGCTGTGATGTGATCGCCGAAGGCGTGGTTGCTGCGGTCAAAGAAGTGGGTCTTCAAGTGCCGCTGGTGGTCCGTCTAGAAGGCACAAATGTGCAGCAGGGCAAAGACATCATTAACAATTCAGACGTGGATGTGATCGCCGCTGATGATCTGAAAGATGGCGCGCAAAAAATTGTGAAAGCAGTGAAAGGCTGAAAATGTGCTGAGTCGACGGCACATTTCGCTAACGCTATCAGTGCTAGTGTTTAACTCTGCGTTGCCCAGCAGTGCGTTGTCGCAGTCTTCTGCACATGATTTTGTAAGAACTCAATGGGGTCAATTCATTGAGCAGTGCGCTGCCTTCGTTGAAAATCCAGTTGCCATTCGAGATGGCCTGACAATTAGTCAAAACACAACAGAATTTAATAAATCGCTCGACGGCAAACAAGTTTCATATGTAGACGCGGTCAAGGCACTACATTTTGAGGAATTCAAGAGACGGATCGATGGCCACTGCACGGTAAACAAATATGAAATTCCAGCTGATAGCAGTGAGCTGTCTAACGCTCTGATCGAATTATTGTCTGCGACGCCCGATATATCTTTCAGTGGTGGCCTTTTTATCGACGCCCGTACAAATCAAATCCAACAGGGGTTCTATTCTTACATTGTGGACGACATGTTCCCGGATCGAGACGCATACGTTTACATTTTGATTGACGACTATTCTTTTAGTTTTGAAGTGTTCGTGGACTATCCGATAGAGGAGGGCAACGGATGATCCGCGCACTCGCCTTATCACTATTCCTCGGCTCCTCGGCTTTAGCCCAGACACCGATCCCAACCGCCGTAGCAAATGACTTGCGGGCCTGCATTGCTGGCCATGACGGGTTTCGCGACGCCACGCGGGTTGGGCAGTTGGATGCATCGTTGCAAAAAGTGCCCAACCGGCGCTGGCCCAATGTAATCGAGATTGCACCCGGCGTGCACCGGATCACCGGACAGACGACAGACGTCGCGATCGAGATCAAACTGCGCGACCGCAGCGGGAACGCGCATTGTTTGGCCTTTGGGCCGAAAGTGTCTGCAGGCCAAGGCGCGCTGATTGCGGATCGCTTCGTAGAGTTGAACTTTCTGCCTGGCCTCGTGCGTGCCGCGCCAGGTCCCGGCATGACGCGGCGCTACACCGTGATGGGCGCTCCCTATCAGGCGGACCTGATTGCCCTACCCTCAGGTCAAGGTGGTGACATGGTCGGGTTTTCCTTTGTCGGCTTACCGATAAATCTGACGACCCGCGCGCTGTCACTCGGCGATCCAACGGTTAATCCGCAAGCGGTGCGCCAGGCCATGTCGAACGCGATCACCATTTGCCTGCGCAACTATTTTGCCCAGGACACTGTAGATGCTGCTCTGTCTCAGGGCGGTTTTGAATATGGATATGCGACAGGCGGCTCCTCTCCTGAGCGCGTTTTCTTCACCAAAGACAATGCCGTATCGCTGCACATCAAACCGGGTCTCTGCACGATCACAAGCAATTACGTGAGCACTTCCGAAACAGTTCAGCTGACATATGGAGCCTTGAACGCATCGGCACCTGGGCAATTCGAATTCAGAAACCGAAACCACAATGGGTGCCCAGCCTTTTTTTCAGCGCCGAGCCTGAATGCGGCCTTGAGCCTCAATATTTCCAGTGCGGCCAAAAGTGGGCGCGCGCATTGTAACGAAGATGGAACAAGTCAGATCACGTTCGTCGTGGCCGGATAGAAGAAAGCACGCGGAAAACACATGCTAGCGCGACAACCATGCAATGATATTGTGTCCTTAAGGAACGGATGTTTTGCGTCCGCAAGCATCAAAGTCGCACTGATTTTAAGTGCCGCATTGGCGCTAAGCGCATGCACCCCAGAATCCCAAGGCCAGGACACTGCCCCACAAACCACTCTAGCGCGATCAAATTCTGCCGGGCCAGGGCCGAAACTGGTACCAGCATCCGTTGCCGCACAGTTCTTTGAAGCCCTTTGTGGCAATGCGCGCGCAGGTCGCTCAGCCGTAGAACAGGCGGCAGCGGTCAACGGCTTCGTGCAGAACACGCGTACGACCACGTACTATCAACAGTCCTACAACCTGTCGGTCAAATTGGTTGAGGCAAAATGTTCGCTGGTCTTTGCATCAAATGACAAAGCGTCCGACATCCGGCGGGCGTTCACAGAACCTAGCCAAAGGATCGGCGCCAATGGACAAATCGAAGACCACCGCCTCGAAAATGGCGCGCACTACTACTCAACGGCGCTGAATTTATGACATGATTGATGTCGCGACATCAATGCACACCGCACGAACGCATACCCGCTCAGGGTTAAACTAGGAGAAAGCCAAGATGGCCGTATTAATTGACGAGAACACACGTGTGATTTGCCAGGGCCTCACCGGCTCACAAGGCACATTTCACACCGAACAGGCCATTGCCTATGGCACGCAAATGGTAGGCGGCGTGACCCCTGGCAAGGGCGGACAGACGCACCTTGATTTACCAGTCTTCAATTCCGTGCACGAAGCCAAGGCCAAGACGCACGCCAATGCCAGTGTTATTTATGTGCCCCCACCCTTCGCAGCGGATTCCATCCTCGAAGCTATCGATGCTGAAATGGAATTGATCGTGTGTATTACCGAAGGCATCCCGGTGCTCGACATGATGGCAGTGCAACGCGCGCTGGAAGGATCATCCAGCCGTTTGATTGGCCCGAACTGCCCCGGCGTTATCACACCTGATGCCTGCAAGATCGGCATTATGCCCGGCCATATCCATAAGCGCGGATCCTGCGGTGTGGTCTCGCGCTCCGGCACATTGACCTATGAAGCAGTCAAGCAGACGACGGACATGGGCCTGGGGCAATCCTCCGCTGTCGGCATCGGTGGAGACCCGATCAAGGGGACCGAACACATTGATGTTTTAGAAATGTTTCTCGCCGATGATGAGACACAAAGCATTATCATGATTGGGGAAATCGGCGGCAGCGCCGAGGAAGACGCGGCACAGTTCTTGGCAGACGAAAAGAAAAAGGGCCGTTGGAAACCAACCGCTGGATTTATCGCGGGACGCACAGCGCCTCCGGGCCGCCGCATGGGCCACGCTGGCGCAATCGTCGCCGGTGGCAAAGGCGGTGCCGAAGACAAGATCGAAGCCATGCGCGCAGCAGGCATCGTTGTCGCCGATAGCCCTGCGACCCTCGGCGAAGCCGTTCGGGAAGCGATTGCGAAGGGGTGAGGACCGAACCGAGCATAAGCGAGGCAAGGGCGCCAGTGGCGCCTTTGAGGTCCGAACGGGCGGAGCCCAGGCGTGGGATGGCACAAATAGATACGATATCAAGTGAGTGGAAATACCCAACTCTGGGCACCGGGCTAAGAGACCACACGTCAGAGCGTTCCGGTCGGGAGCCTTTTAGATGAAGTCTAATCTTGAACGCTTGAAACACTTGCTGGCCGACTGCTTTTCAAAACGCGGGCGGGTGTCCGCGAATAAATTTAGGGCAGCTTACCTTGCTAGTTTGATCATGATGATCGTGATCAATGCGCTGTCGTTCCTCACTTCAGGCGCGCCTTCTCTCATTATAGGTGTTTTTGGCATGGCCCTAGCCTTTTTTGTTGTTGGAAACGTAGCAACAAAAAGACATCGCGACACTCTTCCCTTGCAAATTCCACCAATTTATCCTTTCCGCATTTTCTCGTCCAATCCTTTTTCCAACCAAAGTGGCCAGAGTGGTCTCTGCGCCATTGGGCTATTTTTTATGGCTACGTCGCAGCTTAATTTGATTCATCTTGAACACACTAAGTTGTTCTTAAAGTTTAGCGCCGTAACTGTTTTCATCGGTGGTGCGGCTACCTTCGCAGCGCGATATCTCTGGGTGGCCCCATCACATCCCGGCCCTAATCAATACGGTCCCAACCCTCACGAGGTCAGCGCATGACCTTCCGCCAAGCTGTCGCCACCTGCCTGCGCAAGTACTTCACCTTTTCGGGCCGCGCGTCGCGATCTGAATATTGGTGGTTCGTTCTGTTTTGCGCGCTGGGTGGCATCATACTGGGGATCCTTGACGAACAATTCTTCGGCGTCGACACATTTGTTGCAGAAGCCACCGAGACGTCGGCTCGGGTCGCGGCGGAGTTTAATGGCCCCCTTGCTGGCATATTCAGCCTCGCAACTTTCATACCACTTCTGGCCGCCGGATGGCGCCGGATGCACGATTCCGGGCGCACAGGTTTTCACCTTCTTTATCCCCTGATCGCCATGATCGGACTGTCTACTTTCGTTGGCTTAGTGGGCGGTTTTGAACAACTGACGGCGAATGGCACCGCTTCACTGTTTCAAGGAGTGTTTGGCCTGATCATCGCTCTTGCTTTTATTGTCATCATTATTTCCCCTTTTATCGTTCTCTGGTGGCTCATTCGCCCCAGCCAACCCGGCCAGAATCAATACGGTCCCAATCCCCATGAGGTGCTTCAATGACCGAACAACGTAACGACCAATTCCATGCCTCAAGCTTCATGCAGGGGCACAACGCGGAATACCTCGAACAGATGTATGCGCGATACGCCAACGATCCCAGCGCGGTGGACGAGGCATGGCAGGCTTTTTTCAGGGCCATGGGCGATGATGAGGTCTCGGTCAAGCGCGAGGCGCAAGGCCCCTCCTGGGCGCGCAATGATTGGCCACCACAGCCTGACGATGACTGGACGGTGGCACTGACAGGGGAATGGGCGCCTGAACCCGAAGCGAAAGCAGCCGGTGGCAAGATCAAAGCCAAAGCCGCGGAACAAGGCGTTGCAGTTTCGGAAGATCAGATCAAACGCGCGGTGCTCGATTCCATCCGGGCGCTGATGATCATCCGTGCGTACCGGATCCGGGGGCACCTTGTGGCTGACCTGGATCCACTGGGCATGCGCAACACCAACCCACACCCGGAGCTTGATCCCAAGTCTTACGGCTTCACCGAAGCGGATATGGATCGTCCGATTTTTATCGATAAGGTTCTGGGGCTCGAAGTCGCCTCCATGCGCGAGATCATCTCGATCGTGGAACGCACCTATTGCGGCACATTCGCGCTGCAATACATGCACATTTCGAACCCAGATGAAGCGGGCTGGCTGAAAGAGCGGATCGAAGGGTTCGGTAAGGAAGTATCTTTCACCCGCGAAGGCCGTAAGGCGATCCTGGCTAAGCTTGTAGAGGCGGAAGGCTTCGAAAAGTTTCTGCATGTCAAATACATGGGTACCAAACGCTTTGGTCTGGACGGCGGCGAAAGCCTCGTGCCCGCGATGGAACAGATCATCAAACGCGGCGGGGCTCTGGGGCTCAGAGACGTCGTGATTGGCATGCCTCACCGAGGTCGTCTGTCGGTGCTGGCAAATGTGATGGCCAAACCTTACCGCGCGATTTTCAATGAATTCCAGGGCGGCAGCTTCAAGCCGGAAGACGTCGACGGTTCCGGTGACGTTAAGTACCACCTCGGTGCGTCATCCGACCGTGAATTTGATGGCAACACGGTCCACCTCAGCCTGACAGCCAACCCTTCGCACCTCGAAGCGGTCAACCCGGTTGTACTGGGAAAAGTACGGGCCAAACAGGATCAGAATAATGATCCTGACCGCACCTCCGTATTATCGATCTTACTGCACGGCGATGCGGCCTTTGCCGGTCAGGGCGTCGTGGCCGAGTGTTTTGCCCTTTCCGGATTGCGCGGACACAAAACGGGTGGCACAATCCATCTGGTGGTCAACAACCAGATCGGTTTTACCACTGCACCACACTTCAGCCGTTCCAGCCCGTACCCTACGGATAACGCGCTTGTGGTCGAAGCACCAATTTTCCACGTGAATGGCGACGATCCCGAAGCCGTTGTTCACGCGGCCAAGGTTGCTACAGAATTCCGCCAAAAATTTCACAAGGACGTGGTTATCGACATCTTCTGTTATCGCCGTTTTGGACATAACGAAGGCGACGAGCCCATGTTCACCAATCCGATCATGTACAAAAAGATCAAGGGGCACAAAACGACGCTGAGCCTGTACACCGAGCGGCTTGTCAAAGATGGGTTGATCCCCGAGGGCGAGATCGAAGACATGAAAGCCGCGTTTCAAGCCTATCTCAGCGAGGAGTTCGAGGCCGGTAAAGAGTACCGCCCCAACAAGGCTGATTGGCTGGATGGAAAGTGGTCCCATCTTGACAAACAGGAACAGAAGTATCAGCGCGGCAAAACCGCTATTTCCAAAGCAACATTGAAAGAGGTTGGTACGGCGCTGAGCACCCTTCCAGATGGATACCCTGTCCACAAAACCGTTGGTCGACTTCTGGATTCAAAAAGCGCGATGTTCAGTTCTGGTACGGGCATCGACTGGGCAACTGCAGAGGCTCTCGCCTTCGGTTCATTGTTGACAGAAGGCTTCCCTGTACGTCTCGCGGGCCAAGATTCAACCCGGGGCACCTTTAGCCAACGCCACTCCGGCCTGGTCAACCAGAACACCGAGGAACGTTATTTCCCTCTCAACAACATCAAACCGGGGCAGGCACAATACGAAGTCATCGACTCGATGCTTTCAGAATATGCTGTGCTTGGGTTTGAATACGGCTACTCGCTGGCAGAACCAAACGCACTCACGCTTTGGGAGGCTCAGTTTGGCGATTTCGCCAACGGCGCGCAGATCATGTTTGACCAATTCGTGTCATCTGGTGAAAGCAAATGGTTGCGGATGTCAGGCCTTGTGTGCCTTCTGCCCCACGGGTTTGAAGGACAGGGGCCAGAACACTCTTCGGCGCGACTTGAGCGGTTTTTGCAAATGTGTGGGCAAGACAACTGGATCGTAGCAAACTGCACCACCCCTGCAAATTACTTTCACATCCTGCGCCGGCAAATTCATCGATCCTTCCGCAAACCACTGATCCTGATGACGCCGAAATCGCTCTTGCGCCATAAGCTCGCGGTCAGCACAGCGGCGGAGTTCACAAGTGGGTCGAGCTTTCACCGCTTGATGTGGGATGATGCACAGCAAGGCAACTCCGATACGAAACTCGCACCAGACAGTAAAATCAAGCGCGTGGTGATGTGCTCGGGCAAAGTATACTATGACTTGCTCGAAGAGCGTGACGCTCGCGGGATCGACGACGTCTACCTTTTGCGTGTGGAACAGTTCTACCCCTTCCCCGCTCAGTCTGCAGTTAAGGAGCTAGAACGCTTCAAGCAAGCAGAAGTGATCTGGTGTCAGGAAGAGCCCAAGAACCAGGGCGCCTGGACCTTCATCGAACCCAATATCGAGTGGGTGCTGAGTAGGATCAAAGCCAAGCATCCTAGGCCTAAATATGTCGGGCGCGCGACCTCTGCCTCACCAGCCACCGGACTTGCCAGCCAACACAAAGCACAACAAGCAGCCCTCGTGAACGAAGCGCTGACGATTGAAGGAAATTAAGACATGACAACCGAAGTACGTGTGCCCACTCTGGGCGAGTCCGTGACCGAAGCGACGGTTGCTACATGGTTCAAGAAACCAGGCGAAGCCGTTGCGGTGGATGAAATGCTCTGCGAGTTGGAAACCGACAAAGTGACCGTGGAAGTGCCTTCGCCTGTGGCTGGAACATTGGGTGAAATCGTTGCCGCTGAAGGCGATACGGTCGGTGTCGACGCACTCCTCGCAACCATCACCGAGGGTGCAGGGGCAGCTGAAACACCTGCTGCAAAAACAGAACCCGCAGGTGCCGCGGCGCCCGCATCACAGGGCAGTTCGGTAGATGTCATGGTGCCGACCCTGGGCGAAAGCGTCGCCGAGGCAACAGTAAGCACATGGTTCAAGGCCGTTGGTGACACGGTCGCACAAGATGAGATGCTGTGCGAATTGGAAACTGACAAGGTGTCTGTCGAAGTCCCCGCACCTGCGGCTGGCACGTTGACTGAAATCCTTGCTGCAGAAGGTGCAACCGTTGCTGCAGGTGGCAAACTGGCCGTCATGTCTACCGCTAAAGGCGCCGCGACAGCACCAGCAGCTGCGACAGAACCAACCCCATCTGCGGCTCCATCAAGTGGCGGTAAGGATGTAGAAGACGCGCCATCCGCCAAAAAAGCGATGGCTGAAGCCGGCATCAATCGGGACCAGGTCACCGGTACCGGGCGTGACGGGCGCATTATGAAGGACGACGTCGCGGGTGCGATTGCCGCAGCAAGTGCAACACCTGTCGCTGCACCCGTGCCGACGATGCCGCGCGCGCCGGTCTCTGCCGATGACGCAAGCCGCGAGGAACGGGTCAAGATGACGCGCCTGCGGCAAACCATCGCCAGGCGCTTGAAGGACAGCCAAAATAACGCTGCAATGCTGACTACCTACAATGAAGTAGACATGACCGAAGTGATGGCGCTGCGAAACGAGTACAAGGATCTCTTTCTTAAGAAGCACGGTGTGAAACTGGGCTTTATGTCCTTCTTCACCAAGGCTTGCGTCCATGCGTTGCGCGAAGTGCCAGAAGTCAACGCGGAAATCGACGGCACCGATATTGTTTACAAAAACTTTGTGCACATGGGCATCGCCGCAGGTACCCCCACAGGGCTTGTGGTGCCAGTGATCCGGGATGCGGATGCAATGTCCTTTGCCGCGATCGAAAAAGCGATTGCCGAAAAAGGTGCACGCGCCCGTGATGGCAAACTCAGCATGGCTGAGATGCAGGGGGGCACTTTCACCATTTCAAACGGCGGGGTCTATGGTTCGCTGATGTCCTCACCCATCCTCAATCCACCGCAATCAGGCATCCTTGGGATGCACAAGATCCAAGATCGCCCCATGGCCATCGGTGGTGAGGTCGTGATCCGTCCGATGATGTATCTCGCTCTCAGCTACGATCACCGCATTGTCGACGGTAAAGGTGCTGTTACTTTCTTGGTGCGGGTGAAAGAGGCGCTTGAAGACCCGCGCCGATTGCTCATGGATTTGTGAAACCAGAAGCACAGCGAGTGAAGAACGCAGTTACACCCAAGATCAAATGTTTGACTGCGTTTTCATCTGTTTATTTTGTGATCGAGGCGACCGATTTGTTGCTTGCACGGGAATTCAATGAAGACGAAACACAGGTATGATGTACGTTTTGCTTTGCGTTTCACACGTAACGGATGGCCCGGAGTGACGCGCGATTTTGACCGTGATGGCCCCTTAACTCACGGTTTCAAACCAAGGATGCATCGCCCATGTCCCCTGAACTGACTGTCCTTACACTCGCGGCCCTGTTGCAAGTCGTGCAATTTGCGGCGTTCTCGGTTGCTGCCAACCTCGAGATTGGTGCAAAAACAGCAATGGGCCCACGCGATACACCCGTGCACCTGACCGGCATCGCCGGGCGTTTACAGCGCGCCATGAAAAACCATTTCGAAGGGCTGATCCTCTTTACCATCGCATGTGTCGTCATCACATTTTCTGAGCAGTCCAACTCACTGACGCATACTTGCGCGTGGCTTTATCTGGCCGCGCGTATCGCCTATGTGCCCGCATATGCATTTGGTCTCGCACCCTGGCGGTCACTGATCTGGATGATTGGATTCGGGACCACAACAGTAATGTTGATTACAGCACTCTTTTGATGGCAGTCTCCAACCATAGTCCTGCCGCAGCCCAAACGATGCTGACACCCAAACAACGCGTCAGAAACGCACAAAACTAAAGGAATTTCCCTATGGCAAGCTACGACGTCATCATCATCGGCTCCGGCCCCGGCGGCTATGTTTGCGCAATCCGATGCGCACAACTGGGGTTGAAAGTGGCCTGCGTCGAGGGGCGCGACACATTAGGGGGCACGTGTCTGAACGTCGGCTGCATTCCCTCAAAGGCACTCTTACACGCAAGCCATATGCTACACGAGGCGGAACATAATTTCGCAGCGATGGGCCTGAAAGGAAAAGCGCCTTCAGTCGATTGGAAGCAAATGTTGTCGTATAAGGATGACACAATTGGCCAAAACACCAAGGGCATCGAATTCCTTTTTAAGAAGAACAAAATTGACTGGTTGAAAGGCTGGGGCTCGATCCCGGATGCCGGCAAGGTCAAGGTTGGAGATGAGATCCACACGGCGAAAAATGTCATCATTGCATCAGGGTCGGAGCCAGCGTCATTGCCCGGTGTTGAGGTGGATGAAAAGGTTGTTGTGACCTCCACTGGCGCGCTGGAACTGGGCAAGGTACCCAAAAAGATGGTCGTCATCGGCGCAGGCGTCATCGGTCTGGAACTGGGATCCGTCTATGCGCGCCTTGGCTCCGAAGTGACCGTTGTTGAGTTCCTTGATGTTGTGACGCCCGGCATGGATGCTGAGATCCAAAAGGCTTTCCAGAGGACGCTAAAAAAGCAGGGACTGAAATTCATCATGGGCGCGGCCGTGCAAAAAACCGAAAGCTCAAAGACAAAAGCCAAGGTGCACTACAAACTGCGCAAAGATGACAGCGAACACGTGTTGGAGGCCGATGCCGTGCTTGTGGCAACGGGCCGCAAACCCTTTTCCGAAGGACTTGGGCTCGATGCGCTTGGCATCAAAATGTCAAAACACGGTCAAATCGAAGTCAATGATCACTGGGAGACAAATGTTCCGGGTATTTACGCGATCGGTGATGTTATTGATGGCCCAATGCTGGCGCACAAGGCTGAGGACGAAGGCATGGCCGCAGCCGAGCAAGTGGCGGGCAAGCATGGCCATGTCAACTATAGCGTCATTCCGGGCGTGATTTATACACACCCCGAAGTTGCCAATGTGGGTGCCACAGAAGAAAGCCTGAAAGACGCAGGCCACGCCTATAAAGTGGGTAAATTCAGTTTTATGGGCAACGGGCGCGCCAAAGCGAATTTTGCTGGCGATGGGTTTGTGAAAATCATCGCCGACAAAGCGACTGACCGCATTCTGGGGGCGCATATCATGGGACCGGCGGCTGGGGATTTGATCCATGAAATCTGTGTCGCAATGGAGTTCGGAGCTTCCGCGGAAGATCTGGCGATGACCTGCCACGCGCATCCGACCTATTCAGAAGCGGTGCGCGAAGCTGCTCTGGCCTGCGGTGACGGTCCCATTCATATGTAGAGGCCGCGTGCGCCGATTAACCTGACGCCCCCTCAACATCGTGATGGGGCCGTTTGCGTTGCGCATCGCGCTCATGTGCCCGTTGCGCAACCACCTCCCTTGCACGGTTTCGATCTACCACATTGTTTTGGCCGCGCGGGGCCCCCAAGCCGCATCGTAAGATGCGCCCCCCTCTTCGCCATCGGTCATTTCTGCCAAAATTTCCCCCGGAGTCGGCAAGCCTTCCGGCGCCGATGCGTCGTCCCACAAGCCTGCGCGCAGGATGGCACGCGCACATTGGGTATAAATCTCACCGATCTCGATTACGATGACTGTTGCGGGTTGACGTCCTGATTTATCAAATCGCGTTCTCAGATCCGGGTCGTCGGTTAGCCATGCACGCCCATTGATCCGAACGGCCGTATTCGAGCCTCGTACCATGAACATCAGCGAGACCCGTCCGTCCGTGACGATATTACGCAATGAATCCAGTCGATTGTTGCCGCGCCAGTCGGGCATTAGCAATGTCCCGGGATCCAGTTCTTCGACCACTGGACCTGCATCACCGCGTGGGCTGCCATCCGTGCCATCAACGCCCGCAGTCGTCAACACACAGAACTTCGAAGTCATGATCCACCGTCTGTAAAGTGGCGTTAACCGGTGTGCCACCTTGCGCAGCGCGGGCACCCCTGGAGTGCCGTAAAGCGCCTCTAAGGTCGCGATGCTATCTATACGTTTAACCTTGTTCGTCATTGCGCCAACCCGCCTCTATCATCAATGCGTTCGAACCAGTTTCAATTTCACGCTCAATCTGCGCCATGAACGCATCACGCGACACACCCGGCGCAATCGCGGGCAGAAATTCAACAACCGCAACACCTGGTTTGCGCAGGAGTCCATTCTTTGGCCAAAGCACGCCCACATTGGTCGCAACAGGCACGCAGGGTTGTTGGAGCTGTTCGTACAGAACGGAAGCGCCAATTTTGTAAGGCATCTTTGCACCGGGTGCCACGCGAGTGCCCTGTGCGTAGATCACCAGCTGCCCCGGATCGCTGCGCCCGGCTTGCACATCAGAAACCATCTTTTCAATTGCGGCGCCTCTTTTACCACGATCAACCGCCACCGATCCGATGCCCCGCGCATAAAGCCCAAGCACTGGTGTCCTAAGAATTTCCTTTTTCATGATAAACTTGGCCGACGGCAGCGCCGTAAAAATCATCATGATATCCAGAAAGGATTGATGTTTCGCCGCGACGAGTACCTCACCGCTGGGTGGGGTTCCACGCACTTCGCAGCGCAGGCCGATCATCCAACCTGCCGTCCAGAAGACATAGCGCGAGTAGCTTTTGCACGCCATTCGTGCGCCACGCCGATCCATCAATGCCCAAGGAGCAAAGATCAGGCCTACAAGCGGCAATGCAATATACATTTGAATGACAAAGAGAATTGAACGGATGTATTGAAGCATTATGGCAACTCCCGCATGACCTGTCGCGCAGACAATCCTGTCGCGACAAAGGCGACGATTGCCGCCAGCAACGGTATGAGAACCGGCAACAACCACTGCAACCCTTTGAAACCCAATCCCGTCAGAATGCCTCCTGTGTCAGAGGCCGAAGGTAAAAGCAGGGTTGCACACAGACCAATCACCATACCGATCGATGCGCCAATAAAAGCTCGGAAGGTGAAACGTCGAACAAAGGCGATTGCGATAAATTGATCCGTCGCGCCAACCAACCTGAGTACTGAAATTACCTGCGCATTGGCTGCCAGTGCTGCCCGTGCGGCCAGTGTCACCATGCTGGTCACAGTGATGATCAGAAAAAACATCGACACAATGCCAAGCGCTTTCAGGCGGTTGGCTGCATGTACGAGGGGTGCGCGCCACTGACCATGATCGTCGAGCACAGCGCCGGGCACTTCGGCAGCCAGTCTAAGGCGTAATCCCTCCGCATCGAAACCGCCGTCGTTCTGGATCACTTCAATCAATTTTGGCACTGGAAGCAGTCCTAGATCGAGATCGGGCCCAAACCACGGCGTCAAAAGCGCCCTTTGCTCTTCAGGCTCAAACGCGCGGGCAAAAGCAACACCCGAAGTCGTTTCAAGAATGCGCAGCGTTGTTTCTGCAAGTGCGGCTTGATCTTCCACAGGGGCCACAATACGCACGGTCGCAGACTGCGCCAATGAGGTGCTCCAGCGATCCGATACGCGACCTGCTGCTAAGCTGAGCGCCAAGGCAAACACCGCCAGAAAGGATGTCGCAATTGCGGCAAGGAACAACACATGCGCCGTCCCCCCCGAAGGTGGAACTATTCGGTCTGACGCACCTTCACTGAGCCCAAGAGCAGAGACCATGTCCTGAAAACTCATAAATCCGCTCCGGCCAAACGCACACGATTCTTCGCAATCCGAAGAACGCGCGCCTGAACCTGCGATTTTGCAGCACGAATTAAGCTCAAATCATGTGTGGCGATCAATACCGTCTTTCCCATCTTATTGAGCTCGACCAGCAAATGCAGCAAACGTTGTGACATTTCCCAGTCTACATTGCCCGTGGGTTCATCCGCGATGATTATGTCAGGAGACATAATGATTCCACGCGCCAGAGCCGCACGTTGCCGCTCGCCACCTGAAAGTTCTGGCGGCTTTGCATCGGCGCGATGCGTTAAACCGACCCAGGCCATCAGTTCACCCAGATCTTCGGACACATCTTCATTTTTTCGACCAGAAGCCTTTAGCGGCAGCACAATATTCTCCGCAACCGAAAGGTGATCGAGAAACTGACAATCCTGATGAACGACACCAATCCGGCGGCGCAGCTGCGCCATCTCGTCTCTCTCCAACATCGCAACATCCGTATCAAGGACAGTAACCTGTCCCGCACTTGGCAGAAGAGCACCATAGCAGAGCTTGATAAAGGTCGTCTTGCCCGCGCCAGATGGTCCCGTAAGAAAATGGAAAGATCCCGGCGCAAGCGTCAGATCAATCTGAGAGAAAATCGCATCGCCACTATAACTATAGGCGACATCTTGCAGCTCGATCACGTTGCCTCCGGCGTTTTGCTCGCGTTCTTTTGCCTGAGCCAAGGGCTGGTTTCAATGCATCACTTGCGCAGTTTATGTTCACTTAACACTTTTCGGCGACATACCTTCACCATAGAGTGTGAGAAAAACAAAAACAAACGGGGTCAAAATGAAGCAGGACGCCACATGCGATTGATTTGTCCCAACTGCGACGCGGAATACGAAGTGCCATCGGAGGTGATGCCCACTGAAGGGCGTGACGTCCAATGTTCTAATTGTGGTCAGACATGGTTCCAGAACCACCCAGACACACCGGCAGAAGAACAAGCGGGTGAAGGTGCCGACGGTGCGCCAGTCGAACATGGTGAACCATCCCGCACTCAGGATGAAGATGACACTCAGTCCATCGAGCCCACGGATACGTCACTGACAACACCGAACCAACCGGAAGAAAGCCGTGCACCCGAGCCTGCAGCACAGCGCAGAGCACTGGATCAATCCGTTGCTGATGTTTTGCGTGCCGAAGCTGAAATGGAAGCAAGAGCGCGGCGCAAAGAAGCGATTTCAGTTGAAAGCCAGCCTGATCCTGGGCTGGAAGAGAGCATCAGGAGCGCGGATCGACCATCTGGAAAATCACTGCGTTATCCAATTCCGACGTTACACGAAGACAATGAGTATGAGGCTGAACCACCAGAGTTTCTGGCTGAATCCAGTTCTGCTACTGGTGCGCCCAAGGATCTGTTCCCGGATATAGAAGAAATCAATTCGACGCTGCGGTCCAATAATGACAGATCTCCCGAAGAAGATGCTGGGCAAACGGCGCAAATAGAAGACCATGAAAAACGTAACTCTCGGTTTGGATTTTCATTGACTGTCGTGCTAGCAGCAGCCTTGGCGATAGCCTATATTTTTGCTCCGCAGGTCGTCGAAGCGATCCCACAGGCTGAAGCCTTCATGAGCAGCTATGTCAGCACAGTGGACACGTGGCGGGCTTGGCTTGATGGCCAAATTTCTACGGCGCTGAGCTGGCTCGACACTGCGGTCGGGTCAAGCACACCGTAAAATCGGCTTCAGAACCGGTCTAACAGGCGGTTCAGATAATCACGTTCAACACGTGGGCGCTCTGCATCGCCTGAACGGCGACGAATCTCATCCAGTAGCTCGCGCGCACGACCATATGCATCCTCGTTCAAGGCCAACGGACTGTCATCCCCTTGAACGCCTGAGTTGCCAGATTCGCGCCCAAGCGGATCACGGCTATCAGCACGACCCTCAGTATCTTGCGTGCCTTGGCCGGGTTGCCCACTTTGTTGTTGCTCAGACATCATTTCGCCCAGCGCCCGCATGCCTTCACGCAGCGCTTCCATTGCCTGCCCCTGATTATCAATTGCCTCAGCCAGTTCATCGCGGCGCAAAGCGTCTTCAGCCCCGTCCATCGCACGACCTGCCCGGTCAAGCGCGTCCCTTGCGGCTTCACCCTCAGGAGACCCCGCGCCAGGAAGGTTTTGCTGCTGCCTGTTCAATTCATCGCGCAAAGCCTGCTGGCGGTCAGCAATGCTGTCACCACTGCCCTGCGCGCCACCCTGACCCTGTTGCTGGCCATTTTGCGCCTGACCATTTTCACCTTGCTGGCCTTGGCCTTGGCCCTCATGCTCAATTCCCTGACCTTGCCCACCGTTACTGCCCTGGTTGTTCTGGTTTTCACCAGCCTGAGCATTGGGGTCAAACTGTTCTTGCAGGTCGCGGAAAGCCTGATCACTTAGACCTTGTTGATCTCGAAGCGTTTCTGCCAGACCTTCCATCGCTTGTTCACCTGGACTTTGCCCACCCTGACCCTGCTGGCCCTGGGTCACGCGCATGTTTTCCATCATCTGTTGTAGTTCTTGGAGCGCCTGCTGGGCTTCCGCCATCCGACCCTGCTCCATTAGTTCTTGAATGCGGTCCATCATTTGCTGCAGATCATCTTGCGTCATCTGCATCGAGTCTTGTGGGTTACCTTGCTGTTGCTGACCGTTTTGTTGCTGGTCCTGACGCTGTGCCTGACGGGACAATTGCTGCAAATAGTCCTCAGTTGCTCGGCGCAACTCTTGCATCAGCTCGGTAATTTCTTCTTGCGACGCGCCATTCTTGATCGCTTCGTTCAGCCGTTCTTGCGCCCGTCGCATCCGCTCAGCGGCATCAGCAAGGTCTCCCTCTTCAAGGATCAGCGCAAGGTCCCACATTTCATCGGCAAGCTCTTGCTGTTTGTCCTCACTCACACCGTATTTAACGTGAATTTCGAGCGACTTGATGACTTTGTGTAGTCGCAGCGCATCCGTCTCTTTGCGGAACACGTCACCAGGTTCATAGGATACCGCACGTAACACCTGCGAAATCCGCAGGCCATTTGCCCTGGCCCAAAGCAAATCTCGCCGCGCTTCGATCACAGCTGCGGCAACAGGGTCAAAGAAACGGCGACCAGGTAAAACCATGGCACGCGGTTCCGAAAGCGCTTGCTGCTCCGCACCATCAAGAGCGGTCAATCTCACCAGAACAGGCATATTAGCCCAAGGATGTTCAGAAAAATCTTCGATGAGATTCTCTTCGAACATTGCGCGGTCACCAGAGATTGGCATCGGTAAAGGCACAACGAGATCAGGCCGTGCTTCTGGATCAATCGACAGCCCGTAGCGCCGATCGACAGAAACCAGATCAAGTACCATCAGAGCTTCGCCAGCCTCAACGCCATAGTCGTCTTCTGCCGCGAAAGGCAGCGTCATTTCGCCCATGGCCGAAGCGGTTGGATCAGCGAGCACAGCAATTTCTGGCGGTTGATCCGGAACGACGGCCACTTGCCAAGACCGGCCACCGGGACCCGCGATTACAATCTCACCGTCCTGCACTACGAGAAAATCTTGCGCAGGTTCCGAAGCAGGTGGTACATCAGTGCGCCCTGAAACGGTTTCGGACAGCGTGAGCGCGCCAACTTCGCCATACATGCGAACCGTTATCAAGCTGCCTTCCGGCACTTCCAGAACACCGGAATCGATGTCGTTCAAGTATATCGTCGGACGGCCGGTGTAACGCGGGCTTTCCGCCCAGCCTTCCCAGACCGGCCCTGCTGCAAGCCCCCCTGCGCCTGGCGCCATATCGACGACCGAGCCCACGCGCCAAAAGGATCCAAAAATTAAGGCCACTGAAAAGGCCAGCACGGCCATGTAACGCAGGGCATATGGATCACGTGATGAAACCCTGAGATCGGCCGGAACAGCTTCAGCTTTTGCCGCTCGGTCCGCCATGCGAGCCTGATGCGCACGCCAGACCGCAGTGGAGGCCGCATCGTTTGCTCCAATAGTTTGTGTATCCGTCAAAGCTTGCAGCGGACGCCCCGGTAAGCTTGCATCTAGGCGCGCGATCGCCTGATCACGGCTCGGCAGCCGGAAGCCACGCATTGCGTAGACCAAAGCAGCAATACCTGCTGCACCTGCGGCGACACAAGCGATCCAAACTGCCTCGACGACGACACTGTCTTGCAAGCCCAACATAAGTGCCGCAAGAACCAATAAAACCACCGTCATCAGCGGCCAGAAGCGCTGTACAACTACTTCAGCGCACATCCCTGCCCACGTTAGGCGAAGTGGCCGTCGTACCGAATTCAGCGTTTTGTCTACGTCGTTCCGCGAAAAAGACGCCATGTGCACTGCTCCGTTGCCAAGGCCCGGAGCGCATTTTGCCTCAGAGCCACTCGGGAATGGTATCCCGATTTATCATTTCGTCAAAGGTCGGACGGGACCGAATGACTGCAAATTGATCGTCATGCACTAAAACTTCCGGTATCAGAGGTCGAGAATTGTACTCACTGCTCATAACCGCGCCATACGCACCGGCGGATCGGAAAGCGACAAGTTCCCCTGCCGCAACAGGTGGCATAACACGCCCTTTGGCAAAAGTATCACCCGACTCGCAGACTGGCCCAACGATATCAAATGAACACATCTCAACCCCGGGATCTGGTTCGACCACCGGCACAATGTCGTGATAGGCATCGTACATCGCAGGTCTTATCAAATCGTTCATAGCGCCATCGAGTATTAAGAAATCTCGATCTTCGCCGGATTTGACGTAGATGACTTCAGACACCATCACGCCCGCGTTCCCCGCAATCAGGCGTCCGGGTTCAATTTCAATCTCACATCCAAGATGGCCGAGGGTCCTTTTGACCAGCGCGCCGTAATCAGATGTCAACGGCGGTGCTTGGTTGTCACGCGCATAGGGAATCCCCAAGCCGCCCCCAAGATCGAGGCGCTTGATCGTGTGACCATCCGCACGAAGCTGTTCTGTAAGCTCGGCAACTTTTTGATATGCCAATTCATAGGGTGTCAGGTCCGTAAGCTGGCTGCCGATGTGGACATCAATTCCAATAACTTCGATACCCTTAAGCTCGGCGGCCACCGCATACACGTCACGTGCGCGCGAGATCGGGATGCCGAATTTGTTTTCAGATTTCCCGGTGGCAATCTTTGCATGAGTCTTGGCATCAACATCCGGATTAACTCGGATCGTAATCGGCGCGGCGATACCAAGTGACAAGGCAATCGCATTCAGAACTTCCATTTCCGGTTCGGATTCAACGTTGAATTGACGAATACCGCCCTCCAACGCCATCCTGATTTCCGCGGCCGTTTTACCAACGCCAGAAAAGACAATGCGGTCACCAGGTACGCCTGCGGCTTTGGCGCGCAAATACTCGCCACCAGAGACCACGTCCATCCCAGCACCTGCCTGCGCCAAGGTTTTGAGAATAGCCTGATTGCTGGCTGCTTTCATGGCATAACACACAAGGTGGTCAGTACCTTCCAAGGCTTCATCGAATAGCCGGAAGTGCCGTAACAGCGTCGCTGTGGAGTAAGCGTAGAAAGGTGTACCCACAGCCGAGGCAATCTCCGGTAGAGGGACGTCTTCGGCGTGCAAAACACCATCGCGATAAAGAAAATGATCCATATGCGCGCTCTACGCAAAACCGTAAGCAAGATCAATCAGGCTTTGTTACTTCATAGCTACCCGATAACGCTCTACGTAAAAGCCTTCCAGCCGGATGGCCGCATCAAACGTATTGACGGCTAATTTGTTTTTAACTTTTGGCTTTATACGCTCCGCGTTCCCACGTGATCTTTGAAAACACTCCGTGAGCAAAGAAAAAGGGCAGCCGAAGCTGCCCTATCATTCTTCAGAACTGTAGGTCGATCAGGCTTTTTTAGCCTTGCGACGACGGCTCATGTAGCCGATGCCACCAACACCAGCCAGCAACAGAGGCAGCGTGGCAGGAAGTGGGATCGCTTCAACTGTCAGGAAATCAACTGCGCCCGAACCACTGTATGTGATCGAGAAGCTGTCACCCGCGTCGAGGAAAGAGGACGCAAACGTTGTTGAACCCGTGACGTTCTCCGCCAGAGAAAGAGACCCAAGGTCGCCGTCCAAGCTTGTCGCGAAAGTGAACGTACCATCGTCGATTGCTGAGAACCCTGTGAAGGAAACTGCAGGACCGCTGACCAATTCGAATGTGATCACGCCGCCACCGGCGAAGTCATTCGCCAAACCGCCGCCATCGCTGGGCGACTGGATGATCAGAACATTGCCACCAACACCGTCTGCCCCTTGAACAGCAGGAACGATGTCGCTGTCGCCGGTCAGATCGCTTGTTGATCCGTCTGTTGTGTCAAACAAGTTTGCGCCTGCGCCATCTGGCGAGGATACAGAAAAAACTGTTGATCCGATTGTCAGCGTGCCGAGACCGGCATTTGCATCCAAACCTTCAAAATCCACATTGAAGCTCGCAGCAGATGCGCCTTGCGCCATCATCGCTACAAACCCGGCAACTGCTGCCGTTTTAATTACACCATTCATAATGCACTCCGTCATGACGTTAACACCGGCTTTATTACCGGTTTTCACCCTTTGGTAAGATTCAATTAACATAGATT
Organism: Roseobacter sp.; assembly: GCA_045105195.1. GTDB lineage: Bacteria > Pseudomonadota > Alphaproteobacteria > Rhodobacterales > Rhodobacteraceae > Roseobacter. Next base: position 30,823 of record JBGCDG010000055.1, on the reverse strand, counting down.
AAGGAGTGATGCACGCGATCCGCATTTGAAAACTTAAAAAAAGGTAAATTTTTTCGTTTTTTCAGCATTTCGTGCGGGCTAGCGAGGCGCCGTAACAACCCAAGGATTTCAGGCTCTACTAAAATTCAACTTAAGGTAGGCGAACAGTGGCAGGCCGCAGCTCACCCCGATGCAAAAAGTCGCCGGGATAACCCAGAGCATACGCCAGTACCGATCTCGAATCGCATCGCTGATTGCCCAGACCGTCAGGGCAACAGCTGCGATCGTGAGATCCCATACCAAACCGCTCGTCGCAGCGTTTACGTGCCACGCGTCAACCATTGCCATAAGATCGTAGCCATTTTCGTTGAACCATCCAACGAAATAACTCATCGGGTGGATCGCTCCCCAAACGGCCAGCCCCAGAAAAATATACCGCAAAATGGTCATAGAGCCCTCACGTTTATAGATCCCGAGTAGCTTGGTCGGACAGGAACGTCACAGCTCCTGACACTGTACTTTCCACAAACTTTGCGAGTCTCAGATGACCCATCATGGTGACGCTCGTCGTTGTCGACGCCAGGCACACCCTGAAACGTTTCACGGACATGCGCCCTCATGACTTCACAGTCCTAGAAAAACCGAGAAAGGGCCTTGGCTCACACCAACGCCGACAGACGAGCTTCCGCCGCTACCAAGGGCGATAGATGCGCCCACATTGGGCCGTTCAGGCTCACCGTCCACACCGCAAGCCGCTAGGACGACTAACATCAATATCAGACCCGTCCTTGGTATCATGCCATCTTCTCCCGCCACTTCAGCACCTGCGCGCGAACGCAATCGGGCGCTGTGCCTCCATAAGATATACGACTGCGCACGGAATTTTCCACCCCGAGCACATCGAACACCGCATCGGTAATTCCTGTGTGCTCCGTGCGCATGTCGGCCAGTGTCAGGTCGGGTAAGTCGCACCCCTTTTTTTCTGCAAGCGCAACCAGACTTCCGGTGATGTGGTGCGCCTCGCGGAACGGCAGGCCCAAAACGCGCACCAGCCAGTCTGCTAAATCCGTTGCCGTCGAAAAGCCTGAACCGGCCGCCACTGCCAAACTGTCGCGATTGGCTGTCATATCGCCGACCATGCCTGTCATGGCCGCGAGCGCCAGCATCCAGTTATCCGCCGCATCAAAGACCTGCTCTTTATCTTCCTGCATGTCTTTGGAGTAGGTCAGCGGCAGACCCTTCATCACCATCATCAAGGCTGTGTTGGCACCAAAGATACGCCCCACTTTCGCACGGATCAGTTCTGCGGCATCCGGGTTTTTCTTCTGCGGCATGATGGAAGAACCCGTCGAAAACCGATCACTCAGAGTGACAAAGCGGAACTGGGCAGATGACCAGATCACCAGTTCTTCGGCAAAACGGCTCAAATGCATCGCACAAATGCTGGCGGCACCGAGAAATTCGAGCGCAAAATCCCTGTCGCTGACCGCATCCAGAGAATTGGCCGCCGGCGCATCGAAGCCCAATGCCTGCGCTGTCATGTCTCGGTCAATCGGGAAAGACGTTCCCGCAAGCGCGGCCGCCCCCAAGGGGCATTCATTCATGCGTTTACGCGCATCACGGACTCGGGACAGATCACGGCCAAACATCTCAACATAGGCCATCATGTGGTGGCCCCATGTGACAGGCTGTGCTGTTTGCAAATGGGTAAAACCCGGCATCACCCAATCAGCACCAGCTTCTGCCTGATCAAGCAAAGCGCGGATTAAAGCCTCCAACCCGGTTTCAGCAGCATCCAACTGGTCGCGCACCCAGAGCTTGAAATCCGTTGCCACCTGATCATTCCGACTACGCCCCGTGTGCAATCTTCCCGCTGGTTCCCCAATGATTTCTTTTAGGCGTGCCTCGACGTTCATGTGAATGTCTTCGAGGGCCGCAGAAAAAGCGAATTTTCCCGATTCAATTTCTGACAAGACCGTGAGCAGGCCTTCCCGAATGGCCGCCACATCTTTAGGATCCAAGATGCCTGTCGCGCCGAGCATTGCGGCATGCGCACGCGAACCTGCGATGTCCTGCGCGGCCATACGCTTGTCGAACCCGATCGAGGCGTTAATTGCTTCCATAATGGCATCGGGCCCGTCAGCGAATCTGCCGCCCCACATTTGGTTCGCTGCATTCTGGTTCGGCGTATCGGTCATACTTGGTCACTCTTTGGAGGGAAAATGAAAGTTCTTGTTTCTGCGTTGATGTATACGGCCCTTTCCTTTGGTGCAATCATGTGGACCACGCCAGTTCGGGCCGATCTGGATGCGGCTGCTGCCCTGCGCGACGGGGATATGAAGAAGTTGGTGTTTCACGATGCACCGAAAGAAACCACCGATGCTCCTTTTCAACTAGCCGATGGTGCGGGTGAAGGGCGTTTGGCGGACTACCAGGGGAAATACGTTCTGTTGAATTTCTGGGCCACGTGGTGCGCGCCCTGCCGCAAAGAAATGCCGCAACTCTCAGAACTACAGGCAGAATTTGGTGGAGACGACTTCGAAGTCCTGACCTTGGCCACGGGTCGGAATTCGCCAGCGGGTATTCGAAAATTCTTTGATGAGATTGGCGTAACGAACCTGCCTCGCCATCAGGATTCCAAACAAGCTGTTGCAAGTCAGATGGCAATCTTTGGTCTGCCAATAACGGTTCTCATTGATCCTGAAGGACGCGAGGTGGCGCGTCTGCGCGGAGACGCCGATTGGTCATCTGATACTGCAAAAGCGATTGTCGCAACCGTTTTGAAGAAACCGCCAAGTTAGACAACGTACGGGTTGTTGATGATCACCTAAGGCAGTTGCAGTTCGCGGCCCTTCTTTGTTGACGGCGTGGGTGGATGCTATCTGCGGCAGGCAAATGCTTGTCTAAAAACCACATGAACACCGTTTCGATTCTGTCTTTCTCAAGAACTCACGATTTCCACTTGAAGTTGTTTTTCAAATTTACTAATCGGCAAAAAAATAAAAATCTTGGAAGACTTACGGCAATGAATGATCGAGAGCTGGAGGCGATCGCGGCTTACCTCCACACCTGCAAGGTTTCTATGACTGCCGCTGACCCTCAGCAACCAGACTGTCCAATTATCGCATCTAACGCAGCGTTTCATGAACTAACCGGGTATTCGCCTTCCCAGATCGAGGGAAGGAATTGTCGGTTCTTACAGGGTGATTTTGTGGATGAGCGTGAACGCAAACAAATCCGCAAAGCAATACAGCATACCAGGTCTCATCTTGGCATACTTCTCAACTTTAAGAAGAATGGCGATCCGTTCCATAACCTTCTGATACTGGAACCGATGAGGCTTTCCAGTGGGAAAACAATTATATTGGGCTGTCAATTTGCTTTTGAATTGCAGGCCGAAACCGAGGCGATATCGCAGGAAGTAGGCTTACGCTGCGAACACATCGACCATGTCATGCGAAAAACGGGCATTGCTTCGGCAGAGTCTTTCAAATCGTTGCGATTAAGTGCTGCTTCTGCAGTGGCCTCGGTCCGACATTACGCATTTCGCCATCGTATGATTGGCTAAGAGTCCATGTTGGTTTATCGCCCGGGCCTTAAATTCGTTGACGTATCAGAGTGAGTAGGCTCACTTTACCATGCGCACACCGCCGATCGGGTGTTTCCTGTGCCGTGAGACTAGTTCGAGAAGGTTCGCTTGACTTGCAACAGGTAGTCTAAACTCGAACGCCCAGATTGCATCATCACCCAAAAGCAGAGCGTTGTGCGGTCTAATCCCAATTGCCACTGCCGGTACATTTTACATCCCCCAACACAGCACCCAACGAGTAGTAAGCACCCTCTGAAACACAGAAAACGAAGCTGTCATTTTCCTGTTCATTGCGTGCGACATCGACCCAGAAAATATTCCCAAATCCTCGAAAACAGCTGAGACGTTCGCCGGCCACTGTGACCGTTGCACCGCTGGAATATGCTTTCCCCGCAAGGAAACAGGCATCTTGCACGGTATTTACGTCCGACACGTCGCTAGAGTTCCCGCGCACTTCTTCAGGCGCAGTAAGCATCATCACGATAACGGCAAATGCAATTTGTAGCGCTTGCATCAAGTCTCTTTCTTTACAGACCCCAGAGTCACAGCGGAGAGATACAACCGGGGGCGTTTCCTCGACATCCAACGCGCACTGACGCAGACGCTTCAGATCTGAGACTAACGATGCGGGCCCGTGTTGAAAAGCATAAGCTGCGGGTTCCTGCATGGCGTCGAGCTAGACGTTTTCATCGGACATACAGAAATGCCTTTTGACGGCGTACATCTGAAGGTTTCGTACATCGATCAAAGGAAAGATCGCGGCGCATCCTTGAGGAGAGTTTTAAGCCAAAAGAAATCTCCACAAGGTTGCATTTTACCGCCCTCCCCGCTTGCCTCGTCTGGCTAATCCGCACAGACTGCACCTGAAGCGTGGAAGGTGAACGGATATGATGATGACTGAAAAAACTATGAAACGTGTCTTTTCATGCAACGGCTTGGGGCAGACCATGATTGCGCTCTGGATCCTGCTGTATGTACCCGCACATGCGCAACAAGACTCGCCGCCGCCGAAAGTGACAATTGCAGCAGCCTATAGCAAAGAGTTGATCCGGGAGACGACCTTTGTCGGGCGCGGAGAGGCATCAGCAAAGACAGATCTGGTCGCACGCGTCACCGGGATCATTACAGAAATTGTCGTTGATGATGGCGCCGCAGTTCAGGCTGGAGATGTAATTTTTCACATCGAACCCGACACGTATGAAGCGGAAGTTGCAGCAAAAGAGGCGGCTGTTGAGCGTGCAAAAGCAAATGAAAAACTGGCCGAAATCGAACTTTTGCGAAAAACAGAATTGCTGCGCCGCGAAGCGATTGCAGAGTCCGAGCTTGATATCGCACAGGCAAATGCTGCGGTTGCACGTGCTGACTTTGCAGCGGCGCAAGCCGATCTTGACGAGGCACGCCTGAACCTGGACCGCACAGTCATAAAAGCGCCTTTTGACGGACGAATAGGCCGGACGAACGTCAGTCTCGGCGCACTGGTCGGCCCGTCCTCCGGTGCGCTGGCCACTCTGGTGCAAGACACGCCGATGTATGTCACCTTTTCTCTCTCGGAACCTCAGCTTTTTTCTGTTTTGGAGCGTTTGGACAAGGGTATCGACGAGCTGATCGGGAATAGTAATTCGCCGAACGTGTTCATCCAATTGCCCGACGGCACTTTGCTTGAGGAACAGGGCAAGGTAGTATTTCTGGACAACCGGATCGACCCTTCAACCGGCACAATTTCTTTGCGTGCCGAGTTCCAGAACGCACGCCGCATCATTCTAGACGGCGGTTTTCTCACCGTTGTAATCGAAGCACTTGAACCGACGCTCAGTGTACTGATCCCGCAAAATGCCATCCAGCGCGACCAACGAGGTGACTTTGTGCTGGTTGTTACCGACCAGGCCTTGGTAGAACAGCGCTATGTCACGCTTGGTCCGCAAGCCGAGACGGCAGTCGTCGTCAGTGACGGGCTGCGGGATGGCGAAAGCGTGATCGTGGAAGGGCTCCAGCGTGTGCGTCCAGGCGTGGCTGTGGATGCGATCCTTGCTGGCACAGGCGAGGGAAACTGATCCATGCTGTCTACCGTATTTATCACACGACCGAAAATGGCTGTCGTTATCTCGACCGTGCTGACGTTGATGGGGCTGATTGCCTATTCGGTCATTCCGGTTGAACAGTTCCCCAATATCACGCCCCCGGTGGTCAATGTGTCCGCCACTTACACAGGTGCAAATGCAGAAACCGTAGAAGCAACCGTCGCAGCCCCGATTGAAGCCGAAGTTAACGGTGTAGAGGACATGATCTATATGTCGTCTGATAGCAGCGACACCGGGTCATATACGCTTTCAGTCACCTTTGGCGTCGGCACCGACCCCACAATTGCGACCGTGAACGTGCAAAACCGCGTCGCTCAAGCCACAAGCGGACTGCCTTCCGAAGTCACCGCCACCGGTGTTGTGACAGAGAAATCATCGACCAGTATGCTGCTCGTTGCCACGCTCTTTTCCCCTGAGGGCACCTATGACGAGGTATTTCTGTCAAACTATGCCTCGATCAACCTGAAAGATGCGTTGGCACGGGTACCGGGCGTGGGCAAGGCAGAGGTTCTGACTGATTTTGCCTATGCCATGCGCATTTGGATGGATCCGGACCGGATGACGGGGTTGGGCGTGACCGAGGCAGATGTGATCGCCGCTATCCAAGAGCAAAACGTCACTGTATCGGCAGGTCAAATCGGTGCGCCGCCCGCGCCTGAAGGACAGCAGTTCCAGTATTCCGTGACCGCGCAAGGACGGCTGAGTACGACAACTGAATTCGAGAACATCATTGTGCGTACTGGAGATTCTGGCAGCGTGCTGCGCCTGGGTGACATCGCCCGCATTGAACTTGGCGCAAGCTATTATGGCGTTTCGGGTCGATATGAAGGCCAGCCTGCGACCGTTCTCGCAGTGTATCAAGCTCCCGGTGAAAACGCACTCGCTGTGGCAGCGGGTGTCTATGCGGAACTGGAACGCCTGTCGAATGCTTTTCCAGAAGATGTCACCTATGAAGTGCCCTTCGACAGCACCGATTTTGTAGAACAATCGCTGAATGATGTCGTCTCCACGCTCATTATGACCTTCATATTGGTGATTTCCGTCGTTTTCATGTTTCTGGGCAGCGCTCGTGCGACCTTGATCCCCGCCGTCGCCATCCCGGTGTCATTGATCGGCACCTTTGCATTTCTGCTGCTCCTTGGCATGACGCTGAACACAATTTCACTCTTTGCGTTGGTGTTGGCCATCGGCATCGTGGTGGATGACGCCATTATTGTCGTCGAAAACGTGGAACGGATTATCGCTGATGAGGGCCTCAGCCCACCAGAAGCCACGGCAAAAGCCATGCAACAAATCACCACGCCAGTCATCGCCACAACGCTGGTTCTGCTTGCGGTATTTGTACCTGTCACCTTTATGCCGGGGATTTCAGGAGAACTGTTTTCACAGTTTGCGGTGACAATATCAGTCGCCGTCGTAATCTCGTCAGTGAATGCTCTGACGTTGTCGCCTGCACTTTGTGCACTCGTCCTCAAGGCCCGTTCTGGTCCGCCAAGAGGTCTGTTGGCCGCCTTTGAGAAAGTGATTGGTGGCATGCGAGACGGCTACGCATCCATCGTCGGGCGCTTTATCCGATTGCCGATCATCGGGCTTGCCATCCTCATTGCCCTTGGATTTGGCTCCAGTTCCCTGATGTCGTCCTTGCCCAAGGGGTTTTTACCGCTAGAAGACAACGGCTATCTCTTTGTCGATGTCCAATTACCAGATGCCGCGACGGTGCAACGCACCGAAGTCGTATCGGAACGCCTGAACACACAACTGCGCGCACTGCCAGGCGTGGCCAGTACTGTCCAAGTAAACGGATACAGCTTGCTGAATGGATCCGGATCCAATGGCGCGATGATCATCGTCAACCTAGACAATTGGTCGGATCGCCAAGATCCTCAACTTTCCGCCAACGCAATTCTGTCTCAGATTTACGGGCTCGCCGCGCAAGAAGTTTCAGCCAAAGTCGTCGCCTTCAATCCCCCCCCGATCACTGGCCTGGGTGTCAGCGCAGGCGTAGAAATGAAAGTGCAGCAAACTGGCGGAGGTGTTGCAGGCGATCTTGCCGCGGCTGTTAACTCGCTGGTCTATGCAGCGAACCAACGCCCCGAAATTGCGCAAGCCTATACAAGTTTCAGTGCCAACGTCCCAAAGCTGTTTGTTGATCTGGATCGCGAGAAAGCGCGCACCCTCGGTGTGCCAGTCGATGACGTTTTCCTTGCACTTCAAGCGCACCTTGGGTCCATTTATGTGAACGACTTGAACCTTTTTGGCAAAGTGTACCGCGTGATGATCCAAGCCGATGCGGAGTACCGCGATACGGTAGAAGACATCGGGCGATTGCATGTGCGGACCAATGACGGAGTCATGGCGCCACTGGCCACGCTGATTGACGTTGAAAAAATACTGGGGCCGGTTTTGTTGAACCGCTATAACCTGTTTCGGGCGGCAACCGTTACTGCTGTGCCTGCACCGGGATACTCCACGGGCGATGCCATTTCCGTGCTTCAGGAGGAAACGCGTACCGCTCTGCCCCCCGGCTATGCCTATGAATGGACCGGTACAGCACAACAACAGCAAGCAGCTGGCAATACAGTGGTCTTTGTGCTTCTGGCAGCCGTGGTTTTTGGCTACCTGTTCTTGGTCGCGCAATACGAAAGCTGGACCATGCCACTGGGTATTCTCCTCTCGGTGACCGTCGCCTTGTTTGGCGCATTGGCGGCCGTTTTAATCACCGCCGGTGACGTCAATCTTTACACACAAATCGGAATGATCATGCTGATCGGTCTCGCGTCAAAGAACGCGATCCTGATCGTTGAATTTGCCATGGAACAAAGGACAAAAGGGGCCAGCATAAAAGATGCTGCTCTGGAAGCTGCCCGCCAGCGGTTTCGTGCGGTGATGATGACCGCGCTCTCATTCCTACTCGGCGTCGTACCTTTGTTGATTGCCTCTGGAGCCGGCGCAGCAAGCCAGAAGGCAATCGGCATCGCTGTTTTTGGGGGCATGTTGGCGGCTACGATCCTTGGCGTGATCATTGTGCCGGTGCTCTATGTCTTGCTGCAGACTTTGCGCGAATGGGTCAAGTCCATTGGAACGAAAACACGTGACGCCTGAAAGAGCATTGCCTCGCAAGACCCGTGCCTGCCCTTAGGTCATGCGCCGGCATCAAGCAATTTTCGAAGTCTCGCGCATGTGCGGTACAAAGAACATGTGACAGCCGCGACCCGCATGTTTGGCCGCGTAGAGAGCGGCATCCGCGTCCCCGAGCATCTGATCTGGTGTTGGATCATCATAGTCGCTGGCGACCACCGTGCCAAAGCTGCCGGAAATACGGCAAATCTCGTCCTCAAATGGAATGGGTGTCTGTAACTTCTCGATGATCCGATACGCGATGCGATCGACGATCTCAGAATCCTCAACGCCTCTCAACAGAATGACAAACTCATCACCACCGACGCGGGCCACAGAATCCGCCTGCCGCGTTTCATCCATCATGATCCTCGCCACTTCTTGCAAAACATGATCACCGGCCGCATGACCCAAGGTGTCGTTCACCGCCTTGAAAAAATCCAGATCCGCATGCAACAGCGAAAACGGTTCAAGCGAAGCAATGGCGGAAGCAAGTTCCTGATCCATGGCGCGACGGTTTTTTAAACCTGTCAGCGTATCGGTAAGCGCTTGCTCTTCCGCTTCTACACGTGCGGATTGGAGTCTTTCATTTAGCTGCCTGGAGGCCTCCATCGCTGCCGACTTTGCTTCGACGAGATATAACATTTCTACGGCGAGATCAGTAGGTGCAAAGTCCGCAGCTGTTAGATTCAATTCGCGCACAGCATCGACAATGTAAATTCCAAAAGACAGATTCACAACCATCTGGTCTGCTTCTGGACCCGGCATTGCGACCCCCTGCAGCTGGCGGTGTGGTGGATCTCGAAACCGCAAATTCATGCGTGTGCCTGATCGGTCCTCAATCGCGTCCATAGTATTGATTTCACGGGGCCTTTTAATCTCAAATACATCAAGAAACATGCGCTCAGCCAATCCATGAGGATAGATTTTTTGAATCGTAGGTCCTGCATGCAGAATGGTCCCATCTCGACCGAAAACAACATGCATCGGACAAAGAACATCCAACATTTGAACGCACATACCCTCACTCATGCGGTGCGCGCCCCCAGCGCGAAATCACGCCCCTCTGCGAAAGCCGTTTCAAGCAGACGAATTTCAATTATTTCGTGACCCTCCGTCGCACCTTTATGCTCAAGAAAAGCGAGCGCGCCGTAATCGTCTGCCATCGCCCTAAGAACACCAGCAAACAAATACCCCCATCCATACTGTTCACTGTAGCAATGCAGACTGAACTGTTCCGGGTTGTGTTCGACCAACTCCAAGCGGGGTATTTCCAGATTAGACACGGCCAGACGTGTGCGGTCTCTCAGATCATCAAGGGAATAGAGAAACTCCTCAAAAGTCACGCCACCAAAGCGCAATAGTCGTCGCAATGCTTCAACATTCGGATGGGACACAAGATATGTCCCGATATCTTCGAGTAATTCTTCGAGGGAACGGTCTAAAACATCGCACACAGCCTCAAGCACCGCAGGCGTTACGGCGTCATCATATGTCCACATTGCCTCGAACTCGGTAAAGCCAAGGCCCGCTCGTTTCACCGTCGCATGCCATTTCGCTTCGCCGTAGCTATCGATGACAAAGCGCTGTATGCCTCTGTTAATCAGCCCATGCATCGCAAATTGCTCTCGTTACCTGGAGATATCATCGCGTAAAAGCCGTTAACATTTGCACAATGGCTAAAAACCAATTGAGTAAAATGCGTCACATTGGGTCAAAAGTCCGTGGGCGCGCCTCCCTCCACCTTACGGCGGGCCACGAAATCTGCGAGCTCTTCGCGAATGGCAATATCCATTTTGGGAGCTTCAAAACTGGCAATGATTTCTTTGAACATCACATGTGCACGCTCAGGCGTCCAAACAGCGCCTGCAGCTTCCCATCCCTCATAGTTTTTCCAGTCACTCAGGAAAGGCTGATAAAAAGCAGTCGTATACCTGTCCTGTGTGTGTTGAATGCCAAAGAAATGCCCCGCATTACCAACTGATTTTATGGCATCGAGCGCGATTTCATCGGGACCGGTAGCGACAACTTCTGGCTCCATATATCTTTGAATTTGCTGTAATATTTCACAGTCCATGATGAATTTTTCAGGGCTTGCGATCAATCCACCTTCCAACCAACCGGCGGCATGATAAACCATGTTGGTGCCGGACTGAACAGCCGCCCACAGACTGTTGGATGTTTCCCATATGGCCTGCCCGTCGGGCACATTTGCGGCACATACGCCCGAGGAGCGCATGGGCAGACTGTAAAAGCGACATAGTTGCCCGGTCATTTGCGTTGCGCGCATGTATTCAGGCGTGCCGAATGCGGGTGCGCCTGTTTTCATATCAACATTCGAGGTGAAGGTTCCTATGGCGACGGGCGCACCGGGTCGAATAATCTGCGCCAAAACAACTGCGCAAAGCGCTTCGGCCAAAGATTGCGCCACAGCGCCCGCCATGGTCACCGGAGCCATGGCCCCTGCAAGCGTAAAGGGCGTCACAACCAACCCCTGCCCGCGCCGGGCCAGTCGCATCCAACCATCAAGCATGGGGTAGTCGTGCTTAAGCGGCGAGGTTGAATTGATATTGGTATACATGCGGGGACTTGCATCAAAGGCCTCATGGCTGAGACCTTGTGATATCCGCACCATTTCCATGACGTCCTCGACACGCTCCCGGCCTAGCGAATAGGCATGCATCACTTTGTCCGTCAGCGTCAATTTGTCGAACAAAACATCGAGATGACGCACGGAGGCATGCAGATCGACCGGTTCTACCGGGTAACCACCCGCAAAGTGTATGCAGTTGAAATACTGTGTGAGCTTCAGCAAATTTTGGCATTGCTCGCGGGTTCCAGGCGTCTTTGTGCCCAGCGACAGATCCCAGTAATTTGGAGGTGACGACACGTTCCCAAAGAGCAAATGGCGCCCGCCAACCGTGATCTGTCGATCCGGGTTGCGCGGTGTTAGTGTAAACTGGGATGGCGCTTTGGCCACCCACTCCATGACAAAGTCGCGCCCCATGCGGACGTTTTCACCTTCGACCTTGCAACCGGCCTTTTTAAGAATGTCGCAGGCTTCCGGGTTCAGAAATGCAATTCCGACTTCTTCCAGGATGCGCATGGCCCCGTCATGAATCGCGTCTACCCCTTCAGGCGAAAGTGGTTCTGTCGGCCGATCGCGATTGATTGGCGGGTTCCAAGGCATCTGCTCGATCACGGCTGTGCCTCTGCGGCGCGCAGCACCAGAGCGCCCCCCGGTACGAGATCTACGTTTCACTGGCCCATCATTCATGGATCTGGTCCCTCCCTGCAATCAGGTACGTACAAGAAGGACAGAGTGATGGCGCGATCGCCGTTCCGTTCGCGACCTGTTAAGTCGCTTTTGTTAATCGGGCAAAAGGTTCTGTTCAGCGAGCCAATCCGGGAGCTTTCCGATATCTCGCAACACGACCAACGCATGAGGCGCCAGTTCCGCCGACGACGCCATCCCCGTCAATACACCGACGGCCTTCATGCCTGCAGCATGGGCTGCAAACAGGTCATGCAGGCTGTCTCCAACCATCAGGATTTCTTGTGGCGCCAGATCCATTGCAGTCGCGAAGGCGCGCAATTGTCCTGGCGCAGGTTTCGCGCCAAAACCACTGTCTGAGCCAGCGATAAAGTCAAAACACGTCGTCGCATCCGCCGCATCAAGATGCGCACGGGCTGGCGCTTCGGCATCATTGGTCACAACTCCAAGTTTCATCCCACGCGCGGCAAGATCCATCAGGAAAGGTCTCAATGGCACCGGTTCCGCCTGCGGCGCGACGGCAGCTTCCGCATTTATGGCATCAAGCAAATCTGCATAGCCCATTGTATCAATCAACGGAGCCAGGGCATCAACGATGTCCATTGGCGTTCCTGCAATGGCGATGCTGTCCCGTTGGAAACAACGCGTTTTGACATCAAAGCCAATTGCCTGCCCCAGCTTAACCGCCTGAGCGGCATCATCCGCAATGCGGTTCAGGAATCGATCCGCCCACGAAACCCAGGTCGCCGAAAAATCAAAAAGCGTGCCGTCTTTGTCGAAAAGGATGCCACGTATTTTGTTCATGTCCAATTCACCTGCTCACCACCCGGCAGTGCCTGGCGTGCTTCGAATATACTGGTATTAGGCACAGACAATGCTTCGCAACAGCCCACAACCCAGGCGTCATCCATCATAACAAAGTCCAGCACTGCACCAAGGAATTGGGCATCTCCAGCGTTTGCACGGATATCAGCCTCAGAAACTCCTGACGCGTTCTGAAACACAGGCAAGAGCTCTTCGTTTGCAGCCAACCACCCCAGAACCTTGAGCCCCAGTGTTTCGGCGGAGTCTTGCGTATAGGGCATGTACATCCTCGAATTTAAGAAATTTCGAAACGCTTTGTTAACCAATATTGAGGCAATGTCGATAACCAGTTAACACCCTTGGATAAGGACGCAAACCGCGTGCAAGGCAAGATTCTGATTGTAGACGCGATTTCGACCAATCGCATTGTTTTAAAAGTAAAGCTTGCTTCTGCGTTCTACGAGGTCCTTCAAGCCTCGACTGCAGATGAAGCTTGTGTGGCAGCGTTGAGACACGCACCCGACCTGATTATCTCGGCCATGGCACTTCCCGACAGCGATGCCGGACATCTGTGCCAACGACTGCAAAGGAATCCGCAAACCCGCGCCATCCCGATGATGGTCGTCGCCGGCCGCCCTGATGAGGAAAGCCGTTTGCACGCTCTAGAAGCTGGCGTCCAAGACGTCATGTTGAAACCGATTGATGACACGCTTTTGCTCGCTCGCGTGAGAAGCCTCATCAGAGCACATAACACAGCGGCGGAATGGCAAATGCGTGACGATACCTCTAGAGCCCTTGGATTTGCGGAACAATCGACAGATTTTGGACCCCCCGGTCGTTCTGTCATCGTCAGTGCCGACAACAAGGTTGCGCAAAACTGGATCCAGAACCTGCGTCCCCATTTGCGATCATCCCTCACCTATTCATCACCAGAAACAGCCCTGCGTGACCTTGCGCCGGGCAAAGTACCAGACGTCTTTATCCTCGTTCTTGAAGATGGTGACAAATTGAGCGGCGAAATCTTGCGGTTACTGGCAGCGGTCCGCGCCACAGCGATCACGCGGCACGCCGGGATATTGGTCGTTCAGCGCAAACCTGACCCAGGGCTCGGGGCGTACGCACTGGATCTGGGCGCGGACGATCTGATGACAAATGGTTTCGCTCAAGACGAGTTGGTTCTGCGTGTCAAAGCGCTGATGCGCCGTAAGCGAATTGCGGATCAACTGCGCGCTACCGTGCGCACCGGCTTGAAAGCAGCCGTCTCTGACCCGCTAACCGGATTGCACAACCGTCGATATGCGATGCCGCATCTGGTCCGCGTGGCCGAACATGCAGCTGCTACAGGACGCAGTTTCGCCGTCATGGTTGCCGATCTCGATCACTTCAAACAGATCAATGATGCATACGGGCACGCGTCGGGTGATGCTGTCTTGGTCGAGGCCGCGCGACGGCTGCGGGAAAACCTGCGCGGCGTGGATCTATTGGCGCGCATTGGTGGAGAGGAGTTCCTCATTGTGATGCCCGCAACCCCCTTCAGCGAAGCACGCGTGGCTGCCAGTCGCCTGTGTCGCAAAATCGGCGGTGAGGGTTTTAGCATACCCGGCGCGCATGACATCATCGATGTGACGATATCAATAGGTGTTACCATGGGCGGCACGAACAAGATGCGTGGTCAACCAGGCGTTCCCGACGACGCCAACAAGCTGCTCGATGCTGCGGACAAAGCCCTTTACGAAGCGAAGTTGCAGGGCCGCAACCAGGTCAATCTCGTACGCCCCGCAGCATAAAACCAGCTTTCATCGACGTTTTGGTCCGCGTTTCAGCAGATCTTCGAGCGTACTAGCATAGTCGCGGCGCTCCGTTTCCGACATCTCGGCGACTTTATCGATCCACACGTCTTGCGCGCGGCGCTGAACACGTACCGACACTCCGGCTTGTTCCGTAACAACTTGGCGCAGTGCCTCTACGTCGAAGGGCGTGGCACGCAAGCTCAACAAAACCTCCTGAAATATTTCACGCCGCTCTTTTCGATTGGGCAACCCTTCGGGAGAAGATCGCAAGTCGCGCAGCACATCGCGCCGGTCTTCGCGAGGCAAGGCCATCATGTAAGGTGCCCCAAAAGCTCCAAGGCTTGGCGCCGGTGCACGCCCCGGTCCTCCGCCTGAACGCAGAAAAGCACCGCCGACAAAACTCAGGAATGCAATGTTCAGCGCTAACGAAAGCCCCAGCAGGATTTTGATCCAGGGCCTGCGCCGCACCAGTTGCTTGTTTTCGAGGTCCTGCATTTTCTATCCCTCCTGAAGATCCCAGCCGAAACCAGACAGTTCGGCTGCGTCATCATACGTTGCGGATGTGTCATCCAGAAGCCAGGCTGACGGATCACCAATCCCTTCTGGGGGGCTGATTCCGATCCAGAAACCGACACAGCTCGCGGCAACCAGACCGCTAAAGGCAGGCCAACCTCCAAATTCACCAAACCAGTTTTGCCAGACGTGCGCCTTTTTATGTATGGGTGCGGGTACTGGTTGCTCTCGCAGTGCATCGGCTAAAATACGTGCGCTCAACGCACGCGGAACACCATCGTCTGCCCCGCGTGCGCGAGATAACAATCGCTCTACCGCATCAAGATCACTGTGCTCATTCTGTGTCATCATCGTATCCCAGCTCTGCGCGGCGGCCAAACAAGAGTGCAGCCAAAGCGCGTTTCCCACGGGCGGTCAAGCTTTCAACCGCCCTAGGTGTAATGTTCATGATCTCTGCAATGCGCGGATTTGAAAGCTCGTCGAGGTGCCGCAAGACAACCGCCTGCCGTTGCCGATCCGGCAGTTGTGACAAGGCGTCCCGCAGAGCGACGTCGCGCGATTGCGTCTGCAACAGATCTTCCGCACCGGGTGTATCGTCCAAAGGCTCGGCGATCTCGTCCAACCCCACACTGCGTCGCTTGCGCAACCGATCCGTGCACAGATTGGCTGTCACCTGATAAAGCCAGGTCGACACCTTGGCCTGCCCCTGCTCCCAATCCGGCGCAATCCGCCAAAGGCGCAACATTGCGTCTTGCGCCACATCTTCCGCCTCGGTTGCATCTCCGAGCAAACGCCGCGCGTGATGAAATACGGCAGGCAGAAGGCGCGCCGTCAAAGCAGCAGCGGCCTCCTTGTCCCCCGCTGCATAAAGTTGCAGCAGGGTTCCGTCGTCAACATCCTGCAATGGCGTCAAATGACATCTCCCGATCTAAGGTTGCGACACCATGCGCCACATCCAGATCTACCTTCGTGCAGGGAAGTCATATTCAGCACCGATTGCTCTTTAGTCTGCCTTGGGCCGACGCTTGGCGATACGATCCTGCGCGGCATCGAATTCAACCTTGGAAATCACGCCATCTTCGTCTGCATCAACACGATCAAAGCGACGGCTTGCACGATCACCTGACGGCATTTCGTCAGCGGAGAGCACGCCATCATCGTTGCGATCCAGACGCTCCATGATACGCGTGGCGTGGGCGCGTGCGCGCTCTGCCCCAAGTTCCTGCATCTCTTCAAGGCTGATATCGCCATCTCCATTTGCATCCGCCCGCGTGAAGCGGTTGGCGCGCATGGCCTCCATTTCCGCGCGGGTGATCTGACCGTCTCCATTTTCGTCCAATTTTTCAAACTGGATTGGCTCTCCACCGTGTCCTGGTCGTTGCTTGGCAACCGCTACGGTTGAAGCAAGCGCAACGGCACAAACAGCGATACCTGCAGCAAAAGTGAGTCGTTTCATGTATTTTCTCCTGATTTCTTTTTACCGCCTGACGCTGATTTTTGCGCCAGTCATTTCTTAAAACGTGCGTCGCACTGATTTCCGTCGCTAAAAATCTAAAAATGTCGCGACATCCCGCCGCAGCGACCCGGCGCCGCCTTTCATTTGCCGCATCGAAGGCGCATCACTGAGCAGAACAAGGCAAAAGGCGCACACCGTGAAAGACATGAGCAGTCTGCCAAACGACCAGATCGAAACCGTCCCATCGCATGTCGATCTCGAAGAGAGAGACACGCGGCGCTCCATGCTGCGCGGTTGGCGGCGAAAATGTCCGCACTGTGGCAGCGGTCCGCTCCTAAAGTCCTACCTGAAAGTGCAAGATGTTTGCCCTGTTTGTCACGAAGAGCTCTTTCACCACCGCGCAGACGATGGCCCGGCGTATTTGACGATCCTTTTCGTAGGGCACCTTATGGCCCCGCTACTGCATTTGGTATTTGTCACCTGGCGGCCGGAACCATTGACCCTGTTTACAATTTTCGCAGTTGGCTGTGTTGGCCTGTCACTGTACCTTCTGCCCAGATTGAAGGGTGCAATGGTAGGTTATCAATGGGCACGCCGAATGGGCGGCTTTGGCAATCAGAGCTGACAGCGCCTACCCAGAACACCGAGGCTGAGCCAACAGCGTGAACCAAGTAATTGACAAAACCGCCGTGCGCGACGCCGCTACCGTGATCGTTGTGCGCGATCGCTTTACGCAGCCCCGCGTTTTAATGGGTCAACGCGGGGCCAACGCGGCTTTCATGCCGAATAAGTTCGTCTTTCCCGGAGGCGCTGTTGATTCCGGCGACGCCAGCGTTCCTCTCGTGGCACCACTTCCCGACGTATGCGCAAACCGGCTGCGGCAGAACACAGCGACAGACCTTGCACAGGCACTAGCAGTATCAGCCATCCGGGAGCTTTGGGAAGAAACGGGACAGATTCTAGGCACGCGGGCGCCCTGGTCCAAAACACTGCCGCCAGATTGGGAGAGCTTTGCAGAAACCGGCCACATGCCTGACGCCTCTGCCCTGCAATTCGTGTTTCGCGCCATCACACCTCCGGGACGCCCCCGCCGTTTTGATGCGCGGTTTTTTCTCGTCGACGCCAACACCCTTGCAAGCGATCCCGATGACTTTTCCGCAGCCTCCGATGAACTATCACATTTACAGTGGGTGGACCTTTCCTCAACACGCAGCTTCGACATGCCCTTCATCACCGAAGTGGTATTGGCCGAAATCTCAGCACGCCTTACAGACCTAACCCCCCCACGAAGTGTCCCCTTTTTTAAGAACGACGACGAAGAAAGCCTTTTCCTCCGCCTGAAGGCAGCGCAAGTCGCAAACTGACACTGTGACCCTACTGCGTCACCACAAGCGTCAGAATCGACAAACTCAAGATCGCCATGCCAGCCAGTTCACGCGCCGTGCTCCGTTCGCCAAACACCAGAACAGACACAATGAGGCTAAAGATCAGCTCAACCTGTCCCACAGCTTTGACATAAGCAGCCACCTGTAAACTGAAGGCCAAAAACCAGCAAAAAGATCCAGCAAGCGACAATAACCCAATCCAGACGGCCGTGCGCCGCGCCTCCCAGACCGCGCCCAACTGAGCGGCATCCCTTACCCGGAGCCAAATTGCCATGCCGATCATTTGCATAGACGTAACCACAGCCAGCGTAAAACCTGCGCGCACGATCGCGTCCTGTGACAAAACTTCAAGCGAAGCGCCACGGTAAGATACCGCAGACACCGCAAATAAAAGACCTGAACCAAGACCCAAACCAACACTGCGATTAGCCAGTTCCGACCATTGCCAATGCACAGTCTCAGGAGATCGTGACAATAGGAGAACGCCAGCCAACCCAAGGAGAATAGCCGCAAATGCAATCCCCCCCACGCCTTCGCCCAAAAACAAAAGCCCGACGAGGACAGAGAGAAGTACTTCTGTCTTCATCAAGGTCACACCGACAGCAAAATTGCGCGACTTGAACAGGGTGACCACAAAGACCGTGGCCACAATCTGCGCGATTCCGCCTGTCGCCGCATAAGCCCAAAAAGCAGTCGAAGGCAAAGCGACGGTTTGCCCAGTCAGGAAGAGGTACACCATCAGTGCGCATACAACGATCGGCGCAGAATATACAAACCTTGCAAATGTCGCACCGATGGGCGTGAGTTGCCGTACCGACAACACCTTTTGCAGCATGAAACGCAAGGTTTGGAACCCCGCCGCCGCGAAAGACAACAAGATCCACAATTCTGGTGTCCAGATAGTCATTCTGCGACATGCCTGATCAAGAGAGGCAAGACCAGAGCGAATGCACCAAACAAAACATGAAATGCGCGCGTTAGCGCGCCCCACTGGATCACGTTTTCCTTTAATTTCAACGTCAGCGCGGCGTGCCTACGCCACGCCACGCCCTGCCCCGTCCGGCCGCGGCAGGCCAGCTTGCGCGGTTACAAAACGCTGTAACGCTGCATCAATCGCCGGGCTTGCGTCAATGGGCTTGCGGGTCGTTAGACTGACGTGCAGCAAAAAATGCTCTCCTGTCGCAATCAGCACCTCGCCCGCATACATCGCGTGCCAAAGGTGCATCTTTTTTCCCCCCCCTCCCAGCACACTTGTCTGAATGGTAATACGCATTCCAGCATGAACCTCGTCGATATGACGGATGTGCGTTTCAGCCGTGAAATAACTCCCGCCTGTCGCAATGTAGGCCGCATCACAACCGATAACTTCCATAAAACGATCCGTGGCATCCGCAAAGGCCTGCAAGTATTTGGCCTCGTTCATGTGCCCATTGTAATCCGTCCAATCGAGCGGAACACTCCTGTCCACTGTCAAAACGGGTTTCGACGGATCCTCAATGTCCACAGCGCGCGCCGCGAGTGGCGTTCCCACCATCAGCCGCGTATCGTGGCTCTTTAAAAGCGCACCAGCCCCCCAATCCTGCCCTTTGAGAGCGCGCATCATGGCGACAAGATTATTGTCCCGAATCCGTTCAAGTTCGCGAATGGAATACGCATCCGATTGCTCATCCGATTGCCTCGCAATCATATCGATCAGAGCATCATCCAAATTCGGCACATCCATCAGCTTGGTCCATGGCCATTTCAGCGCAGGTCCGAATTGCGCCATGAAATGCTTCATGCCCGCTTCCCCCCCCGCCACACGATATGTCTCGAACAACCCCATCTGCGCCCAGCGGATCCCAAAACCATAACGGATTGCATTGTCGATTTCCTCGGTCGTCGCAATCCCATCTTTGATCAGCCAAAGCGCCTCACGCCAGACTGCTTCAAGAAAACGATCCGCCACATGCGCATCGATTTCTTTCTTCAAATGCAGCGGGTACATGCCAAGCACCACAAGAGTGGACTTTGCCCGTGCCAAAATATCTGCGTCGGTAACAGGCGTCGTAACGACTTCGATCAATGGCAAAAGGTACACAGGATTGAAAGGATGGCACACCATGATCTGTTCTGGACGTGCCGCCCCTTCTTGCAACTGCGACGGTTTGAAACCGGAAGTTGAAGATCCAATGACCGCCTGCGCACTGCAGGCCGCTTGCACCTCCGCGAAGGTTTTATGCTTGATGTCCAGACGTTCGGGAACGCTTTCCTGTACCCAGGTTGCGCCCTCGACAGCCTGCCCAATCGTGTCGCAAAAACGCAAATCACCCTCGGCCGGAAGCGCCACCCCCGAAAGGCCTGGAAGGCTGCGGCGGGCATTTTCCAGCACTTCCAAAATCTTCCGCTCCGCCTCTGGGTCCGGATCAAAAATCTGCACATCCCAACCATTCAAAAGGAACCTTGCAGCCCAACCGCCCCCGATCACACCCCCACCAATAATCGCCGCCATTTTTGTCATTTCTCAAACCCTTGCAACGCGCTGACAGTCCAGCCGAAAAATTCAAATACATCTATGGCCGCAGCCGCCCGGTCACGTGGTACATTTCCGTCCCGGTCAATAAGAGCGCCAAAACGTCCTGATACCAAGCCAATGACGGCCGTCTCCACATCCTCATCCACCCACATAACGATCAAACGATCTTGCGTACCACCAATTGGAATGAGCTCACCCGGCACACCTTGACGGTATGTTCCACGGATCTCTGCTGCCCCCAAGAGCGTTATGTCTCCGGTCTCGCCTGCTGCCAGGATCTGGATTTCGTCGCTCGACACTGGGGTGAACGCTTCGACGATCTGCCACGTTCCGGCAAAGGACGTTGCATCAAATCGGCTTGATGCGCCCATCGGCACAGTTTCATCACGGAAAATGCCTTCGCCGCTTGGCGCACAAGCAGCTAATATACAGCAAAAACCTGCGGCAAGACGTCCCAAACTTTCAGGAATCATCTTTGGGGTGCATGTTTTTGAAGCCCCAATTTGGCACGTACATCTTTGGCATCGATGACACGCGCGCCCATGTTCTCAATGAGTGACTGGGCACGTTCCACCAACTGCCAGTTCTCCGCAAGAACACCTTTCTCGAGCCAGAGATTGTCTTCAAGCCCAACGCGTACATTGCCCCCGGCAAGAACCGCAGCAGCAACATAGGCCATTTGGTTGCGCCCCAACCCAAATGCAGAGAACGTCCAATCATCTGGCACGTTGTTCACCATCGCCATGAAAGTATTGAGATCATCCGGTGCGCCCCATGGCACACCCATGCAGAGTTGCACTAACGCAGGGCTTTCCAACACACCATCCGCGACAAGCTGTTTTGCGTACCAGAGATGACCCGTGTCAAAGGCTTCGATCTCGGGTTTGACACCGAGATCTGTCATCATGTGTCCCATAGCCGTCAGCATACCAGGTGTATTGGTCATCACGTAATCTGCTTCAGCAAAGTTCATTGTGCCACAATCAAGCGTGCAGATTTCAGGCAGGCATTGCGCCACATGTGCCACACGCTCTGCGGCCCCAACCATGTCTGTTCCCGCCTCGGACAAAGGCAAAGGTACATCCGGGCCACCAAATACCATGTCGCCCCCCATGCCTGCGGTCAAGTTGAGCACCACATCGACATCTGCGTCGCGAATTCGATCGGTGACTTCTCGGTAATAACCAAGATCACGGCTTGGCGCGCCTGTATCGGGATCGCGTACGTGGCAATGCACAATTGCTGCGCCTGCCTTGGCCGCAGCAATGGCACTTTCTGCAATCTCCTTGGGTGCACGGGGCACATGCGGGCTGCGATCCTGCGTGCCACCTGATCCAGTTACAGCACAGGTAATAAACACGTCATGGTTCATTGAAAGTGGCATCAAAATTCTCCCGTTGTATCAGTCGCGCCCTCGCCCGCCGCAGTGGGCAGCTATGATTCTCAGGGAAAGCCTAGAGGCAATAAAACCACGTCTCTCCGCCTAATACGGCATCGGATGCGCGCGATGCGCCGCGTTGATTTCTGCGACAACTTCAGGCGCGAGCTCAAGATCACATGCTCCAAGACAGACCTCAAGCTGCTCCATCGTGGTCGCACCAAAAATAATTGATCCCATGAAGGGGCGTGTCTTGCACCAGGCCAGAGCCATTTGCGTCGGATCGAGTTCGTGTTTAGCCGCGATTGCGATATAGGCATCCACCGCCTCAAAAGCGCGTTTCGTCGTACGCCCACCAAGGGTGTCGTTCAGTGACATGCGCGATCCGGCAGGCACTGCGCCGCCCTGATATTTGCCTGTCAACAGACCTGCCGCAAGTGGTGAAAAGGACAGGAGTGGCACATCCTCCTGGATACTCATTTCCGCCATATCCGTATCAAAAAGACGGCACATCATTGAGTATTCATTCTGTACCGACGCAACCCGTGGGCCACCAACACGATCGGCTACCTCAATCCATTTCGTGGTGCCCCATGCGCTTTCGTTGCTCAGACCAAAAGCACGTATCGTGCCGCGTTTGACCTCTTTCTGGAGCGCCTCCAACGCGTCCTCCATATGGTTTTGGGTATCCAGCAGCACCTGCCCTGACGGATCATAGGTCCAATTTTTGCGAAACATGTAGCTGCCACGGTTGGGCCAGTGAAACTGGTAGAGGTCGATGTAATCTGTTTGTAACCGGCGCAGCGACCCCTCCACCGCCTCGCGAATTGTCTGGGAACTGATCGGGGCCCCTGCGCGCGCATGCGCCATACCTTCGCCGGAATGTTTGGTGGCGAGGATAACGTCTTCGCGGCGCATGTCCCGCTCCAACCAGAGGCCAATGATCCGTTCTGTCCGACCGGTGGTTTCGGCAGAGATGGGGTTGACCGGATACATTTCGGCTGTGTCGATAAAATTGATACCAGCGTCCAGCGCACGGTCGATCTGTTCATGCGCTTCTTCAGCGGTATTCTGTGTGCCCCAGGTCATCGAGCCCAGACAAAGCTCAGTTACTTCGATTCCGGATCGACCCAACGGCTTCATTTTCATGGTAGTTTTCCCTCTT
Organism: Roseobacter sp.; assembly: GCA_045105195.1. Classification (GTDB taxonomy): domain Bacteria; phylum Pseudomonadota; class Alphaproteobacteria; order Rhodobacterales; family Rhodobacteraceae; genus Roseobacter. The sequence goes on along the minus strand of JBGCDG010000055.1, from coordinate 7,780 downwards.
TTGTCGCCCAACACAGTAGCCAGACATGCGGTTACTGCAAGACCGTTTAATGCGTATTGTGACGACAATAAATTTTGACACCTTTACGAAATACAATTGAGAACAAAAAAAGAACACTCTATCATTTATGCATGACGATCGCACACCCACTCCTGTCCCGCCGCCCTTCACCTCGTATGCCGTCTGTCGCCCTTCTACCCAACACGCATGAGATGGGTTTGATTCAGGGCCGCGTGCATGAAGCCACCGGCCCCGCCCGTCGCAGCTTTGCGATCTGGCTTGCCACGCGCCTGGATGGCCCGGTGTTCTGGATTGCACCACCCTGGATGCAAGAGCGACTAAACAGCGATGGGCTCTGTCCCTGGATTGACCCCGCTCGCATCATTTTCGTCACCCCCAAACGAACAGAAGATCTGCTGTGGACCATGGAGGAAGTACTACGTGCGGGGGCTGCGGCATTGAGCATTGCAGATCTTTCCGGATTACCAACGCTTACTCAGGTGCGTCGGATGCATCTTGCAGCCGAGACTGGCGGAAAAGCAGGTACGCATCTGCCGCTTGGGCTGCTGCTCACACCAGGGCAAGGCGGCGCTGCCGGGGTGGAAACGCGGTGGCATCTCGCGCCGCGCCACATCAGCGGTCAGGATCGGTGGCGGCTCAACAGGGTGCGCGCGCGGACCAGTCCCCACAAAAGCTGGGAGATCGAACGGCCAGCACATACCGAAAGCCTACAGATCAAAACAATGTTACAGACGGGACAAAGCCTTCCGCCACACTAGGTCTGTTCTCAGGATCGGGGACATTTCTATGCATATCTACCTGACGCGACGGCATTTTATCGCGGGCGGCCTCGCCCTTTGTGCGTCACCCGCGCGCGCCACACGTCGCGCATATGAGCTTGTTGCAACAGGTTCGCGAATCGCCTTTGTCTTTACCGCAAGCGGCACAGCACAAACAGGCACTGTGCCTGTATCAACTGCTGACATCACGGTCGACACCCGCAACCTCACACGCTCAAGCGCCGATGTGACCGCAGACATACGTAAAGTCAGCTCTGGGCTGGTCTTCATCACGCAAGCAATAAAGAGCGCAGATCTGCTGGACGCTGCTAACCATCCCACGGTACGCTTTACCTCCACAAAAATACGCCTTGGTGCAAAGGGACGTATTTCTGCGGGCGCTGAAATTGACGGCAACCTGACCCTGCGCGGAGTCACGAAACCCATTACGCTGCAGGCCGCACTCAGCCGTCCCGCAGGCACGAAGCCCGATGATCTGTCCATTCTCTACATCAAACTCAACGGCACATTGAGCCGCAGCAGTTTTGGTGCCGACGGCTACCCCGGGCTTGCAGAAGATCAAGTCGCTCTGGATATTCAGGCAGAATTGCGCGCCTTGGGCTAAAAACGACCCGCGATGTCGAATACCCGATAGGACGCGCATCACAAGAGCCTAAGGTGCAATCATCATGCGCCTGCTCCTTTCATTTGCCGCTCTCTTTTTGTCTGCTATTTTGCTGCAACTCTCGTCTGGCGGTGTTGGCCCGCTCGATGCTCTCTCCGGTCTAGCACTTGATTTTGACAAGCAAGCCATCGGCCTCTTGGGGTCTGCGCATTTTCTGGGGTTTTTCATTGGGTGCTGGTGGGCACCGCGCCTGATGGGCAGCGTGGGGCACTCGCGCGCCTTTGCCGCTTTCACTGCCGCTGGTGCTATTGGCCTGATGAGCCATATGATGGTCATCGACCCGCTGGCTTGGGCTGTAATGCGCATCGCATCCGGTATGTGCGTCGCCGGGTGTTACACTATCATCGAGGCCTGGTTGCAGGCAAAGGTCACCAATCAGACCCGAGGCCGAACCATGGGTGTCTACCGCGTGGTGGATATGACCGGCGCGCTTGCCGCACAGATGATCATCAGCGTACTGGAACCTGCTTCATATGTTTCTTACAACTTACTCGCGATCCTATGTTGCGCAGCCCTCCTGCCCCTCACCCTGACCACCGCAAAGCAGCCACTTACACCAGCATCTCCGCGCCTGCGCCCCAAGCTGGCACACCAGCGTTCGCCCCTTGCAGCGGCGGCGGTACTCGTCGCTGCACTGTCCAGCGCGTCCTTTCGGATGGTCGGCCCCGTCTACGGGCAGGAAGTCGGGTTAAACACCGAACAAATCGCTTACTTCCTTTCGGCCTTCATTCTCGGAGGCGCGCTCGCGCAATTCCCCGTCGGTTGGCTCGCAGACAAATTCGACCGACGATGGGTTTTAATCTGGTTATCGGTGGCAGCGATCGCAAGTTCGGCTGTGACCGTATACGTCGCTGATTTTGGTGTTATTGGCGTTTTGCTTTCAGCCGGGCTCTTCGGACTGACAACCTTTCCGATTTATTCGGTCGCCGCGGCACACGCCCATGACTTTGCCAGTGACGATGAACGCGTGGAACTCTCTGCAGCACTCATGTTTTACTTTGCGCTTGGTGCCATTGCAGCGCCGTATGTTGCCTCGCTGTTGATCGATTACTACGGACCACGCGCCATGTTTGTACTGATGGCTGCCGGGCATTCTATCTTGGTCATGTTTGGTTTGACCCGAATGCACGCGCGTCCAGCACCACGAGACCGCACGCGCTACACCTATGCACCGCGCACGTCCTTCCTGATCGGCCGTTTGACTGGTAAAACGAGAAACCCTCGCGACGGCGATTAACTTTTGACCGTGGCCCTTGGCACAAAGCTGAGGTAGAGGAATGCAAACGCTCTCCAAGTAAAGGCCTCCGCCATGGCAAGACACCTGATCACATCCGCGATCCCCTACATCAATGGCATCAAGCATCTTGGAAACCTTGTTGGAAGCCAACTGCCTGCGGATCTTTATGCGCGTTACTTGCGCGCTCGCGGAAATGAAGTACTCTTTCTTTGTGCAACAGATGAGCACGGCACGCCAGCCGAACTCGCTGCGGCAAAAGCAGGTAAACCCGTCGCAGAGTTTTGCGCAGAAATGCACGATACGCAGGCTGAACTTGCCAAGGGATTTTTACTGTCGTTCGATCATTTTGGCCGATCATCAAGCCCGCAAAACCACGCTTTAACTCAACATTTCGCTGGTCGATTGGCTGATGCTGGTTTGATTGAAGAAGTGGCTGAAAAGCAGGTCTATTCGAATGCGGATGGCCGGTTTCTACCCGACCGCTACATCGAAGGCACTTGCCCAAATTGCGGCTATGACAGAGCTCGTGGAGATCAATGTGAAAACTGCACCAAACAACTGGACCCTACCGATCTGATCAATCCACGTTCAGCTGTTTCAGGTTCAACAGATCTCGAAGTGCGTGACACAAAGCACCTCTATCTGCGCCAATCCGTGCTGAAAGACCAATTGGACGCGTGGATTGACAGTAAAATCCATTGGCCAATCTTGACGACATCAATTGCAAAGAAATGGTTGCATGACGGTGACGGCCTTAAAGATCGCGGCATTACGCGCGACCTGTCTTGGGGCATTCCCGTGCGCAAAGGCGACAATGACTGGCCAGGAATGGAAGGCAAAGTCTTTTATGTGTGGTTTGACGCGCCGATTGAATACATCTCCTGCGCCTCCGAATGGACCGAGGCACATGGTTTGCCCGACACCGCTTGGGAGCGGTGGTGGCGCACAGACAAAGGCGCTAATGATGTCCGGTATACGCAATTTATGGGTAAGGACAATGTTCCGTTCCACACGTTGAGCTTTCCTGCAACACTTCTTGGATCTGGCGAGCCTTGGAAGATGGTGGATCACCTCAAGTCTTTCAACTACCTTAACTACGATGGCGGTCAATTCTCAACGTCACTGGGGCGCGGGATATTTCAGGACCAAGCCTTGGAAATTTTGCCTGCAGAGTATTGGCGCTGGTGGCTTTTGAGCCACGCGCCTGAAAGCAGCGATGCGGAATTTACTTGGGACAACTTCCAAACGTCTGTGAACAAGGATCTTGCAGATGTACTCGGGAATTTTGTCAGCAGAATCACGAAGTTTTGCCGATCAAAGTTTGGATGTGCTGTACCTGCAGGTGGAGAATTTGGGCCCGAAGAACATGCGCTTTTACAGTCATTGGAAGCAAGGTTGATCGCCTACCAAACACATATGGATGCCATTGAAGTTCGCAAATCGGCGCAAGAGTTACGCGCCATTTGGGCAAGTGGTAATGAATATTTACAAACTGTCGCTCCTTGGACGACCGTAAAAACTGATCCAGCGCGTGCAGCTATGCAAACCCGTCTGGGTCTTAATTTGGCTGTATTGTTTGCAACTCTTTCCGAACCTTTTTTGCCCGAGACTTGTCAGAAAATATGTTCCGCCCTCGATTTGACTGATCGCCATTGGCCGCAAAAAATAAATGATGCTGTTCGCATTCTGCCAGAGGGTCACGATTTTGAGGTACCCAAAGTTCTGTTCAACAAGATCACAGACGAGCAAAAGGAAGTTTGGCAAGAAACCTTCACCGGGAAATAGAGGCTATCCAAAAAACGTCGCGACAATCACATTAATCCAATGTCGGTTGAAAAGTTTTTTCAAACTTTTGTTCTTAAACGCCCCAGAAAGATCGAGACGGACTCATAATCAAAACTCTTCCCAACTGACATCTTCACTTTTCCCAACAATAGGTTGGGCTTTTAACGCAAGATTCCCAGAGGAGGCGCTTGTCACTTGGGGCGCATTTGATTTCGCTGGTGAAGGGTCGTCCGAAGGTTTCTGCTTCATACGTGATGAATTAGTACCAAGATCAAAGCGAGCAACGGCGGACGCAAGTGCGTCCGCTTCAGACGTCAATGCATGGCTCGCCGCAGTTGTCTCTTCAAACATCGCCGCATTTTGTTGAGTTACGTGATCAAGGTCGTTCACCGCTGAATTTATTTCATTTAATCCCACCGATTGCTCGCGTGCAGAGCTCGCAATGATGGAAACTTGCTGAGAAATTTCAGAAACCGAAGTCACGATCGCAGACAACGCTTGGCCGGTTCTATCCACTAACTCCACACCCTCGCTTACTTGCGTGCTGGAACTTGAGATGAGCTCGTTGATTTCACGAGCTGCGTCAGAAGACCTTTGCGCGAGGGCCCGTACCTCAGTTGCAACAACTGCGAACCCGCGACCTGCTTCACCCGCGCGCGCTGCTTCTACACCAGCATTCAATGCCAACAAGTTTGTTTGAAAAGCGATATCATCGATGACAGAAGTAATGTTTGCTATTTCTTGAGAAGAGTTCTTGATGCCGTCCATGGCAGATACTGCTTGTTTGACAACAGACCCGCCCGTTTCAGCATTTTTTTGAGCTGTTTCTGAAATCTTTGACGCTTCATCCGCACCTTCCGCAGCGGATCTGACCGAACTCGTGAGTTCGTCCAATGCAGCAGCAGTTTCTTCGAGCGTGGCCGCTTGTTTTTCAGTACGCCGCGATAGGTCATCCGCTGCCGAAGAGATTTCTTTGGTTTCGTTGCGGATAGAATCCGCATTTTTTATCACGGCTCCAACAGCATTGTGTAACGCCACTACTGCCTCATTAAAGTCAGATCTTAGCGTTTCATACTCATTTGGGAAATGTCCAGAAATCTCACAAACTAGGTCGCCTTCGGCAAGTCTTTTCAACGCCACGCCTAAGGCAGAAACAACTTGTTCCTGCTCTTGTGCAACTCTTTCGCTTTCTTCGCTGGCTCTGTGGATTGCCATAGCATTTTCCGTAACATCAGCACCAAGAAAAATCACTCTTTCAACCAAACCTTGCGGATCCAAGACAGCTCCGAAGCTACCGTCTGCAATTTTTATTTCACCAGAATCCAGACGCTTGATTTTAAACTTATCGAATATTGGTTCTCCGGATGTTGCGGCAGCTTGAATCTCGAGCACAGTTTTTTCATTCTCCATCACCCCCTGAAAAATGTCTGCAAAGCATTGCAAGGTTACCGTCTCTTGCGTAATGCCAGCCAGACGGCAGAAGTTTGAATTCGCATCTAGAAAGCGTCCTTCGGCAGAAATTTCTAACCTAAGTTGGTTGGCATCAATCGCATCAATAAGTGCTGCGTTCCGAGTTGCCGAGGTACGATCACTCCACTGGATCACTGCACCGATCATCTCGCCAGCTTCATTCAGTGCTGAGTTCAGAGAAATTCCAACCGTAAAGCTGCCAATCTTTGCAGTTTCAGTAACGGGGAGGGCAGATTGGCCAGACTTCATGACATGCGCTGTTTGCATTTTCAGCGGGTTCAATTCCATAAAAGACGCACCCAACGGGTTTTCGTGATCAAACCCGGGCCAAACCGCTTCCAGTTCAGATCCCATAAGCTTGAAGAGATCTGCACATCTAGGGTTCAGAAAAATGATTTTGAAGTCTTCATCCACCATCATCATTGATGCGCTGGAACCGCCGAATGCCGCACTCTTGAAGGCACTTTCACGTTCTGCTTCTTTTGCGTCAGACAGCGCTATGCGGAAAGTATCCAAGCGACGCGCCATCCTGCCCACTTCGTCCCTTCGCTGAGTGTACGGTACTGCAGCTTCATAGTTCGCTTGTGCGACCTCTTTCATCGCAGCTTCGATCCGCACCAGGGGGCGTGACATCTGTAATAGAAGGAAAACTCCCGAAAGAACTAAGCCAAGAACCATAACAACAGCGCCCAGCAGCAAGTTTTTCATCTGCGATTTCTTCAACGCTGCCAACTGATGTGCGTCAACCCAAGTGGTAACGACTGCGCCCGTAATCTCATCCGCATCGCCAAATAAAGCTGGCGATGCTGCCGTATGCCCACTTTCAGAAGTGACCAGTTCGCCTGTTTCCATCGCGCGCTGCGCCAATTCGGAAACCTCGTCTATGTCGGCGCCTGCATCTAGGGAGTTAAGAACCTCTGTACCGTTCGTAGTGATGACAAATGCGCCGGTGGCGTCAGGACGCGCCGCGTCGATCACACCATCGACCACACTCGATACAGCAGCTTCATTGGCAAACTTCAAAGCGCCGCCCAATTGCATCGACAAAAGACCTGTCACCTCAACTGCTCGCTCCGCCACGGCGACTTCAGTTAATGCAACCTTGCTCTTTGCTTCATTTATCGAAATCGTCGAAACAACTGCGACAACGCAAAGCATGACCACCAATGTGCACTTAACAAACAAGCTGTTCAGTGGGTTTCTTTTCGCGTCTGATTGCTTGAAAATTGGCATAATCGGGTCCTCCAGATGACTAGTCATCACTTCGAATCTTGCATCAAAACTCCAAGGATCTGCGGTGTTTAATCCTACCGTTGAAGTCTTACAGAGCACTTAACACCCGAATTGCTTGACTGATTTGCGCATAGCGCCGATTACAACATCACAATCACTTTTCTAAATAAACAAGCATCCTCAGTATCCTACGCATGGAAATCAGGCACTCGTTTGACTGCTCAATCCGCAAGAAACACATGGGCTCAACAACCGCATTCTTTAAGCTATCCATGGAGAAGCTCTGCAGGGAAACAGCAAGCTTGTTACGCCAACTGCACTAGGCATCGCATAGGGTGATCTACGCGATGAAGAAATTCGCCGCGAGTAGATGAATATGGATGTATTTGTCCTTTCACCTTCCAATCATTGGACATTGGTTATCGGAAATAAATTCGATAGCCGGCAACTTGAACAGCCCCGAGTATTGTAGACGCTTTCTTCCCTAACTTTGAGGCAAGGAGGCTGTTATGGGGAAGCCAAATTTCAGTGACGATTTCAAGCGAGATGCGGAGCATCAATTTATGGTGCAGGGGTGCGCCGTTGGTGCGG
>JBGCDG010000054.1:0-32369 GCA_045105195.1 Roseobacter sp. | reverse complement strand
TCAGCGTCGCTCAAAGCCATTTGCGAAGGTATTCCGCCACGCAACACCTGGCAGAACGACGCACCAGCCAAGACCAAGACCGCCCTTACCACGGCATTTCCAACCGATGACACCTGGGGGCCATCTGCTGTTATAGACGTCTGCAGAACAGTACTGCCGCGAGAAACAATAGCGTCGGCAGACAGCGGTGCGCATCGCATCCTGCTCAGCCAGATGTGGAAATGCAACGCACCACGCGGGCTTATTCAGTCATCCGCGCTTTGCACCATGGGCTGTGCGGTCCCGCTCGCACTGGGCGCGAAACTTGCCGCGCCTGACCGTCCTGTTGTCTCTTTCTCAGGCGACGCGGGATTCCTGATGGTCGCGGGAGAACTCGCAACCGCCAAAGAACTGGATCTGCGCACAATTTTCGTCGTTTTCGTAGATGCTTCACTGGCCCTGATTGAACTCAAACAACGCGGTCGTCAGCTTAAAAATACCGGGGTTGATTTTGACACCCATAATTTTGCTGCAATTGGTCGCGCCTTTGGAGGCGCTGGTGTGGATGTAACCAATCGCGCAGAGCTCTCTACCGCGCTGGAAGCTGCGCTGAAAGCAGACAGATTTACGGTAATTGCCGCACATATTGACCGGGGGGCCTATGACGGGCGCATCTGACACGCCAGCAGCACTGGACGGGCTATTTGTTCTGGATCTTAGCCGCATTTTGGCAGGTCCAACCGCCACGCAACTGCTGGGAGACCTCGGCGCAACTGTCATTAAGGTCGAAAACCCAAAGACCGGCGGCGATGACACACGCGGTTGGGGTCCCAATTTTGCCAAGGACGCCACAGGCGCGAACACTGATCTTTCCGCGTATTTCATGGCAGCCAATCGCAACAAGCAATCGATCTCGGTAGATTTGTCCACTGAAGACGGACAAGACATCGTGCGCCAACTGGCCGCCCGCGCGGATGTGGTGATCGAAAACTACAAACCCGACGGCTTGAAAAAATACGATCTGGATCACGCGACGCTTTGTGCGCGCCACCCCGGGCTGGTCTATTGCTCGATCTCAGGGTTTGGCCAAACCGGACCGAACCGGGACCAGCCTGGATATGATCTGATGGCGCAGGGCTACGGCGGGATCATGTCTTTGACAGGCGCGCCCGATGGACCGCCGATGAAAGTCGGTGTGGGCATCGCAGATGTCATGTGCGGGATGTATGCCACCATCGGCATTTTGGCCGCGTTGCGCCACCGGGATGCAACTGGCGAGGGCCAGCACATCGATCTGTCGCTGGTTGATGCGCAAATGGCCTGGTTGATAAACGAGGGCACCAATTTCCTCACATCCGGTGATTTGCCCGTGCGGCGTGGCAATGCCCATCCCAACATCGTGCCTTACGACGCATTTGCCTGTGTGGACGGTCATATTCTGGTCGCGGTCGGAAATGATGCGCAGTTTGCGCGGTTCTGCGATGCCATTGATCTGCCCGAACTGGCGCAGGATGACAGATATGTGACCAACCTCGCCCGGATCGAAAATCGTGACGCGCTGCTGCCATTGATATCGGCGGCCCTGTGCACATTTGAAAAGGCGGAGGTTCTGAAACGGCTGCACGGCGTGAAAGTGCCTGCCGGACCTATTCAGAATGTCGCCGAAGCTTTGACATCCAAGCAGGCCTGTGCACGCGGTATGGTGGTTGACGTGCCGGCAGATAACACCGATAGCGGGAGGGTTCGGCTACTTGCCAACCCTTTGAAACTGTCCAGAACACCCATACAATATCGCCATGCCCCTCCGCGCTTTGGGCAGGATACGCAAGCGGTCATGGATGCGTTCGAGCTTAAGCCGAAGAGCGACTGAAATCTTTTTGTCATCCGTGCCTTATGGCAAGCGGATATTCGCCGGATATAGGCGAAAATCATGAAATATTAAGCGTCTTCCCACACGAAACTTCACGTTGACGTGTGACAGTCGCGCAAACTCTTCGTTGCCTGTCATATTGAGTTAGAAGTCAACGAGTACACATAACGAGGGTGCCACGCGCATGCATTTCGACATTTGTCAAAGTCCTGTTTCGCTGGAAACGTCCGACGCCATTTCATCATGGAACCAGATGGTTCTTGCCTTTCTAGCGCATGGCACTGCCACGCCGACGCATCTGGGTGCTGTGCTTGCGGCGGAGCCGCAATTCGCCATGGGCCACGCCGCGCGCGGATTGTTTTCCTTGATGATGGGGCGCGCCGAATTGGTTCAGACCGCACAAGAGGCCAGTCAGGCTGCAACCACAGCATTGCGGGAGGGTAACGGCACGTCACGCGACATTCTTTGGGTCAATGCGCTCCAACATTGGTTGGATGGGCGTCCTTCAGGCGCAATTTCCGCCATGGAAGAAGTTCTGCGGCTTTATCCCACAGACACACTGTCCGCAAAGGTGAGCCACGCGATACGCTTCATACTGGGCGATGCTACTGGCATGCGGCGATCAATCGAACGCGTGCTTGAGGCTCACGAAACAGACCATGCTTGCCGCGGATACGTTTACGGCTGTCATGCTTTCACGCTTGAGGAAACCGGCGAATACGATGCGGCGGAAGCCACTGGGCGCCAGGGACTGCTGCTCGCGCCGGATGACGCCTGGGGCCTGCACGCGGTGGCTCATGTCTATGACATGACAGCGCGGCCTGATCTTGGCATAGACCTGATTGAAGGTCACGCAAGCGCCTGGAATCACTGTAATAACTTCCGGTACCATGTGTGGTGGCATAAAGCGCTTCTGCACCTTGATCGGGGGGAACTTGACGTCGCTCTCGGGCTATACGACGCAAAAATTCGTGCGGACAAGACGGATGATTACCGCGACATCTCCAATGCAACATCGCTGCTGGTGCGACTGGAACTTGAAGGCATTGACGTCGGCGGACGTTGGGAAGAACTCGCCGACCTTGCGCAAAACCGGACTGACGATGGATGCGTTGTCTTTGCTGATTTGCACTACATGCTTGCGCTTACCGGGGCCGTGCGCCCTGAGGCACAGGAGGCCATGGTCACACGCTTTGCCCGGGATGCCGCACAGAGCGGCGAGATGCAGGCGTGCTACGCCAAGCCTGGACAAGCAGCGCTGGCGGGGCTGAACGCGTTTGCAGAAGGTCGCTATGATGCCGCTTTCGGCGCGTTGAGCACAGCACGCCCTGAGATGCAAACCATCGGTGGCAGCCACGCGCAACGGGATGTGTTCGAACGCCTCACCATCGACGCCGGTTTACGCGCCGGGCGATATGATCAAACCGAAGCTATTCTGGCCGACCGAATTGCAAGACGGGCGGGTACACCAGATCTTTACGCTAGGACGCGGCGCGCGCAGCTCAATGACGCAAGACGCATTCCGGCGCAATAAGCGCCCGGTACAGGTGACAGTTACCAATTGAAGGCGTAAAGACCCGCCATGACACTTGCCGATCCTTCTCATATGTCCAAAAATACGCCCAGTGCAGCAGCTCAGTCTGCCGCCCCGGCGGGTAAGCGGACGCGCGACCTGCGGCTGGACTTCTTCCGCGGCATCGCAATGTTCATCATTCTCTTTGCGCACACGCCGGGGAATTTCTTTACATCGTGGATCCCCGCACGCTGGGGTTTTTCCGACGCGACAGAGATCTTTGTCTTTTGCTCCGGCATGGCGTCTGCCATTGCATTTGGGGCGACATATGACCGGGCCGGTTTTTTACTGGGAACAGCGCGGGTTGGACACCGTGTCTGGCAGGTTTACTGGGCGCATGTGGGTCTCTTCTTGGCCACTGTCGCCCTTGTTGTGTACCTCACCGATCTGGGTTTCACCGATAAAAATTATTGGGGTCAGCTCAATCTCTGGCCCCTGTTCAATGATGAGGATATATGGCGCAACGAGGACATCTGGCTCAGTTTCATGACTCTGTCCTACGTTCCAAATTATTTCGACATCCTCCCGATGTATATGGTGGTTCTGGTCATGATGCCCATCATCATGGCGCTGTCTCGGTTAAACCTCTGGCTTGTTGCCGCCTTTATTGCAGCGACATGGCTGATGGGACAGCGTGCCTTTACCGAGGCCATGGGCTTGCCGCATTTCAATTTTACTGCCGAACCCTGGCTGAACAAATCCGGAACCCAGCGCGAATGGTTCTTCAACCCCTTCGGCTGGCAATTGATCTTTTTTACGGGCTTCGCTTTCATGCGTGGCTGGCTGCCCAAACCGCCGGTCACACCGGTTTTGATCGGGCTCGCGCTAGCGCTGGTCATTGCCAATGTGCCTCTGTCTCATATCGGCATGCGGGAATTCGGCATTGATTGGGCGCGGGACTGGCGCATTGCAAATCGCCCGCTCATCACAAAGTCGGATTTCGGCATCCTGCGCTATGTGCATTTCCTGGCTCTTGCCTACCTGTGTTGGGTCGCAGCCGGAGACAAAGGAGTGCGTTTGCTGGCTACGGGCTCGGGCTTGATTGCACGGATCTGGCAGCGGGCGCTCGCTCTGATCCTCAAGGTCGGTCAGCAATCGCTGGCGGTTTTCGTGGTCAGCATGTTTCTGGCACGGCTTAATGGTTTCATCATGGATGTTATCGGGCGCGACACTTGGACAGTCGTGGCCGTCAACATCACTGGAATGGGCATTCTGGTCGTCGTGGCATATGCCGCCGGTTGGTTCAAATCACAGCCCTGGCGACAAAAGGCGGCCCGATAATGCTCCGGCGGGATGTTTTGAAATCGATGCTGGCGCTGGCGGCTGTTCCGACGGCAGGCTTAAGCAAGGAACCCGGTTTGTCGATGGGCGTCTCGGCACAGTTTGAGCGTGCCGATATTCGAATGCGCGCAAAAGCGCTGGCCGCACGGGATTACGTGCCGCGCGCCTTTGTTCCCGCAAGCTGGCGCAATCTGAGTTACGATCAATATCGCAAAATCTGGTTCGACGGGCGCAATGCGCTTTGGGAAGGAACCGATGCCCCACAGCGGGCTGACGTCTTTCCGCCCGGCCTATACTTTCCGCAACCTGTCGAGATCAACGTTGTAGAAGACGGCACCACGCGCCCTCTGCAATTCGACATGGCAGTCTTTGACACCACGGATACGTTCCCGGATGTCGATATTGATGACACGCTGGGCTATTCGGGCCTGCGCCTACGCGCCGAATTAGAGACCCCCGGCATCTTTCAGGAGTACGCCGTATTCCAGGGAGCAAGCTACTTCCGCGGGATTGGCGCAGGCGAAACCTATGGCCTGTCTGCGCGCGGGCTTGCACTCAACACGGCCGATGCCGAAGGCGAAGAATTCCCGGACTTTACCGCCTTCTGGCTGGAAACACCTGCCCCTGCTGCAAAAAGCGTCGTGTTGCATGCCCTGCTGGACAGTCCCAGCTGCACTGGCGTCTATCGTTTTGAGATCACCCCCGGCACGACGCTTAGCATGGAAGTCGACGCAGAGCTCTTTGCCCGCACTGAATTGCGCCATGTCGGGATTGCGCCATTGACGTCAATGTTCCTTTTTGACGCCACAATGCGGGAACGCTTTTCCGATTTCCGCCCGGCCGTTCATGACAGCGACGGGCTGATGATTCATAATGGTGCAGGCGAGGTCATCTGGCGTCCGCTTGCCAATCCCTCCACCTTGCAGATCAGTGCATTCGCGGATCAGAACCCACGCGGGTTCGGCTTGATGCAACGGGCGCGACGCTTTAGCGACTTCGCTGATCTGGAGGCGCTCTATCACAATAGACCCGCGCTTTGGGTCACGCCCGGTGAAGCCTGGGGCGCGGGATCCGTTACGCTGGTTGAGATCCCAGCCGACCTTGAAATCTACGACAATATCGTCGCCTACTGGCGCCCAAGCACCCCCATTCCCAAAGGTGCCGCGCACAAGATGAGCTACCGACTCGACTGGGCAGAAGACCCCGCCCCGCGCGATCTCATGCCGCTGCGGGTTCTCGATACGGCCATCGGTGATCGGCCAGAAGGCGGCACCATCGTCGCCATCGACTTTGAAGCACGCGCAGATGTGCCCGCAGACATCAAGGACATTGACATCGTTCTACGCAGCAACGCTGGCGAAGTGTCCAAGGGTCTGATCCAGCGCAACCCCGACACAGGCGGCCCTCGGTTAGCTTTCACGTTCCATCCAGGCAACGCAGCACTGGTTGAATTTCGCGCTCAACTGCGGCTGGCTGGAGCGCCGTTGAGCGAGGTTTGGCTCTATCGATGGACGGCCGCGTGATCCAAAAGCCAGCGGGCATACCTGCAGAAATGCCGCCGCGCGCGCCGCTGGATATGCCACCTCAGGCCTTTGGACGCGCCAGCAGCGCATCTGCGCCGCGCAGCCCGCGCACCGCTCTACCTTGGCGGCTGGCGTTGTTCTTACCTACGCTGGGGGGGACGTTGCTTTTGGTCGGGGGATTGCATGGTTGGTTTGCAGACATGGGCATGTCGGGGTTGGAATGGGTACTGTTGACCATGATCGGCCTGACGTTCGTCTGGGTAACGTTTTCGATCAGTACTGTCGGCCTTGCAGTGACTGGTTTACTTACACGCGCCCAGACAGCCCAGACGAAACACATCGCACCAGACGCTTTGAAAGTCGCCCTGCTTGTGCCCATATACAATGAAACCACCAGCGACGTGTTTGGCAATGCAGCAGCCATGTTGTCGGATCTCGCACGCTGCGAAAGTGCACATCAGTACACGCTGTTTATCCTTTCGGACACGCAAGACCCACAGATCGCCGAGCAGGAGCAATCGGCATTTGCATTGCTGCAGGGGGCCGTCCCGCAGGGTGTACAGGTCCATTACAGACGACGGGCACAAAACACGGATAAGAAGGTGGGCAACCTGCTCGATTGGATCACCGGCTGGGGGGCCGCCTACGAAGCGATGGTGGTTCTGGACGCGGACAGTTTGATGAGCGGCCGCGCAATTGACCGCCTTGCGAATGCGCTCAGTTTGGATCCCGAAACAGGCCTTATCCAAAGTTGCCCCACCCTGATTGGGGCAGAAACGCTTTTTGCCCGTTTGCAGCAATTCTCTAACATTACCTACGGCTGGCTTCTGGCCGAAGGTCTTGCAAAGTGGTCGCGTGACGAAGGAAATTACTGGGGCCACAACGCGATCATCCGCACCCGTGCGTTTGCAGCCTCAGCAGGCCTGCCGCGCCTAGCTGGGCGGCGTGGACGCACCGAGATGATCTTCAGTCACGACTTTGTAGAAGCCGGTCTGATGCGGCGTGCAGGCTGGCGGGTCCGTTTCATGCCGCGCCTGACCGGCAGTTTCGAAGAAACACCTGGCACTTTGATCGACTATGTCTTGCGGGATCGACGCTGGTGCCGCGGCAACCTGCAACACTTACGCCTGCTGGGCACATCGGGTCTGCACCCGGTGTCGCGCTTTCACCTTTTACACGGGGCGGTCAGCTATCTGCTGTCACCTGCATGGTTTGCCCTGTTGGTCATCTGGTTCTTGCTGGGCAAGGACAGCGACACCAATGTGATCCGCTACTTCAACGAAGCCAACCCGCTCTTCCCGGACTGGCCCCCTGCGATGAGCCATATCGACTCCGCCGTCTTTTTGGCGATCATGTACGTGATGCTTTTGACACCCAAATTGGTAAGCGCCGGGATCATTCTGGCGCATCCGAAAGCCACGCGGCTTTATGGTGGACGTGGTGCTTTCATCGCTGCCTTTACCGCCGAGCTTGCGCTGTCCATTGCCTATGCTCCCATCATGATGGTGCAACAAACGCAGGCAGTCTTGCGCGCGGCACTGGGTCGTTCCGGGGACTGGACGCCTCAGCGCAGAGATGCCCGTGCCTATCCGGTGCTGGACCTTCTGCGCTTTCATTGGTTGGAGAGCCTGCTTGGCATCATCCTCGTACTGGGACTCGCATCCGGTCTGGTCTCACTCTGGCTCTTGCCCATCGCAGCAAGCCTGTTGCTGGCAGTGCCACTTTCCGCTCTTAGTGCTGTGCCGATTGCCCGCGCTTTACCGCGCGCACTGCGTATGCAAAGCCCCTTGACCCTTCGGGAACCCGAAATTGTGCGGGCGGCACGGCGCAATCGGGGATGGTTCAAGACAGCTCTGAATGCATCCCACCTCGCCTCTCGCTCGTAACTCGATATGTGCCTTTGCCGCAACGCCGCGCCAATCCTTCGAATAGGAACAACGGAATGAAAAGCCTGGCAGGTTGTGCATCAAAACCGTGCTCATCCCCGGTATAGCCTGTCGGCCGTTGCTTCTTCAGCCCGAGCTACACCTTTGGATCGGCCAAAGCGCGTAGACAGTTATAGATTTTCTGATCCGGCGCGTTTCCATTGGCAATGGTCGGACAAAACTGTGGGGCCCGCATCGCTGGACTGGCACAAAAACGCGAAAAGGTATCGATCGATTTGGCTTCTGACAGCAATGCAACAGCACGCTGAACTTGCAAAGGCGATGGCTTTTTTGAGAATACAGTTACGGCGGCCATGCGCGCGGATGCCGCGCTGTCAGAGATGTAGGCCTTGGCCTATTCTGCGGGGAGTTGGGCGATGGCATGTGTTCGTGTGAGGCCGTCCGGGTTGCTCAGGGCCAGCGTTGAGGGCCACACGCGCAAAAGACGCATTTTCTGCGCCGCCTTTGATCCCAGCAGCCACACGCGTGCTGGCAGCTTTCCATGCGGTAAGTCGCACGTCATCATCAAGATCTGCGAAATGCAAAGCGATCGCATGCCACATCTCGTCACACAAAAGCGCTGCAAAGTTGCGCATGACATCCAACGACAGGGATCTGGCGACTGCATCGGGACCTTCAACAGCACGGCGTTTCCTACGTTTTGGCGCGGCTTCCTCTGGGGTGTCTTCGGCCATTACTGCAGGGTCAGTAACTTCTTCAGTGTCTGAAAGAATAGGCGAGAGCGTGGATGTCTGTTGTTCCATAACCGTGCCAGCAGAAACAATCGCTCCGTCAGGCGTGATACGGATCTTTGATTGCGCCGTGTTGCCCTCCTTTGGCGCGCCAAGTTCGGCGCTGATGTTACCTACTTGATGATCTAGAACGGCCGCATCTTCTGTCAGCAATGACGGGTGCACCGCATTGACCAAAGCGTGCTGCACTGCCGGATCGCTGCACTCCCGCAAGGCCAGAACGGCTGCCAAGCGGACCTGCTGCGCCGGATTGGAAAACAATGCGATTAACCGCTCAGTCTGTACTGCGGGCTGCAACGCGGCAAGCGCCCTGACAGCGACGATCCGGGCTTCAAGCGGCCGGACCCCGTCCTGTGCAAGATCAATCAAAAGGATTTCGGCCCTCTCCGGCGTCAGCCTCGACACATGTCGCACCGCTGCGGTCAGCACCGCACGCTGTGAGACACCCATCCAAACACAGACGTTATCCGCAACGGCCTCCATCCCCTCCAGCAGCAAAGACTGACCCAACAGATCCAGCCCCACAGCCTGAACCGCGGAACCTTCAACTTGCAAGGCCAGCGTCGGGTCTTTTCATAGGGCTTTGCATAATGCATCACAGCGGACGCAAGGATCAGGATTTTCTTTCACAAGCGCCACAAGCCGCGCATCAGTGCCCTCCAATGCGGCCACGCCATGAAGGCGAAAGGCAGAGTCATCGTAATCCAAAAGTATCTTTACGTGATCGACAAGCGTGTCTGGCGCAAGGCAAGCAAGCCTGTCAGCGGTGCGCGTGCCTGCCTGTGCACTGCCGGTTTCCATACCCGCGTGCAGCTACGAATTACCAACGCCGCCCATATTCCCCAATGCTTCGAACACCGGGATATCCAGATTTTGCCGATGCGGATCGTCACGGGCTTCAAAGAGATCCACCATTCTGTCCGCATCACATAGCTGCCCCGGCGCCGCGATCGCCTTGACTCGAATATCGAGCCGTTCCTCTCAGCCCCCCAGCGCGTCTTTCAAGGCGACGGTCTCCCATCGGCGCCAGCCGGATCTCAGCAAGTCGTCTGAGAGCTCAAATCAGTCAAAGCACTCATGGCATCCGCGCGGACATTCGGAACAGAATCCAATAGAGCTTCCACCAAGGCAGCCCGTACCCAGCTCTGACCGTTTTCCTGGCATGCGTAGGCTTGGACAGGAGCTTCGTTTTCGGAGCCCATCAACTGCCACAAAACGTCGATCCCATGAGGATCACTAAGTCCATCGCACATCGGAAAATCCTTATTGTAAAAGCATCCCCGCGTGTCAGTCGTGCCCCGGGGCAATCTTGATGCATTATTGCCTATGCGATGTCATGGCGGGCAAAGGACATGGAGCGAAACTGGGGCTTTTAAGGGCTTTTCCCCATCATGCTAACCTTGCCCACGTTCCTCTTGTGATTGTGGTTGCCACTGATCTAATACACGACGCGTCCTAAAAGCGCGTTAGCAGGCTGCGAGGTGTGTAAGAAATCCATGTAAGCCAGATTTTCCTTTACTGCCGGGGTCACGATCGCAACGGCTGTGATGACCGCACTGGTCAGTTCAATGTTACCATTCTTGAGTGGGTTGTTGAAATCAAATGGGCCCTTCGACACCAACAATTAAGTTGGTCTGTACTGGAACACAGTTCGAGAATTCCTGAACGTCTTCACCACTTTCGATGCCGCGTGCTTGAACAACTGATGGGTGGATTCAATACAGTTCTCCGGCCAGCGCTGCACAACAAAGGGCCTGCGTCGATCGTCATACCCAAACTGCCTGCGTTCGTTCATGCGACCAGAGGTGATCCATCTCATTTCCCGCGTTTTGAGCCACTCCTAAAGGCTGGAAAACAAATCCCATGGCACTTTTTAAATGTTGCACTTGCCGGCCTGGCTGTTGAAATGCGTTAGCTTCTTGTTGAAGACCCTCGCGCCAACGGGTCCTTGCTTGGGCAGCACGCGGTTGAAGTTATCGAGCTATTTGGTTTCAACCAAATTGCCCGCCTTGTCATCGGCACAGGACCCCAGATCCCATTTGTGCCAGGCTCACTAAGCGATTGGTGTAGTGTTTGGCCTTCCTGCTCGGCGGCCACTCTGACCATATTGAAGTCTTTGCGTGATCCGCGAGAGCCCTGCGCAGCTTCCTCCAGAACATCGTTGGAGTTTTGCCGATCGAAGTCTTCATAACCCAATCTCTTGGTCAGATTTGCAGAAACCCACCAATCTAATTTAGCTTCACCAGGTGCATCGTAGCACTCCGGACAAAGCCGAATGCACCGTTTCCCGTTGTCCCGCAAAAAAGTGTCTACGCCCCGGCCATTGGCCTGCAAAACGATATCCGCCTAGCGATTGAAAATCGGATCCACCAGATACAAATCCTGGTTCCAGACTAACATACCGCCTGAATCCGCACGCTTTGTCATAACGTCGATGATGTCTCGCTTTTCAAACGACATCACCTGATACGGATTGCGCGTGGTCAGCTTTTCAAACTCGGCCTGCGGTCTTTGCGCTCTGGCGACGCCCAATTAGCGTTGCGGGCGATTTGTTGCGCGGATACCCACCACCACCCAGACCGCCGCGCTGGTGCTCCCCTGCCCGTCCAATGACCTGACCGGCGCGGCCGCTCGCGCCAACAGTAGTCCTAAGAGCGGAGATCACCTGCGTATTGCCGGTATTATTGAAGCAGAAAAACATTTTTTTCGATCATGATCGAGGTTTTGGGGCGCCTCCCGTTCTCTTTGGATTTAGCCATCCTTTCCTCGGCAGTGCAGATCTTCTTCACGTCGATAGGAGCGATTTTGGCAGCTTTCTCCGGCTCGGAATAGTTCTGCGATAGCAGCCATTCCTTCCAGGCTTCAAACCCGTCCGTCTGGATTTTCCCCCAGGTTGGGCATCACTGCTACGGCGTGTTGCACATGCCTTGACCAAAGCCGAACGAACTTTCCCATTTGTTAATGACCTATTTCTCGATCCATTCGTCATGCTGCCAGCCGTTCTCGTCAATAACGCGGGCGATAGCCGGCACTACAGGCAGGCCGGTGCCGAGCTGAGTGTCGATGCACATGCTGCGGGTCTGTTCGGCATACGCCACACCAGCCGTTTTTCGCGGTACCAGAAAGATCGATTTCTGGCCGTCCTGAATGGCCGACATGATGAAATCCATAAACAGGATCGTTTTGGATTCGTAGGGGTACGTCCCGCACATCAGCCGACAATCCGCCTCGGCCACATCACCATAGCTTGAGCCAAAACTTTCAAGGCCCGCATCCCAGAAACTGGGTGTCGACATGACATCGGAAGGTGCATCATGGAAGGTAAAATTCGCCGTGCGCACATTTCGCAACGCGTATTTTGTGATGGCATACGTGTTTTCCATGTAACCGGAGGAAAATGTTTTCAGGCCGTAGGCATTGGTGCCGTGTTCTTCCAACACATGTTTGTTGACTTCTGCAGCGATCTCCAACGCGCAATACCAAGTGACCGGCATTGGCACACCGAACATGCACACCATCGGTTGTTGCAGCTGATCCCATGTTGGGGATTGCGGATTGTAGACTTTTTCACCAGAGCACCGCCTTGGATAAAGGAGATGCTAATGTAATTTACGTACGCCGTAATCTTATCGGGAATATTCGCCACGTGGTGCGGTTCACTATTGTGGAGCACGATATCGTGCGGGTTGGGCGCAACCCAGGCCCAAGTACGGCCACGGGAAAGTCTTGGTCAAACGCGTTTCTTCAGCCTTCGGGCCGCCAACCCTACCACTTAGCATTGGCCAGCGGTACACTTTGCAACCACAGGCGACGATGCAGTAATCGCAGGCTGTCGAGATGACATCAGCATTCGGCGGCGGCAAGGGAACAGAGGTTTCGGGGACGTAGTACGGTGTGGACATCTATATGTTCCGCAGCTCTGAAAATTTTCAAACGGCCGTAGATCAGGCTAAACATTCCGACAGCGTGGATATCGTCGCCCTCCAGCTCCGGCAGCGCCCGCGGCAGGAATTGATAGGCCTGTCCTGAAATGAAGACCCTGCGCTGTGTTAGATCAAACATGCTCAGATGGAGCGGGCGTGGCCCAAGCGCCATGTCCGCCGCCCGATAGGTGCCCTACACTGGGCCACCCTGATGTGGGCAGGTCTAATTGCACCTCACAACATCCTTGTCAGAGCCCAAACCGCCCTCGGCATGCGTGCCCAGTTTTTGCCAGAATGGACTCCGCATATTCACCTTCATCGGGACGAGTAAAACCCAACGGCTCATCGACAGCTAGTCCACTGAGCTTGGCGATCAATTTGCGAAGATAGGCCGATACCGCTTCGGGCGTTTGCGCGGAAAATGGTGCGTCTGATCTTTGGGCCAATTTCCGTCGCTGTCCTGAGTTCTTTCTATCGCGTCATGGGAAACAGCTCTATTTCCGGGATATCGGGATCTTCGATCAATAATTCCTCGCCTGAGAGGCTTTCAAGGAAGACCACAATCGCATTGATCTCTGTATCATTCAGATCCAAAGGCTAAACAGCCTCAGACTTGTTGTCAGCGAATGCGTTGCTGCCGCCAGCTTCGTTGTAAAAACCACACAATCGCGCAACGTCTCGAGCATCCCAATGTCCATGTAGGCTGTTTAGCGCAAGCTGGGGACGCGGAACTTATCCTTGTCCGACTTCTGCTTCGTGCGAAAATAGAGACCCGGATCATCTTTGGTGGCACGATACATCTTTGTTTAAACCTTTGGCGAAAGGTGATCTGAGCCGGCCCATCCATTTCCCAACCGTCATCGGGCAATACTTCGATGTTGTAAAAGCTTAGTCCGCCAGCAAGGCGCCATTGTGATAGGACGCGCAATTTGCCTTACCCGTAAAAACCGCCAGCCTGTCTTTTTGCTTGACCGTCAGCGCGTCACCATCCCCATTCATATAGACACCCAAAGGCTTGTCGGTCTGCGCAATCGCGTGTTGATAGGCCGAATTGACAATCGCATGACTGTTGCGCGAATGGGTGGTGCCCGGATAACCAAGGCTGATCTTGTCCTGAACGTCCCAGTCTGCACTGGGCATATGGCAGGCAGCGCAGGCCATGGCGGAATTGCCAGTCAGGATTGGATTGAAAAAGAGCTTTTCGCCCAAAGCCCTCTTTTCGGGTATCATCGGGTCATTCGCAGGTATTGGCGGTGGCCCCAATACTGACAAATCTGTCGGACACAAGTTTTCTTGCGCGATGACTGCAGTGGCGACAACGACAGGGCCGAGAGCGGTATGTGTTTTGCGAAAAGTCTTGGAAACCTCCCTCAGTTTCTTGAGTTGCGCTGGTCTTCGATGAGCGTGTAACCGTAGTCGCCTGCGCTTCAGACATAGGCGTCAGTTTCAGAGCCATCGCCGGACAAGCTTTGCAGGAATGCGATCAGATCAGCTTTTTCGAAAGGCACCTGATTGAAAAGTTCAAGCCGACTGCCTTTCTGCGGATCATCCTCGCCACCGCCGTCATGGAAATCCGCGACATCAGCCAGAGTCGCGAAAGCCTACATGCTCTAGCGTCGGCGCATTTCGAAAGGTTCCCACGCCAGAATATGCATACGACAGTGTTTCCCCACCATTGAAGGCCTTGTCCGGCTAATGGCAAGTGGCGCAGGACAAAGTCGTGTCATAGAACCATCGCTTGCCCAGTTCGACACGCGCAGCATTGACCTCAAGTGCAACTTCTGGCGGCCCCACCTCTTGTGCAACGGCGGAACTGCCGGCCAGCACCACCTCCACAATCACGGTTCTTACGAACAATCACGAATTCCTTTACCAGATGAAGGACGCGACGCCCTGGCACCTGGAGGTGACAGCGACACAACTTTGGCCGAGGTCACGCCGGACACCGTGGCATCTCAGGCGTTCCCGAGCGAGATGTAGATGGGCATCACTTTAACACCCTTGCCAGGAACCTTGTTTGGATCGGGAGAATTATGCCGCGCCTGCGTCTTTGGCTGTCGCCTCTTGTTCGCGCTTTTATAAGGCAAGGAGACAATAGTATCCTGTGCCGACAAATCGGGCACACCTTCCTCATATAATGGTTTTCCGGACGGAGCGGCGCACTTTAATAGTCACACATATGGTGCGTCTGACCCGTCCAAAGATTGGCTAAGTCATGCCAGCACGGAAATTCCTGGCTTATGTTACGGTTTCACGAAATGAAGCGTCGCCTTGTGACATCTCATCACAAGAAACGCGCAAAATGCTGGGATCATGTATATTTATTTTGATGTCGATTCCAAAATTGCACGAACTTTCTGCGCAAACTGTAGCAGCGCGATCGGTTATTGGGTTAAAACGGGGACATCCTCTGACAGGTCGGCCCCTTCAAAGCGATGTGCGCTACAGAGCATGACACGCAGGTTCTTGCGCGTGAGTCGCATTGCTTCTGCAAGCTCCTGACCGTTCATGTCCGGCATCACCATATCAGTGATCAACAGTTCATAGACATCAGGTATCATACGAAACCGCTCTTGTGCCAAACCCGGTGCGTTGAAGGCATCCTCTTGGTGGCCCAACCGGATCAACTGGCGGCGCAGGGTGTTGGCCACCTCGGTCTGGTCATCCACGAGCAAAATGCGCTCATTCCCGCGCGGCAGTTGATTGAGTGCCTCGGCCTGGGTCGTGACACGTGCCGACGCAGCTAGCAGCAATACCGAAAAGACGCTGCCTTCACCCAGAACGCTTTCGACATGAATGGTTCCACCCATGCCTTCAATCAATCCGTACACGGCGGCCAAACCCACCCGAACCCCTTGCTAATCGGCTTGGTGGTCAGGAACGGTTCGAACAGATGCTACAATGTCCGCGCGCTTCACGCACAATCCGGGAATCGGGCGCGTCATCCCCCCATCTTCGGCAACCGATCTGCAGATTGCCACAGTATTCGAACCGGGCGCGCCAGCCAGTGCCTCTGCCGCATTGCCGCAAAGATTCATGATGATCCGGTGCAAGTGAGTAGCGCCCCGAAAACAACAAATTGGTCGCCTGTTTGTTCAAACTGAGAATTGATGACCGGCGGCATAGAAGCACGCAGCAACATGACGACTTGTTCGGTCGCATTCACCAACACGACCGGTTACGGCACGTCTGGCGCGCGCCACGCAAACGTCAGAAGCTCCCACACCAAATGTTGGCGCGCCGCGCGGCTATCCCGATCTGGTCAATCTCATGCGTCAAATCGCTCCTCTTTTGTGCATCCATCGCCGCCAGGTGGCTGGCACCAACGATCGTCGTCAGAATGTGGTTAAAGTCATGTGCGACACCACTCGCAAGCTGCCCCACGGTCTCCAACGTTTACGCGCGCACAACCTGATCACGGGCCGCGCGCGTTTCGGAAACATTCCATCCGATACCGACAAAGTTCTGAACTTCTCCTTCAAACCCGGGCAGAGGGATAAGACTGGTTTCTGCCCAGTAGCTTGACCCGTCCTTGCACAAATTGCGACACACCCCGCGCCAGTTTTGCCCGGCCTCACTGGTCACACCTGAGTGCAAAAATGCGGACGTCTCGCCGAACATGTCCGTATCTGCCCATCTAGTCAGATCCTTGAACTTGCGGTTGACATTAATGATCCGAGCGTGGCGCCCAGCGCAACGGTCATGAAAAGTAAAACAGCCCCAGCCGCTACAAGCCCATAGGGGCGACGCAGTGTCATAGGGGAACCCTTGTTTTCCACTTTCCGGTCTGCTTGATGCTTGCAGGCGTTGGCAAGCTTGATTGCCTTTCGGCAACAGATGGCGAAAGTGTGGGCGCATAGATGCAAGAACATGTTCTTGTTGCAGACAATGATCGTCTGCAAACGGTCTTCCTGGAACGTCAGACGAACGATCTTGTTGTGCTTGATTTGATATTTCCGGATCAGGATGGCTCTGAAACCGCAAAACGCCTGCAACGCGAAAGCGACCTCCCCATCATCATGCTGTCTGCGCGCAATGAAATTTATGATGCGTTGTGGGTTTGGAGTTGGGTGATGATGATTATGTGACCAAGTCCCATGAGCTGCGTGAAATGTTGGCACGTGTGCGGTTTGTATTGCGCCGCTGTCACCGGGGGCCGTCTTCATCAGAAATCAACGGAGTGCGGATCAAAGGCGTTCTGGAAATCGATTTCGACAATGCCATCTCGCGCAGGTACTCCAAAGGCCTGAACCTTGGCGTTTCACATTTGGAGCTCAGCTTACTAAACGTCCTGCTGGATGAGGGTGCAATCGTCTCTCATAGTGCGTTGGTGGAACTGTTGTATGCGAGGATACAGATGTTTCGGATCGTGCGGTTGATGCGCTTGTTGCGCGGCTAAGACGCAAGCACTCGGTCGCTTCCAGTGGCAGTAATCTGACGGTGACAGGACAAGATGCAGGATGTCGCCACACCACGCCGCGCAGCGCACAAAGCTCGGCAAGATAAGCTGACTGGGTCACTTCGACGAAGGCCCAGCGCAATACCACGCACATAAACTATGGCGGAATTCGTCAACTGTCAGGATCACGGCGCGGCAAACCAAACTTGCTGCGATTTCGTGACATACGCGCCCGAGAGACATTCACCATGGTCTAATGCCACGGCTGCTCCTGCGCAAAAACCCCGCCATGACGTGCACAGCAGGATTTGTTGATTTTCGGAGCGATTAAGTGATCGGCTCACTTTACAGGGGCAGCACTTTCAAACTGTGGGATTGCGCGATCAGAAGCTGCGTCGCCTTCAATACTGACCCAATTGTTCTGTGCCAGATCCAAGTTTCCTGGAATATCTTCCTCCCAAAAACCGACGACGTTTTTCGTGATGTTCAAATACAGCTTGTCGTCCACGATGCGCCACAAATTCGGGTTGCCCGGAACCTTGCCACCTTTGGAGACGCCGTAGGCACAGTGGCCATCATACTGCGGGACGTAGGCTTCTGGGTTGGCGTCGAACAGCGCTTTGTTTTCCGCTGTGGAGAACGCGAATGTGGCGCCATTGTAAGAGGAGGTAATATCCTTGTTGCCTGCCACAGCAGCAGGCTGCGCGGTGCCCACAGCTGACTGCTCAAGATCAAAATAGGCAACGACATCGTATCCAGACACAGCAAAGCCAGTCGGATCAAGATATTGATCACCTGCAAAAGCCGACGTGGCCATGGTCAACGCAGCCGCTGTTGAGAGGAGGAAAGAAGGAACACGCATGGGACAACTCCAAGTTTTGTGTGGTTTCAGACGGAGCGACAAACTCCGATCTGATTGAAATAAACCGACACAGCGCCCGTTGACAGTACTTGAAGCGCAGTCTCTCGCGGTTGTGAAAATTCGCGCCGTCCCGTGATCAAATCGTGATAACGCAATGCAATGGGCCAGCCATTATTTCAGTCTTGGAGGTTTTTGAGGGTCCATTCCTGGTGCCACAGTGCCTTGTGTTACAACTTCCTGCAGTTGCGGTAGGTCAAAGCGCAGCCCTACGCGCTCCAGACGCGCAGCCACCGGATCTGCCCCGGAGAAGAAGGCAATATCCATCACCGCGGCTTCAACGCCCGAAAAGGTCAAGGCTTCGTTGGCAGCTTGGGCCAGCGCCGACTGCGCCTCAGGCACAGCGCCGACAAAACCAAGGAGATGACCCTTTCCGCCTGTGTCATAGGTCACGCCGACCAGATAAGCAGCCTGCGCTAGCCCCATTGCGGTTGCCAGTTTTCCGTCCAGCGCAGTGATCAACGCTTCGGGCAAACCTGTCGGTGGGTGCACGGCGTCGATACGTGCTTCCACCGCATCTGGCGCATTGTCCAAGGTGTCCTGCAACCAGATGACGGCCTCGGGTTGCAGTAAAATGGACGAAGGCGCGACGTCCAGGTTGACGCCAAGGCCGATGTTTTGCCCTGCGAGCATACCCGCGATATTGCGTCCCGAAAGCGCCAGGTAGGGCGTGGATTGCCCGGAAAAAGCGGCCAATCGTTCTTCGCGATCAAAGACCAGCACATATTTCGCCTCCCCCAGATCGAAAAGCTCCGGCGTAACGGTTTCATCCGCGTCGTCAGGTGCCGCCGCCAACATCAAAAAGAGCTCGCTTGCAGCAAGGCAATCGTAAAATCGCAACCGTGCGTTGGAATCTTCTGGCGCGGCTTCCATCGCGGTGTGCGCTGCATCCAGCGCGGTTTCATCCGTCATCAAGCACCTCTTTGATCCTTCGCTGCAGACGCGGCAGGACCTCTGTTTCGAACCAAGGGTTTTTCCTGAGCCACCCGTTATTGCGCCAGCTCGGATGGGGCAAGACAAAGAGATCATCCCCATGCACTTTCCAGTTCTTAACCGCATCCGTGACCGGCATTGCCCGGCCCAGATGATACTTCATCGCATAGCTCCCTACGACCAGGATAAGACGCAGGTCAGGCAATTGTTCCAGAACGCGCGCGCGCCAGGTTTGGGCACAAATTGGAGGCGGCGGCAGGTCGCTTCCTTTGGCAGAGTACCCGGGGAAACAAAACGCCATGGGAACGATGGCAACTTGCGAGCGATCGTAAAAGACCTCTGGTGTGAGCGCCATCCAGTCTCTCAAACGGTCACCGGAAGGATCCGTAAAGGGTTTGCCTGAAAGATGTACCTTCATGCCAGGCGCCTGGCCTGCGATTAAAACACGCGCGCCCGCTTGGAACCACACGATCGGGCGCGGGGCATGCGCCGTCGCGGTCGCTGCAAAGCGATCACGGCAGAGCGTGCATATCGAAAGATCAGCGGCTACATCATTCACAAAGACAAGCCTAGCGCGCAAAGACGGGCGCACAACTGGTTTTGAGTTCGTGCCGGTCCAATCAGTCAGGCGCTTCAATCGTATCGCGCGGTGGGCTTGGCCTTTAGCGTGTTTGCAGGTAACTGTCGGCTTGAAGATTGCACCTCATTCAGGCTCAACGCATAGGAACCGTCTTGATATGAAACATGTGACTGTTGGCGATTTCGCTATCGGCAATGACTGCCCTCTTACGGTTATCGCCGGCCCTTGCGCGCTTGAGTCCGAAGACCACGCACAGATGATTGCCGGGCGCATGAAAGAAGCCTGTGCGGCGGCGGGTGCGCAATACGTGTTCAAAGCATCTTATGACAAAGCGAACCGCACGTCGCTCAATGGTAGACGCGGGCCGGGCACAGATGCCGGTTTGAAAATCCTACAGTCAGTCGCACGCGCAAATCAGGTGCCCGTGCTGACGGATGTCCACAATGAAGCGCAATGCGCCATTGCCGCCGAAGCCGCGGATATCCTGCAGATCCCGGCGTTTCTGTGCCGACAAACCGATATGCTGCTGGCGGCAGGCGAAACGGGCGCGGCCATCAACGTGAAAAAGGGGCAGTTTCTGGCCCCCTGGGAGATGCCGAATATTATCACAAAGATCGAAAGCACCGGAAACGAACGGATTTTACTGACAGAGCGCGGTACGTCCTTTGGATACAACACGCTGGTGGCCGACATGCGGTCGCTGCCGCAGATGGCGCAAACCGGTTATCCAGTCGTGATGGACGCCACACATTCGGTGCAGCAACCCGGCGGAAAGGGTGGCTCCTCCGGCGGTCAGCGCGAGTTTGCCCCGGTGATGGCCCGCGCTGCGGTCGCGATCGGCGTCGCAGCCGTGTTCATTGAAACGCATCAGGATCCTGACACCGCCCCGTCGGATGGCCCAAATATGATCTACCTTGATCAGATGCCTGCTTTGATCCAGACGTTGATGCAATTCGACGCCTTGGCAAAGTCCAACCCCGTCGAGATTTAGCGCCCTTAATCAAAGAGTTTGCGCAAAAGCTTATCTTTCACCTCGTCTTCGATGGAGCCACCGCTGTCACCGCCAAGACCTAGTTCCTCGTTGAGCTTTTCCTTGGCGCGCTCTTCAAGTGCCTCTTTCTCTTCGTCGAGCTTTGCTCCGATGGCTGCTTCCAGATCCGGGCGGATCGAAATGTCGGACCAGGGCCCTTTGAAGATTACCGGGATTGCCAGACCATCTCCCGAATTTGCCCGCAAGGCGACTGGGGTGAAGCGATAATCGATAGTCTGCGTGCCCAAACCGACCACACCAGCACCCGACGCACTGTAGTTTTTCAGCTGAAACAGCAGATCCTGATTTGACAGGATACCTTTGCTGATCGTCCATGTCGCGGTCAGATCGTCGAAAATCGTTGTGCCGCCGGAACTACCCCCGCGCAGCAGAGCGTCAAGATCAACGCCTTCGATTGTCCCGCGCCCGATAGCGATACGTCCGTCGCCGGAAAGGGATCGCATGATCGCATCGACATTCGAACCAGACCCCAGAAACGACAGTTGCAAATCCCCCTGCCCTGTCAGGCGATCCAGATCAATGGCATCGCGCAAAAGCGGCTGCATCTGGATGGCAGAGACGGTCATATTGCCACCGACAGAAAGACCTGATCGGTCATTGGCGACGAATTCCCCCGTCACATTGCCGCCATAGGCTGCGACTTCGCGCAACTCAAAAACCATACGTGAATTGTCATTGCGCAAGACAACCTGGGTCTGCCCAAGCTCAAATGTACCCAGATCAATGCTGTCCGCACGCAACGCGATCTCTCCGTTGAACGCGGCAAGCCCGCTCGCATCTATCGGAGTCTTGGGCCAGCCGCTGTCACTTGTGCTCTGCCCACCACTACCGCTGCC
Organism: Roseobacter sp.; assembly: GCA_045105195.1. Taxonomy (GTDB): domain Bacteria; phylum Pseudomonadota; class Alphaproteobacteria; order Rhodobacterales; family Rhodobacteraceae; genus Roseobacter. The sequence continues at coordinate 10,825 of JBGCDG010000054.1, read as the reverse complement.
GCCACCGCCGCCACTTTGGGTCGTCTCTGTGGCCATGCTCACATCCAGCGCCCCCGCATCGAGTTGCGCATTGATCTGCGGCGTACCACCAGCAAAGGATGCATCCAACGCGCCACTGATGACGTTTCCGCCCAGATCCAGGCGCAGATCGCGTAAAGCGATCTGCTGATCCGGCGTAAGCGTCACATCCGCGGAAGCGTCAATCTGTTGTCCGAAACCCGGTGGCAGCCCGACTTCAGGCAAACCCAGCGCACGCATCAAGCTATCGGTATCGGGCGTCGAGAGCGAAAAAGCCCCGGCAACCGCGCCTTCGGTGCTTGCGCGCCCATCAAGCGCGACACGCCCGTTATCATTTTGCACCCTCAATTGCAGCGGGCTTACCTCGCCCGCGATGAAAGCGGCAAAAGCACCCACCGATAACTCAATATCTACGGGTGTATCCGCAGGGCTGAGCCGTGCCTTGATTTCAGCGGGCCCGGATGGATCTGGCCAATCCAGTGACACATCAACCCCTCGAAAGGCCAAAATATCGCTGCCTTCTGCATCATAGATCAAGGTGGCGTTCGTGATATCGATCCGCTCAATGCTGATGCTGCCGGGATCAGTTTGCGTCGTCGCCTCGGCGCGCTCCGCGCTGTCAGCAGACGGTTCAGAAGCCTCCGGGTCTGCGCTATCAAATTGCCAGTTGGCCTGGCCGTTTAGCTGTTGCGCAAGACGAATCGCGGGGCTGCGGGCCTCGATTTTCGTGACGCGAACATCGCCGCGCAGAAGGCTCATTGCATCCACGCCAACGGCCGCGTTTTCCGCTTCGAACATCGGTTCCGGTCCAGCCCAATCTGCATTACTGAGCACAAGTTGATCCGCGCTAACACCCAAAACGGGCCACAGTGTGATCGACACATCCCCATTGATGGCCACGTTCCGTCCCGTGGCAGCCGACAGCTGATCCGTTGCAATGCGCGCTAAACGCTCTGTCGGGATCAGAAAGACCGCGCCAACCAACACGACTACGATCGCAACAAGCAGTCCAATGAGACGGACAATCCATTTCATGATGTAACCCCCACAGTTTGCGCACCCTTTCGCGGCGCGCCCAAGTACAGTATAGCGCAAATCATGAGCACAAACCCCCCTGATCTGCGTCCCGATCTCGCGCCAGCAGCGCGTGTTACCGACCGTTCAAGACCTGGCCAGCCGACCATCGGCATGGTGAGCCTTGGCTGCCCGAAAGCACTGGTAGACAGCGAGCGTATTCTGACACGGTTGCGTGCAGAGGGCTATGGCATATCACCAGATTATGAAGGCGCCGATGCCGTTATCGTGAACACCTGCGGGTTTCTTGACAGCGCCAAGGCGGAATCACTCTCTGCCATCGGCGAAGCATTGAACGAAAACGGCCGCGTGATCGTGACCGGCTGTCTGGGTGCTGAGCCAGACTACATTACCGGTGCGCATCCCAGTGTGCTTGCTGTCACCGGACCGCATCAGTACGAACAGGTGCTTGACGCGGTGCATGGTGCTGTGCCGCCCAGCCCGGATCCCTTTGTTGATCTCTTGCCTGCGTCCGGTGTCAGCCTGACACCGCGGCATTTCAGTTATCTCAAGATTTCAGAAGGCTGCAATCACAAGTGCAAGTTCTGCATCATTCCCGATATGCGGGGCAGGCTACAAAGCCGCCCGGCCCATGCCGCGCTGCGCGAAGCGGAGAAACTCGTTGAAAACGGCGTCAAAGAGCTGCTTGTTATCAGCCAGGACACCTCTGCCTATGGTGTTGATATCAAACATGCCGAAGACCGGGGGCACCGCGCGCACATCACGGACCTCGCCCGTGATCTGGGTAGCCTCGGCGCATGGGTGCGGCTGCATTATGTGTATCCTTACCCGCATGTGCGCCAGCTTATTCCCTTGATGGCGGATGGGTTGATTCTGCCTTACCTCGACATCCCCTTTCAGCATGCCCATCCAGACGTTTTGCGGCGCATGGCGCGTCCTGCGGCGGCTGCGAAGACCCTGGATGAAATTGCGGCCTGGCGCGAGATCTGCCCGGAACTTGTCCTGCGCTCAACCTTCATCGTTGGCTACCCGGGTGAGACCGAAGCGGAATTTCAGACACTGCTGGATTGGTTGGACACCGCGCAGCTCGACCGTGTTGGATGTTTTCAATACGAAGATGTCGCCGGCGCACGGTCCAATACGCTCCCAGATCATGTGGATGCCGTCGTAAAACAGGACCGTTGGGACCGTTTCATGGCAAAGGCTCAGGCGATCTCCGCTCAAAAACTCGAAGCCCGCGTTGGCCAGCACCTGGAGGTCATCGTGGATGCGGTGGACGCGGATGCCGCAACCTGTCGCACCAAAGCAGATGCGCCGGAAATTGACGGTAACCTCTTCATTGATGACGGGCATGAGACGCTCAAGCCTGGAGACATCCGTTCCGTAGTCGTCGATGAAGCAAGCGAATATGATCTTTGGGGCCGACTGGTGTCCTGAGGTCTGTTGCGTTTTCTTTTCGGATCGCTGCCCTAGGTGCTGAGCGAGCAACTAAAAAGGAGCCAACATATGTCAGACGCCCCCAAGATCGCACAGAAAGCGCCCTACCCTGTAGAGGTAAGCGCCGGAAAAACCTACTTTTGGTGCAGTTGCGGACAGTCTTCAAAGCAGCCCTTTTGCGACGGTTCGCACAAGAGCACGTCCTTTGAACCTTTAAAATACGAGGCCGATACCGACAAGACAGTGTTCTTTTGCGGGTGCAAAGCCACAGGCAAACCGCCGCTCTGCGACGGCACGCACAACAAGCTCTAGGCGTGCGTGCGGTGAATTGTCCAGATCGCTGGCGATAGCACCAAACGGACATATCTATGCGACATGGAAACCGGAACACCAGAAGAAACAGCGGTGCTGTACAATGCGGACTGTCCTGTCTGCAGCTTTGAGATCGATCACTATGCCGCCTATAGCAGTGAAAAAACGCTTGGGATTGCATTTGACGACCTGAACGATGCAACAAAGCTGGCGCCATGGGGCGTTGATTCAGACACAGCGGCACGGCGTCTACACGTTTTGAAAAACGGCGCGCTTCTAACAGGAATTCCTGCATTTATCGCCCTTTGGGAAGATATGCCAAAGTATCACTGGCTTGCGCGCCTCGTGTCACGTCCCGGCATCTACCAAACAGCGTGTTTCGGGTACGACGTCATCCTCGCGCCATTAATTTATCGGTGGCATCTTCGGCGTCAGCGTCGGAGTGCAAATTTATAAACCTGCGGCCACCCGTTTGACCGTCGCGACGCGCTGCGCGTTGGGCGGATGGGTGCCAAGAAAGCGGTCCCCCGGATCGGGTATCCTTGAAAAGAACGCGGCCCCGCGCACCGGGTCATACCCTGCACGCGCCGCAATCACGGTTCCCAGCGCATCGGCTTCGAGCTCATATTCTTTTGAATAGGTACGTGCGCCAACCTGGGCTCCGCGCTGTTGGGCAATTTCAACGTCTTCAGGGTTACCGCCGATTAAAACCGCCAGGCTTCCCGCGATCACGGCACCTGCAACGGCGTTTTGTTGTTGGCGGTCAATATGACCCTCAATGTGGTGCGCCGCTTCATGCCCCATCACAAACGCTAATTCATCAAGGTTCCGCGCGTCCTGCAATAGCCTCAATGTAAACGCGATAATGGGTCGGCCCGAGGAGTCGACCGTTTGAAAAGCATTTGCGGGCATGCCTGGACGGTCATCAACCACAATCTTGAAATCACAATTCACACGGGATGTGCGCTTTCTGCATTCACGCTCGGCGACAGGTTCAACGGTCCGCACCACTTCAGCGAAATCACGCGCGATCGCCTGCGTGTCTGCGGACACGATATCGGAAGGCGTGGTCCTTTCAATGCTTGTCGGCGTAGACACAGAGCTGACATCACACGCAGCAAGCACAAACGCTATAAAGCCCAAGAACACGTTTTTATGCATCATCTTCGACGGTACCCTTTAACGTAGCGCGTCCCTCAGTCTAGCACCATTCCTACTGGCAGCCACCCTCTGAACACGGGCTTGTGACTCTTGCATTGTCTGGCCCATGCCTTAAGCTTCGCCTATGTTTACGATTGAGCACGAATTTGACGCAACCGTCATTACGCTGGTGGACGAAGGAAAAGCGCCCCTTCAGGAAGATGTTGTCGTTCATGCTACCGAAAGCGTCATATTGCTGAACCAGTATGACCCGCGCACGGACCAAGTGGTCTCTGTCCGGTTATCCCCGGAACAATGGCGTGATCTGACCGCAGCGCTCGACTTACCCGAAGGGGTTTACCGCGCGACCTGATACCCGCTGGATATTGACCCTGCGGTTCAAGACTGCAACCTTGCGCGAGATCCGCGGAAAAGGTTGGGCAAATGGCGACAGGGACGAATATCTCCACATGGTTTGAAGGCCGCTGGCATCGTGATGACGTGATGATCATGCGCGCAGCGGACCACGGTAGCTGGCTGGGCAGCAGCGTGTTTGACGGTGCACGGTATTTCAACGGACGCGCGCCCGATCTCCATGCCCATTGTGCGCGGGTGAACCGCTCCGCCAAGGCTTTGATGCTGGAACCAAATGTGTCAGCCGAGCATATGGTCGACATCATCCGCGAGGGATTAAAGGCCTATGGGCCGGAAGATGCGGTTTACATCCGGCCGATGTATTGGGGAATAGAAGGAGACGTGACTGCCATCGTCCCCAAAGCCGATACTGTCGGTTTCGCGATCTCGTTGGAGCACATTCCCATGGCTGGAGAGGACGCACGCGTCACTCTGGGGCGCACACGATTTCGTCGCCCCGTGCTCGAAGATAATGTGGTCGATGCAAAAGCAGGATGCCTTTATCCGAACAATGCACGGATGCTGACCGAGGTTCGCGCGCGGGGCTTTTCGAATGCTCTAGTTGCGGATGCGATGGGAAATGTGGCCGAATCCGCAACAGCAAATGTGTTTATGGCCAAAGACGGCGATGTTTTCACACCGATCGCGAACGGCACATTTCTATCCGGCATCACCCGCGCACGCCATATTACGAACATGAAGGCCGATGGGATTGCTGTTCATGAAACAGTTCTGACGTTCGCCGATTTTGAACAGGCGGACGAAGTGTTCCTGACCGGCAACATGTCCAAGATCACCCCAGTCACCGCATTTGAAGACTACCAGTATCAATCTGGGCCGTTGGTACGGCGCTTGCGGGAAATGTATTGGGATTGGGCCGCCTCCGAAGCGCCTTGATCCAACAGCGGCAAGTCGCCGTTCTTGCACCTGCTGGGCAGCGATGTCGGATCTTTCTAATGTAGATTGCGATTGCGTCAGCTCTTAACTGCCGTCATGATCCCTCCAAAAGGGGCGTCCGATCATGCGAAAATTTCTGGTGATACTGGATGACAGTCGCGAATGCTTGAACGCAATGCGATTTGCAGCAATGCGTGCGGCGAATACTGGCGCCGGGGTGCAGGTTTTGTCCGTCATTCCACCGGATGAATTCAATCACTGGATTGGCGTCGGCGCAGTCATGCGGGAAGAGGCGCGCGAACGCATCGAAGTACACTATGAGGTTTTCGCCAAGTGGATGCGCGACCGGCAGGGTGTGGTGCCTGAACTGGTGATCCGCGAAGGGCGTCCTGTAGATGAGATTATGTCGCAAATCACGGACGATCCGGAAATCGGGGTGTTGGTGTTGGGAGCTGGAACGGATAACAAAGGTCCCGGACCGCTTGTGTCGCAGCTGTCAAAGAATGCTGGCACCTTGCCTGTGCCAATGACGATCGTGCCCGGAGACCTGAGCAAAGAAAAGCTCGAAGCTATTACCTGATAGAAACCTTTCAGGATGGTTCGATTTCAGTTTAGAATGATTCCAAACCTTGACTTGCGGTGCCCCCATCCGCATATCTGTCCCAGCTTCAGGAGAATGCCGATGTTTATCCAGACCGAATCGACGCCAAACCCCGCAACGTTGAAATTCCTGCCAGGGCAAACGGTGCTGGAGATGGGCACCGCAGATTTTCCAAGCCCGGATACAGCGGATAAATCGCCTTTGGCGGCGCGCCTCTTTGCGGTTGAGGGCGTCACTGGCGTGTTCTTCGGCAATGATTTCGTGACCATCACAAAGGCCGAGACTGTTGATTGGGATCACGTGAAGCCCGCACTGCTTGGTGCCATCATGGAGCATTTTCAATCTGGTCAACCTGTGATGAGTGGCGATCATGCACCTGCCTCCGGACATGCTGAGCATACGGGTGAAGACGGAGCCGTCGTCGATCAGATCAAAGAGCTTCTCGACAGTCGTGTGCGCCCTGCGGTCGCGCAAGACGGTGGCGACATTACATTCCACGGCTTTGACCGCGGTGTCGTTTATCTACACATGCAAGGCGCTTGCGCAGGATGCCCATCGTCTACTTTAACGCTGAAAATGGGTATTGAAAACTTGCTGCGCCACTACATCCCAGAAGTGACAGAAGTGCGTCCCGTCGCAACCTGAAAGCACGACGTCATGGAATTGACCGGGCGCTGCTATTGTGGCGCCATATCGCTCAACGTGAAAAAACGGCCGGAAACGGTGGCACTGTGTCATTGCACTGATTGCCGCCGTGTCACAGGCGCTGCCGTAGCTGCATTCGCTGCTTTTTCGCAGGACGCAGTTGCCATTTCACCCGATCCCGGCGACGGTTTTGAAGTGACCCCAGGCGTGCGGCGCTGGTTCTGCCATACCTGTGGTTCCCCCCTTGCCGCCACATTCGACTATCTGCCCGAGCAAATCTACGTGCCTGTCGGAGTGCTTGATTTTGCTGATGAGCTGACGCCTGAGCTACAATGCCATAGCGCAAACAAGCCACCTTGGTTCGAAACGCTGCACCAACTGCCAAAGCATGAAAAAAGTGCCCGCATACATTTGCAGTCTGCAAGACCGAAACCATGAAGGACGCACAACCGGTCATTTTGGGATTCGACACCAGCACATCCGCCTGCCGTGTCGCTGTCCTGAGAGGCGACCAGCTTTTAGCCGCACATTCAGAAGACATGACGCGCGGGCAAGCCGAACGCCTCATGGTGCTTTGCCAAGAAATTCTGGCGGAATGCGAATTGCACACATCTGATCTTTCCGCTGTCGGTGTCGGCATTGGACCGGGCAATTTTACAGGGATCCGCATCTCAGTAGCCGCCGCACGCGGTCTTGCCCTGGGCCTTGGAATCCCAGCAATCGGCGTGTCGGCGTTTGAGGCATTGCGCTTTGGCATTCAAGGCCCCTGCGCCTGTGCCGTCGACGCCCGACGCGGGCAGATCTATCTACAAACCTTTGATGATAAGGGCGCTTCCAAAGAACCAATGCTGTGTACGACCGACACGCTACCAAGTTTTGAAGGACCGCTTATCGGGCAAGGCGACCAGGATCCACACTACCCGCAGGCGGTTTCAATATGCCACATTGCCGGTACGAAACTCAGATCACACAAGCCTAGACCCGCGCCGCTTTACATACGCCCAGCGGATGCAGCACCTGCCCGTGATACACCACCCAACCGCCTGACATGACCCCTGAAGATATGGCAAGAATACACGCAGCGGCCTTTGCGCCATCCCGCGGATGGAACGACACGGAATTCACTTCACTTTGCGCCGCACCGGGTGTCGAACTCTACACCCAACCGCATGGTTTTGCGCTGGTGCGCGTTATGGCAGATGAAGCCGAGCTGCTGACACTTGCGGTGGATCCATCCAAGCAGCGACTGGGCATAGCGGACAAGCTGATGTGGGAGTGGCTGAGCGTACAAAACAAAAGCATAGCGTTTCTCGAAGTCGCATCAGATAATCATGCCGCACAATCACTCTATGGCAAACATGGGTTCACTGTCGTCGGTCTGCGAAAAGGTTACTATCAGCGCGCCGGTGGGTCTGCGGTGGATGCGGTGCTTATGCGCGCCTCATTTACCCACGGTCAGGCCCCTGAATCCCCCCTTCAAGACCCAAAAACCGGTTGACCCTGCCGGACGCATGGGCCCTAAATCAGTTAGGAACAGAATAAATCTGCCCACCACGGGCGACCACATTCAATTTCTTGTGCTGGCCGCTCCAAAATCAAAACCAGGGAGACCCTTGATGACCCTCATGAAAAAACTCTTCGGCGCAACTGCGGCCCTTGCTTTGTCAGCGGGTGCCGCGCTGGCTGAACCTGCGATCATTTTTGATCTCGGCGGCAAGTTCGATAAATCCTTCAACGAAGCGGCCTACAATGGGGCCAAGCGTTGGGCCGATGAAACCGGACAATCCTACCGCGAGATCGAACTTCAGTCCGAAGCGCAACGTGAACAGGCCCTGCGTCGCTTCGCCGAAGCAGGTGCCAATCCTGTAATCACTATGGGTTTCGCCATGGCCGATCCGTTGTCTACCGTGGCCCCAGATTATCCCGACACAAAATTTGTCGCGATCGATGTGACCTGGCTGGACGCTCCGAACATCCGTCAGATCGGCTTTGCCGAGCATGAAGGCTCTTATCTGGTTGGCATGATGGCGGCGATGGCATCCGAGAGCGGCACCGTGGGCTTCATCGGCGGTATGGACATCCCGCTGATCCGTCACTTTGGCTGTGGCTACGCACAGGGCGTCAAAGCAGTAAACCCGGATGCAACAATCGTGGCGAATATGACAGGCACGACGCCTGCAGCCTGGAATGACCCTGTGAAAGGATCTGAACTTACCAAAGCACAGATCAGCCAAGGCGCTGACGTCGTTTACGCGGCAGCTGGTGGCACCGGTGTTGGCGTTTTGCAAACCGCAGCAGACGAAGGCATCCTTTCAATCGGAGTCGACAGTAACCAGAACTACCTGCACCCGGGCAAAGTTCTGACATCCATGCTCAAGCGTGTAGACGTGGCAGTTTATGACGCACTGACAGCAGGCACAGCACTGGAAACAGGTGTTTTTGCCTGGGGTCTTGCGCAAAACGGCGTGGGCTATGCGATGGACGAAAACAACGCGCCGCTTGTTTCAGATGAAATGAAAACAGCTGTCGACACTGCGCGTCAGCAAATTATCGACGGAGAGATCGAAGTCACGGCCTACTACACCGATGACAGCTGCCCGGCGTTAGACTTCTAAACACCATCCGGAATTGAAAAAGCAAGGTTGTGCCAAGGGGTTGGCGCAACCTTTTGATGGCAGGGAGTGGGCCATGCGTGAGACGGCACCGGCGATCGAGCTGAAAGGCATCTCAAAGGCTTTCGGATCGGTTCAGGCGAACAAACACATTTCCATTCGTGTAATGCCAGGCACAATCCACGGCATCATTGGTGAGAATGGCGCGGGAAAATCAACGCTCATGTCGATCCTCTACGGCTTTTACAAAGCCGACCGGGGGGAGATTTTCATCGCGGGTCAAAAGACCGATATTCCCGACAGCCAGGCCGCCATCTCAGCCGGTATCGGCATGGTTTTTCAGCACTTCAAACTGGTCGAAAACTTCACCGTTTTAGAAAACATCATCTTGGGTGCCGAGGGCGGCAGACTGTTGCGTCCGTCACTCAACAAGGCGCGCAAGACACTGGTCGAGTTGGAACAGGAATATGGCCTGAACGTTGATCCTGACGCCGTGATCGAAGACCTCGGCGTGGGCATGCAACAACGCGTCGAAATTCTCAAAGCGCTGTACCGAAAAGCGGATATTTTGATCCTCGATGAACCCACAGGCGTACTGACACCCGCTGAAGCGGATCAACTGTTCCGCATTCTGGATCGGCTGCGCGGAGAGGGGAAAACCATTATCCTCATCACCCACAAGCTGCGCGAAATCATGGAAGCAACCGATACGGTCAGCGTCATGCGCCGCGGAGAGATGACTGCAACCGTGAAAACCGCGGAGACCTCACCCGCAGAGCTAGCGGAACTCATGGTTGGACGTAAGGTCTTGCTGCGCGTGGATAAAACCCCAGCAACGCCGGGCGAGGTTGTGCTCGACATCAAAAATTTGAAAGTCGTGGACGATCAAAATGTGGAGCGGGTCAAAGGCATCAACCTGCAGGTGCGTGCTGGCGAAATCGTCGGCATAGCGGGCGTTGCCGGAAATGGGCAGTCGGAGCTTTTAGAGGTCTTGGGAGGGTACGCCACCGCAACTGGTGAGATCACCCTGAACGGCGCCCCCCTGGCATTGTCAGGGCAAGGATCGGACGGGCGCGCGCGGCGCACACAGGGCGTGGGACACGTCCCCGAGGACCGGCAGCGCGAGGGCTTGATCATGGACTTTTCCGCTTGGGAGAATACCGCCTTCGGGTATCACCGTGCGGAAACCTATCAATCAGGGATACTGCTGAACAACGTTGCCATCCGGGAAGACACTGCGGCCAAGATGGGGCGCTTCGACGTGCGCCCACCGAACCCGGCCTTGGCGGCCAAAAGCTTTTCCGGTGGCAACCAGCAAAAGGTCGTCCTGGCGCGCGAAATCGAACGTAATCCTGAACTTTTGCTGGTGGGGCAACCCACGCGTGGCGTGGACATTGGCGCGATTGAGTTTATTCACCAGCAAATCGTGGCATTGCGCGATCAGGGAAAGGCGATCCTGCTGGTCTCGGTCGAGCTTGAGGAAATTCTGGCGCTGGCCGACCGTGTGGCCGTAATGTTTGACGGGCACATCATGGGCGAACGGCAATCATCCGAGACAGACGAAAAAGAACTTGGCCTGCTGATGGCCGGTGTGGGGAGCTAACCTATGGATGTTGTGCCAAAGTGGGCGGAGGTCATTCTTGTCCCACTGATCTCTTTGGTCTTGGCCGCGGCGCTCTCTGCGCTGGTCATTCTGGCGATTGGCGAAGACCCG
>JBGCDG010000053.1:0-35831 GCA_045105195.1 Roseobacter sp. | reverse complement strand
GGCATAGATCAGCGGCCGTCGCTCCGGCCTGATGTTCCTTCAATACCCCAATAATCTAATCATCGCGGAAACGGTTTCCCTTCATCGTCTGTCTCCTTCTTGAAGAACAGGCTACCTCAAAACACCGGACATTTCAGGGGAACAGGTCACATAGATTAGCGTAGAAACTTAAGTTATACTTGTATTTTCAATGAAAAATTAAAGTTAGAGCCGCCCCAAGCAAGAAGCCAGTTCGCTAGAAGAGATCAAAACTTATTCATGACAGTTAACCTGAATCTCACGACGCAATCTTAGTTTTCGCTGTAAGTGCCTGAATGTCAGCATCTATGGAAAAATGCGAGATTGCTCTAGCGAGACCACTGGCTTCGGTTCTCATTGTTTGAGCCACAGTATTTGTTTCTTCGAACATAACGGAATTACGTTGCGTCACGTTTTCCATTTGCGCCACAGCATTATTGACCTCAGTAACACTGGCTGATTGTTCTGACGCAGTCTCTCCCATATGAACAACTTCGGTGGTCATGTCCGAGATAGCCTGTTGGATGCTTTTGAGAGCCGATCGACTATCGCCCACAATTTCGACACCTGCACTTACCTGAGTTTCACTGTTTGAGATCAATTCATTAATATCTTTTGCAGCCTCGGCAGCACGTTGAGCAAGAACGCGTACTTCGGATGCAACCACGGAAAAACCCCGCCCCGCTTCGCCTGCTCGAGCAGCTTCAACACCAGCATTCAGTGCTAATAGATTTGTTTGAAAGGAGATATCATCAATTACACTCGTGATTTGCGAGATCTCTTTAGAAGACGCAGCTATCCCCTCCATTGCAATGACCATCTCACTCACTGAATTCATTGTAACTGTAGTTTCCTCTCGCGTTGCTTCTGCTTTACAACCAAGTCCCTTTGCTCTCTGAGCCGTAGATTTAACTGATTTTGTTAGCTCTTCTACAAGGGTTGACGTTTCTTTGAGGGCTACAGTTGCTTTGTCGGAACGTTGCGCCAGCTCGTCCGCAGATTCAGATAATTCGGCAGACGAGCGCTCAACAGTTTGGGCTCCAGCCGCAATTTGAACCACAATTTTTGAAAGCTCTGCGCTGGTCCGATTAATTTTCCGGCTGATTTCCGCAAAAGCCCCTTCGTAACGCTCAGACATGTCTTTCGTGAGGTCTCCATCAGCGATCGCGTCAAGGACAGCGGTCAAATCGGACAACCCTGTTTCTGTAACCTCTCCAATACGATTGACACCTTCGCAAAGGTCCGCAAATATTCCCTCTTTATCCTCCAACCGCAATCGCTTGCTGAAGTCGCCGGCGACACATGCTGAAACAACTTCGCTCAACTCTTCGACAGCTTTTTCACCAGCGCGCGCCGCTGCTGCTTGATCATTCAACGCTTTGCGATCACGTGCGCTCTGCTGTTCCACTACTTCTTCAGCAACCGACATGATTTGATTTAGACCTTCGCCAAGGATTTTTGATGCACCTTGCAAGTCGCGCAACCTCAACCGAGAGGAAAAATCTCCGTCTGACACTTCTTTTGTTACTCGTTTGATGCCTACAGCTGAACTCAACTCAAGCTCTTTCTGGCTGGCCTCTGCATGCCGGCGCTCAAGTTCACTATTCTGAAAAACGGTAAGCGCATTAGTGATACGTTTTAAATCTGCAGGCGCCACATTTGGAATTTCGCTTTCGATATCTCCGGCTGCCAGCGAAGAAATACGATCTGAAGTTTTAGAAATTGCGCTAACAACGCGCCGACCCAAAAACGAAGCGGCAACGCCAACAACGACTAAAAGGCTGAACAAAAGAGCTAACGTTTCGACTATTTGTGTCTTGGACAAAGCCAGAGCATTTGAGATTTCACTCAGTAGCTCAGCGACACCTTGGTCTTCTAAAGATTTAATAAGATTAATTTTTTCCGTGATACCTGAGAACCAATCCTCCGGCGCGATCATCAGAATCGCTGCGGGATTGTCAGAATTTGCAATCTCTCGCATTTCTTTTACTTTTTGCGTTGCTGGCATGGTACTAAATGTTTCCAAGGCTTCCGAAAGCTGTTCGGAAGCTATTTCCGCATAAATTTGGAACAAAACGTCTTGCTCCTGGATTAGTGTGTTTAGTCGAAGAAGTATGTTCTGTGGGAAAACGCCATTTTCCATTGCGGCGCGTGCATAGCCAGTTGCCCCTGTTGCACGCTCGAGCCCTGAAATATCTTTGGCAGTCATAAAAATAGCGTGCCTTTGTACAGCACGGGCAGCATTCGCATAACTGATTGTCTTGCCTAGTTCCGGTAAAACCGCAATTGCAGTGCGGTTGAGAGCAGTAATCGACCCAACAGCGTCCAAAATTCCAACTTTCAGATCGTCGACGTCTTTGCGCAGGGCGGCCAATGCTTCGATGCGTTTTCGAACATCTTCTATCTGGGCTAAAACTGGCTCATCTTGTGGCAACAATTGCCCGACTTCATCGGCAGATCTTAGAAACTCAGCGATAACCTCATCACTTGCAAGACGCTGGGTTGGCAGCACATCTGCGAAGCTATTTCCCTCACTTGCAATAAAACCTGCGCTGGCACCACGTTCTTTCTGTAGCTCATGTGTCAAGCTGCCTATCGAAGAAACTAATCCGGTGAGCTTTGCATCGACTTGAATTTTTTGTCGTTCTTGCCATAGGCCAGACAGTTGGGGACCGGCAAAAAACAATGCGACCATAAAGCCAGAGGCGGTTAGCAAAAACATCATCTTAGAAACCGATAGGGTAGACAATCTTTTCATGCTGGAAACTCCACCGTTCACATGCATAGAATAGTAGGCTTTTTCTGTTAAAGTTCAGTTATCAAATCTTGAAAACTTCTCCTGTAAAATCAGATTCTTGAGCTTGAATAGCCATTTTCTCAAGCAATGCCGTGTTAGCTTCTACCTTTCACCTATTTAATTCATGTTTATAGTTTTTTCTCTAGCTCGTATTTCTCGATATTCTACGGCTGAAAAAGAATCAATCGTTGAGCGAACGTAATTTGATACAGCTTTCCTTGGTAATCTTGATTGCCAGCACACCCAGTTAAAATTATTGAAACACCCGCTGCGTTTAGCAATATAATCAGAAGAACTTTGCCTATTTCTCTACTTTCCACATTAGTGCGTCGTTTCCCCATGAGTTATCAACATCGCCATCATTCGACGACTTGTGTTTCATTCATGCGCGCGCACGCGCTTCGTTCAGTCAATCGCGACCTTGCCGGCTTTACTGTCGTAACGCTGATAAATGACAACCGAGGCAATGATTCCACATGCAGCCCCAACCGTAAGAACAGTCAGTCGATCACCGAACCAAATTGCACCAATGACAGCAGCAAAAATAATTGACGTGTAGTTGGCGAAAGAAACATAGGTGGCTCCATACTCCCGGGTGATCCGCAGATAAACAACAAGCGCGAGACCTTCACCGAGTACAATTAATATCAGTGCCGGTGCATTTTGGATGGCAAGTGGCCAATCTTCGGTTGCGCCGAATGTAACACTGCCGATCAGTGCAGTTGCACCCACAATGAAGGCCTGTGCCTGAGCCACATTTACTGCGCTGACATGCGCAGGCCAGCGCGATGCGATGAAAACTGTATTGAGCGCATAGAGGAGTGGAACGCCAAAAGCTATCAGCACCCAGCTTACGCTGACGTCCATGGCGGAAGTGCCACGAGAAATGTCCCAGAGAATTGCAACCGTACCCAGAAAACCCAGACTGATCGCGACAAGAGGACCTGGACGTAGCGTCTCGTTCCCAATGAGTGCTGAAAGAGCGAATGTGAAAAGAGGCATTGTCGCAATGATGACAACGAATACGAAAACCGGCAGATGCGGCCCCACCGCAGTTTCCAAGGCAAATGGTGCAAGAAAACCAAGCAAGCCGCTTAAGCCGTAAAATCGGAGCGCACGTGCATCGACGGGCGGCCAAGTAAGGCGTAGCAAAGCGAAAAGCGAATAGAACAAGGCAATACCGAGCGCCGAAAACGTCACGACGACGTGAACCGGAATGCCGGACAAACCGGCAGCCTTGATCGCGGACAGACGCATGCTCCAAAGCAAGCCAAGGAGAACAAGTAGAAAAACTTTCAGCAATGGACGGGTTTGCGCGGCTTGATCTGTCACTTCGGTAACTCGTCCGATTTTCTGGTGCACCCTTGACCCGTCAGCGTCAGTAATTCTGTAGGATTGGGTTTCGTGCAGTTGTTTGATATCCGCCGGGTACAAAACATCACACGAACACCAAGGCCGGTCAAAGCGCAAGTCCAGAGTTTTTGCGTATTTGCAGATCCTCCAGCAGAAACAGTCCTCGTGCCAAGCAAGACAACCGGATGAGGTCTTGTCAAATCAGCTGCTGCTTCTCCCTTTGTCGACTTCGCAGACACAAATGCGTTAGGAATACTGCCGCCATTTGCTGCTCCACTCGATAGGATGGGTCACGGGTCGCGTAGGTATGATGCCATAGTGTATTTGTTCGGGCTCTCTTGTGACGTTCGTGATGACTTGGGATTTCTTTAAAAACGCGCATCAAGCGGCCTCTTTTTGTCACGCAGCAAGCAAAGAAAAACCCGCCCAACATCAGCGTCGAACGAGTTTCTGATCTTTCTGCGGCGAATCAAGCAGCAGCGGTAGCTTCGATCTCAAATAACAGGCTTGGGATCGCCAATCGCGTTACGCCGAGCAACGTCATTGGCGGCGCACAGCGTAAGGGATCAAAGCGCATGCCCATGAGATCAAAGTTCTTCAACGCTTCATCGACATCTGTCGCATAAACCCCAAGCCGAATGATATTGGTCAGATCCATATCGGCCGCTTTCAAAACAGCCTCCAGATTATCCAAAGCCAATCCAACCTGGCCACGCATATCGCCCGGATGCTGTGGTTGACCGGCCCCGTCAACGGCGGTCTGGCCGGCACAGATCAACTGGCGTGATGTGTCCGTGATGATTTCGGCCTGATTATACCCCAGTTTTAGCGACCAATCCCATGGGTTTACAGCTATACGGTTCATCATCTTTTCTCCTTGTTGATGTGTCTGAAAGTTAGATAGGGTTTATTGGTGCCAAATTTTGTCACCAAAAGTGATAGGCTGGAAAAATGAACATTCGCATCCGTCATGACGCCATCGAGCGCACGCTCCGCCGCAACGGAACCTCCACCGTTGATGAACTGGCCCAAGAAGTAGGCACCTCGAGGCGTACCATTCTGCGCGACATCTGTGCGCTGCGGGATGAAGGTTTTGTCATTCATTCGGAAAGTGGTCGTGGCGGAGGGCTGCAGCTTGATCCGCAGTCCGTACAAACGACCGCTCGGCTTTCCGTGGCAGAGGTGTTTGCGCTGCTGATCAGTGTTTCGGCGATGCGTGCCGCGCAAAACCTGCCTTTTTCCGACCTGGCGGATGCGGGCTTGGCAAAAATCGAAAAGGCATTGCCGGCAGACAAGCTCCGAGACCTTCGGCGGTTTCTTGATTGTTTGCATATTGGCCAACTCTCCCCGTTTCAGGATCTGTCCGACCTTGGACCTCTGGATCCAGCGCTGTTGCCGGCATTTGAGGCCGCGTTCTTGCAACGGCTTTTCCTGCGTTTCGACTACCGAGATGCGAAAAGTGCCCAGTCTCACAGAGAGGTGGAGCCACAAGCCCTGCTGATCCTGCAACCCTTGTGGTATTTGGTGGCTTGGGATCCCACGCGCGAGGGTTTTAGACATTTTCGAATGGACCGGATTAGCACGCCGGAACTCATTACAGAGAAATCCTTTCGCTGGCGGCATGTCCCGTTCGAAGATGACGTCTGCCCGTATAAAGACCTCGCTCGTTAACGTGCACGGGGGGCACCTTCGGGCGCGCGCTTCATGACTGCTTCAATCTGCAACATCACAGAGTCAGACAAAGGGCCAAAAGCTACAGCACCCGCGTTCTCGATAGCCTGTTTCTCAGTTCTGGCACCCGGCACAGGAATGTTGCGACCAGATTTGGCCAGCAACCAACACAAGGCACCTTGCGCCAATGTGCGACCGTCGGTTTGCAACAACTCACGGATCGCGGCGAGGTTGCGTAGATGCGCTTCAGCAGGTTTCGCGTCTTGAAAATAGTCACGCTTGTCACTGTTGACTGAACGCACATCTGCATCCGGCATGACCGTTGCACCGTCATACTTTCCAGTCAGCAGCCCCATCGCTAGGGGAGATCGCAAGAAGGCGGTCAGGTTGTTATCAACCACGGTTGTCTGGATTGTCGGCACATCGACAAAGATGTTCATCGCATGTTCGATCCCGATGAAGCCTTCCAAGTCGGCCATTGCTTTGACGCTTTCAGGGAAATCAGTGCTCCACCCATAGGCGCGAATTTTGCCGGCCTCCCGCGCGATTTCCAGCTGTTCAAAAATCGGGCGTGCTATTGCGACGGGCAGAGCATTCAAATGCAACAGCATGACGTCCACGCGGTCGCGATCGAGACGACGCAGGCTACGATCAATTGCGGAAACGACTTCGGACGCCTTTGTCTCGTCGTGCAACACCTGTCGCGTGTCTTCATCTATTGCGGTGCCAAGCTTGGAAATGATGATGGCATCAGGTTCATCCTTGAGCGCTCGTCCTAAAAGCCGTTCCGAATGGCCCGCACCATAGACGGCTGCCGTGTCAAAAATACGTAATCCTGCATCAAGCGTCGCGCGAATAGTTCGAATAGATTCAGCATCATCGTTGTTTGGAAAACCATGCGGCACCGATCCTGAATAGAATTGTCCTCCTATTGCCCAGCACCCCATGCCCATTGGAGAAACGTTTTGACCAAGTATCTTCACTGTTTGTGCCCCTCAGCTGTGACGGGCACAGAATTACGTAATTCACTTGGCAATTATACGCAAAGAAATGCAAACTGCGTTTCATGAGTGAAATGACTGCAGACTGGAATGACCTGAAGTTCTTTTTGGCCGTCGCCCGTCATAAAGGCCTGTCTGGTGCTGCGCGCGAGACAGGGACGAGTGCGGCGACCCTTGGACGCCGGATGCAAGCGCTCGAGCAATCCACAGGGATTGAGATATTTCACCGCCATGCACGCGGGTATGATTTGACCGAGCATGGAGAAGACCTGCGCGCGAAAGTCGCCGCGCTCGATGCCTCGATTCGCCCTCTGTTTGAACGCAAGGCAGATGCGCAAAAAACACTCGTTAAAGTATCTGCAGGGCATTGGACCTCACTCGCGCTCTCCAAATACATCGGACACGTGCTGCAGGCGGCACCCGATGCCATGTTGCGCTTCATTTCCTCCAATGAATTCCTCAACATCAACCACCGCGAAGCCGTTATTGGGATTAGAAGCCAACGGCCCCACCAAACCGGTCTGGCCTGTCGCAAGATTGGCGAGGTCACATACGCTGGATACGCCGTCGATCCTGAGATTACCGACTGGGTACAGGTTGTATCCACGGCACCCTCCGCACGTTGGCTCACCATGCAAAGCGGCTTCCAAACGAAACTTGAGGTAAATTCGTCCCAGCTTGCCAATCAATTGGCATTGCAGGGGCTGGGGCGTGTCGTGTTACCCTGCTTTATAGGCGATCAAATGCCAGAGCTTCAAAAAGTCGTCCCCAACATCGCTGACCTGCAACATGAACAGTGGATTGTCAGCCATGAACAAGACCGTTTCATCCCGACTGTGCGCAAAGTTCTCGACGAAATTTCCAATGCGCTGGCTGACATGCTAGATTAATTATCTGTTTTCACACCGATCATGCGCACAGGCACAATTTGTGAATACTGCCACGGAAATATGGCGCGCGCGGACCATACTCAGATTAAGTCAATCTTTCTGGTCGCTGGCCTTCGCTTCAGCCAAAAGCGCGTTCAATTCGTCCTCATTGCGATAGCCGATTAGAATGCCTGCCTTAGCTTCGCCAAATCTCGTATCGCTTTCCGCAATCTGCGCATCAGAACATGTCGTGCGCTGCGACGTGCGTCGCGTCCAGTCAAAGAATAACCGCTCCATACGTGCGGCATCATCCGCGTAGTGTGGATCGCCCCCCAGGTCCTTTAATTCATCAGGGTCGCTGTCCAAATTGAACAACATCGGTCGGAATCCTTCTGCAAAGATGTATTTCCAGCACCCATCAAAGAGCATCGTGAGCTTGGCGTCCTGGACGTCTACCCCAAGACGTCGCCGAACATCGCGCAGCGAGTAGTCATATTCCGACACCGCAACATGCCGTACCTGCGTGACCTCTCCGTCCAGGATCGGCTGCAAGGGGTGACCTTCCAGAATATGGGGTACGCATTCGCCACCGAAGTAATTCAGGATCGTTGGAACAACATCAATCGCCTCGATCAAGGCATGAGACGTCGTCCCACGAGTCACGTCCGCCTCTGGCCTCGGATCCACCACAATCAGTGGAACACGGGAAGAAGCGTCATGAAACAGTTCTTTCTCGCCCATCCAGTGGTCGCCCAAATAATCACCATGATCGGAGGTGAAGATGATCATCGTCTGTTCAGTCAGGCCCTGTTCATCCAGAAACGTTATCAAATGACCTATCTGGTCATCGATCTGTTTGATCAGTCCCATGTAAGCGGTCAGAACACGCGTACGGGCCGTTTCGTCGCAAAATGCGCGCGACACGCGTTCCTCCATGAAAGCGCCATAGACAGGGTGCGGATCGATACGTTCATCGGGGCTGCGGATCGGATCGAGATGAGTCTGGGGGCCGTACATATTATGGTAGGGCTTTGGCACGATATAGGGCCAGTGGGGCTTGATGTAGCTGAGGTGAAGGCACCAGGGCGTGTCCCCTGCCTCACGCATAAAATCCATCGCACGGCTTGTGATGTAGGGCGTCTCGCTTTCCTCATCCAGTGCCCGGGCCGATTTATCAGCATTGTCCATGAACCACCCGCTCAAAATGTTCCCATCATCATCCTCAGCGCTGTTGGCAACACTCTGCCAAGGGTTCTTATCGGGCCAATCGCGGGTTTTCATGTAACGCTCATAGACCTTGTTGCGCGGAGCATACGGGCCATCCGGATGCAATCCGTCGTCACGTTCGAAAGGCTCGAAGCCGCATTCAGCGACCCGCGCGCCGATCTCGCTGTCAGGGGCAAGGCCAAGGCGCTTCATGCCCTCAACATCGGCCGCCATATGGGTCTTGCCACAAAGAGCCGTCCGCACCCCCAAAGGGCGCAGGTGATCGCCAAGTGTCACCTCGCCGACTTTGAGCGGAATATTGTTCCAGGTCGATCCGTGCGAACTAACATAGCGCCCGGTGTAGAACGACATACGCGACGGGCCACAGATGGGTGATTGAACATAGGTGCGATCAAAAAGAACGCCACGTTGCGCCAAGCTGTCAATGTACGGCGTGTTTAGATGCGGGTGTCCTGTGCAGGAAAGATAATCCCAGCGCAGTTGATCGCACATGATAAAGAGAACGTTCTTGGTCATGCCCCCCCCTTAAGCCTCAAACCTCAAAAATACCGCGTGTTTCAATGGTATCCATGCGTGGCATTGCTGCCGTTTTGTTCGCAGTGTTGTGGAAGACGATAGCGACAGTCAAACGCAATGTCAGTGCCTTAGGGACGCGTCACACTACCCGTCGCGATCCGGAGCTGTCACCACGGCACTCTGATGCGAGAGGCACCATTGAACTGAGAGATTTTCACCATGCAAATGCGTTAGATACAAGAAGCGCGCGGAGCAAAAACCCGGATCAACGATCAAAAATTATACGTTACACCAACAACCGGCCCGGATTGAGTGAAACCATACCCGTTCGCAAAACTATCGTTGCTGACATCGATGTGTCGATATCCGAGGCGTGCGACCCAATTTTCATTGAAGGCAAAGTCTGCAGTCAACAAAACTTGCCAGGTTTCCCGGTCATTCGCTCCGCCATAGTCGGCGACCAAGGTACCAGACCAATTGCCGCTTAAGGCAAAGTTTGAACGCAGACCGATCACCGGATCGACCCAGCTGTCAGACCCGTCAGCGGTCGCACCCGGGCTCGTGCCTGGCAGCAACTTCAGTCTGGTATCTGTATCGAACCAGCGCGCGCCAACCAGTAAATCAGTAGAAACCGTTTCTTTTGTATAGAGCCGATAGGAAAGATAGCCTGTTAAAATCTGCGTTTTGACAGAGGCTTCAACGCCGTCGAACTCCGCACCAGATGTGCTACTGTCAAATGACAAATCGGTCAGCATGTAATCAACAAGAAACCCCCATTGACCATTATTTCCTTCGAACACACCCATAAAGGCGGTATCCAGATTTTCTAACGCGTCTTTAAAGCTTAGCGTCGCGCTGGCACTGCCCACATTCGTTTCTGTTTCAGCTGTAAACAAATATACAGTTGTTGAGTAGTTCCAGTCCTGCGCAACAACAGGGCTATTAAAAGCAAGAAAAAAAGCAAACGCGGGCGTGAGTGTGGCTTTCATCATTTCATTCTTCTTTGATTGGTATGGATCACTTAGGGAACGGGTGCGCTATTGCACTTCCTGGCATTATTGGGATGCACTGCAATTATTAAAATTGCAAGGACTCTACTTCGCTCTCTGCCTTGGCCGACTGTGTTTACAGGCAAAGTTCGAATTGCCCCCATCGCCTGCAGCTTCAGAGGGCAAAGAAGAAAAGTTCGCATCTCCAGCCTTGGGTTCATGGATGGACTGAAACGTAGCAACACGCTCGGGAAGCGCTCTGCCGGAGTCTAAGCTTTATGATCTGCGGCAAAGCCATTAAACTGCAGCGCATCGATACTAATAAACGTCAGATTAGGCACCACTTTTCTGCTGCATTAGACTATGTAAGGTGGCCCTGCCACTTCAAATATTACAGAATTCTCTACTGTGTGAGCGGTGTCGCATTTGACTTTAAAAACAGGCAACTTGTCCATCCCACCTCGCGATTTGCACAAGCACAACCTCCACAACATCTCGCCTGCACGCCAGCATCCCGGCAAATTTGTTGCTCAAAGTATCGTGCCGGCAAAACTCTTATCCCCCCAATGCTTCCAAGCGCACCGCAGCTGCATCATGCCACGGCATCAAAGATCGCACCCTTGTTGAAACCGGATACAAGTATGGTGTATTTTTTCCAGTGTGTGATCAAAAATTGATTGCACCTATTGATCTCTCTGACTTTACCCTGTGACGTGCACACCATGGAAACTTGGGCATTACAATCCAATAAAATACGGTACCATCAGACCATGAATGCTGAAAAGAAGAGGCCCGCGTTTTGACAACTCGTTTCGCGAACCACCACTATGCTACTCTCGTACTTTTGTTCACGACTTTCGCGGCTGATGCGCAGGAGGCGACGACGCCGCAATACGTTGGATCAGCCGCCTGTGCGGACTGTCACACAGACGCAATGGACGCCTGGCAAACCTCACATCACGCGAAAGCATGGACGCCCCCAACAGACCAGCACATCCTTGGCGATTTCAACGATTCGTCCTTTTCCCACAATGGGATCACGTCGCGTTTTTTTCGTGAGGGCGACGCCTACATGGTTGAGACAGACGGCCCGACCGGGCGCATCACGCGTTATCCCGTGCACAGTGTCGTCGGCGTCGAGCCGCTCCAGCAATATTTACTGGAAACCGAAGAAGGCCGCCTGCAGTCCTTTGACGTCGTCTGGGATACAATCGGAAAACGCTGGTATCACCTCTATCCTGATCAGCAACTTTTCGCAGGTGATGGTCTGCATTGGACCGGCCCATACAAGAATTGGAACGCCCGTTGCGCCGAATGCCACGCCACCGATTTTAACAAGAACTATGCACCACGTAGCCGCAGCTATTCCAGCACACAATCGGAGATCGGCGTCGGCTGCGAAGCCTGCCATGGTCCGGGCGAAGCGCATCTGGCTTGGGCCGAACAGTTGGAGACCACTCAGATACCCTGGACAGGTCTGACCGACAGCGGCTTGACGATTGATATGTCCGCAGGTGGAGAGACCTATCTTCAGCAATGCGCCACATGCCATTCTCGCCGCGAGCCCTTTGAGGATGGCAACCCCATTCCAGGAACATCCTTTCACGACTCCTACAGGCTGAGCACATTGCGTGACGGCACCTATCATGCGGATGGACAGATTCTGGATGAAGTTTATGTGTATGGCTCGTTCTTGCAATCCAAAATGTATGCGCAGGGTGTCACATGCAGCAATTGCCACGAACCGCATACGTCAGAGCTGCGGATCAAGGGCAATGGACTTTGCACACAATGCCACTCCGAAGCCGGCAACACAGATTTTCCGACTTTGTCGCTGAAAGACTACGACAGTCCGGCACATCATTTCCATGCAGCAGGTACGGAAGGTGCGCAATGCAAAAGCTGCCACATGATCGAACGGGATTACATGGTTGTGGACGGTCGACGCGACCATTCATTTCGTATCCCGCGCCCAGATTTGTTCACGCAAACGCTTTCTCCGAACGCATGCACAGATTGCCATATGGAGGAAACAGCAGGATGGGCCGCCAATGCAATTGAGATGTGGTATCCAGACAGCCACAACAGAACGCCGCACTACGGTGAGGTTATTGCGCAGGCGCGCAATAACCTCACCGGCGCGACGGAGGCCTTGGCCGATATGGCCGAATACATAGCGCTACCCGCGATTGCACGCGCTACTGCATTAGAGATGTTGGCACGCGCAGCGTCGCCAGATCTGGCCAGCCGATTAGAACATTTATTGCGAGATCCCGATCCGATGGTGCGCGCGACGGCAGTTCTTTTGCAACGCGGCGCGTCAAATGCCGTTAAATCCGAACGCCTTGCACCAATGTTGGCAGACCCAGTAAAATCCGTACGCATCGCTGCGGCGCGCGAATTTTTAAGCATAGGCTCTGCAGGAGCGTCAGGCCAAATCGCTGAGGATCTCAATAAAGCGATGCGTGAATGGCAGACAACGTTGGTCAATAAAGCAGATTTTCCAGAAACACAGATCGTTCTAGCTGGGATCGGCCTGACAACACGGCGGATGGATGCAGCTCTTATGGCCTTTGGCGAAGCCACTGAGCTCGACCCCCAGCTAACTCAAGCGTGGGTAATGATGATCCGCATACACGCGGCGCTTGGCGACCAGGAAGCTGCCCGGGCCACGGTAGACCGCGCGCTCGAAATCAATCCTGACAGTGTGGAATTGAACCTGATGCGCTCTGATTTGAACGAATGAGTATTTGAACGATTTTCGGTGCATGGACCAGTTGCGAAGCAAAAGCCGCGTTTACGCTTTCGCGAAGACTGAATTGATACGCAAGAAACAAGAACTCCAGAACCCAAAGGGTATCTGATAGTCATCCCGACGCGCGTAAGCGCATCTTTCGCCCTGCAACCTGTTCAAAGCTTGAATCTCAAGATCACTGGATCAGAGCGCACTTAAAAAACATCTCGCTACGCCGCTTCCAACGCTTGTAACAACTTGAAAACGATAGAAATCAGGGCAGCGCGCGTCTCAGGCAATAAGCAAGTTGACATGACTGTGGGATTTGACCGATACACCCAAGTTAGTGCGGGCCGTTAGCTCAGCTGGATTAGAGCAGGGAACTTCTAATTCTCAGGTCGGGGGTTCGAGTCCTCCACGGCTCGCCAATTTGAGATTGTCGGCTTGAAAGCGCAGAAGCACCGAATGCTGCACAGTGCGCCAAGGATCTGATAGTATACTATGCGGTCACTAAAGTTAGCAAATGCAGCATATTGGCCAGGTATCAGCCTAGATTGGATCGTCAATATGCGGTTGTGCGGATTTTGACATTCCTCTGCATCCCCATGCATCGCAGAGCCAGTCATATGATGTTACAAGACTTGCTCCTGTAACATTCTTGCGCATTCGGGTCCTGTCAAGAATTGAGCTGATCCAATCTCAGTATAGTGATTTCTTTCCGGCTCACCTTTAAGACCCCTTCATTTTGAAGCCGGTCAAGTGATTGCGTCACCCATTGACGAGTAGCACCCACAATTGTTGCGATCTGATCATATGTAATGTCGCGATCGACGACGATTTGACCTTCTTCGTGACGGCCATATGTTTCGGCCAAAATTACCAGCAATTGCTGGAGCCGTTCAGAAACCGTGCGTGTGCCCAGCATCTGGATTAACGCAGAATAACACTTTCCTTTGTTGACCAAGCCATTAATGACAGCAACCGCTACATCTGGGATTTCTCGCACCAGCCGAAGGAGACTGGCACCAGACACAAACAGCAATTCGCTATCCTCAAGTGCGTCGGCGGACCAGACATGACGTCCAATCCCAAACACTTCGGGCCCGCCGATAAAGTGCCCCACACTCCAATAGGCCAACGTAATCTCGCGCCCTGAGGGTCCTGCATAGTAGGTCCTGATGCGCCCCCTTTCTACAACCCAAACACCCGTGTGCGGATCACCCTGAAAGAACACCCCCTCACCTTTCGCCACCTTGCATCTTGTCCCGTTTCTGCGCACGTGTTTCTGATCACCCGGCGATAATGAAGACAGAAAGCCAGCACCTTTGTTGATCTCAAGTAAGTACTCCGACAGGAAGATCGCACTTGGGTCGCTATCGGGAATGGGTTTCATTTCTGTCATGGAGACCTTTCCAAAGACGAAAAATAAGCGGCGATTTGATCAATACCGTCGTCTATCGATTGAAAGATCTTCCGGTGCGTCTCAGCCACTACGCTGTGCGTACGCACTCCATCGCGAAAGTCGCGCATTTGCTTTGCAAGATAGCCGGCATGCTGCGCAGATAGGTAGGGTACGTTGTCTGCACTCCCCTGGCCATGACATTCAAGGCAGCCTGCTTCTTTCGTTAACGCCATACCGGCATCATCTGTTGGTAGCGTAGAAGGTTTCGGCGGGGCCTGCTCAGAAAACCAGTCAACCACAGCAGCGAAATCCTCAGGCTCGAGTTCAGTTACAATGCTGGCCATCTGGCCGCCGTCGTTCGAACGCTCCGCTGCCAGAAAAGCATCAAGTTGCGCGCGCAGGTAGGCCGGCTTTTGCCCCGCCAGATGGGGGAATTTAGCCGTCCGGGATTGCCCGAACAGCCCATGACACAGGGCGCAGGTTTCATAAGGTGGATAGCTAGCCGCATCAAAATCAGCCGCAACAGGCAAAGCCCAAAGCAGCACACATGATACAATCAGATGTTTCACGACCCGTTTTGCCAGGGTTTGACTTCGGCTGAGACTTCTAGCGTGGCACCATCCGCAAACATGAGCTTTAGGTCGACCGTATCTCCCACCTTCGCCATCGCCTCGGGCCGCATCAGCATGATGTGGAAACTGCCGGGTTCCAACGAAATGCTTTGCCCCGGCGCGATGTCCAACTGGTGGACCATCGTCATTGTCGCCACACCGTCTTTCGTGTCACTGCTGTGCAGATGCGCCATGCCGTAACCAGACGCCTCGACCCCTATCACACTGCGGACCTTATCCGTGGCGTTTTCCAATTGCATGTAGGCCGCTTGTACCATGGAAGCGGGTGGTGACTGCGGCACATAGGCATCGGTTGCTTTTATATCCTGTGCTGCAGCGGTGGTCGCAGTCATAAGCAGGGCTATGGTTGGGAAATAGCGGATCATTGAGAGAGTTCCTTGCGGTATGTGATTTGTAGACGTGACAGAAACTCTGCCGTCAGGCCCGGATCAAAGGGCGGCTGTAGTTTGGCGCGCAATGTACCGTCGGGCGCGATAACTGAAACGGCTGACGTGTGCTGGACGCCGTAAAATCCATCTGCATCGGGCGGCATCAGTCGGTAGAAGCCATCGGATACTTCGACGAAGGTGTCGATGTTTTCACGCGTGCCGGTCATGCTGCGAAAATCTGGATGAAAGAAGGGCCCGTATTCGCTGACGTATTCCGCATCACGGTCCGGGTCGACGGACAGGAACCAGACTTTTGGCACATTGTCAGGTCGCACGCGCATTCCAGTTTCCGCAACAGCAGCCTCCAGATTGCCCAACGTAAAGGGGCAGACATCCGGACAGGTCAGAAAGCCGATCATGATCAGTGTCCACTGTTCTTTCAGATTATCGCTTTCGTAAGTTTGACCGTTTTCATCATGAAAGGAGAGCTTGGGAAGGGCGACGGGTTCATCCAGCATAACACCCTGCACCTGCGCCTGCGCGCTAAACCCAAAAGCCAGTGCAAACACAAGTGGGCCGAAGCGCATCATTTGTTCTGTTCCGCAAAGGCTTTGCGGCTCTCGGCCTTGATCGTGTCCAAACAGAAACGCCGGGCTTCCATATATTCAGGTGTTGTTGCCATATCGGTGGACCGAGGCCTGTCCAGCTTGATACGCACGTCCTCAATGATCCGGCCTGGGGCCGCACTCATGATTAATACGCGGTCGGCAAGGAACACAGCTTCGTCCACATCATGGGTTACGAATACGACCGTAGTGCCAAATTTCCGCCAGATGTCGAGCAGGCTTTCCTGCATCATCAGGCGGGTCTGGGCGTCAAGCGCGCCAAACGGTTCATCCATCAACAGAACGCTCGGATAATTGGCCAACGCACGCGCAATCCCCACACGCTGTTGCATGCCGCCAGAAAGTTCCGCCGGATAACGGCTGCCGAATTTCTTTAGTCCAACAAGACCCAAAAAGGTATTTGCGACAGATCCGGCTTCGGTCCGCGAAGCGCCCGCCATTTTTGGGCCAAAGGCTACGTTCTCATAAACGGTTTTCCAGGGCAGCAGCGAATATTGCTGAAAGACCATGCCACGGTCTGGCCCTGGGCCTTTCACCTCAATGTCATCGACGGTGACGTTGCCGGTGGTCGGCTCAACATATCCTGCAATCGCGTTCAGCAATGTGGATTTCCCGCATCCAGACGGCCCAAGGATGCACACGAATTCGCCAGGTTTAATGTCGATGGATGTGGTTTCAACGGCCCGATAGGCTGTAGCACCGTTTCCAAAGGTGATCGAAACCTCATCAATCTTGATCGCACCCTTGTCGGCTTGTGGCGCAGGTGCTCCATCCGGCTTTTTGAACTTCAAAACATCAAGCATGTTTCAACCTCCCTGATACGGGTTGAGGGGTGCGCGTTCGGCGCCAAGCGAGATACACAACCGTGCATAGCAACAAGCCGAAGCCCGCCAAATTCAGTGCAGGTCCCATTGTTTCCAGCGCCAGGGAAGTTGAAACGCCAAGACCCAGCATCGCGAGGCCAACAACCCATGACGGTGCCGCACAGCAGACAACCCAACTCATCGTTGCGTTCGTCATCGCGATCAGGATCGTCCCGATCCCAGTTGTAGCGCGCAGTGTTGTGCCTGTCGCCACATCGCACGAGTCCGCGCGCAGCAGGCTGAGGCAAAGCGCAACCAAAATGCCGAGAACAAACAAAACCATCATGCGGATCGGCACAACGTTTAGGCTCCATTCCGAGATGCCAGTGCCGTAGTCATAGTTCATCTTGCCTATCTCGATCAGCCATTCCTGATTGACTATGGGCATGATGTCGCTCCAAGAAGGCGTAGATTTAATGATATGGATGACGTTGCCAACCCAGTCATATCCGACCACGTAATTTGGCAGCGCTTGAAACCGCACCATCAGAGCGATCATCATTAAGGCCTGCATCAGCAGAGCAAACATCAGTCCCATCATTGCCATACGACGCCAATCCTGGCGGATGGCGTGACCTATTGTTTTCACAATTTTCATCAACGCGCCCTCTTTTGCCATTTGAGCATTGGAGATGTTGCGTATTTTACGGCCGCAGTTGAGGCCGTACCCAACCCGCCTATCACCAGCATTCCCACAACGATGTCCTGATAGTTGATCAGGCTGTAGGCGTTCCAGGTGAAGTAACCGATCCCGTATTGACCCGAGATGATCTCACCCGCGAGCAGCGAGAACCAACTCACACCCATGCCAATCGCCAAGCCAGCAGCGATTGACGGCAAGGCCGCAGGGATCACAACATGCCGGAACACATCCACCCGCGAGGCCCCTAGTGATTGTACGGCCCGCACCAACACTTCGGGTGTTTGTTCAACTCCATGCAACGTGTTCAGAACGATTGGAAACAACGCGCCGAGGAATGTAATGTAGATGATCGAGCTTTCCTCGGTCGGCCACATCAAAATGGCCAGCGGGATCCAAGCTACGGCAGGAATGGGGCGTATCACCTCTATGTATGGCATGACAAAGGCGCGCGCGATACGCGATCGGCCCATGATCAAACCGATCCCAATGCCCAGCACCACCGCGATGGAGTAACTGATGAGGATCCGGCGCATGGATACGCCAATATGTGTCCAAAAAATCTCGGTCTGAATGTGAGCGATGAAGGCGGTGAACACCTTGAACGGAGCAGGAACATTCGAGAAGTTGATGTAAAAGTCGAGATTAATAGCCGTCGCAATATGCCAAATCAAAACGCCAATGGTCAGTGAAACTAACGCGATGGCAACATTTTGCAGAAGTTGAGGCGGGATGCGGGACAGTTTGGATGCCACCGCGACAGGCATCGTTGGAACAGAAAGGTCCTGTGCTGCGTCCGTCGATGATTCATCGCTTTTTGCGAGGGGCTGCATGAAAATTGCCTTCCGTCTAGGTTGGTGCTTGCAGGCCTGGAGGATCTCGGACAGTTTCCCGCCCGAGTTCCTTGTTCGGGGAGATCAGCCTTCGGTTGCGTAGGCCGCAATCGCGTCGTCAAAGGTCACAACAGTGCCTGCGTTTGCGCTGGCATAGGCTTCGGCCTCGCCCTTGCGCAGGAATGTTGCATACTCGTCGCCGGCTTTGACCCAGAACGCAGTCTTGCCAAAGAGCTTCAGACCCGTTTCGACGTCATAAACATAAGTGGCGTTGACCAATGCGGCAGTCGCGCGGATGTCGGCCATGCCCTTAAGGAAGTCAGCCGGTGTGGCATAGGTGCTCACGCCGTCCCGCGAGTGCCAGATTTCCATCGGCAGGTCTTTGTTGGCGACCTCAGGATCCACCATCGTGGCCTTGTCCGCCTCATAATCCACGCCCATGTCCGCATAGGCCGCCTTGAGATAGTCCTCAGTGATCCAGGCGTCAAAATCGAGCGGCGGGATCGCCTTTTCAGTGACCAAAACGCCGTGGTTGAACTTCAGCGCGTCGACCCATTCGGTTTTGATGGATGGTTCAAGCGTCAGGTGGCCGCCTTTGGAGAAGTAGAGGTACAGAACTTCTTTTTCCACACCGGTCCAGCTTTCCATTTCGGTCACAGCGCGCATGGGGTCTTCGCGGATCCATTCGCCAGCCTCATAAACAGCCTTGATGAACGCTTGAACGACCTCTGGATACTCCTCAGCAAAGTCCTGACGCACGACGACGCCGTGCAGATAAGGCACGCCGGTTTCAGAGCCGTCGTAGATTTTGCGACCTGTACCGCGATACTCCATGATCTCAGACCATGGGCAGAAATCAGAGTGGGCGTCGATCTTGCCCGCTGCGATGTTGGCAGCACCTACCGCCGGGCTTTGGTTTTTCAACACATATTCAGACGTCGGAATACCATTATCCTGCATCGCCTTAAGCAACATGCCCCAAGCAGCAGAGCCAACGGGCGTAGAGACTTCTTTGCCTTGTAGCTGGTCAATGGAATAGATGTCACTTTCTACAGGAACGACGATCGCATTGCCTGACCCTTTGAGATTGTAACCTGTACCCGCGACGTAAACGGTGCGCAGGCTGTCGGTCTCTTGAAACTTGGCACCGTTCACGATCAACGGATAGTCGCCCATTACACCAAAATTCAGTTTGTTGGCGAGCATCTGGTTGGTGATCGGACCGCCCGAACTGTAATCCGCCCAGCTGATGTCATATTCTGCATCAGCGTATTTGCCGTCGGTGGGCAGATGCTTCTCCAACAGACCAAGCTCTTTGATCACGATGCCAGCTGTGTAGGTGTCTGTGCACATCGACTGGTGACCGACCGCAATTGCGATCTCTTCAGCTTGGGCAGCAAAGCCAAGGGGCAAAACAGCCACCGCCAGCAGTGCAGATTTCAAACTTACTTTGAGTTCCATGTCATTCTCCGTTGTTGAGTCTTTTTTGTGTTGTCTCGACTAATATCCAAGCTCAAGCACGAGAAATGCAGCGTTTTCGAATGTGAATTCGGCAAATATGTGAATAGCACAATTAATGAGCGCCAATTTGAGGGGGTAGGGTGAAATTTAGACGCAATCTAGTCGAGAAATTGAAGAATGATTAAGAATCGGGCTCACTATTTATTGTTTAAAAACAACAGTTTAATTGATTATTTTCTAACACAATTATCACCCCACGGCTGTCGCCAAAGGGTGCTCAAAACGTGTTCATTTGGACCATTAAAAAGAGCTGTTAGACGCCCATTTTCTCCAAAGCCCATCGGACATTCTTGCGCACATCCGGATCTGGGTCATCTCGGTACTTCTCGAGGAAAGGCACTGTCTCAGGTACAGCCATTTCACCCAGGACAGCCGCACATTCCTTGCGCAAATTCGGCACTGGAATATCCATCATCGGCGCAATTTCGATTGCGGCTTCTGTTGCGTTCAGCTTTCCAAGGGACCGAATAGCCTTGACCCGGACCTGCCAATATTCGTCCTCAAGTGCTGACCGAAGAATCGGCACACAGGTTTCACCTCCCGCTTTCGCAAGCGTTTCAGCAGCAGTTTCGCGCACCATCCACTCAGTGTCTCCAAGACCGGTGATCAGCGTCGCTTCGGCATGTTCTGACTTGGAAAAGCCCAGAGCGGCCAGTGCTGTCCGGCGGACCTGTGTGTCGCTGTCCTTTGCCGCATCGCGCAAGGCGGGCAACGATCCTTCATCTTGCAACCATCCGATGACGCCAACCGCTTCGATCCGAACCGCAGCATCTCCATGTTGCAACGCGGTGATTGCTGGACCCATGGATTCAGGCCGACGCAATTCTTTGATACCGGCAAGGCAGGCTTTGAGCTTGACCGTATTCGTATCCCCTAGATGAGGGAGGATCGAATCTCCTGCGGTCGGGTCTTTCAGCTCAGTCAGGCTTATTGCCGCGGCTTCAATCACCGCAGGATCACTGTCAGACAGTGCTGAAACAAGCGCCGCAGCAGTGTCAGGCCCATCAAAGTCAGTCAACGCCTGTGCCGCCTGCTTGCGCACGCCCGCTGCCTCATCTGCGATGGCGCGCGCCAGATGCGGGATTGCGGCGGGATCAGCACTGTCGCCAAGGTCAATCACCGCCATGATACGCGCTCCGGGGGATGGATCATCCAGCGCTTCAGCCAGTTCACCAATTTCATCGAAGTCTTCAAAGAGGGCGTTCATGTCCGTCTCACTTCAACAAAAAGGGCAAGTTCACGGTGACGGCACCCGTCGGGCAATCCGCCTCGCAGGGCATGCAGTACCAGCATTCGTCGTACTTCATGTGCGCAGTAACCGGGCTGCCATCAGGACCTTCGACAATGCGCAGGACGTCCAGTGGGCAGACATCAACACACACGGTGCATCCTTTGTCAGCAATGCAAAGCGCATCATCGACAACAACCGGAACAATGGTGGAGGTTTGAGCCAAGGGCATGATACTGTTCCTTATTCCGCTGCAACTGTGCTTGTGACGCGCTGGTTGTTGTAGGCGTCTTTTTCGTCGTCTCCGATTTCTACAATGTAATCGTCGACTGCTTTCTTGCTGTGCGCCGGCTTGCCATCATCGCCCTTAGTCAGAATCGTGTGGCAGAACCAGTTTTCATCGTCGCGCTCGTACTCGACACGGTTGTGGTAAAGACCCCAACGACTTTCGGTCCGGTAGAGCGAGGCGGCCGCTGCCATATCGGCGCAATCCATGATCGCGGAGGCTTCAAGAGACCGCATCAGCTCGTGGCTATCCCGCACATACATTTCGTTTTCCATGTCATGGCGGACTTCTTCGAAGCGGCGTTGCGCCAACTCCATCTTGGCCGTCACTTTTGGCGGCTGAAGGTAGTCGTTTACAAAACGGCGGATCTTATATTCGATCTGATTTGGTGGGACGCCATCATCGCGCTTGGTTGGGGCCAGAACGCGGGTCTTCTCGGCATCCACTTCGCCCATGTCGAACTCTGCGAAGTCGACATCCTTGACGAAATCAACGGCATCGAGCCCGGCGAAAGCCCCATTGGTAAAGGCACCGAGCATATAATTGTGCGGCACATTTGCCATGTCTCCAGCGGCATAGAGCCCATCTATCGTGGTGCGCGCGCGTTCGTCCACAAACACGCCACTGGCAGAGTGACCGGAACAGAAACCAATCTCGGAGATGTGCATTTCGATCATATCTTTGCGGTAATCCGTGCCGCGCCCTTTATGAAAATGCCCACGGGTTGGGCGTTCCACGATGTGCAATACGCGTTCGATCTCGGCGACAGTTTCTTCGGCAAGGTGGTTAAGTTTCAGATAAACCGGCCCCTTCCCACCCTGTAGTTCGTCATAAAACTCTTGCATCATCTGACCAGACCAATAGTCACATTCGATGAACCGCTCACCTTGCGCATTTGACGTATAGCCCCCCATAGGACCCGCGACATAAGCGCAAGCAGGACCGTTGTAATCCTTGATCAGCGGATTGATTTGGAAACACTCAAGGTTCGCGAGGCCAGCACCCGCGTGATAGGCCATAGAGTAGCCTTCGCCCGAGTTCGAAGCATTCTCATACGTACCGTAGAGATAACCGGAAGACGGCAGACCCAAACGCCCAGCGGCACCCAGTGACATGATCACGGCCTTGGCACGGACAACCAGAAACTCAGCTGTGCGGGTGTTCACACAAATCGCCCCCGCGATGCGGCCCTCACCTGTTAACAGACGCGTGGCCATGTAGCGGTTTACAATGTTGATGCGTGCTTTACGCAGCTGTCGATAAAGCGCCTTTTTGACAGTGTCCCCATTGGGCATCGGCAGAACGTAGGTGCCGATGTGGTGCACCTTTTTGACGTCATATTCGCCGTTCTGGTCCTTCTGGAAGCGGATGCCGAACTGATCCAGTTCTTCGATGATGCTGTAGCATTCCTCAGCGTAACGATAGACCGCCTTTTGATCGACGATCCCGTCGTTCGCGATGGTGATTTCCTTAGTGTACTGCTCTGGAGTGGCATAACCGGGAATGACCGAGTTGTTCAGCCCGTCCATACCCATCGAAATCGCGCCCGAACGTTTCACATTGGCTTTGTCGAGCAGTACGACATTCGCATCCGGGTTCTTGCGCTTGGCCTTAATCGCCGCCATCGGACCAGCAGTGCCGCCACCAATGATCAGGATGTCGCAATCAATCTGCGTCGTTCCATCCAGTATTTCGTCCATGAAAGGCTCCAGTCATCTAAGGGTGTTTTTAGCCTGCCCGGTGCTGCGGTGCGGCAAATGTCAATTAGTTTCCGTATTGGTCGGAAAGTTCGCGAAGATAGGCAAAAGGGTAGACAGCCCGGTCATGACCGTCTGAAAAATGGACGTTTACCCCTGCTGCACCCACCTGCACGAGGTTGGTAATGGTCAGTCCATCGGCCACTGCAACCTCACCATGATCGATTCGCGCTCTCGTAGAATAGGCGTCGCGCGCTTCACGACGCAGGATGGTAGCCGGCAACTCAGATGTGGCGCCGTCCTTCCATTCGACGATCAGGCTGCGGCAGTCTGGTGTTGCGGAAAGGCAGTCAATCATAAGAGTCCCCTCGATGTTCAACTCAGTTTGCCGCAATGCAGAATCGCTCAATAGCAATTTGTTTACGGACAGGGTTTCTGCAGTGCGGCAAGCTGGTCAAAACAACAAAGAGAGAGCGCCATGACTTTCGTCGTTACCGACAATTGCATCGCCTGCAAATACACCGATTGCGTATCCGTTTGCCCTGTAGACTGCTTTTATGAAGGCGAAAACATGCTCGTCATCGACCCGGTGGAATGCATCGACTGCGGTGTGTGCGAACCCGAATGCCCCGCAGATGCGATTCGTGCCGACACCGAAGACGGCATGGAGGAATGGGTCACATTTAACGCAAAATACGCGAAAATCTGGCCCGTGATCACTGAGGCCAAAGACCCCTTACCCTCCGCTGATGACATGGACGGGCAGAAAGGAAAACTTGAGAGCCATTTCTCAGAAAAACCCGCCGCTGAGGCGGCATAAAGGACGCTGAAATGAATGTTCAAACCGCGACACCCACCAAGATCATGCCGGATGCACAGACGGTCACCTCAGTGCGTCATTGGACCGATACGCTATTTTCCTTTCGCGTCTCACGCCCTCAATCGCTGCGCTTTCGATCCGGCGAATTTGTGATGATCGGGTTGCTCAAAGATGATGGAAGGCCCCTGTTGCGCGCCTATTCCATTGCCTCACCAAGTTGGGATGAGGAGTTGGAGTTCTACTCCATCAAGGTGCCAGACGGCCCGCTGACCTCGCGCTTGCAAAAGATCGAACCGGGCGATGAGATTATCCTGCGCCCCAAACCGGTCGGCACACTTGTATTGGATGCGCTGCTGCCAGGCAAACGTTTGTGGATGGTCTGCACCGGTACTGGCGTGGCGCCTTTCGCCTCGCTTCTGCGTGATCCTGAGACCTATGAGCAATACGACGAGGTGATCCTTGCCCACACGTGCCGCACGAATGCTGAACTGGCCTATGGGCGCACGCTGGTTGAGGGCTTGCCGGAGGACCCCCTGATCGGGGAACTGGTCGGGGGCAAACTGAAATACTATCCTACGACCACGCGAGAGCCATCAGATATCGAAGGCCGCATCAGCGATCATTTGCGCGACGGGCGGGTGTTCTCAGCACTAGGGCTGCCCGCGTGGAATAACGAAGACGACCGCGTGATGGTGTGCGGTAACCTCGCGCTGAACAAGGACATCATGTCGATCTGTAAGGATTATGGGCTGGCTGAGGGCGCCAATTCCGATCCCAAGCACTTTGTGGTCGAAAAAGCCTTTATTGATTAACCCAATCGGCGACTAAACCCTTTGCATCCGTTGAACCAAAACTGACGGATGTGGGGGTCACGAAAGCCGGCGTACCAAGGATTTGCAGGTCGATCGCGATATCCCGGTTCGTGTCGATACGCGCAGATACAGAATCGCTTTGCATTTCCGCCTTCAGTGTCGCCCAATCTAACTCCTGAACCAGCGCGATCTTCTCAAACGTCGGCTCGTGCAACGGGCCTTTGAGCGCCCACAGCGCTTCATGTACCGCGCGGTATTGCTCAGGGTTACCGATGTTCTTTGCCGCCAACGCAAAGCGTGCCCCCCGTTCGGATCCCGGTGACAAAATGGGCAGATGCCGCATTTCGACGCGGATGTTTGGATGATCGTTCAAAGCGGCCTGCAATTTTGGATGCAGCGCTTTGCACGGTGCGCATCGATAATCAAAAAATTCAATGACGGTATGCTCGGCAGCTTTGGGCCCGATGCCAAGAGTTGGGGTTTCTTCAAACATATCTGCATACTGTGCGATGAGCGCACTTTGTGCCGCGCGCGTCTCTTTCTTTGACAGCGCTTCCATCGCTTCGAGGATGAGCTCCGGGTGCGCGAGAAGATAGGTCCGCAGCCGCTCTTCGAATTCTGAATCGGTCATATCAGCCGCGGCTGATTGTAAAGAAAGCATCAGAATGCCTGCCGAAATCACAATCAGTCTCTGACGCAGCTGAGTGCGCCAGACGGTACCTTTGCCTGCAAGTTTCAACTGCATCAGTTCACTTCTTTCCGAGTCATGTCCGGTGAGCCTGATCATCATCCCCACGATCTCAAGCTAGGGCATTTCAAGCGCTTCGCTCTTAAACATCAACAGCTCGGGTTTTCAATTCTGATGAGCGCCGAAATTCGCAGCACCTAACGCCTCTAAGGTCATTTTTTTAAGCATGCCGATGACGGTAGTGAGCTCCTCTTCAATGATTGGGCAGTTCCTCGCGTAGATTAGACATTTCTTTGTATCTGCTGGTCCGTGTTGGTTGCTTCATTTCTCTGTCAACAGATTCTGGCCGGTGGTCTACCGCCAAAAGTGGAATGCGAGCGCTTGTGATTGTAAGAAATTATCCACTTTCCTGACGCCAGTTTCTGCAGCCAATCCATTTTCTTATGCATGCAGATAGCGCCTTCATATTTTGGTCATCGCCACAGCCATTCGACGACTTTGTCCTCGAGAAACAGCACACACTATCCGTCGAGATGCGCCATGCCAGCACCTTGCGCGTGTGCCACTCCATGATCGCCACAAAACACAGGACTCCACACCACATCCAGAAAGAAATGGCGTCTGCCAGTCATGGCATTGTCGGAGCATGTTGTTGCAGAGGGACAAGTTCAGGCGAAGAGAAACTCGTCGGTTTGGACAAACGCGATATTCTCCAACAAATGGTCCACCTCTGCATCGTGCGACTGCTCTTCCTGAACATAGACTTCGACCGTGCCATCCTCAGTATTTGCAAATCTAACTGTTGCGGTATCTAGACCATAAGCAGTTTGCATATCGGCCAGAATCGAACCGTCATACTGCGCATCAAATGTAACCAGGCTTCCACTATCGTCCGCTATGAGGCTCCCGGCAGCAAAGTTTGCGTGCGCACCCTCTTCGAAAGCAATCCAGTGAAAGTCCTCCGCAATATGTAAACCATCATCCGATGACGCTTCTTCCTCTTGCAGAAAGACATTGAATCCATCCTGGTTCACTTGCAAAATACGGTCAGTCACGGCTTGTTCTCCTCTTTCACTTGCGACTTGGCCAATGACAACTGGCCCTTCGTCAAATGCGTTCGAGAATTCAATCCGCGATGTAACGTGGTTTACATCTGTCGACCCCGCCTGAATGATTGAGCCGTCTTCTAGCGTGTGGATGCCTCTTTCGACAGCTGTCCACGATACGGTTTCCTGCGCATGTATTCCGTCCTGATATTGCCACTCTTCGAGCTGAAACTCAAAACCTGATTCAGTGACATTCTGCACACGCAGATGAACCGGAAGAATACCATTTGCAGTCACAATGGATGCGGCGACAATCGGATCGTCCATTGTCTGATCGAACGTGACGCTATGCCATTGATCCGCATAGGCCTGCCCCACGACAGCACTGCCTGATTGGCCGACGACCGCAAGGGGGCTGTCATCGGCATCTGCAAAGACGGTGTTTTTGACATCACCGACAAGGATCTGCGTCACGTGCAAATCAAATTCCGGATCATCACCTTCCAGCGTAAGCGTAAAGTCGGTATCGAGGGGATCTGTCTCGGTACCAGCCTGGAAAAGACCGCCATTGATGACGAGAAGATAGTCCGTGGAGAGATCAATTTCTCCATCCATATCTTCAACGATCA
Source organism: Roseobacter sp. (assembly GCA_045105195.1). Lineage (GTDB taxonomy): Bacteria > Pseudomonadota > Alphaproteobacteria > Rhodobacterales > Rhodobacteraceae > Roseobacter. The sequence goes on along the minus strand of JBGCDG010000053.1, from coordinate 8,565 downwards.
GCACGCCGCCATTGACGATGATACCTGTGACACTTGTTGTCGCATCCAAAATGACCGTTTGACCCGGACCTATGACAACAATGTCATTCATGTCAGGGATCCCTGCGCCCCCCCACGTACCCGCTTGGGACCAGCGCGCCATGTCATCTGTGACAAGGGTTGTGTCGGATGTGGAGGTATAGCGGTCGAGTACGAAATCGCCGGCTGCGTATACTTCGACCTGACCACGCAACGCGCCCGCAGGATTGTCGATAGTATGTAAATTTACATATGTGTCCCCGTCAATGAAGGCAGCTGCCTCTGCAGCAGACAGCACGATGTCCCCGGAAAAGGTTCCATTGCGGCTGTCTAAGGTCTCAATAGTCAAACCACCGAGCACGGCACCGGTAAGGTTTCCGGCCCCGGCATGCAGGTGCATCATAGTAATGTTCGATGCCAGGTCCGAGAATGTACCATTGATTGAAACCGTCCTACTGCTCACATCGTAGTTCACCTCGAAGTTGGCAGTGGCGATCGTATCCGTGACTTCGTGGACGGATTGAGCCTCGGTCAATGTCAGATCATACCCGATGTAGCTGTTATTTGTGTCGACAGCAGGTGCAGCAGGTTCCGGATCTGGCAAGGCGACGCGCACAGGCATGTTCACGACCGCGGTAACCAAATCCGTGCTGATTGCACGATTGCCGGCAGTGCTGTCGCCCCCTTGGACAAGACCCGCGATCTCGATCTTGCCGAAGGCGCGGTATTGAGCGAGCAGATCTTCAACCGGGCGTTCGTCCTGCACTTCAACACGATCGGCCACGATCCTGATGTAGAGGCTGTCGCCTTGATGCAGATACGCCGTTTCATCAGAACGCACGAGTGCATTCAATGTACTTACCTCAATGCCACCGGTTACGGCACCGGTTTGGGTAATATTTTGAACCTCGTAGGTGACGCTTTCACCCGCGCGCACGTTCGCGAGGTTAAGCGTCAACACGTTGGGAGCGTCTGCGAAGTCGATCAGATAAATCTGATCCTGAGGTGTGCCGGCCGTTGTATAGAACTCGTAATTGGCCTCTGAGCGGTCTTCGTTGTCATCACCACGTACGCGGCTGTCGGTTGAGAGCGAAAGCGCGTCGATACTTTCTCCATCTTCAGCGCGTAGCACACGAACCGCGCCGTTGATGCCGAGGGCCGTAACTTCAGTCGCCCCCACTGTGTACTCACTCAGAAGGTCACCGTCGAAGACCACCGCACCGGGATTGGCATTGAATACTGAATTTACACCGCCCGGCGTAAGGAAGCCGCCAACAACACCCGTGTATGTTCCGTCCAGGTCCAGAATGGACTGCTGATTGGCGCTATCGGTTCCTCCGACAAGACTTGAACCACCATCAACGACATTATTGAAAACCTGTGGTGTGTTGACGTGATCGCTCGACTGTGGCGCAATACGCGCGCCGCCCGTCATAAGGACGTCGTTGTACTGATTGCCGCCATCGCGATAAAGTACCAAAGTGCCGCCATCAAAAACCGTGTCTTGTATCACGTTTTCATGCCGCGAGAAAAAACGAACATCTGTGAAAGAGCTGTCTGAAAACACCATTTCATGTGTCAACGACCAGACATTACCTTCATAGGCCGTGAAGCCTTCGATGACGCCGAATTCCGCAACAAGCGTTGACTGGCGAAAATCGAGATCATCTATGATTGTCCCATCGATGCCTAACAGCTTGTCCGTGCCACCCGCGCCGCCGGCGCCAGACCCTGTGTGGGAAGTGTTTCCGATAAAAATAAGATCATGTAGTTGGCCCGGATCGCCGACGTCGGTCAGAGCTGAAAGCCCGTGCAACTGACCCTCGAAAATCCAGAAACCGTTGCTTTGTGAGCCAGCTGCATGATTGCCGATAAAGGCGTTGTTGGGGTTCTCGATCCAATAGCTCGAAACGTGTTCGGCGTCCGTGGGAATCGGTTCACCGGTCAGAGACTCTTTGGTCCCAAAGACTAGATTGCCATAAATCTGATTGTTGTTTTCAGATCCATCCTCGAAGAAAAGGCCATGGCCCACATGATCAAAGATCACGTTATCTTCGTATCGGATGTTCGATGTGCCGTGGATGGTCGCCCCTTTCTGATAGCTTGAATGAACCGAGACACCTTCGACATATTGCCCCTCGGCCCCTTCGCCTAGCATATGCCAATGTATGGGATATCGACCGAGAATATCCTCTTGTCCCATGCGATAGAATTCAGCGCCTGAGATATGCTGTTCGGCCCCGTTCATGATCATGGTATGACCGCCAAAGCCGTCCTCACCGCTGTCTTCATCGCCTTGAATGGTGATATTTCGGCTCAGCAGTGCAACCTCGGCTCGGACTTCGACATCCCATGCGCGGTGATCCTCACCCGCCCGCCCATTGTCGTATTCTTGCGTGACGCCCAGATGCGTGAAATCCAAAGCTGTCGGGTTGCCATTTTCATCGCCCAAAGTAATTGTTTTGCCATCTTCAGAAATCGCAAGAACAGAAAACTCTTCATCTTGGGTATAGTCGTTTGAAGTGGACGCGATGGCGATCTTGTCACCAACATCCCAACCGGTGTGTTCCTGTACAGTTATTGTGGTGTCACCGGCGCTGGCGGTCATTTCGAGCTGCGTCCAGCTTTCCTTGCTTCGGTCGGCTGCGTGAATTTCAATTCTGCTACCTGCTCCCATGGCCATTAGGAAAGCATTGTTATTTTCGATCACCATATCGTCTTCATTGCGATCAGGGGTTTCCGTTTCATTCATGAAAGTAAGTTCTCCGTACTTTATACGATCGACGAACTCCCACCCGGCGATAGAAAGAACTATCTGTTTGCCTCGCTTTGAAGCCGCAACAAAAAAAGAACAACGCGTCAAGACTGGCGAAAATTCTCCCAAAAACCAATCGCTTCGGCGAAATTCCACCTCCGTTCCTAATGCTCTGATGCCCAATTCTGCCGCTTCAGCTTCAGCCAGACAAAGGTATCGGATGACCCGTATGCGGTGTCGGCAGCGACCCAATCAGGAGTGATGCCAAAGCGCTCTTCACTGCGGTCAATTACCTTGCGCATAGCACCCACCCCGGCCTGCCGGATCGACCGCGAAGAATCCACATCCATGATAATCCAGTGGTCCGTGTGGGTCAGGGGGTTGTTAAAATATACAACGAATGCGGATCCTTTGCGCGCCGCCGTCCACTGGCTGGCCAGATCAGCGTGGGCGTTAAATTTGGGTGTGACCTCACTGGCTGCGTCAAAAGCCTCATTATCCGGAACGTTGAGTTACTCGCGCACCCTGTGTTGCACGTCTTGGGGTCAGCCCCTCGAACCGCCCAATCTTCGGAATTGCTGGATCTTTTTTAACATCTGCACTGATCAGACTGGCATTCACTGCAATATCTTGTCCGCCTACAACTTGGTCCTGCATGCAGCGTGCAATTGTCATCTCGAAAACCTGGCGTAAAAAATCGCGCTCGTGGAACCGACCGCACGTGTTCTTGCAAATGGTATAACGACTTGGAATGCCGTCGGTCAGATCGAAGGGGCAAATCCATTTATATGCTAGGTTCAGATGGACCTCCGCGCAGAGCCGCAGCTCGGACCAGATGCCGAGGGAATAGCCCACCAAAAGCATCTGAGCCAGCAGCTCTAGCTTAGTCGACGGACGACCAGTGCCGCTATATAAATCAGTCAGATGCGATCGGATACCGCTCAGATCGACAATCCGATCAACCGACCGCAACACGTGATCTCCTGGCACGTGGTCTTACAGTTAAAATGCGTGAATCAGCGCCGCCTGTGCTTCCCAACTCGGTCCCATCATGACGAAATCTTCGGGCCAATACTGGAATAGACCCAGCTGCTTACCCATCAATCAAGTAAAAGTTTTTCACCCAAATCAACCCAATCTACTCATGCGCAATGCCGCAGCAAACGCCTGGATCTGAAGCTTGTCATTCGCTGCATTCTATGGATTGCTGCATGTTCAAGAATTTAAGGATAAATCAGAATGATCGACCCTACCGTATTGGTGAATTACTCTTTGATCGTTCTTGGTTTTGTTTTCATTCCCGGCCCCGCGACATTGTTAACCGTCGCAAGAGCCACCACATCAGGAACTAAGGTTGGCATCGCTACGGGCGCGGGTATCACGGCTGGTGACTTTCTCCACACGATCATGGCAGTTGTCGGCATCTCGGCAATCATTGCCGCATCCGCCACGCTCTTTACGATCGTGAAGTATCTTGGCGCGGCCTATCTGGTATATCTTGGTTTAAAGGCATTTTTTGAGAAAACTTCGGTCGATCTGGGCCAGGGTCGTGTTCCAATCACTGCCCCTCAAGCCTTCAGGCAGGCGATTTTGGCGGAAGTGCTAAATCCAAAAACAGCACTTTTCTTCCTCGCATTTCTTCCGCAATTCGTCGCGCCAGAAAACGGCTTCGTTGTTATACAGCTCACTATTCTGGGTATAGTTTTTGCTCTGATCGGGTTCTTCAGCACAATCGTTTTCGCCGTCTCTGCAGGCGGCCTCGGGAGCTTCCTTTGCCGTAACCCAACTGTTCTAAAATGGCAGGGTAAAGTGGTTGGCGGCGTCTACTGCGCGTTGGGTATTCGTCTTGCTTTGCAAGAACGGTAAGAAAACCATTTTGCAATAGAAGAAACGTCCTGCGCCTTACCAGTTTATGGCTGTCACAACGAAGGTCCGGTCTGGATTCGGAATACTTGGCGTTTGGGTCAGAATTCTGCGACATGGGCAATTGATTGGATTCAGCAAATTTGATGAACTGAGTTAAAGTCCCGCGATGTTCCACAACGCGGAAAGCCGATTCAGCATTTTGAATGGCCGATAGAAGCAGGCTGCTCGTTTATGGCTCCATCAGACAATTGTAGAAATTCGTAGACGTCGCGGCGCAAGTCCTTGCTCAGGTGCCGCAAACTAGTGCAGGTTGATGCCATGCCTTTAAAAGAAAAATTCAGCATCGCCGACGTTCGCGTTCCACTCAAACGTAAGAAAACTCTGGATCCCGCCAAAGTCGAAGATATCGCTTACGACATGCTAGAAAATGGGCAAATCACGCCCATACGCCTGCGAAACGACAAAGGCGGCGGTTACATTCTTGTCGAAGGATATCACCGGCTAGAAGCCCTGCGGGCTATTGGTGAAAATGAAGTCGAAGGGTATCTGGTTCATGCTCAGCTGCATTAAAAAATACTAATTGATACGCCGAGCGGGCAGTCCGTTCTGAGTAAATTGCACCACAGCGCAAGTTAAGTGTTGGACGGTAGCTGTGGCCCGTGACTGTCGATCACGGGCCACAGGTCGAGACATTTTTTCTGCATTAACCGATGGCCTTAAGGGATCCCCTATTTCCAGTACTCTGTAGTGCGGCTAACGCCCGCAAATACGATGGCAGCATAAGCGCCAAGGTTGGCATGCACCTTTTGTGAAGCACCCTGTTGCAGCGTGTCCGGCAAAGCGATTGCCAATTGTTGCAGTTTGGCACTACGTCTCACGCGTTCAACCCCTTCATACCTTCTTCGGTGTAGCGGGCCCCAGAAACCGGACGCGCCACAAGACCTTCTTCAATTTCCCGCATGTCTGTGGCGTCCAAGGTCACATCTTCGGATGCAACATTGTCGCGAAGATAGGCGATCCGTTTCGTACCAGGGATGGGGACAATGTCATCACCCTGGGCCAAGAGCCAAGCGAGAGACAGTTGAGCAGAGGTGCAGCCTTTGCGTAACGCAACTGTGCTAACCAGATCCGCGATGCGCTTGTTGATGGTGATCGCTTCTGTTTGAAAACGCGGCAAAATCGCACGGAAATCGCCATCTTCGAACGCGGTTCCGTCCTGAAAACGCCCCGTAAGAAAGCCGCGCCCCAGCGGGGAATACGGCACAAAACCAATGCCCAACTCACGACAGGCGGGTAGGATATCGTCCTCTACCCCGCGCGACCACAACGAATACTCTGTTTGAATCGCGGTGACAGGGTGGACGGCATGCGCACGGCGCAGAGTCTCTGCACTGACCTCGCATAGGCCGATCCGGCCGATTTTACCTTCCTCAACCAAACGCGAAAGGCCACCCATTGTATCCTCGATGTTCTGATCCCGATTGATCCGATGGACATAAAAAAGGTCTATCCGCTCAACTCCGAGCCGCTCCAAGGATCCCTCGCAAGCTGCTCTTGCGTAGTCTGGGCTATTCTCAAGGCTGCGTCGGTATTCCCCCGGTTCGCGCACAATGCCAAACTTCGTCGCAATCTTAGGCTGAGCCGTTGTGCGCTTAAGAAATGCGCCTATCAATTCTTCGTTATGGTGCGGCCCGTACATATCGGCGGTATCAAAAAAATCGATCCCAAGTTCGATAGCCTCATGCAACACCTGCATAGATACCTCGTCATCGCGCGGACCGTAAAATTCGCTCATTCCCATGCATCCGAGGCCTATTGACGATACGTTGAAGTCTTTTCCCAATGTGCGATGTTTCATGTCACTCTCCTTGGCTTGTTCATTGAGACAAGAGATGGCATTTTCAGCATACGTAAAATAGGAACTGAAATGGCAAGGAGATTTCCAAAATCGGAAAGTCTTTGACAGATACCCTTGTTTGGGACGATATCCGCGTATTTTTAGCCGTCGCCCGTTCTGGCACGTTGAGTGGCGCTGTCAGGAGGCTTGGCCTGGGGATCGCGACAGTTTCGCGCCGGATTGAGCGCCTGGAACTTGCAATGGGTCAGCCCCTATTTGCGCGACATCAATCCGGTTACCGGTTAACCGAGGATGGCAAGGCGTTGGTCGAGCGCGCCGAGGAGATGGAAGCAGCGGCTTTGTCGCTGTCATCGGGGCTACGACAGGACGCCGTGGTTTCAGGCACCGTACGGCTCGCCACTGCCGAAAATCTGGCGACAGGTCTGATCGTGCCTGCGCTCGGGTCGTTGAGAGCAGAGTACCCACAGCTTTCACTAGAAATCATTACAGATATTGCCACAGTTAACCTGCACCGGCGCGATGCAGATATCGCGCTTAGACTGGTCAAGCCTGACCGTGGCAATGTTTCACTGCAAAGGCTTGGGACCCTTGGCTTTGGCTTGTACGGCGCACCTGATTACATCGCTGCGAGAGATTCAAACTCGGATCAAAGCACCTTCGACGCTGATGAATTTATCGGTTGGACTGAAACCTACGCGACCCTTCCAGCGGCCCGGTGGGTCGAGCTTACATTGAACGGCCGCAGACCCACGCTTACAACCACCTCACTTGCCACCCAACTCGCCGCATGCGCAAGCGGTGCCGGGCTTGCAGTGCTACCACATTTTATAGCGCGATCACTCGATTTGATCTGTCTGGATGCCGATCTCGGGATTGATCAATCGATCTGGCTGGCCACCCATTCAGACCTCGTCCAATCTCGCCGCATCCGTGTTGTCGCTGATTTTCTACGTCATTTAGTTGAGACGCATCGAAGTGTTCTGAGCGGATAGCCTGTCGAGCGCGCAACCAATTGACCAAATAGTATGCGAAAATTCAACGCTTGTATCGCCTGCATAAAGGATCGTTTTATGAACGGTTTTCCGAAAGCCGACTTTCAAGCTACTTTACTGGAAGACAGTTCCGTCCTAAATAGTACTGAAGAAGTCCATGTTTTAACTGTATTGACGGCCGTCAAGATTTGAGGTTCCGCGCCCCTTCTTCATGAAGTGACTGGTGTAGGGACCAATTTTACCAGTTTGCGAAGGTTTTAGACGATTGCTACGACGTGGAACTGTTCCATTGCACCTTTGCCTTTGGGTCCCCAGAGCCGCATCGTTCGTATACCGACCTATCATTACAGGCGTGCGAAGAGCATTTCAACTTTTCCCCTTTGGATGAACAAGATCATGTAGGCGTCGGTTTTCCGGATATCGCGCGCGATGTCCCGAGCGGCTTCGTGTACGGACGGTATGCGGCGTCTCTCGTGATCTTTCGGACAGCATTACGGCTACGAAGGGCACGTTTTGCGGTCATGTTTGGATACGCGTTATCTGAAGAACCTGTCTTTGCCACCGTTGGTCTTTCGCGGCTCGGAAACGTTACGGCGATGGGTTTGTGTGACCTTGCCGTGCGGGCCAGTATAGCTGTCAGTCACCGGGTCGTAGACAAAGTCATTGTGTGAGAACATACCGTCGGTGCATTTTGATTTGTTCCAGGTTGGAGTGTGCCTGACGATGCCGCGCTCTTCGACCAACCAGCCGAGCATTTTGGCCGATCCTTAGCCAGTATCGCCAACCAGTTTGTCAGGCGTTATGCTAAAATGGTCCGTGATCAGATCAATCGTGCGCCACCGTCTGCCTCGGTCCAGCAAGCAGAAATACCGGCTGGTTATACCTGTTTTGGCGCCGTTTAAGGCGATGCGCTGAAAGCGGCATCATCCAGAGTCTCTAGGGTCAGGACCCATTGATTTCCTTTGCGCGGCATGATTCACCAGTCGAAAATCGAGTGGTGATATGAGCGACTATATTGGCTGGATGACGCGCAGATGGCGCGTCTGGCCCCTTACTTTCCGAAGTCACATGGTAAG
>JBGCDG010000052.1:0-21913 GCA_045105195.1 Roseobacter sp. | reverse complement strand
CAGTTGCGTTTGGTTGGACTGAAACCAGTCAACCAGAGCGATCCACTTCCGGCAGGCGCGCATCTGATGGCCGAAACGGGCCCGGTCGATGCGGCGCATGATCAGGGATATGTCACTTCGGCCTGTTATTCACCTAACCTAGGCCACTCCATTGCCCTCGCATATCTCAAAAGCGGCGACGCACGCATCGGCGAGGTGATGCGTCTTGTCAGCCCGCTCACGGGTATCAATTGCCGCGTGGAGGTTACCAGCCCGCATTTCATCGACCCTGAGGGAGAGCGTTTGCGTGCATGATTTGTCCCCCCAAACAGCACTTGGTGGCCACACCCCCCGCCGTGATCAGATTAGCACCGTGCTGATCGAAGAGAACACCAATATCGCACTAGCCTCCATTGCGGCAAGATCAGGCCAAGACGCGCCCTGCATCAAAGCCCTGACAGCTTTGACAGGTCAAAGCCCCGCTGAAGTCACCCACGTAACCACCCAAGAACCGTTTTCCACCTTTTGGATGGCACAGAACCAGTGGATGCTCTGCGCGCCTTTCGACACACATGAAAACCTCTCTGAAATCGCAAAGCAAGCCCTCGGCAACAGGGCATCGGTCACAGAGCAAACGGATGCATGGGGGATCTTTGACGTCAGTGGTCCGCCTGTCATTGACCTGTTCGAGAGGATTTGCGCTGCGCCTGTCCGGCGTATGACTAAAGGGGACGTGCAGCGCACGACCATCGACCACCTTGGCTGTTTTGTCCTTTGCCTTGATGCGGGCCACCACATGCTCGTCCTGGGACCGCGTTCGGCAGCTGGATCCCTGCACCACGCTCTGTGCACGGCCGCCCGGTCCGTCGTCTAACGCACCACTGGGACCGATGCATTCTGGCAGACGCGAAAAACGTTGATCTTGTCGCGATCTGCGTGGGGATGAATCCCGAAACTATCTTGATAATTCTGTATCATCGGGGTGGCCGACGCATACCCGACCGCCAAGGCGATCGAGGTCATGGTATCGTTTGAATAAAGCACCAGTTGCCGTGCCGCGTTCATGCGCATGGCTCGGTAATACTGCAAAGGGCTGCGTCCTGTTGCTTTACGAAACATGCGTTCCAACTGTCGCGCGGATATCCCGATCTCATTGGCAACATCCGCTACGCGCACAGGCTGGCCGATCCGACCCGCAAAAATCTCGAAAGCGGCACGCACGGGACACGGCAACATATCGTCAGTACTTTCAGCCTCCACAGTGGGGACCTTCTGATCCACTCCCTGTCCGCGCACGATCGCGTGTTGAAACCAACAGGCTACTTCGGTAGAAACACCCTGCCCCAGATGATCTGAGACAAGATGCAGCGCCAGGTCGAACGCCGCGGCAGCCCCAGAAACCGTGACATGGCGACCATCGATGGCGATGACTTCGCTTGTTGCGGTAATTTTTGGAAATTCCTGTTCGAATGCAGCGGCATAGCACCAATGCACTGACACGCGTGCGCAATCAAGAATGCCTGCCCGCGCCAAGGGAAAGACGCCGCCACTTACAGCGCCAAGCACAGCGCCATGCCGCGCGAGCCACCGCAGCTTTGCGTAAGACCGCGCGGGGTCTGCAAAGGCGCTCACCGGGCTAGACAACAGATAGATGTGATCTGGCACGCAGCAGTCTTGCAGCCCCGCATCGGCCTGAAACACGACCTGCGCACTGGAAGTGACTGGTGCGCCGTCTTCAGACAGGATCGTCCACGCGAAAGCGTCCGTTCCCGCGATCTCATTTGCCGCACGCAGAGGTTCAATCATCGACGTCAAACACGCCATCGGAAATCCGGGAAACACCAAAAAGGCGATAGAAGTGATTTTATTCTGCGTCATGCTTTTTCCACTATCAGGAAACAAGAGGGTCATGCTAGCGTCTCTGCACGTAAATCCAGTCACCAACGTAGGTGGGCGTTCTAGCATGACAGCGCACAAAAAAAATGCCGGGCGCGACGCGTCCGTTTCCCTCGCCCAAGACCCACATCGCGTGCGCGAAAGTCGTGAAAAAGTTCTGGAAATCGCTATCGGGCGAGAAGTACGTACTCACCGACGGCAACAGAATGTGACCGTGGCAGAGCTTTCTGCGACAACCGGGCTCTCTATCGGCATGCTGTCGAAAATTGAAAATGGGAACACCTCGCCTTCGCTCACGACCTTGCAAACATTGGCACATGCGCTGTCGGTTCCACTCACATCGTTTTTCAAAGGCTTTGAGGAGCGGCGCGAGGCAGTGCACACCAAAGCGGGGCAAGGCGTGACGTTGGAGCGAGAGGGGACACGGGCCAATCACCAGTACACCCTTTTGGGTCACATCGGGTCGAATGCCAGCGGTGTCATCGTTGAGCCCTACCTGATCACTCTGACCGACGAGTCCGATGTTTTTCCGACTTTTCAACATGGGGGAATTGAGACGATTTACATGTTGGAAGGCCGCGTCGCCTATCGGCACGGGGATGCGGTCTATGATCTGCAACCTGGAGACACGCTGTTTTTTGATGCAGATGCCCCGCATGGCCCGGACGAGTTGACGGACCTTCCCGCACGCTACCTCGCGATCATTTCCTATCCACAAAATGCTTGAGTTGGCCCGTTCACCGCGCCCAAAATATCGGCAAAGCTTTCACGTCATTATTGCCCTCAGTGAAAATATGTTTCCCCTGAGTTGAAGTTGGGTTACTATTTTGCTAGCCGTTTTCGGACGCGAAACGAGTGGGAGTATTACGATGTGTGGAATCGTAGGTCTGTTTTTGAAAGATCCGGCGCTTGAGTCTGAACTGGGGGCGTTGCTGACGTCGATGCTGATCACAATGACTGATCGTGGACCGGATAGCGCCGGAATCGCGATCTATGGTGCGCCCGAAGCGGCTCTGAGCAAGATGGTCATTCAATCCGAAACTCCAAATCAGGATTTCGCCGACTTACAAGCACAACTGACCTCTGCACTGGGACATCCGGTAAGCCTACGCGCAAAGAGCACCCATGCCGTCGTGACGTTTCCAGCCGGACTTACGCCAGAACTGCGTGCGGCACTGGCGATGCTTAACCCTTCCCTGCGTTTGATGAGCCGAGGTGACAGCATCGAAATCTACAAGGAAGTCGGCCTGCCAAAAGACGTCGCAGCGCGATTTGATTTGAGCGCAATGCAAGGAACCCACGGGATCGGCCATACCCGGATGGCCACGGAATCAGCAGTGACGACAATGGGGGCGCACCCGTTCAACACGGGAGATGACCAATGTTTGGTGCATAACGGGTCGCTCAGCAATCACAACGCGCTACGGCGCAAACTACGTCGTCAGGGCGTGCATATCGAAACCGAAAACGACACCGAAGTGGGGGCCGCTTACCTGACATGGAAGATGCAGCAGGGGGCCACCCTCGGACAGGCGTTGGAAAGCAGCCTCAATGACCTCGACGGGTTTTTCACCTTTGTGGTCGGCACCAAAGACGGCTTTGGCGTGGTGCGTGACCCCATAGCATGCAAACCAGCGGTCATGGCGGAAACCGAGCAATATGTGGCTTTTGGTTCAGAATACCGGGCGCTCGTCGATTTGCCGGGGATCGAGGGCGCACGGGTCTGGGAGCCGGAACCCGCGACCGTCTACTTCTGGACCCGCGACAGCGAAAGCCTGCCATCCGGGAAAGCCGCCTGACATGCAAACCATCGATTTACAGAAAACCGCTTTGCGCGACATGAACGCTACGCTGCACGCGCAGTCGAGTACGACCAACCAGACGCATTGGGCGATCGAAAATCCCAAGGGCGCTCATGCTATTGCCTGCGGGTTGGACGCGCCCATTGAAGTCACCGTCAGAGGGTCCACGGGTTATTACTGCGCAGGTATGAACCAACAGGCTACGGTGCATATCAAAGGGTCCGCAGGTCCGGGTGTTGCAGAAAACATGATGAGCGGCACCGTCGTGATCGAAGGCGATGCCAGCCAATATGCCGGGGCGACCGGACATGGGGGCTTGCTCGTGATCAAAGGGAATGCGTCTTCACGCTGCGGCATTTCCATGAAAGGAATTGATATCGTGGTGCATGGGAACATCGGGCACATGAGCGCCTTCATGGCGCAGTCTGGCAATCTGGTGGTTTGTGGTGACGCGGGCGAGGCACTTGGTGACAGCCTCTATGAAGCACGACTTTTCGTGCGTGGCTCGGTCAAATCACTGGGGGCGGACTGTATCGAGAAAGAGATGCGACCCGAACATCTGAAGATCCTTGCCGATCTGTTGGAGCGCGCCGGCAGCGATGCTGATCCTGCGGCCTTCAAACGCTACGGCTCGGCCCGCAAACTCTACACTTTCGACATCGACAATGCGTAATGAGGGGACTGATATGAAAGACGATGATACCAACACCCTACCCCGCACCGCACCAATCCAGTCAGCCACATTTTCCAACCCGGTGAACGCGGAAATCCGGCGCGCGGCGGCAACTGGCATCTATGATATCCGTGGCGGTGGCGCGAAACGCAAACTGCCGCATTTCGATGACCTGCTGTTTCTGGGTGCCTCCATGTCGCGCTACCCGCTCGAAGGCTATCGTGAGAAATGCGACACCTCCGTCACTTTGGGCACCCGCTTTGCCAAAAACCCAATCGAGCTGGACATTCCGATCACCATTGCAGGCATGTCCTTTGGGGCGCTTTCAGGTCCTGCAAAGGAGGCGCTTGGGCGCGGGGCCACGCTGGCAGGCACCTCCACCACCACAGGTGACGGCGGCATGACGAACGAAGAGCGCGGCCATTCCCAAAAGCTGGTGCACCAGTATTTGCCTTCACGATACGGGATGAACCCCGATGACCTGCGCCGCGCCGATGCTATCGAAATCGTCGTGGGCCAGGGCGCAAAGCCGGGTGGCGGTGGGATGCTCCTGGGGCAAAAGATCTCTGATCGCGTGGCTGAGATGCGCAATTTGCCGAAAGGGATAGACCAGCGCTCGGCCTGTCGCCACCCGGACTGGACCGGCCCTGATGATCTGGAGATCAAGATCCTCGAGTTGCGCGAGATCACTGGTTGGCGCGTGCCGATCTACATCAAGGTAGGTGGTGCCCGGCCTTATTTCGACACAACACTGGCAGTGAAGGCTGGGGCCGATGTCGTCGTGCTAGACGGCATGCAAGGGGGCACGGCGGCCACGCAGGATGTCTTTATTGAAAACGTGGGTCAGCCGATCATCGCTTGTATCCGCGAAGCCGTGCGCGCGCTCGAAGACCTGGACATGCATCGGGAAGTACAGCTGGTTGTTTCGGGCGGCATTCGAACCGGAGCAGATGTAGCCAAAGCGTTGGCCATGGGCGCGGATGCGGTGGCCATCGGAACTGCTGCACTCATCGCTCTGGGCGACAACGACCCACGGTGGGAGGCGGAGTACAACGCACTCGGCACGACTGCCGGTGCTTATGACGACTGGCACGAAGGACTGGATCCCGCAGGCATCACGACGCAAGATCCGGACTTGATGGCGCGTCTTGATCCGATTGAAGGCGGGCGACGGTTGAACAACTACCTGCGCGTCATGACACTGGAGGCACAGACAATCGCGCGCGCCTGCGGCAAAAACCATGTGCTGAACTTGGAACCAGAAGATCTGTGCGCCGTGACACTCGAAGCGGCGGCCATGGCAAAAATTCCGCTGGCAGGTACAGATTGGTACCCGGGCAAACCGGGCACCACTTACTGATCAAAACACACAGCGACGACGCGCCACCACTACTCTGAACAAGGACACAGCATGACCATAGACCTTGCAAAATTCGCCGCTGAAAAGGGCGTCAAATACTTCATGATTTCCTTCACTGACCTCTTTGGCGGTCAACGTGCAAAACTGGTGCCAGCGCGAGCGATCGCCGAAATGCAGGAAGAGGGCGCGGGATTTGCCGGGTTTGCGACCTGGCTTGACATGACGCCTGCGCACCCTGATATGCTGGCAGTGCCAGACCCGGCTTCGGTGATCCAACTGCCGTGGAAACCAGAGGTTGCCTGGGTCGCGGGCAACTGCGTCATGGAGGGCGAAGATGTGGCGCAGGCACCGCGCAATGTTTTGCGCCGCTTGGTTGATGAAGCCGCACACCAAGGTCTGCGCGTGAAAACCGGGATTGAGGCGGAATTCTTTCTGTTGACGCCTGATGGCTCCGAGATCAGCGATGAATACGACACCGCAGCCAAACCATGCTACGATCAGCAGGCCGTGATGCGGCGCTACGATGTCATCGCCGAGGTCTGTGACTACATGCTGGATCTGGGTTGGGGCCCCTACCAGAACGATCACGAAGACGCCAATGGCCAGTTTGAGATGAACTGGGATTTCGATGATGCGCTGGCAACGGCGGACAAGCATTCGTTTTTCAAATTCATGGTAAAATCCGTTGCTGAAAAGCACGGGTTGCGCGCGACGTTCATGCCAAAACCCGTCGAAGGTCTTACCGGAAACGGCTGCCACGCGCATATCTCGGTTTGGGATATGGATGGCAAAACCAACGTGTTTGCCACCGGCAAGAGCGAAGGGCCCACCGGCGAATTGGGCCTCTCGGAACAGGGTAAGCACTTCCTGGGCGGGATCATGGCGCATGCAACGGGCATGGCCGCAATCACGAACCCGACCGTGAACAGCTACAAGCGGATCAATGCACCGCGTACCCTCTCAGGCGCATCGTGGTCACCAAATACGGTCACCTGGACCGGAAACAACCGCACACATATGGTCCGCGTTCCCGGCCCCGGAAGATTCGAATTGCGATTGCCGGACGGGGCGGCCAACCCCTACCTCTTGCAGGCGGTGATTATTGCTGCTGGGCTGGATGGACTTGCCAGCAAGGCCGATCCGGGCAAACGCCACGATATCGACATGTACGCCGAAGGCCACAAAGTGCGCGGTGCGCCAAAACTGCCGTTAAACATGCTGGACGCTCTGCGTGCTTTCGACAAGGATAAAGGACTGAAGGTCGCCATGGGTGAAGAGTTCTCCGCCGCATTCCTGAAATTGAAAAACAAGGAATGGCTGGATTTTTGCGCGCATTTCTCGGCATGGGAAAAGGCGAACACACTGGACATCTGACACTGCATGCGGTGTGGGTTGCCGGTCGGCGCTTGAACGACGTGTCAGGCCGGGGTAGCAAGACTCCACGTATGCGCTAAAAGGACCGGAAACCAAGCCCTCATGCCTCGCAAGATTGCCTTGATCGGATACGGTGCCATCGCGCAAGCGGTCTGCGCCGCGCTGAAGCCCGAAGATGACGTGGCCATTCATCAAGTACTGGTTCGCCCGGATGCGCGCGCCGCAACGCAGGCGCGACTGCCTTTAGGAATTGCGTCGATTTCTTCCTTGGATGCGGTTACAGCGGACACGGATTTGGTGCTCGAATGTGCCGGGCACGGGGCGGTTCGACAGTTTGGGTCTGACTGCCTGACGCGCGGCATAGATTTCGGGATCGTTTCGGTTGGCGCTTTAGCGGATTCCAAGACGCAGGACGCGTTGACAAAGGTCGCACGCAACGCAGGTCGAAAGCTCATCATTGTGCCTGGTGCGATAGGCGGAATAGATGCATTGGCAGCAGCATCACAGGTGCTGGACGATGTCCGCTATACCGCCTGCAAGCCACCGATGAGTTGGACAGGTTCTCCAGCCGAAAAGACACATGCGCTGGATCGAATCGACCAGCCGACTGTGCTCTTTGAAGGGACCGCACGCGCAGCCGCGCTGTCTTTCCCCAAAAACGCAAATGTGGTCGCCACCGTCGCACTTGCAGGAATCGGTTTCGAGGACACACAGGTCACGCTGATGGCCGACCCTGCGGCAACCGGTAACAGCCACCATGTTCAAGCGTCAGGCGCGCTGTGCGCGTTTGACTACAAGAACCAAGGCAAGGCACTGGCAGCCAATCCAAAGACCTCCGCGCTTACGGCATTGAGCGTACTGCGGAGTTTAAAACATCGCGGCAGCGGGTTGTGTATCTAGGCCTTCCTCGCGGCGATCAGGCCTTGTAAACCTGCATCCATGCCAATGTCTCATCCGTAGGCAGCGGAGATTTATATTCAGCGCCCAATGGGGTTACCCATCCTAGCTTTTCAATCAGTGCAAAGACGTGCGCATAATCGAGTTCACCGCCCTCAGGAGGGCCTCGGTCCGGGACACGTGCGAACTGAATGTGACCAATCACGGGCAGCAAGGTTTCCAGCTTGTGGCTGAGGTCTCCTTCCATCAATTGCACATGGTAGCAATCAAACATCAGCTTGAGATTGGGCGCCGCGACGCGGGTGATCAGTTCTTGTGCATGAACGGTCGTATTGAGGAAGTACCCCGGCGCATCATAGCTATTCAACGGCTCAATCAGGATTGTCATACCCTGTGCGGCGGCCTTGTTGCAGGCATATTCCAACGCCTCAACGAACGCGACCTCGGCGGCGGCACCTTGGGCAAATCCCGCCATGACATGCACATTACGCGCACCGGTTTGCGCTGCATATTCAAGCGCTTCATCAATGGCGTCGCGCGCCTCGGCCTTGCGATCTGGAAGCGCTGATAAACCATTTTCACCCGCTTCGACATTCCCCCGGCGCGTGTTGAGCCCCAAAAGCGGCAAGCCCGTTTCGGCCAACACAGCCGCAACTTCGGACGCAGGAGTCCCATAGGGCCAGTGCAGTTCCACAGCGTCAAAATGCGCGCGTTTTGCCGCACGGATCGCCTCTGGAATAGACAGACCATTCCATAGAAAGCCAAGATTTGCCGAGAACTTCATCCGTCTTCCCATTCAATATCAAAATGCGTCACGATGTCGGTGATTTGCGCCTGCGTCAGCGCGCATGGATTAAGCCCCTGGGTCAGAAGTGCCAGCCGCGCTGTGTCTTCCAACTCTTCGATTGCGTTGCAGGCGGCTTCAATATCCTTACCCGCAACCACAGGCCCATGGTTCGCGAGCATAACCGCGGATCGCTTACCCGCCAACCCACGTACTGCCTTTCCCATCTCAGGATCACCCGGGCGATAAAAAGGCAGCAGTTTCACCTTGCCCAGCTTCATGATCCCATAAGGCGTCAGCGGTGGCAGAAAATTGTCCGCGTCCTGCCCTGGCAACATGGACAGCGCCACCGAGTGACAGGAGTGCAAATGGACGACGGCGCCCGCAGTGGAACGCGTGTCATAAAAAGCGCTGTGCAAAGGCATTTCTTTGGTCGGCGCGTCGCCACCAATTAGCGTACCCGCGCCATCAAACCGGCTGAGGCGGGCAGGATCCAGGCGACCAAAGCTTGTGCCAGTGGGGGACACCAGCAGGCCGCCATCGTCGGTGCGCGCCGAAACATTGCCTGTACTGCCACCGGTCAGCCCACGATCAAACATTGATTTGGCGAGGAGGCAAATCTGCTCGCGCAAACGGTTCTCTGCCGTCATGACCTCTCCAGCACATTAATGGCCGTTGCAAAGAACCCCTCATCACCGAAATTGCCAGATTTGAGCGTCAAGGCCAGCCTACGCCCCTCGCTTTGACAGAAGGTCCAAGGCACACCGGGGGCGATTTCCCGCCCAATATCAAGCTGCGACACACCAAGTGCTTTTGTCACAGCGCCCGAGGTTTCACCCCCCGCCACGACAAACCGCACCGCCCCTTGATCCCGCGCCGCGATGGCCAGTTGTGCCAAGGCGTCTTCGACCACAGCACCGGCACGGGCCACGCCCAGCGCCGATTGCGCCTTGGCCACTTCTGTCGGTTCTGCTGTTGCATAAAAGATCGGCATCTGATCGAGCGATTGTGCTGCCAGCCAGTCGAGTGCCGCAGCGGTCCCCTCGGCTGCAAGCTGCTGCGGATCAAGGCGGTATCCAGGCGCACGTTCCAAGTAGCGCGCAACCTGGGCCCGGGTCATGGCCGAGCAACTGCCTGACAATACAACACCCAAAGCGTCAGTTCTTGGCTGATCCGAAACAACACCGCTTTTAGACAGTAAGCCTTCTGCTTGGTAGAGGGCAGGCAAAGGCATCGCGATCGCACTGCCTCCGGTCATCAACGGCATGTCGTGGCATGCCTCAGCAATCACATGAAGGTCTTCGTCAGCTACAGCATCCACGACAACATGCGCGACACCTTCACCCAGAAGTGTTGCACGCTTTTCGCGAATAGCCTCTGCTCCGCGCGCCACCGTCAGCCGGTCAATCAGACCGACACGTCCGCGCACCTGAGGCGCGAGCAGGCGTGTGAGGTTACTGTCCCGCATGGGTGTCAATGGGTGATCTTTCATGGGACTTTCGGCCAATGGCTGCTGACCGACAAACAGATTTCCCATAAAAATGGACCGGCCATTTTCCGGGAAAGCCGGGCAATACATCGTCTGCGTAGCGTTCAGGTCTGCCATCAGAGCTTCGGCCACGGGCCCAATGTTACCTTCTGCCGTGCTGTCAAAGGTCGAGCAATATTTCCAGAAAAACCGCGTCGCACCCGCCTTTTGCAGCCATGTCATCGCCGCCCGGCATTCGCCGACCGCCTCAGCAACCGGTGCCGTACGACACTTAAGTGCGATCACCTCCAAAGCAGAAGTGTCTTTGGGATCGTCTTCCGGCACACCAATGCGCAGCGAAACGGGCACACCCGAGCGTGCCAAAAGCCCGGCAAGATCCGTCGCACCGGTGAAATCATCCGCAATACAGCCAAGAATAGTAGCCATTACGTCGACTCCCCCGGCAACGTAAGACCCGCGTTGCGCGCGTAAACCTTGGCAACGGCCGCATCGTCTTCATGCCCCAGTCCCTGCCCGGCTGCCGCGATAAACTGTTGCAAGGCCGCCGCGGTAACCGGCGCGCTGAACTGTGCGGATTTGGCGATATCCAGCACGATCCCAAGATCTTTGGGCCAGATGTTCACTGAACTATGTGCAGTGTAATCACCCTCGACGATATGTGGCGCGCGGTTTTCCAGCATCCAACTGGTACCCGCACATTTGCTGATGACATCCACAAATTGCTCAGGCGCAACGCCTTGCGTCATCCCGAATGTCAGCGCTTCGGCCATGGTTGCAATGTGCACACCGGCAAGCAACTGGTTGACGGCTTTCATGGCAGAGCCCGCGCCCGCCTGGTCGCCCAGTTCAAAAACGGTCTCAGCAACAGTGTCGAGCACCGGACGCGCAGCCTCGAAAGCATCAACGCTGCCAGACGCCATGATCGACAACTTTCCTTGCGCAGCCTTCACCGATCCGCCCGAGATCGGCGCATCCAGGTAAAGTACGCCCGTCTCCGCACATCGACGCTCCATGTCCCGCGCAAAGTCAGGCGGCACCGTCGCACAGGCAACCACCACAGCGCCAGGTTTGAGATGTGATACCACACCCGCCGCGCCAAAGAGCACGCTTTCAGTTTGCGCCGCATTCAGAACAACCACCAGCACCACATCCAGCTCCGGCGCAAGATCATCCAGTACACCGGTCGCACCGCCTTCGCTTACAAATTGAGCCACTTGCGCCGCGTTGACGTCAAAGCCGTACGTATCGTGCCCGCCCCGCAACGCGGATGCCGCGATACCATAGCCCATCGATCCGAGACCAACGACCGCCGTGCTGCAATTGTTCTTCATGTGATCCACCTTCTACCCTGTTGTTTTCATAGATAGCCCGACACCTGCAAGAAGTCCGCTGAAAACGTCTCTGGCGCACCGATTTAGACCTGCGGCAAATGGTGAAGCTCTAGCAAGCTGACAATCATGTCGCGGGCCGCCGTGCGATGCGCATAGTGGCGCGCATAAGCCGCTTTGGGGTCACCAGCTGCAATCGCTTCAAGAACGGCGCGATGGTCCTCGTTAGATTTCAGCGGCAATGGGCGCATGTAAAGCGTCACATTGCGCGCGCGGCGCACCTGATCAACCATCATCGAGGCGATGGCTTCCATCCGCGCATTCTGACCCAAGCGCATCAATTCACGGTGAAATCGTTCATCCGACAGCGCCCATTTCTGACGATCTTCTAAGGCCAGAGACGCATCCATGTCGTTGATCGCAGTCCTCAAGCCTCTCAGATCGTCAGCACTGTAGCCTTGTTCCGCTGCACGCTCCGCCGCACGGCTTTCGAGTGCGGTCAATACGTCGTAAATATCGCACATGTCTTTCGCAGAAAGCGCCAGCACCCGCATGCCCCGGCGTGGCCGCACACTGACCAACCCCTGTGCGGCCAGAACCAGGATCGCCTCACGCACCGGCGTGCGTGACATGTCCAATGCATGCGCCAACTCACTTTCGAGATGATCGGAACCCGGGCCCAATTCACCATCAAAAATCCTTTTGCGCATTTCATGCACAGCGCGTTGCGTGTTTGAAGCCTTCGGTTGGATCATAACGTAATTTTTGCCCCGCGCGCGGCTGACGTGTAGATCGCATCCCGAATGCGTAACACCTCCAGGTAGTGTCTGGCGTCGTTTTCTATGGGTGCGCCCTCCAGCACACCCGCCACCACATGGCTTTGCAACACATGTACGCAATCGCCGCCAAATCCATCCCAGGCGTCCGCATCCAAAAGCACCTGCGGCGCTATTTCGCCAAAAGATCTTTTCTCGATCCGACCATCACCAAAGAGGCTAAGTGTGCCCAAACTGCCTTCGAACAGCCCTTCACCCATGGTACGCCGAAGATTGTCACTGGCGTGGTCCAGATGGCGGTTCCCGTCGAACAATGCGCGACGCCCTTCGCCGTAGTCAAAGATCACAAAACCTGCGTCTTCTCCCGCAATCACCGGGTTCAACTGGCACAGGTCGGCATAAACAGAAATGGGGTCGCCCAACAAAAACCGGAAAGTATCAATCCAATGCACAGCCGTTTCTTCGACAAGAAATCGCGGCATGTTCTGGAAATAGGGCTGACGGTCCAAATAAGCATGCGCCCCTTGGCCGTCCCCGGGGCGCAGTCGGAAGGTGGCCTGGTGGAAAGTGCCGATTGTGTTTTCTTCGATCGCTTTTTTCAGCAAGCGGTACCAGGGCATGAAACGGAAGTTTTCGTGTACGACCAGTCGAATGCCGGCAGCTTCTGCTTCTTGCGTGATGGCCTCAGCTTCAGCCAGCGACCCGCAAAACGGTTTTTGACAGATGATGGTCGGCACGGCCTCAGCGATGCCAAGCCGGATCATCTCGGCCTGCACGCCCGGCGGAGTAATGATATCTAGAACATCCGGGCGGGTTTCGCAGATCATGGCCGCGGCATCGATGTATCCCTTCACGTCGCTCCGCGTCAGGATATCAGGGTCAAGATCCGCAATGCCAACTAGGTCCACAGACGAGATGCGTCGCCAAGAACCGATATGGAATTGGCTGAAGTACCCCGCTCCGATACAGGCGACGCGCACCATGCGCCCTACTCTACGCCCAGATGTGTTCGCACAGCCGCTGCACAGGCTGCCGTGCCCGCTGTGCCCCCCAGATCAGCTGTCAAAAAGGCATTCTCGGCAATCACCGCTTCTGCCGCCAGACGCAATTTCTCACCATCACGGCGCAACGCATTTGCGCCATGCCGTTCCCCAAGCCAATCGAGCATCATGGCCGCTGACAGGATCATCGCCAACGGATTGGCCACGCTCTGCCCTGCAATATCCGGGGCCGAGCCATGGCAAGGTTGAAACACCGCGTGGTCCAGCCCAATATCCGCAGAAGGTGCGACCCCGAGCCCACCCATCAGGCCAGCCCCTAGATCGGACAAGATGTCACCGAACATATTTTCTGTGACTAAAACATCGAAATCCCAGGGGCGCTGCACGAACCACAACGCTGTCGCATCGACGTAAGCATGATCGGCGACCAGATCAGCGTGCCGCGCGGCTTCTGCATCAAACAGCGACCTGAAAAAGGCAAAGGCCCGAAACACATTGGCCTTGTCCACGCAGGTGACGCGCCCCTCTCCGTGGCCTGCCGATTTGCGTTGCCGGGCCAGCTTGAACGCAAAGGCAAACAAATCCTCAGACACTGCGCGCGTGATGCGGAGCGTCTCTCGGGCTTCGTCTGCTTCAACTTCACCGCACCCTTGGGTGTAGAACAAACCTTCCGTGCTTTCCCGGATCAGCATGAAATCAACAGTTTTCCCGTCAGGCAGGTTGAGCGGCGTTTTCTGACCCGGAAAAATGCGTACCGGCCGCAGTCCTGCAAAAAGACGCAACGCCTTGCGCAAGTCGATTTGTGGGGAGATTTCCGTGCCATCCGGATAGCGCACATCGGGCAGTCCCATCGCTGAGAGCAAAATTGCATCGGCAGCACGTGCAGACGTCATGGACGCTTTGGGAAACGCCACGCCTGTTGCAACGTAATGTCCAGCCCCCGCGGGACAGGGCGTAAAGTTCAAACTGTATCCACCGGCCTCCGACAAATCGCGCAGGATCTGCACTGTCGGCGCCATAATTTCAGGACCAATCCCGTCCCCCTCAAAGACAGCAATATCAAATGCGGTTTCCACGCGGCGCCCCTTCCGATCCAAATTAATTGGCATTAATGCATACATTAACGTAGACATTAAAGAGGGGAATTTGCCAAGATGGCAAAAATAAACAAGCAAACGCAGGAGGGCATAATATTTTTGCTGTTGTTGTCACGTTCATCATTCGTCCCGGTATGCATGCGGCATTCTTGCCTCTGATGCTGGAGAATGCAGCCGCTTCATTAGGCAACGAAGAGGGATGCCACCAGTTCGATGTGGCAACAGATCCCGATCGTCCTGACGAAGTTTTTCTGTACGAGGTCTATTCAGATGAAAACACTTTTTCCGCGCATCTAAAAACGGCTCATTTCGCCGCCTTTGACGCCCGCACCTCGGATATGATTGCCACCAAGGACGTTAGAACCTTCCAAAAGGTGCACCAATGACCGCATGGACTGTTCACGCCATCAAATACGGCGATCGCAATGGCCGCATTCGGGGCGACAGCTTCATCTTTGATGACAATCACGACGCACCGCACCCGATTGATTACTTCATGTGGCTGCTGCAGCGGGGCAACGAAGTCATCCTTGTTGACACGGGCTATGACGACGCAGAGGCAAAAGCGCGCGGCCGCCCGATCCGGCTTGATCCCAGAGACGCCCTGCGCCCCTTTGGCCTCACGCCGGAACAGATCACGCAAGTCATCGTTACACATTTGCACTATGATCACGCAGGCGGGCTGCATCTCTTTCCCAACGCTGTCCTGCACATGCAAGCGGCAGAAATGGCCTATGCGACTGGTCCCTGCATGTGTCACGACACGCTACGCATGCCCTTCACTGCGGGCCATGTATGCGAAGCAGTAAAGCGACTTTATTCAGGGAGCCTGCGGTTTTATGATGGCGACGGTGAAATCGCAGAAGGCGTTACGGTACATTGCATTGGCGGGCACAGCCGGGGGTTGCAAGCGGTGCGGGTCAGAACCGAAGCGGGCTGGCTGGTGCTGGCCTCGGATGCTACACATTTCTATGAGAACGTATTTGCCCGCAAACCCTTTCCAATTGTCGTTGATCTACAAAATATGTTGGACGGCTTTGACCGGTTGCGAACACTGGCCAGCAAGCCAGAGTTGATCGTTCCAGGTCACGATCCGCTGGTAACGCAGATCTTTCCAAACACGCTGGATAGCTTTGTATGGCGGCTGGACAGGGGCCCTGAAAAACCGATCCCAATGGATTTGAAGTAATCTAGCACGCGCGGTTTCGTTGATCTTCATCTCTGCGTCCACCTGATTTACGGATGAACAAACGCTGCAGCCCTATTCAAGGCTATTCCGCGACAAGTAGACGTTCGCCATGCGTCTTTGGACGTTTCTGAACCGCTCAATTCAAGATAGCGGTTCAAAATAATGAAGCATGCAAGAAAGTTCCAATGGATACGCATGAGGAATGGGCAATATATCCCGCTGTCAAACTGCGTTGCCATTCTGACATCAGGGTCCCCGTATGGGGGTATGCGAAAGAGCCCAGTGATCGTTATTGTCTCCGCAAATTTCATTCTATCAGGGGGATTGATTTATGACGCGTCCAGTACTTTTGGCTTTCAGCGGCGTATTTCTGTTTTTGTCAACCGCCTCTCATGCGGGTTCGGCGCCAAGCCTTAGTGTCTTCGACGGATCCGATGATGCATAAAACTTGCAAGTTGGAAGGGAAGGGAGCGGGCGAGACTTAGGGCAGCGAAGTATCCTCAATGCAAGTGGCGATTTTATTGCAGAGAACTCTTTTGAAACTCGCCGAAGTCCTAGCAGCTGTTCTCCAGGTTTGGGGAAACATTTGATTGTTACAACATAGACAGCAATTCGATTGGGATCGTTGAGCTTTTGGATCTGAAACAGATAGATCTTAGTATTTCTGGTGCTCTGGTAGGCTATGCAATCGATCTCACTTTTGAAGGGGACACTTCTGGCGCAACGGGTACAGATGCCTCACCAATCCCATTGTTTATGATGCTAATAAGCCTAGACATTCTGGCGGCACAAGCCTTATAAAAATGCTCGAAATCCAATACTCTTAAGGAACGCAGGGCGCATTTACTACACTAGCATCAGCTCTTGTTGCCATCCAACCCATTAAAATAAAAGCGGCTTTTTCGCAAAAAAATGAAGTGACTAACTTGACTTGCCTAAAGTACTTTTAAGTATCTTGCCTACGGTCATTTTAATCGAATAGCGCAAGTGCATGAAGCAATAACGCCAAGTATCTCTTTGTACAAAGCCAGAGAATACAAATACATGGTGAAGATATTAAAATTGCAGCCATCGCAATAGATGCGACAACGCCTCAAGCGTTATGGGAAACGTTATGCGACAGAACTACGCGACGAGTACACACAACAGATCCTTATGTTTCAAGAATACAATGTGGAGGCACGCACCACACCCGTATTTCATGTATCTTTGCGCATGCAAACCGGCGAAGTTGCGCAGGTCTTGGCAAAATTAGTTACTGGGGAGACGCGCCTTCGACTTTAAAATTTTGCCCCCTCTTACAAACCCATTTCAAAACAAGATACTCCAAGTGACTCAAACCATTTTGAGGAGCGCCCTTTGCATGAAGGAAAATGATGCGCTGGGCTATAACCAAAACCGACTGGAAGCATCGGTGGATATCGATAAAATAATGTTTCGCTCGGCACTTAAGAAAGCCGCAATTAAAATACCCGACACCAAAAAAACGCTCTGTCCTTGAGTCGGCGTTCTGGAAAAATCGCTTTGATCTTGCGTATTGCACAAGTCAGAGACACTAAGAGTTGGCAGGAAACGGCTTCATTGGTGTTGGCATTGGACCCTTGCGAAAAGCAACACATTTGCGCGGGCGGCCTAGCAACGGTCAGAGCACTGATACGGGCAGAAGTGGATATCTGCAATCTACTTTCGAGCGGCTTTAACATCGCCGCCGTTTCTGAACACCGCGACACAGGTGCTGAGCCGTTAATGGACCAGTTAAATCGATCATGCACAAACTGGGATACAAACGGCAATTAGATCTTGTTTGGTTAGCCATGATTACAAGCCCGCAGATGCATTTTAATATAAAGAACTTGGCTCGAGTTGCCCGTGGAACCCCAATTTCATAGGATGTGAAAAACACGCCGATCAGCACTTTCTAGCCAGAAAATCCTGTTCTTTCTTTGTGTTCCAAAACCCGTAATCGCGCAGAAGCTCAGGCCATAGGTAACGAGGAACCCACGGATCTCAATAGCGACATCAATATCAAAACGGACAAAGGTGAGGCCACAGAGATTACGTATTTCGCCCAAGGTGTTTAAAATCATGCGCAGCGTGATAGCCCGTTCTGTTTTCCCAAAACAGTCATTCCTGAGAGGCCGAGGAGAACATCTAGACTGTCACGGCGCATCGGAAAAGCGATGCACGGCCTCGATTGCGCCCTAAAAACCGCGCTACGCATCCCTGCCTGGTTCATTTGGATTACTGGAGAAAAGTGCGATCTTGTTTCCGTTGGGATCTCGAAGATAACCAACGTAAAACTGAGGCCCATAAGCGGCGCGAAAACCTGGTTTGCCCTCGTTTACACCACCAACAGAAAGCGCCGCAGCATGAAAGTCACGCACCTGCTGTTGTGTACATGCCTCGAATGCGACCATAGAACCATTGCCCGCAGAAGCAGGTTGCCCATCAAAAGTTGGCTTAACGTAAAAGTCTGGCAGAACGATCGATTGCCCTGGTTTTACAGGCAAGACGTAGCTGAGACCCGCAGAGCTTTCCTCCAATTCATACCCAAGTTCTGGCAGGAACGCGGCATAAAACCGTTTTGCGGCTACGATGTCATCTGCTCCGACGGTGACATAAGCAATCATAGTGGATCGGTCTTTCTTAGAATGAAATCAGTCAAACGAAAATCATGCATCCTGAAAAGTCGACGCAGTCGCTGCTCTAATATACGTGTCTTTCTTGACGTTCCAAGCTGCAAGGGGGTTCCATTGCTGCAAACGACGCCGTTTCCCAGACCGGTTTTAGAAAGAGTGCAACGGGGGGCCACTTCGCGGTTCCCACCTCCTGACACATGTTCTTCAGCGCGATTCTAAGCCCAAAACGCGAAAAGGGACCCTACAAACCCACAGTGCCTTTTCGCGTTAGCTTGGTGCAAACTAGTTGAACGGGGACAACAACGCCGGGTTCATGACGAGGTTACGCACACCGTGCGCATGATTTTCATCAAAGATATTTTTAGCATACCATGCGCCCACGGAGTTGATGTTAACTTTGACGACATCAGGACGCACGGACCAGCTGACTTGCAAAGGAGAGCCCGCTTCATTGTAGCTCGGTCCAGTTGTTGAGCCGTCATAAGCGATGGGCGTACCTGTAGTGTTAAGTAGGTTTGGCGCTTGCCAGTAGCCGTCGACTTCTTCAACTGCGGCGAGCTCGACAAAATCCATTGCGGCAGCGTCATTCACAAGCACCATGACCTGCGTCTCGACCCGCAACTGCGGGTTTACAAGCGCTTCGGACAGGCAAGACCCAAGCGTTGGGCCGGGGGTCACCTGAGCAGTCGTGTGAACATAGTGCACTTCGATTGTCATGCCTGGTTCCAGCAAGCCTTTGTCGCCTTCGCCAATGGGCGCCGCGATCGGTGCCAATTCTGCCTCAGTCAATGCGCCATCATAGCCAAAGCCGGTACCGTACCCCTTGCCGTCGCCGTTCCCCAGATATGTGGTAAAACTACCGCCTTTGTGCTCGGCCCCTTCGTGGAAATGGATATTGCACAGGTTCATTTCTGTGTAGCTTGGTGCGTCATTGAAACTACGCAAGTTTTCACCCACTGTGGACGTCAAATCACGGGGTGCTTGAGGACCAAAACCCAGGCCGTCCGTGCTCGCAGCCAAAGCGGCGCGTTGCGCTCCGATGATGTCATCGCCAACTTCGCCCTTCAATTCGGCAACTGCAAACGTCGCTGACAATGTTGTCAGCATACCAGCGATAGCGAATTTCGCAGAAATAGTGCTCATGTTGATCTCCGAGTGAAAGGACGGTGTTAGACCTGGTATCTAGCCTTGGGAAAACCGGGGTCAAACTGAACGGACTTGTCTTTCTACGTTGGGGAGCTTCTCGCCCAACAAAGTAACGCGCCGGTAAACCTAATCTGCCTTCAGCGGATAATGGCAAAGTCCTCTGTCTGAAGTCATCACGCAGCTTGCGATTTCGATCCCGCTTGGGCCTGAAATGCATGAAGTTCCAACCATTCCGGCAAGATGCGGTGTCGGGTTTCCAGCTGCGCACCCTGCCATATCAAGTCCAAGACGCACAAAGCAATTCTCTGAAAGCTCCCGACCTGAGTCAAAAAAAGTGGCACCCCGCCCGATTTCCTGGCGCAAACCAGATTCGAACTGGTCAAACCCTGCTTTCTTGTGGTTTGGTCGACGCACTGCAAACGATCCGAAAGACTGCCACCCTTGCTCATGCGCGCCGCGACACCGTTGGACCAACCCCGCGCAATCGGTGCCGCCGCCGTTAGCAGCAAAGCCGGGCCCTATGGATCTTGCATCGACGGTCTGCGTCAGTCGGGTGCACTAAAGATGCTGTTCCCGCAGGGGCGTGATGCGCTGGAAGCCATCGTGATCAATACCGCAGGTGGCGTGACCGGCGGGGACAATTTCACCATTGATGCAACTTCAGGGGATGACTCGCACCTAAGTCTCACAACCCAGGCGGCAGAACGCGGCTATAAGGCCCAATCTGGTCAAATAGGGTGCATCCGAACCACATTACGCGCGAAATCCGGCAGCACGCTTTTCTGGCTCCCGCAGGAGACCATCCTGTACGACGGCGCCCGGATCAACCGCACGTTAAGCGTAGATTTGGAACCTTCAGCGCGTTTTCTGATGGTTGAGCCAATTCTCTTTGGGCGTCGCGCGATGTCGGAAGACGTCCACGACATCACCTTCCACGACCGTATCGATATCCGTCAGGCCGGCGTGCCGATCTACAAGGACGGGATCAATCTGACCGGCAATGTGGCGCGGCAGCTGGACCGCCCTGCTATTGCGAATGGTGCCCGTGCTATAGCCAGCGTTCTGTGCGTGATGCCAAACGCTTCTGGCCAGTTGGCACCTCTGCGCGACCTACTCGGGGATGCGGGCGGCGTCAGTCTGCTGCGCGAAGACCTGTTGACCTTGCGCCTTCTGGCCGAAGACGGTTTCTATCTGAGACAGGCGCTGCTGCCTGTTCTCGATCATCTTTCGAACAATTCTCTACCCCTAAGCTGGAGGCTATGACCCGATGCAACTCACTCCGCGTGAAAAAGACAAACTGCTCATCGCGATGGCCGCTGAAGTTGCCCGCAAGCGGCTCGCCCGCGGCGTGAAGCTGAACCACCCCGAGGCCATTGCGTTGATCACCGACGCGGTGGTTGAGGGTGCGCGCGACGGGCGATCGGTCGCCGATATGATGGAAGCCGGCGCACAAGTCATTACCCGCGCTCAATGCATGGAAGGCGTACCAGAGATGATCCACGATGTGCAGGTTGAAGCAACCTTCCCCGATGGCACCAAACTGGTGACCGTCCACAACCCGATCAGGTAGGAGAGCGTTATGATTCCAGGAGAAATGATGATCGCGGATGGCGATATTACCTTGAACGAAGATCGCGCAACAGTCACGCTCATGGTGGCCAATACCGGTGACCGTCCCGTGCAAGTGGGCAGTCACTATCATTTCGGCGAGGCAAACAGTGCGTTAGATTTCGACCGTGCTGCAGCGCGTGGCATGCGGCTCGACATCGCGGCGGGCACTGCCGTAAGGTTTGAGCCGGGCCAGCGCCGCGAAGTGCAGCTGATCCCGGTCGCTGGCGCACGCCAGATTTACGGCTTTAACCAGGACGTCATGGGCGCGCTGGACTAAGCCACCCCAACAGAGGAGACGAGACCATGTGTGATATCTGTGTGATCAATGCGGTGAAGGACCGGATGCTGTCGCGCCGCAGCTTTTTCAAAGCCAGCGCAACCGTTGGCGCCGCCGCAGCCCTTGGAAGCGTTGCCGCCGCACCAGCAGCCCTCGCAGGCGGCCACGGTGGTGTGGTCGACATGTCCCATAAACTCAGCCCGGATTTCCCGACGTTCTTCGGCGTGCCCGGCATCTCGATGGAGCAGCCGTTTAACTTTGCCGAACACGGTTTTAACCTCATGAACCTGTCGATCAACGAGCATACGGCGACGCATATCGATGCACCGCTGCATTTCTCAGCCGATGGCGCCAGTGTGGATGAAATCCCGGTGAGCAGCCTCGTTGTCCCCCTGTGCAAGATCGACATCGCCGCCAAGGCCGCTGAGAGTGCGGATGCGCAGGTGACACCTGATGATCTGAAGGCCTGGATCGCCGCAAACGGCGAGATCCCCGACAATGCCTGCATCGCGATGTACTCGGGCTGGGCCGAGAAAAGTGGCTCTGCGGCGGACTATGTTGGTACGGATGGGGATGATGTGAAACACTTCCCCGG
>JBGCDG010000051.1:0-37594 GCA_045105195.1 Roseobacter sp. | reverse complement strand
TCGGTCCAATCGGCCATTAGGCCCTCTCTTTCTTGAAGAAGTTGGCCATCATCTGCGCGATTTCCATGCGATCACTTGGTTCTTTTAGCCGTGATGTCGCTTGTGCCAGCAACGGATCGGGCACATTGCCTGTACCGCGTGTTTCGATCAGCCCAGAGATAAAATCTGAATCGTATTCCGGGTGTGGCTGAATGCTCCAGATCTGGTCACCGTAAAGCAGCCCAGCATGTGCGCAAAAGTCTGTTTGGGCAAAAATTTCTGCGCCTTCGGGCACGGCAACGACTTGGTCCTGGTGCCAGGCGTTGATTGCATACCTGCGCCCGTTCATCTCGTAATCGGTCAATCCCACGGACCAGCCGCCTTTGAATTTTTCAACCCGGCCTCCCATGGCCTGAGCAATGATCTGGTGCCCAAAACACACACCAATCATGGGCACGGCGGCGGTGTAGGCCGCACGGATGAAGTCTTCGAGTGGCGGTATCCAATCATGCTGCTCATAAGCACCGTGTTTTGAGCCAGTAATCAGCCAAGCGTCTGCATCGTGAACGCTGTCGGGAAAGAAACCATCCACTACGGCCCAGCCAGTAAGTTCAAACCCATTGCCTTCTAACAATCGCGCGAAATACTGGTCGTAGCTGCCACTTTCTAGCATCTCTTCGGGAGGATGCCCTGTAATAAGAACGCCGATTTTCATCGCTTATACCGTATCCAGATAAATGTTGGTTTGATCGTCTGTGGAAAGGTCCTGCATAGTGCGCATCTCCTGACGCTTGGTCAGCACATAATTTCGAATGAGGTCGGGATGAAAAATGCGTGCAACCTGCATGTCTGTTTTAAACGCATCGACGGCGGTGTGCCATTCTCCGGGGATTTGCGGCAGTTTAGTCGCATAGGCATTGCCTGTGATCGCAGCAGGGGGTGCGTTGGCGTCTTCGATCCCGTTGAGGGCTGCACCCAATACGGCGGCCAGCATCAGGTAGGGGTTCACGTCCCCGCCCGCGACGCGGTGTTCGATCCGGCGCGCGGCAAACGGACCCGAAGGAATGCGGATGGCCGATGTGCGGTTCTCATAAGCCCAGCTGATACCCGTCGGGGCATGGCTTTCCGGCACCATTCGCGCATAGCTGTTGGCGTGCGGTGCAAAAATAAGTGTCGTGCCGTACATCGCCTCCAGACACCCTGCGACGGCATGATGCAAAGTCGCGCTGCCGCGTTCTGTTGCGTCATCAAAGATATTGTTACCTGCCGCGTCGAGAACAGAAAAATGGACATGCAAACCAGACCCTGCAAAGTCGGGGTAGGGCTTTGCCATGAAACTGCCTGCAAAACCGTGCTTGCGGGCCATGCCCTTGACCAGCAGTTTGAAAAGCCAAGCATCATCGGCGGCGCGCAGGGCATCTGCGCCGTGCATCAGGTTGATTTCGAACTGCCCAAGGCCCGCCTCTGAAATCGCGGTGTCGGCGGGGATGTCCATCGCTTCGCAAGCATCATAAAGTTCTGTGAAGAACGCATCAAATTGATCGAGCGCCCGCATGGAGAGAATATCAGCTCCCTTGCGTCGCTTACCCGAACGTGGAGAGGGCGGTATCTGCAAGTCAGGGCCGGAATCATCGATCAGGAAGAATTCCAGTTCGACTGCACAGACCGGGGTTAGACCGCGCGCTTTGTAACGTTCCAGCACACGATGCAAGGCATGACGCGGATCGCCCGCAAAGGGTGTGCCATCTTCATGAAACATCCAGATCGGCAACAGAGCGGTCGGCGTATCCAGCCATGGCATCGGTACAAAGCCGCGCTCTGTCGGTTTCAGCACGCCATCGCGGTCACCTGTTTCATAAACCAGTGGGCTGTCGTGTATGTCCTCACCCAAAATATCAAGGTTCATGACAGACATCGGAAAGCGTGTGCCCTGTTGGGTGAGTTTGTAGGCAAAACGGACGGGAACCCGCTTGCCGCGCGCCTGACCATTCAGATCGGCTGCTGCCACGCGCACAGTGCGCATATGCGGATTCTCACGAAGCCAGTTTTCCATTGCACACCAGTTTTTTGGTCCGGCCAGTGGCGTCCCGCCACAGCGCTTTCCCTGTTGCTCCAAATAATTTGATCAAATTATCGATACTACCGGATCATGTTCAGACGCAACTGTATTTTCCCAAGGGGAGGGTTGAACGGGAGATATGTCGTCCTGACTGGAAATATCATATGCACCAAATGCTTATACGTCACTGCTGGCTGCAGTTCTGTTTTCGATTTTGACTGCGGTGCAGGCATTTGCCTATTGTGGTCGCGTTTATGGCTGCGCACCTTACGGCATTGGCACGCTGAGGTAGCGCTCCTTTGGGATCTCAATGAGGCCATTGATCATCAAGGTCTTACGGTCTTCTGCGCCAATCTCGGATATTGCCTGAGAAATCGCAGTAAAGATGCGATCTGCATTCTCCTGCTGGCTCGTGATGTAAGGAAGCCCAGGTGTCGGATCTGTAGTCGCGATCACCTTCAGGCCGTCAGTCTCATTACTGTCCCGGCAAAGGAGCGCCCAAGTCACAGCATCAATCCCAGCGAAATCTGCGAATCCTGCGGCAACCTTATGGACTGAGGCTGCATGACCGCCTGTATCAAGGATCGCGGAAGGGACAAACGCGACGGTTTCATGCGATCTGTAGTGTTCGGCGACTGCGGCCCATCCGGATTGTGATCGAATGTCGTTGCGTGCAAAACCCGCCTGCGCAAATTCAGACAGCTCTGAGCGTGGGTCATCGGCACGCGCGATGATAATCGAGCGATAATTTCCGGGCGGACACCCGTCGAGGTCATAATCGGGGGTCCCTACCAATTGTACGTGGCTGTGCAGCATGCTGCGGTAAGGGAGCCCGCAGGTTTGTGATAAAACGAGCATATCGGACATCCAAGTTTCATGCGGGTCCGTAGAGCGATCCAGATGTTCCGGACCGCGCCCGTAAGCTTTGCGGATCGCACACCAAAATCGGTCATTTGCGGCGGCTGTCGCAGGGGTGTCGTACATCGGTAGGCTGGCGTTCATGCGCCGCCCGAGACGTCCTGCCGTGCCATTGCGCTGTCGCGGTCGCTGATGCCGAGGAAATGTGCTGCCATCCGCACCAGGGCGTCTTCTTCCTGGGCACGCGCGCCGTCGGCCAAAACGACTTCCCACAGGGCTTTCACTACCGAAAGTCGGTCTTCATAAGGCACTGCGTCCTTGATCGCACGGGTGAAGCGCACCGTGTCCGGGGCTTCGGCCTCCAGTCCTTCGGCTTCTTCCCGTAGCGCGCTGACTGCGCCGGGACCCAGATTGTAGCGACGAGCGTTGATCTGGTCGATCCGCTGTTTCTCATCAGCGCTGTAATCATTGTCCGAGCGCGCGATGCGCACAAGCAACGCGGTCAACGCCAAACGGGCGTCCTCATCGGGCAGATCTTCACTTTCCGATTGTGTCAGTCTTTTCAGTAAATCAGCAAACATGATCTGGATATAATAGGCTTTGCCGGGCGTGCCAATATCATTCGCTTTCAAGAGCCGTATTCCGTGCGGCCTGAATGTCTGCATCGCTCAAACCAAGAGCATTTTCGATGCTCTGGAGCATCTGTTCTTCAGTGTCGTCGCGCTCGCCGTCGGCCATTGCCACGGACCACATTGCATCTGCCAGGGCTTTACGATCAGAATAGGAGACTTCGTCCCTTAGGATCTGGGCAAACTCGGGCGTACCCGGTGCATGGCGTTCCAGCGCTTCGCAGGTGGCGCGCAGCTTGGCGGCCGCGAGTGGTTTGAGATCAAAGGTTTCAGCGAGGATGCGATCAATTTGGCCCACTTCAGTGGCTTTGTATTGATGATCGGCGAAAGCGACCCGCACCAAAAGCGCGCCCAATGCAAGTTGCGCGTTTGGTTGTGGCAAAGGAGCGGGAGTCCGGCGGGGAAAAAGGCGTTCAAACATAGAGTGGATACTAACTCAGATCGGGATTTTTGCCAAAGCGCAGGTTATCTAGCGCAAGGCCTTGCGGGTCGGTATTCGTAAAGAGGACGCCTGCAATATCCGCTGCACCAGACCGCCTGACGAACCCAAAAGGATGTTCACCAGTCTGGCGCAATTCGAGGCTGTCGATCACCTGTCCGTCGCGCGAAAGAAAGATCGCACGTGCAGTCCCGTCTTCTCCACCGCGGATCTGAAAGGACAGAGCCGATTGATCTGCGTCGAAGAGAAAGGAAATCGCCCCTTCCCCTTGCGCGTGGCGTTTGGGAAAACCGGCAACACCATATCCATTTAGAATGTTGTTGCCTTCTAAAAACACGACCGAGAGGTTCTGCCACCGATCGCCTGGCATGACGGTCAGAGGGTTCAAAGCGTCCCCTGTGATTTCATCATGATTCCCCGCGGGTGATACGGATTGCCCCGCAAAGCGTTCACCAAAAACCGCGCCATCCATTTCCAGCACATCACTGATAAGATGCCCGGGGCCCATGCCAGAGCGCACGTCTTCAAACGTAATGATACGCGGCAGGTTCAGGCTTTCCGGATCAACCAGGCACACCGGCCGCTCGCACGCCATGACGGCCTGAGCGCCAAACAGAAAGCCTATGATCAAAGAGGGAAGCCGCATCGGCACAGTTTGCCACGTCTGAGCGACAAGTCAAATGTCCGGTTTTAGTTGGTCAAACATGGTCTGCACCTGCTGCGCTTGCGTGTCCAAACCGTAAGTCGGGTTTATGACGAACATGCCGGAACCCACCATGCGATGATCTTTGCGGGCGGGCGGGAAACGCACCTCGTGCCGCAGCGCCTCTGGATGCCGCTGGGTAAGCGCCCCGATCATCGGCGAGTGGGCGTTTGATTTCAGGAGCGGATACCACAAGCAGACAATCCCGACATTCCAGGCCTTGGTCACTTGCCGAATGAATTTTGGGATCGACGTGTAATCGTCTTTGATCTCATAGCTGGGGTCAATCAGGATCAATCCGCGTCGCGGCATCGGCGGACAAAGGGATAAGGCCAGGGCAAAACCATCCTTGTGATGGCATTGGGCAATCGTTCCGGACATGTGGTAGCTGAGCTGCGCGAATTCACCGGGGTGCAGTTCTGCCAGATGGATACTGTCGCTTGGCCGCAGCAGTTGCGTCGCGATGAGAGGGGATCCCGGATAGGCTTCCGTGCCGTTTTCCGAGCGCACTGCTGCAACAGCTTTCACATAGGCATGTTCGTGAGCGATTTGCGCCCAAAGCCTGCCGATCCCGGCATCCGCCTCTTGGGTTTGCTGGGCCTGCGGAGCCGCAAGATCATAGAGCGCGCGCCCCGCATGGGTTTCAATATAGGTCAGCGGCTTGTCTTTTTTGGTGAGGTATTCAAGGGCGGAGGCGAGCAGCATGTGCTTGTGCACATCCGCCAAATTGCCCGCGTGGTACATATGTTGGTAGCTCAGCATGTTGCCTTGTTAGCTTGAAATGGCGATGGGCGTAAGCCGCACGTCGATCAAGCGCTTCCGGGGGTTGTCAGACCGAGTGACTCGGTTCAAACGAGACGCGAGATTTTTTTGGCCGCGCGTACGAAATCAGCGAAAAGTGGATGCGGATCAAACGGTTTTGATTTCAGCTCAGGGTGAAACTGCACCCCGATAAACCAAGGATGATCTGGCCATTCCACTATTTCCGGCAGCTTGCCATCGGGGGACATGCCCGAGAAGACCATTCCGGCTTTTTCCAATTGTTCCCGGTACTTGATGTCTACCTCATAGCGGTGACGGTGGCGTTCATCGATGGCCGTATTGCCATAGATCTCGGCCACGCGGGTCCCCGGGGTCAGTATCGCGTCATAGGCGCCCAAACGCATTGTCCCGCCCTTGTCATCATTGACCTTGCGCGAAACCTTGGCGTTGCCCTGTACCCATTCTTTGAGGTGATAGACGACCGGTTCAAAGCGTTTCCTGCCCGCTTCATGATCGAACTCTTCGGAGCCCGCGGTCTGGATATCGGCCGTGTTGCGGGCCGCCTCGATGACGGCCATCTGCATGCCAAGGCAAATCCCCAGGTAGGGCACCTTGTTCTCGCGGGCGTACTGCGCGGCTTTGATCTTGCCTTCCGTGCCGCGTTCGCCAAATCCGCCGGGTACCAGGATAGCATGGAAACCTTCCAGATGCGGTGCCGCGTCTTCTGTGTCGAAAATCTCGGCATCCACCCATTCCACGCGCACTTTGACCCGATTTGCCATGCCGCCATGTGTGAGGGCTTCGGCGATGGATTTGTAGGCGTCTTCGAGCTGTGTGTATTTGCCGACGATCGCGACTTTCACCGCTCCTTCGGGGTTATGCACCCGGTCGGACACATCATGCCAGACACTCAGGTCGGGGCGCGGTGCAGGTGAAATGTCAAATGCATCCAGCACCGCTTGGTCCAGTCCTTGATCATGGTAGGCAAGGGGTGCTTCGTAAATGCTTTTGAGGTCATAGGCCGCGACCACCGATTCCTTGCGCACGTTACAAAACAGAGCGATCTTTTCACGTTCTTTTTCGGGGATCGGATGTTCGGAGCGACAAACAAGGATATCGGGCGCGATTCCAATCGACTGCAATTCCTTGACCGAGTGTTGTGTCGGTTTTGTCTTAAGTTCCCCAGACGCTGCGAGGTAGGGCAGGAGGGTCAAATGCATGAAAATGCACTGCCCACGAGGCTTATCGTGGGCAAACTGGCGGATCGCTTCAAAGAAGGGCAAACCTTCGATGTCCCCAACCGTACCGCCGATCTCACAGAGCATGAAATCTACCTCGTCATCGCCAATGCCGATGAAATCTTTGATCTCGTTTGTGACATGCGGAATGACCTGGATCGTTTTGCCCAGGTAGTCTCCACGCCGTTCCTTTTCCAACACGGTGGAATAGATCCGCCCGGACGAGACGGAATCGGTGTTGCGCGCCGCAACCCCGGTAAAACGTTCGTAATGCCCAAGGTCGAGATCTGTCTCTGCACCGTCGTCGGTCACAAAGACTTCGCCATGTTCAAAAGGCGACATGGTGCCAGGATCGACGTTCAGATAGGGGTCCAATTTGCGCAACCGCACCGAGAAACCACGCGCTTGCAGCAGTGCACCCAGAGCTGCTGAGGCAAGGCCCTTTCCAAGCGAAGACACAACGCCCCCGGTGATGAATACATATCTTGCCATGTCTTGATCTGCTCCCGTGCGTCGCCGCGTTCTTACTGATGATGCAGGCGCGTCAGGCCATAGATTGTCGCAACACCACGGGGGTTAAGTGTATCAGGATTCGGTCGCCCAAATCAAGAGCGCCCGCAACATGATGTTGCAAAAAACGGTACTGCCTCAAGGTGTTGTGGGTATTGCTCAGTCCAGGGTTGGAACAAGCGGCGCGTTGTCGTCTGGTCCGGGCGGCAGCAATGTATCGCCGACGGGCGCCTGTGGCGTGGTGCTGTTGTCCGCCGAGGGCGGTGTCACGCCCAACCGGTCTACCACCGAAGAGCCAGAGGCATTCTCTGCAGCAAAGATGGTCAAGGTGATGGATGTGCAGATGAAAGCGATGGCCAGCATCCACGTGACCTTGCCCAGTGCCGTCGCAGCCGCACGGCCCGACATGGCGCCGCCACCGCCACCACCCATGCCAAGTCCACCGCCCTCAGAGCGCTGCAATAGCACCACGGCGATCAGGCCGAGTGCCAGTATCAGATGTATGATCAGGACGACGTTCTGCATGGATAACCTGTAAGGTTCGGTTTAGCTCCCGGGGTATCTAGGCAAGTTTGCCCTCACCCGCAAGGGACGATTCTATCAATGCCGCTATTGGCCTGATGCGGGGAGGAGCTTGGCGGCTCTTCACCATTGTATTCATCGCAATGGGGAGCTCTATCTCGCAGCACAAACCGCTACGCAGGGCGCAGCGGTTCGCTAAAGCATCTAAGGCTCGCGCATGCTCTAAGAGGGTTATCCTGGAAATGAGGCGCTGCGGTTGTGCTTTAAATTACTATAGCACATTTCTAGCGGATTCGCGTGCACAACTTCTGGTTTGAATTTGCACCCTTAGGTGGAAACTGTAGAATCAGCCTAACGCGTCGACTGGACAGTCAGTGCCGCCTGCCGCATTGTTCTGAGTATGCCTCATGATCATCACGACCACCCGCATAGTCATTTGCCATCGGATCCAGCCCTGCGTGTTAAAGCGCTGGAAACACTACTGACCCGCAAAGGATTGGTGGCGCCTGCGGCTCTGGATGCCATCATCGACACTTATGAAAACAAGATTGGCCCGCGCAATGGTGCGCATGTCGTGGTGAAAAGCTGGACAGATCCGGCCTTTCGCGCAGCATTGCTGGAAGACGCAACAGCTGTGGTATCAGAACTGGGGTACTATGGGCGTCAAGGCGAACATATGGTTGCAGTCGAGAACACGGACGCAGTCCACAACATGGTCGTTTGTACGCTCTGCAGCTGCTATCCTTGGCCGCTGCTGGGGATCCCACCCAGTTGGTATAAATCAGATGCATATCGCGCGCGTGCCGTGCGGGAACCGCGGGCCGTTTTGCAGGATTTTGGCGTTTCTCTGCCACAAGACAGCGCTGTGCGGGTCTGGGACAGCACCGCAGAGGTTCGATATCTGGTGATACCCAAACGACCCGAAGGGACCGAAGGTCTGGACGAAGCCGCTTTAATGGCGCTCGTCACGCGAGACAGCATGATTGGAACAGGCTTGGCACGGGTGCCTGGGGAGGTTTCTAAATGACCCGCGTGCATGACATGGGGGGGCGATTTGGTGATGGCCCTGTCACGCCTGATCCGCAAGAGCCGGTCTTCAAGAAAGACTGGCATGCCCGTGCGCTTGCGGTGACTCTTGCGAGCGGAGCTTTGGGTCAATGGAACATTGATGTTTCGCGCCATGCGCGAGAACGCCTGTCGCCGAAAGATTATGCGCGCTTTTCCTACTATGAGAAATGGCTCGCCGGATTGACGGATTTACTGGTCGAGACAGGGGTCGTTACAGTGGATGAGCTTGCTGGGGACACACCGCAAGCCAGCCCGCTTGACGCGCGCATGTTGCGGCCGGAGCGTGTGGACGCTGTGCTTGCCTCAGGCGGCCCCGCAGATCGCCCCAGTGATGTTGAGCAGCAGTTCGACCCTGGCGATGCGGTCCTGACCCGGCGCATTTCGGCGAACCGTCTTGTGGACGGGGGCCATACCCGCTTGCCGCGTTACGCAGCTGGCGCACGCGGGCGCATCTTACTCTATCATGGCACACATGTGTTACCCGATAGCTCTGCGCACCGTCTGGGAGAGGCGCCTGAACCGCTCTATGCCGTTGTTTTCCCTGCCAGCGCCCTTTGGGAAAACCCAGAGCACCCGAATGATGAGGTGGTCCTGGATCTTTGGCAAAGCTATTTGGAACCTGCGACATGATGCGCGCTGAAAATGCGATCGCAGAGCCCGTCTTTTCTGAACCCTGGCACGCCCAAGTGTTTGCGCTGACCGTGCACCTGAATGAAGTTGGTCATCTAGAGTGGTCGGATTGGGCGCAAGCCTTTGGCGCAACCCTGAAACGGCACGGTGTTTCGCGCGAACTGGATGGTGGAGACGATTACTTCAACGCATGGCTGGAGACACTAGAACAGTTTCTAGTGCAGGGAGGTGTCGCGGCATCGACGGACCTTGCCACGCTCAAAACCGCCTGGTCGGAGGCTTATTTGTCAACACCGCACGGCGCGCCAGTGCATCTTGCAGAGTAGGTTTTGTACGGCTCTTTGCGCATGTGCCGTGAGCCGCGCCTGACCTGCGACCAAAATGCTTGTGAGCATACAGGCTAAACGGCTAGTCCTCTATATCGTCCACATCGGTTTGGCCGGTCAGACTCCGACGGACGTGGCTCCATCCTAGTCCGATGCCAAGTACAACAGACAAAGCAAAAATTCCCAGCCAGACGTTCAAACTCTGATTTTCTAATCGGAGGATGCCAAAATCATAGAGCACCCACACTAAAGCCCCGACAATAGCCAGCACTAAAAACATCCCGAGAGGGCCGATCGAACGCAGCGTAGCGCGTAGGAAGACAATGTAACCTACTGCAATTAAAAGCCCAACCAGGACGGCCACGGATAAATTGTTGTCGCCGTGATCCCTAAGCCACGAGATATAGTTGTATTGCGTCGGGTTGAAGGTTGCCGCGAGTAACAAGAATGCGGCCAGCCACCGTGTGAGAATGCCCATGGAACCTCCCAAGGCCTGTCCTGTCCATTTGTTCAGATACGCCGCTTCGATATGGAAAGTCCATATCCGGACCAAATCAATCCTTCTGCGCCGCTGGAATTTTGAGGTTTCGCCCAGAGCGCGGCCTCGCTATACCGGCGCGGGTTTCAACCGAATGAATCAAAGGACTGCTCATGGCAAATGTCGTCGTTGTCGGCGCCCAATGGGGGGACGAGGGAAAAGGCAAGATCGTGGACTGGCTGTCCGAACGCGCCGATGTGATCGCGCGCTTTCAAGGCGGCCACAATGCCGGTCATACGCTGGTCATCGATGGCGCGGTCTACAAACTCAACGCGCTCCCGTCGGGTGTTGTGCGTGGCGGCAAGCTTTCGGTGATTGGGAATGGCGTCGTTCTGGATCCATGGCATCTGATCCGTGAAATAGAAACGATCCGTGCGCAGGGCGTTGATATTTCACCGCAGACATTGATGATCGCCGAAAATACGCCCCTGATCTTGCCCATCCACGGCGAACTGGACCGTGCACGTGAAGAAGCGGCAAGCAAAGGCACCAAGATCGGCACAACAGGGCGCGGTATCGGGCCGGCGTATGAAGACAAGGTGGGACGGCGATCTGTGCGTGTGGCCGACCTTGCGGACCCGGCCACTCTGGAGGCGCGCGTGGATCGGGCGCTGCAACATCATGATCCGTTGCGCAAAGGCTTGGGCATTGAGGCAGTGGACCGGGATGATTTAATTGCTCAACTGCGCGAGATTGCGCCGGAAATCCTGCAGTACGCAGCGCCTGTGTGGAAGGTACTGAACGAAAAACGCCGCGCGGGGAAACGTATCTTGTTTGAAGGCGCTCAGGGGGCTTTGCTGGATATAGATTTTGGAACTTATCCCTTTGTGACGTCGTCTAATGTCATCGCAGGCCAAGCAGCAACAGGCGTTGGCGTTGGGCCAGGTGCGATCAACTACGTTTTGGGTATCGTAAAAGCATATACAACACGTGTCGGCGAAGGCCCATTCCCGGCTGAACTGGACGACGCAGATGGGCAACGTCTGGGCGAACGTGGGCATGAATTTGGTACGGTGACCGGGCGCAAGCGCCGGTGCGGCTGGTTCGATGCTGTTCTGGTGCGCCAGACCTGCGCGACTTCTGGTGTAAATGGGATCGCACTGACAAAACTGGATGTGCTCGATGGGTTTGAGACGCTCAAGATCTGTGTGGGGTATGATCTGGACGGCGCGCGTATAGATTATTTGCCCACAGCGGCGGACCACCAGGCACGCTGCAAGCCAATTTACGAGGAAATGCCGGGTTGGACCGAGTCCACGGAAGGCGCGCGCAGCTGGGCGGATTTACCCGCGAATGCAATTAAGTATGTACGTCGTGTGGAAGAGTTGATTGACTGCCCGGTTGCACTACTTTCAACCTCGCCGGAGCGAGAGGACACCATTCTTGTGACGGATCCTTTTGCTGACTGACAGGAATTCCATGTCTCTAAGTTATAAAGCCCGGCGCCGTCTCGCTTTGCTGATCCTGTTGGTCGGCCTGCCCATCTACGTCATTGCCTGTGTTACAGTAGTCAATCTGTTGGAACGCCCGTCGATTTGGGTCGAATTGTTAATCTATGTTGCGCTGGGAGTCGTCTGGGCGTTGCCTTTCAAGTTCATTTTCAAGGGCATCGGTCAGGCTGATCCAAATCACCCCGAGACCTGACTGCTACGGGCTGAAAACTGAATGCCGGATGCCAATCCGAGGTGCGCTTGTAGATCGTTTCTAGCTGACCGCGCGGTGCCCGGGTTTGTAGCCTATTTCTTCTGAGGCGGTGAAGCGGCCCCCTTTAATCTTTTCGATTTTGCCTTTGCGCAAAAGCTGTCCAAATGCGCGCAGGCCTTCTTCCCGGCTGAATTCGCCGATATCAGCTTGACGCACACGTGACATCAACTGCGGGCGCGAAAACTGGTCATGGCCTTCCATAAAGGTCAGATACGCTGCTGCTGCTTCAAGTAATTCGGGCAGGCGTTTGGCGTCTCGATCCGATGCATATTCAGCAAAACCGCTATCTTCTGCGAGCGAAAGATCCGCGTCACTGGAGGCCGCGACACGTCGCGGTGCTACGGGTCCGCGTGACACTTTCGGTTTTGTATCCACGCGCTGTTCGGCCACAAGTTTTAACGGTGGCAAGCGCGTTGTTCCGGATAATTCTCCATATTCATCACGAGGTTTGATGACCTCGTCCAAATCGCTTTTGAAGACCTTTGCAGTCTCTTCGCCGATGCTATCGTTGTCCTCGATCGAAGAATCCGCACCGCGTACGGTAACAGCGGCGCGCAAATGGGAAAAGGCACTGCGCCGCGTTTTGCTCTCCGGCTCATTCATCTGCTGATCGGCTTTCGCCATTAGACGCGAAACGTCTTTCTCGGCGTCTAGATTTAGACCTGGTAAATCGGAACGGCTATTTTGTGGGCTCTGGATTTGCTCGGGTGGACTGTCACCGTTCAAATGGCCCCCATTATCAATGGATGTACTTGCTCCCGTTTCAGAAAAGAGCACTCCATCTTTGTCATTGCTGCCTCTCTCCGAGCAGTTTTCAAGCGCCGCGTTTGTTTGATCCACCGCACTTTCGTCGGCCACCGAAAACAGATTGTCGGGGTTTTCGGTTTCGCTTGTATCCGCAGTTAAGTTAATTTGTGCGTCTTGCGCATCGGCCTCCTGAGTAATTGTGCGGATCAGCTGGTCTGAGCTGTCCTGATCCGCATCGCGCCGAGCGACTTCGAAGTCTTCGTTCAACGCATCGGCGATCTCTTTCGCGACCTCAGCGACAAATGCGGTTGTTTCTGCTGACGGCGTCGTTTCGCTTACCTGATCGTGGCCTTTTGGCGTGATTGGGGGCGCACGATCTGCAGTGTTAAAGCTGCCTTCAGCTGTTTTATCTTTTTGGGAAACGACAGCGCGGATGCGATGCAATTTATAGGCAAGGCTTGCACCATCTACCTTGGTTGGTGGTTTTTCACCGCCATCAACTGGCTGCGATGAAGTTGATTCGGCGAGTATCTCCGATGTCGGCGCGATAGAAGCGGTCGCATTACTCTCGTCTTCGTAGCCGCCAGCATAAGACGGATCAGCCGCCGTATAATCTTGCCCAGAAAAGAACGCAGCTGGGTCATAGGTGACCTTATCTGCCATTTCCGGCGGAGTTTTACTTTGATCGCAAACGGTTCCGGTTGGTGCTGTTTCTGTTCGCGCCTCTACTTTTTGTGGCTTGCTGTCTGATCCTTCGGATGTCTTAGGTAGACTGTCTAGGTTCGGAGAATACGGTGTTTCCTGAAGGTCGTCCGTGATCCGTTTTAGAGCCGTAGCGTCATGCTGTTCCTCAGGTTCCATCTGACGAGATACAACCGTCAAACGTGCGCCAGATACTGTCTTTTCAGGGGGTTGGGCGACCTTAGGCCCTCTGCTTTCAGGATCATGTGTCCCTGTCGCTATATCTCCGTCGCGTCGTGCTTTGAGCATAATTCGACCTTGATGCTCGCGCGCGTCGACGTGGCGCGCGCCTTCGCGCGCTGCGATTTTCGCAAGCATCTGTGCATCGGGCTGCGGCGGCTCTGACCCGAAGTATCGATCTTCAG
Organism: Roseobacter sp.; assembly: GCA_045105195.1. GTDB lineage: Bacteria > Pseudomonadota > Alphaproteobacteria > Rhodobacterales > Rhodobacteraceae > Roseobacter. Next base: position 23,776 of record JBGCDG010000051.1, on the reverse strand, counting down.
AAGCAAGATCCCGGAAATATTCCGCAATCGCCTTCATCGTTTCGAACGAATCGTCAAACCCTTCAAGCGTGCAGGAAAACGTCCCGTAGGAGACCGTCAGTATTTTGTTGTCATTCGTCATCGCATGCGTGCCTTCTGCATGATATCGACAAGCTGTCTAACATTTTATGAAAGTCCTAAGGGTCCGATTCAGTGAAATTTTTCGTATCTTTTCGTGGCAACAATGTGGCGATTTTCCGGCATGGGCATTAAACTTCCGTGAATCCCACTCTTGTTAAATCATCCAAACCGCTGACGCTGGTGGGGGGAGGGGAGTGTTCTCCGGCTGACCTCCAGTTGGCACTGTCACTGGCGCCCACATGTGTCGCGGCGGACAGCGGTGCACAAATCGCGCTTGAAGAAGGTGTTTCGCTGGCGGCGGCAATCGGAGATATGGACTCCATTTCGGAAACAGCCCGCGCCCAAATTCCCGGTGACCGTTTCCATCTTGTTGCTGAGCAAGACAGCACTGACTTTGATAAAGCCTTGCGGTACGTGAGCGCGCCGGTCGTGGTCGCGATTGGTTTCACGGGTGGCCAGATTGATCACGCAATGGCAGCACTGCACACACTGGTGATGCGCTGTGACCGCTCCGTTGTGTTGCTTGGGGCGGAGGACGTCGTGTTCTTGTGTCCGAAAGTGTTTTCCTTGGATACACCCGCGGGTACACGTGTGTCGCTGTTCCCAATGGGACCGGTGACGGGGTGCTCCGACGGGTTACAATGGCCCATCGACGGGATTGATTTTGAACCGGGTGTGCGCTCGGGTACGTCAAACCGTGCGACCGGTGATATTCACCTGACACTTCATGCGCCAAGGATGCTTTGTATTTTGCCGCGTCGTTTTATAGAGCCGGTTGTATCGGTGTTGTCCGCGCTGCCAGATCACGTGCGATGGCCCGCTCCCTGAAGACGACGTAGAGGCCAGCTGCGACGGTGATAAGAATACCCACAAAAGCCAGCGGATTCGGGAAGTCTCCGAAAACGAGCAACCCGATGACTGTAGCAAACGGGATTTCCAAGTATTGCATGGGCGCAAGGGTTGCCGAGGGTGCGAAGCGCAAAGACCATGTCATCAAGAGATGCGCAACCGTGCCCAAGAGGCCGATAGAGAGCATCAGCCCCCAATCCAATTGCGAGACCTGAATCACTTGAAGCTGGTCAAAACGGCTGCTTTGAAACAGGAACAGCACCGGCACCATAATCACGACAGCTATGACACCGCTGACCGCCTGCAGTCCGATAGGATCAGTGTCCTTTGCGATTTGGCGCGTCACCAGCATGAAAAAAGCGAAGTTAATGGCCACAAAGAGCGGTATCAGCGCAGGCCAACCTACTTGCACAAAACTGGGTTGAATGACCAACAGTGTGCCCAGAAATCCGATCGCACAGGCAACGATGCGTCTGCTTCCCACTTCTTCGTCCAGTACATATTTACCGAGGACTAGCATGATGAAAGGCATCACAAAGGCGATCGCGACTGCATCTGCTAGAGGTAGGTATTTGAGAGCTGTCACCATGCCTGCAATGCCGCAGATGTGCAGCACGGTGCGCAGAAACGTCAGAACTGCGACCCGCGCTCCCATGCGCCAGGTACGACCAGTCAGCCAGACAAGTGGCAACAGCAACAGCGCCTGAATTGCAAAACGCACGAGCACCAGCTGTCCGATGGGCACTGTCTGGCCAATGATTTTTGCGATTGCGTCGCCTATGGGCGCAAGAATGCAAAACCCGAGCATCAGCATGATGCCTACAAGAGGACGGTCAACAATCATCGTGGGTGGTATTTCACAAAAGACTCAGTCTGCAAGCAGAGGTTGAGTGGGACACTAACAGTTTGGAACGTTGACTGCCAAGCCTCCGAGTGATGTTTCTTTGTACTTTTCCGACATGTCTTGCCCGGTCTGACGCATGGTTTCGATACAAGCATCCAAAGGCACCAAGTGGGTGCCGTCACCGCGTAAGGCGAGTGAAGCGGCGGATACGGCCTTGATTGCGCCCAGACCATTGCGTTCGATACAGGGCACCTGCACGAGGCCTTTGACCGGGTCGCACGTCATGCCCAGATGATGCTCCAATGCGATTTCAGCTGCGTTTTCCACCTGTGCTACACTGCCGCCCATCACAGCACAAAGACCAGCTGCGGACATCGCTGCTGCAGACCCAACTTCGGCTTGGCATCCGGCTTCAGCGCCTGAAATCGACGCGTTGAACTTCACCAGGCCACCGATAGCCGCGGCGGTCAGCAGAAAATCCTCGATATGCGCCTCGGATGCGCCGGGAACATGGTCAAGGTAGTAGCGCAGTGTTGCAGGCAGCACGCCGGCCGCGCCGTTGGTTGGGGCTGTTACGACTTGGCCACCTGCGGCATTTTCTTCATTGACGGCCATGGCATAGACGCTCATCCAATCATTAATCGTATGCGGGGCGTTTAGGTTCATACCGCGCTCCGCCAACAGCGCATCGTGAATTCCTTTCGCACGCCTTTTGACGTTTAAACCGCCTGGCAGCGTGCCATCGGTGGTCAAACCCCGGTCGATGCAGGCGTTCATCACCTGCCAGAGCCGCTGCGTCCCATTGGAGAGCGCAGCGCCGCCACCGTGCGCGATTTCATTGGCGCGCTTCATCTCGGCCACAGACTTGCCTGAATGCGCGGCCATCTCCAGCATTTGGGTGGCACTCTTGAAAGGGAAAGGGATAGAAGTGCCGTGGTCTTCGGTGTCCTTGCCGGCTTTCAGCTCTGCTTCGGTTAGAACGAATCCGCCGCCGATGGAGTAGAACACCTCTCGCAGGATAACGTCGCCCTGCGCGTCCGTGGCGCGCAGGATCATGCCATTGGCGTGACCGCTAAGCGGTGTGTCATAGTCAAAGACCAGATCGGTGGCTGGATCAAATCGCAGAGTGGGCAGATCGGCGGGGGCGATACATTTACGGGCCTCTATCTGTGCTAGTGTTATTTCTGCTTTTTCCGTGTCGTAGGAATCAGGCACGAATCCGGCCAGGCCGAGGATGGTCGCCCGATCCGTGGCGTGACCCATCCCTGTGAAGGCCAACGATCCGTGCAGCGAAGCGCGCAGCCCGTCAAATTCAAACGGGGAGGCGCGCATCATGTCCAGAAACCGCGCCGCAGCCAGCATTGGGCCCATCGTATGGGACGAAGATGGGCCGATCCCGATCTTGAACATATCAAAAACCGAAAGAAACATCAGAGTGCGACTCCTTCCGGAGGATTTGGCGGTTGCGGAGCAGTAAAAGGACAGTCTCCCAGACCTTCAGCCAAAATGGCAGCCTGTGTCGAGGGCCTATCTTCGAGCATCGTGGCGATATCTTTCAAGGCAGGATAGTGCGCAAGATCAAACCAGCTTTTGTCTGTGTCGCATGGATAGAGCGCCAACCAGCGCACCATGGGTCCAAGATAAAGAGATAAGATCAGAGGCGGGTTTTGCGCAGCGTAGGCATCGTTCAGCACACGGAGGTGGCTGTCGATTTGGCGTTTGTTGATGTGGTTGAATTCAGCTTGCGCGGCAACGTCGTCTCCAATGTAGCTGGACGGGTTAAATCGCCGCCTCAAGGCGGGGTGCAGTGTATTAGACATAAAAAACAGCCACTTGAGGCAGTCCGCCCGCGCGGGACTCTCAATGGGCGGGGCCAAGCCTCCGTGGCGGTCGGCCAACCACAATAAGATGGCGGCGGTCTCAAAGATGGGTCCATCTTTGGTCTCCAGCACTGGGATCAGGCCGTTGGGGTTCAGCGCCAGATACACCGCCCCGCGTTGAGCAGCGACGCTCCGGTCGACCAAGCAGGTGTCATACGGGACTGTTAATTCCTCCAATGCCAGCCGGATCACGAGCGAAGCGTTGTCGGGTGCGTAGTGCAAAATGTAGCGATCAGCGACCATGCGCGCTCACTAGTGCGTGCAGGCGGAATCTACTGCGCGAAAAGCGACCTAGATGGGCGAAAAAACGCTTTGTGCCGGGCGCAGTGACGGCGACACTCGCGAATTTTGCACAGAATCACTCTCGCACCTTGAGCCGAGGTTTCCTATAAGGCGGCCAAACCAATGACCGGAGCGCCCCATGTCCTCAGAGCTATCCCCGATTGATAAAGCGAAATTTGCCTGTGCGCAGCGCGCCGCCCAGCTTGTTGAAAGCGGTATGCGGGTGGGGCTCGGGACTGGATCTACGGCCGTTTGGCTGGTGCGTTGTCTGGGGGAGATGGTCCGCAACGACGGTTTGACGTTCAAAGGGGTGCCCACATCGACACGCACTGCGGAGCAGGCGCGGTCCGTCGGGATTGATGTGGTGACGCTCGACGAAGCGAAATGGCTGGATCTGACCATAGACGGCGCGGATGAATTTGATGCTGAGTTCAACCTGATCAAGGGTGGCGGCGGGGCGCATCTGCAGGAAAAAATCGTGGCTACCGCGTCGGACCGCATGGTTGTGATCGCAGATGCCGGCAAGGAAGTAGAAACACTGGGAGCCTTTGCGCTGCCCGTCGAAGTGATCCCTTTCGGTCTGCAGGCGACGAAATCTCTGATCGAGGAAAGCCTCGTATCTATGGACGTTCTGGGGCGTGATACGACACTCCGGATGCAGGGGGAGGCTCCTTTTGTTACGGACGAGGGGAACCACATCATCGATTTGCAGCTCAAGCGCATCGGCAATGCGCGGCACTTGGCGATGGCCTTGAACCAGATCCCAGGCGTTGTGGAAAACGGGCTGTTCATCGACGTGTGCGACACGGTGATCGTGGGGTATGGCGATGGTAAAGTTGAGCTGCGCGATATGAATGCCGGTACGGTTGAAACGGATCAGGTCGATTTTTCCGACACCGGCAACCTCTTTAACGATTTGGCGGACTGATCGCACGTCCGTCGAACAGATGAGACACATCCCGGATGGGACGGCAGGCCAAAGCCTGTCAAAGGACAAAGGAAAGGTCTTCGCATGAGCGCTTTTGACTACGATCTGTTTGTAATTGGTGGTGGCTCAGGCGGCGTCCGTGCAGCTCGGGTTGCGGCAAGCGAAACAGGGGCAAAGGTCGGTTTGGCCGAAGAGGACCGCTATGGTGGAACCTGTGTGATCCGGGGCTGCGTGCCCAAAAAGCTCATGGTCTTTGCATCAGAATTCTCGGGTGTGCCGGAAACGGCAGCGGGATACGGATGGGAGATGGCAGAGGGCCGGTTTGACTGGGACGTTTTCCGCGCCCGCCTCAACGTGGAATTGGATCGTTTGGAAGGCGTGTACCGCAAACTTCTGGCGAATGCCGGAGTAGACACATTCGATGCGCGTGCCATGGTGAGCGGCACGCATGAGGTCACGCTGTCGACGGGCGAGAAGAAAACCGCCAAACACATTTTGATCGCAACAGGCGGGCGTCCGACGCGCCCAGATCTGCCCAATGCGCAGCTTGGCATTGTGTCTGATGACATCTTCCATCTGGAAACTTTGCCCGAATCGATGTTGATCATCGGCGGTGGCTACATCGCTTGCGAGTTCGCCTGCATCATGAATGGTCTTGGCGTAGAAGTTACTCAATTTTACCGCGGCGCGCAGGTCCTGCGGGGGTTTGACGACGAGGCGCGAGGTCTTGTCGCCGATCAAATGCGTGAACGCGGTGTCAATCTTAGGGTCGAGACGAACATCGACACCATGACGCCGGTGGATGGCGCACAGGGGCCGATCTGCGTGACGTCCACGCAAGGCGATGAAGCGATCTACGACACGGTGCTCTTTGCCACGGGACGTGCACCGAACTCTGATGATTTAGGACTAGAGGCGCTTGGCGCTAAACTGAAAGGAAATGGCGCGATCGAGGTGGATACGTATAGTCAGACGGCGGTGCCGTCGATCTATGCCATCGGTGATGTGACTGATCGCGTGAACCTCACACCCGTGGCGATCCGCGAGGGGATGGCGTTTGTTGAAACGGTTTTCCAAGGTAATCCGACAGCCGTCGATCACGACCTGATTCCCAGTGCGATCTTTACGCAGCCGGAAATGGGCACAGTTGGTTTATCTGAGGAAGCGGCACGCGATCTGGGTCCGGCGGAAATCTACAGCACGTCTTTCCGCCCCATGCAGACCGCTTTCGCCGGAAAAAGCGATAAAGTTTTGATGAAACTTGTCGTATGTGCCGACAGCCGGAAGGTATTGGGGTGCCACATCGTCGCGCCTAATGCGGGTGAAATGATACAGCTCGCAGGGATTGCGATCAAAATGGGTGCAACAAAAGAAGATTTTGATCGCACCGTTGCAGTTCACCCCACAATGTCCGAGGAGATCGTCACAATGCGATCTCCTACGCGCATGGCTTGAATTCCGATCAGGGCAGAGTACTTATGGATGGCTTATCAAGACATGGCGCGGTTAAGAAGGGAAAGAACTTAATGGCTGGCAACAATGGCGGCCCCTGGGGGGGCGGCGGAAACTCGGGCGATGGCAGACCGAATGGTGGCTCGGGCGACGGGAACAGAGGATCTGGCGGCGGCGGGCGTGGTCCCGGCGGCGAAGGTCCCCAAATTCCGGAGATCGACGAGCTGGTCAAAAAGGGTCAAGAACGCCTGCGCGTCCTGATGGGCGGCAAGGATGGCGGCGGTGGTTCCCGTGGCAACGGCAGCGGTGGCGGCGGTGGACCGGCGTTCACGCGTGGCACGGTGGCTTTGGCGGCACTTGGTGCATTTGGCGCCTGGCTTGCGGCGAGTTTGTACACAGTCGCGCCCGAAGAGCAGTCTGTTGAACTTTTCTTGGGTGAGTATTCGGCGACCGGTAATCCGGGCTTGAATTTTGCGCCCTGGCCGATCGTGACGGCAGAGGTGCTGCCTGTGACACGTGAACAGACAGAAGATATCGGTGCGCGCACAGACAGCGGTCTGATGTTGACCACGGATGAGAACATTATCGACATCGATTTTTCTGTGGTGTGGAACATCAATGATCCTGCACGATTCCTGTTTAACCTTGCGGAGCCTCAGGAAACCATTCGTGCTGTATCGGAATCTGCGATGCGCGAAGTAATCGCGCGCAACCAGCTTGCACCGATCCTCAACCGGGATCGTCAGGTCATTGCTGACGAGGCGCAGCAGTTGATCCAAGGGACTTTGGACGCCTACGACGCGGGTGTGAACATCGTGCGTTTGAACCTCGACAAAGCTGACCCGCCGCGCGAGGTTATTGATAGTTTCCGCGAAGTTCAGGCAGCGGAGCAAGAGCGGGATCGCTTGGAACGTCAGGCGGATGCCTATGCCAACCGCGTCACAGCGGGTGCACGTGGTGAAGCCGCAAGCCAGATGGAACAAGCCGAAGCCTATCGCGCCCAGCAAGTGAATGAAGCGCAGGGTGAAGCGGCACGTTTCACCTCTGTTCTGGAAGAATACTCCAAAGCGCCCGAAGTCACGCGTAAACGTCTTTATCTGGAGACTATGGAGCGTGTGCTTGGCGATGTGGACAAGATTATTCTGGAAAGTGGCATCGGTGGTGAAGGTGGACAGGGCATTGTACCCTACCTGCCCCTTAATGAATTGCGCCGTAGTGCGGGAGAGACGAACTGATGAAAGCTGGTAAATTTCTCATCCCGATCGTCGTTATCACGGTCGTAGGTATTCTGAGTTCCGTGTTTATTGTGGATGAACGCGAAAAAGCACTGGTCCTGCAATTTGGGCAGATCAAATCGGTCAAAGAGGACCCGGGTCTCGCATTCAAGGTACCCTTCATCCAAGAAGTGGTACGCTACGATGACCGGATCCTTGCGCTTGACACAGAAGTGACCGAGGTCACGCCATCGGACGACCGTCGTCTTGTTGTCGATGCCTTCGCGCGCTATCGGATTTCTGACGTTGTTCAGTTTCGGCAAGCGGTCGGTGTTGGGGGCCTGCGCACGGCAGAGGATCGTCTTGAAGACATTTTGAATCCAACAATCCGTGCTGTCCTTGGTTCTGACGGTGTGACTTCGAACACCATTTTGTCTGCAGATCGTGCTGCATTAATGGCACGTATCACGACACAGGCGCGCCAGCGTGCTTTGCCACTCGGGCTCGAAGTGGTGGATGTTCGTTTGAAGCAGACTAACCTGCCGGAGCAGAACCTTGAGGCGACGTTTGCGCGAATGCGTGCTGAGCGTGAACGCGAAGCTGCAGATGAGATTGCGCGCGGTGAAGAAGCGGCGCAGCGGGTACGCGCTTTGGCAGATCGAACGGTTGTCGAATTAACCTCTGACGCGACGCGTGAAGCGGATATCATCCGTGGTCAGGCTGATGCAGAACGCAACTCGATTTTCGCCAGCGCTTTTGGTGCCGATCCGGAGTTCTTCGAATTCTATCGCTCACTGACCGCTTATGAACGCGCTTTGAAGGGGAGCAATTCAAGTATGGTACTGTCGCCGGACTCCGAGTTCTTCAACTATTTGCGCAGTGATCAGGGTGCACGTTCTGCCGAGGGTGAGCGGTGAGCACACTCCTCCTGGCCTTTGGGTTGGTGATGATTATTGAGGGGCTGGCCTATGCGCTGGCCCCTTCTCTTATTGAGCGGATGCTTGAGATGCTGCGCAGTTTGCCGGAGGCCGCGGTCAGGCAAATTGGCGGGTTGATCGCTGTATCCGGCCTGATTCTGGTGTGGAGCGCGTGGCAATTAGGCGGCTTTTGACGTAAATTTGTGTCAGTGCACGGTGCGTTTACACTTTGGTAACGATGAGTTGAAACTCTGAGAGCGCGCACCATCTTTGAACTTGCAGGTCATATTGCCTATCTGCACTGTACACAAAAGCGCCGAGACGTGGTCGCCCGCGCCGAGAAAGGCCAATCGAAATTCAGGAGACGACGCATGACTTCCCAAGCGGTATCCATGTCCAAGAACCTTTCCATCAACTCACAGGTCAGAATGATGACAGCGGCTTTAGTGGCGCTCGCATTCTTGCTTTCAGCACCGTTCATGGCACACGCCCAGCCGGCAAGCCTCGCGCCGCTGGCCGAGCAGATTAGCCCTTCGGTGGTTAACATCACGACGTCGACGACCGTTTCACGCAGCACGGGCCCGCAGGGCATCGTTCCAGAGGGCTCTCCCTTTGAGGATTTCTTTCGCGACCGCAACAATGGGCCGGAAGGCAGTCCGCGGCGATCCTCTGCTCTGGGATCGGGTTTTGTGATCTCTGAAGACGGCTATGTGGTAACCAACAACCATGTGATTGATGGCGCTGACGAAATTCTGATCGAGTTTTTCAACGGCGAGGAGCTGCGCGCCGAAGTCATTGGCACCGACCCCAATACAGACATCGCCCTGCTCAAAGTTGAAGCAGACGCGCCGCTGCCTTTCGTGTCTTTCGGAGACAGTGATGAGGCCCGCGTAGGCGATTGGGTGATTGCGATGGGCAACCCGCTGGGGCAAGGGTTCTCAGTTTCGGCGGGGATCGTTTCTGCGCGAAACCGTGAACTGAGCGGCCGCTACGACGATTATATCCAGACAGACGCGGCGATCAACAGGGGCAACTCTGGTGGGCCACTGTTCAACATGGATGGCGGCGTTATCGGTGTGAACACGGCAATTCTGTCTCCGACAGGTGGTTCGATTGGCTTGGGTTTCTCGATGGCGTCAAATGTTGTCGTTGGCGTCGTGGACCAGTTACAGAAATTCGGTGAAACCCGCCGTGGATGGCTGGGCGTGCAAATTCAGGACGTCACCGAAGATATGGCAGAAGCGATGGGCTTGGCCTCTACGGATGGCGCGGCAGTGAATGGTGTGCTTGACGGTCCGGCCATGGATGCGGGACTCGAAATTGGTGATGTCATCATCAGCTTTGACGGTAAAGAAGTTGAGGATACCCGTGATCTTGTCCGCCAGGTTGGCAATACGCCTGTGGGCGAGGCCGTGCGGGTCGTGGTGCATCGTGGAGAAGAGACCAAGACGCTTCTCGTGACGCTTGGCCGCCGGGAAGAGGCGGAAGGGGCCGTTCCAGCGGTTGCGCAAGCACCGGAATCGAATGAGCCAAGCACGGTAGAGATGTTGGGTCTTTCTTTGAGTGTGCTGACCGATGAGTTACGGGAAAGCCTTGGTCTTGATGCAGAAATGCAGGGATTGGCCGTGACAGAGGTGGATGAGTCATCCGAAGCTTTCGAGAAAGGTCTGCGTGCAGGGGATGTCATTACCGAGGCCGGACAGCAGAAAATTGCAAGCATCAGCGATCTGGAAGTTCGGGTCGATGCTGCAAGAGATGCGGGTCGCAAATCCTTGTTGTTGCTTGTACGGCGCGCTGGTGATCCACGTTTTGTGGCATTGTCGCTGGCAGAGTAACGCTGCTGCGACAGCTAGAATACACAGGAGCGCCTTCGGGCGCTCTTTCTTATGGCGAAATCAGGTGATCTCTCTTTCTTGTGAGACAAGCGTATCCAGCATTGATGACACATCTTCGATGTGCTCCGCCAGAACATGGGTCACCGTATGTGCGCGCTGTAATCGACCTGTCACACGTAGCATCCGACCGGCAATGACCGCACGGCGAAACTTTTCATAGATGTGTCGCCAGACAATGATGTTGATCACGCCAGTCTCATCTTCCAACGTGATGAAGATTACACCCTTCGCCGTTCCTGGCCTTTGACGCAGAATGACCAACCCGGCAACGGCGATACGGGCATTTTCGGGCGGATGCCCGAGTTGGCCTGCTGTTAAGCAGGCAGGCGGGCGGAGCCAGTCGGAGCGCTCGTTGCTCTTTTGATGTGCATTGCGTTCTGTTGTTGCGACTCGCATGAGAACAAATATAGAACATATCATCAGGATGACAATCGCGTCTTAGAAGGGTCGTAAAACTGCTTGGCAGGGGCTATATGGCCTCCGATAAGGATGCCAAACTCTTCAAGAAGGAACGCACGGACGTGGCCAAGATCACTTACATAGAACACGGTGGAAAAGAGCATGTTGTCGAGGTTGCCAATGGCCTGACCGTTATGGAAGGCGCACGCGATAACAATATACCTGGCATTGAAGCAGACTGCGGTGGGGCCTGCGCTTGTTCGACCTGCCACGTCTACGTTGATCCTGCCTGGGTGGAGAAACTGCCCGGTAAGGACGATATGGAAGAGGATATGCTGGACTTTGCCTATGAGCCAGATCCAGCAAGGTCGCGTCTGACATGCCAGCTTAAAGTCACAGACGCTTTGGAGGGTTTGGTCGTACAGATGCCGGAAAAACAGATCTGATGCTCACACGAGCGCGGCGTCTGCTGTTGCACATTTTGCAGCGTCAGGTCCGCCGCGCACTGCTGGTGCTGTGCCTCTGGCTGCCGTTGCCGGTCGTTGCCGGCGCCGACGCGATCGAAACAGCCTTCTACGAAGGTGAAACCGGACGATACGCGCATGGTGTGCTGGGCGATGCGCTGGAATATGAAACTCTGGCATTGCGCATGCGTTCTGGACAGATCCTGCGGTTTACGCTTCCCCAGACGATGGTGTTCGAAGATGTGGCGCCTCGGCTTTTTGATTTAGACGGCGATGGCGCGCCGGAAGTGATCGCGGTTGAGAGTGACCAAACGCGTGGGGCGCGTCTCGCGATCTATAGTGTGCCCGGCAGGATTACCGCCACACCCTTTATCGGAACGCGATTTCGCTGGCTCGCACCTCTTGGCGCGGCGGATCTGGATGGTGACGGTCGTATGGAAATTGCCTTTGTCGACAGACCGCATCTGGCTAAGACGCTGCGGATTTGGCGATTTGAAGCGGAGACGCTGACTGAGGTTGCATCCTTCGCAGGGGTTACGAATCATCGTATTGGTGAGGAAGACATTGCGGGGGGTATTCGAAATTGTGGTGGCGCGCCTGAGATGATCCTTTCGGATGCAGGCTGGCAATCCCTGCTCGCACTTCGGTTTGTCAGAGGCGATATATCGCTTCGCCAGATCGGGACGGATACAAGTAGGCCAGCCTTTGCCGCAGCCATGCGCTGCGAAAGCGGCTAGGTTTTGAGCGCACGCCAGCCAATATCACGGCGGCAAAATCCCTCGGGCCATGTAATCTGATCGACCATACCATAGGCGACACTTCTGGCTTCTTTGAGGCTGTCTGCGCGCGCGGTGACGGCGACGACACGGCCTCCTGTGGCGACAAACGTACTTTCTGTTCGGTTTGTGCCCGCATGGAAAACCATGTGGCGGCTGTCTTCGGGAAGTGATGAAAGTCCGCCGATGACAGACCCTTTGTCATAGGCACCGGGATAGCCTTGCGCCGCCATCACAACCGTCAATGCGTGATCTTGGGCCCAATTGACTTGCGCTGTGGCCAGCCGCCTTTCAGCAGCAGCTTGCATCAAATCTAGGGCCTGAGCGCCGAGACGCATCATCAGTACCTGGCATTCTGGATCGCCAAAACGGACGTTGTACTCTACCAGCCGTGGCTGTCCGTCTTTGATCATCAGGCCTACAAACAGCACGCCTTGATAAGGTGTGCCACGCCGCGTCATTTCAGCCATGGTCGGCTTGACGATTTGATCGAGCGCTGCGGCCGTCACGTCGGGTGTCATTACCGGCGCGGGGGAGTAGGCGCCCATGCCGCCCGTATTTGGACCCTTATCGCCGTCAAAAGCGCGTTTATGATCCTGCGCGGTTCCAATCGGCAGCACAGTGTCACCATCGCAGAGCACAAAGAAGGAGGCTTCTTCGCCCTCCATGAATTCCTCGATCACGACCTCGGCGCCTGCGTCTCCAAAGCTGCCCCCAAACATGTCGTCTAATGCTTCATGCGCCTGCGTGATCGTTTCCGCGATGATCACGCCTTTGCCCGCCGCCAACCCATCTGCCTTGACGACAATTGGCGCACCCTTTTCAGTTACATAGGCTTTGGCGGCAGCGACATCGGTAAAATGCGCATATGCGGCCGTTGGTGCGCCAGCGGCGTCACAGATGGCCTTGGTGAACGCTTTGGAAGCTTCAAGCTGGGCGGCCGCAGCACTTGGGCCAAAGACCGAAACGCCCGCATCCCGCAACCGGTCCGCGACACCCGCAGCCAAAGGTGCTTCTGGGCCGACAATGACAAAATCGACGGCGTTTTCATCAGCAAAGGTGGCTACCGCCCCACCATTTTCGATGTCGAGCGCGGCGCATTCGGCGATCGCCGCAATACCTGCGTTGCCGGGTGCAACGATTAGGCGATCACATTTCGGGTTCTGTTTTACGGCCCAGGCGAGACTGTGTTCGCGCCCGCCGCTGCCCAGAATGAGAATGTTCATGACGCGTGCTCCTGATCTGCTTGGCCTTGGGTCGAGGGCGTTCTAAGCTGGCACGCAAGTTGTTACAACACCAGAGGCCCTATGGATCTGCTCGACGACCCCCAGCCGGGACAAAACACGCCAGAATTTACCGTTAGTGAGATCTCTGGTGCGGTGAAACGCACGTTGGAAGGCGAATTTGGCCGCGTGCGGGTGCGTGGTGAGGTCAGCCGCGTCATCAAGGCGCGCTCCGGTCACATGTACTACGATATCAAGGACGACCGGAATCAGCTGTCCTGCACCACCTGGAAAGGGCAGGTTGCCAAGTTGAGCGTGGTGCCCGAAGAAGGGCTCGAGGTAGTTGTGACCGGGCGGATCACGGCCTACGGCGCACAATCTAAATACAATATGAATGTGGATGACGTGGCCGTGGCGGGCAAAGGCGCACTGATGGCGCTGTTGGAGAAACGCAAGAAACAGCTGGAGAGCGAGGGTCTATTTGCGGATGCGCGAAAACAGCCGCTGCCCTATCTGCCCGAGGTGATAGGCGTAGTGACTTCTCCTACGGGTGCTGTGATCCGTGATATTTTGCATCGCCTACGTGATCGTTTTCCGCGCAAAGTTCTGATCTGGCCGGTTGCGGTTCAAGGCGAGCGCTGCGCGGCGGAAGTTGCGCGCGCCATCGCCGGCTTCAATGCGCTGACGCCTGGAGGTGCGCTGCCGCGCCCCGACTTGCTGATTGTGGCACGTGGCGGCGGATCGGTAGAGGATTTGTGGGGGTTCAACGAAGAGGTAGTCGCACGGGCCGCCGCGGCGTCCGAAATTCCACTGATTTCCGCCGTGGGCCATGAAACGGATACCACACTCATCGACTTTGTGTCGGACCGTCGCGCGCCTACGCCCACGGCGGCAGCGGAGCTGGCAGTACCTGTACGGCATGAGCTGATTGCCTGGGTTGAGGGCCAGGATGCGCGTATGCGGCAGGCATTGAGTCAGGGTTTGAGCCGTCGCGATCAGCGGTTGCGCGATATAGCACGGGCTTTGCCGCGCCCAGATAGTTTGCTGGAGACCCCGCGCCAATTGGCTGATACGCGTGCTGCGCGGCTGGGGCCTGCGCTGATTGCGGGTGTGCAGCGCCGCAAAGTCAGACTTGCGGATGTAAGCGGTAGCCTGCGCCCTGCAAACCTGCGCCGCGGTGTCGAGATTGAAAAACGCCGTTTGAAAGAAACAGCGCAGCGTCTCACCCCGGCCTTGGAACGCGCGGTTGTAGTCAAAAAAGACCAACTCACGACGCGGCTGGGCCGCTATCGTCCGCAAGCTCTGATGCAAGAGTTCAGACGCAAATCGGAGCGGTTTTCTGATGTTGTCGGACGCCTGTCGGAAACGGGACAGCGCAGTCTTTTGACGTTGGGAAGGCGGGTCGAAGCACTAGGTCGCTTGAACGAAACGCTCAGTTACAAAGCGACGCTTGAACGTGGTTTTGCCGTGGTTCGAAGTGGCGGCGCGATCGTCACGCAAAGCAAAGTGGCCAAAGCTGCGGGAGAGCTGGAAATTCAGTTCGCTGACGGACGTGTGCAGGTCGGTGGCGCCGCGGGCGGATCGGCGCGCAAATCTAAGCCGAAACCGCCCGAACAAGGATCCTTGTTCTAAGCCTTAGACCCCGAGGTTGGGGGCCAGACAGATCATTTCTTCGCCAATGTCATCTGCTTCGTAAAGCTCGGTGGCGCCCGGCACATTTTCGAAACGTGCAGTCAGACGCCCGTTGTTTTGCGAGAATGCCCAACACTGAGGCGTTGGGTTGTCATCGTAGACAAAACAGATCTGACCGGCCTCTTCATACCAATGACCTTCTTTGCATTGCCCATCGAGAAAAGACCAACGCACGCGGCGGTCATCGAGGTAAATCTCAGCGCCGTAGGTTTGTCCGTTCTGGCCGTAAAAGAGGGTCTTGCCGCGCGTGTATGCATCAAAAGTGGCACCGTCCATTGGTTCAGCGGCCAGAGTCACTTCGGCGGCAAGAAAGGACAATACGAGGGGTAATATCAGGGCTGTCTTAAAACGTGCTAACATGGGAGGTCCTATTTAAACATGACAGGTGAACAAAGAAGGGTGGCCATCGGCAGTCTGATCCCAGCCTGGACAGGGCGCGCAAATCGCAAAAAAGAGCATCTCTCCAGCATCATCTGATCAACACCATTTCTGGTTTCCCCTCCTCAGGGCACATCTTAACGCTCTGTTTACCGTGTCCGCCGCACGGCTCCAAGGGGGCACGCAGGTCGCGGTTAATGGCGCAAGTTTCGGATCGGACACAGATGTGTCGTTTCTGGCAGTCTTAGGTGCCGCCTTTGGCATTACCGTGATCCGGTCAAGGCTGCTAGTCTTGGCAAAGTCGGGATCTGCGCAATGGCGGCGCACTCAGGGGAATGGTGGCATGGCACTCGATGCAAATGACAAAACAGCGCGCAAAGGCGTTTGGAAATCGGGCGCTGGCAAAGGGCGACGCCACACAAAGGGGCGCCAAGTTGATGACCAGGCGTGGGATGATGTGAATGCCCTGCTCGGCGAAGCGCCGCGACGCGCTGATCTCCTGATCGAACATCTGCATAAAATCCAGGACACATACGGGCATCTTTCCGCTGCGCATTTACGTGCACTTGCGGAAGAGATGCGGCTGTCCATGGCAGAGATCTATGAAGTCGCATCCTTTTATGCCCATTTTGACGTGGTCAAGGAAGGCGAGACGTCGCCTCCCGCGTTGACCATTCGCGTATGTGACTCGCTCTCCTGCGAATTGGCAGGGGCGCAGGCGCTTAAATCAGCATTGGAAGAAGGGTTGGATCCGGCGCAGGTGCGCGTGCTGCGCGCGCCTTGCATGGGGCGTTGCGACATGGCGCCTGTGTTGGAGTTGGGACACGCGCATATCGATCACGCGAGCATTGACAAGGTGCGTGAGGCCATCGCAGTGAACGCCACGCATGCGCATATTCCCGACTACGAAACCTACGATGGTTACGCGGCTGCGGGGGGATATGAAACGCTGAAACGTCTGCGGGAAAGCGGCGATTGGGAACAGGTTCAAGAGGACGTGCTGCGCTCTGGTCTGCGCGGTTTGGGCGGCGCTGGTTTTCCGTCTGGGCGCAAGTGGGGGTTCGTTCGGGCCAATCCCGGCCCGCGCTATTTGGCGGTCAATGGCGACGAAGGCGAACCCGGTACGTTTAAAGACCGCTTCTATCTTGAACGCACGCCGCATCTATTCCTCGAAGGGATGTTGATCGCGGCCTGGGCCGTTGAAGCGGACACTGCATTTATTTATATGCGTGACGAGTATCCTGCCGTGCTGGAAATCTTACGCCGGGAGATCACCGCCCTAGAAGAAGCAGGAATTGTGCTGCCCGGTTATATTGATCTGCGCCGGGGCGCGGGGGCGTATATCTGCGGCGAAGAGAGTGCGATGATCGAATCCATCGAAGGCAAGCGGGGCATGCCGCGTCATCGACCGCCTTTTGTGGCCCAGGTTGGCATATTCGGTCGCCCGACCCTCGTGCACAATGTAGAGACCTTGCATTGGGTCACGCGCATCTGTCGCGAAGGATCGGAAGTTCTGTCGGGAACTGAGAAAAACGGGCGCAAAGGCCTGCGCAGCTATTCCGTTTCAGGTCGCGTCAAATCACCCGGTGTGTATCTTTTGCCCGCCGGTTCAACCATCACCGATATCATCGAGGCGGCGGGAGGCATGCGTGACGGACATCGCTTTAAAGCCTATCAACCTGGCGGGCCGTCGTCGGGAATCCTGCCTGCAACGATCAACGATGTGCCGCTGGATTTTGATACGCTGCAGCCTTTGGGATCGTTCATTGGTTCGGCTGCAGTTGTGGTGCTTTCTGATCAGGACAGCGCGCGGACAGCGGCGTTGAACATGCTGCGGTTTTTCGAGGATGAAAGCTGTGGGCAATGCACTCCTTGCCGGGTCGGCTGTGAGAAAGCTGTCAAACTGATGCAGGCGGAGCGATGGGATCAGAACTTGTTGGAAGAGTTGAGTACGGCGATGATCGACGCATCGATCTGTGGTTTAGGTCAGGCCGCACCCAATCCAATCCGCATGGTGATGAAGCACTTTCCCGAGGAAATCTGACGCAAACTCCTGTGGGTCTTTCGTTTCCGCCCAATACCGCTTAGATGAGCTTGAGGTGGCGAAGGGGAAGGCCCGTACATGGCGTTTTTCAAGAAACTCAAGGGCCGGTTGTTCAAATCGTCCTCCAAGATCGATGAGGGCCTGGAGGCAATTGTCGAGGACGGTGGCGTTGAGGAAACGGTTGCGCCTGCGCCCGTTCCGGAAGTTCAGCCTGAGGCGCGTGTTCAAACCGAGGACCGGTCTGAGAATATTGAGCCTGAGACGCAGGTTTCACAAGAAGCGCCCGAAGAAGATGTTCTGTCTGGAGCTACAACCGAGCATCTCGCCGGCGCGGCGGGTGCTGAGAATCTACTTGCGCCCGATAATGAGCCTGCTGCATTTTCGCCAGAGCCAGAGCCAGAGCCAGAGCCAGAGCCAGAGCCAGAGCCAGAGCCAGAGCCAGAGCCAGAGCCAGAGCCAGAGCCAGAGCCAGAGCGCGCAGCAACGACGGACATGGGCGAAAAAACTGCGGATGCGCCGTTTTCGATGCCGCGCTCACCCGTGCCCATCGCATCTGACCTGTCCGAACCGACACCAGTTGCCGACAACAAACCGGGCTTGCTCGGTCGATTGATGGGGCGGCAAGCCCCGGCAACTGTGGTGCGGCGGACGCTGGACGACGATATGTTGGAACAACTCGAAGAATTGCTGATCTCCGCAGATATGGGGGTCGATACAGCCCTGCGTGTCGTGGCGAACATGGCGGAGGGCCGGGTCGGTAAAAAGCTCTCGGTGCAGGAGATCAAAGAATGCCTGTCCACTGAGATCGCCCAGATCATGGACCCGATTGCCAAGCCGCTGCCGCTATATCCACGTACGCCGCAAGTCGTGCTGGTGGTGGGGGTGAACGGGTCCGGTAAAACCACCACAATCGGCAAGCTGGCCAGCCAGTTCCGCGCTGCTGGCAAAAATGTCGTGATCGCAGCGGGTGATACGTTTCGCGCCGCAGCGGTCGAGCAATTGCAGGTTTGGGGCGATCGCGCAGGCGTCCCGGTTCTGACGGCCCCCGAAGGGTCTGACCCCGCCAGCCTAGCCTTTGACGCCATGGTCAAAGCGCAGCAGGACGGTGCTGATCTATTGCTGATCGACACGGCGGGGCGGTTGCAAAACCGAACCGACCTGATGGAAGAACTGGCCAAGATCGTCCGGGTGATCCGCAAGAAAGACGAAACAGCACCGCATAACACGCTGTTGGTGCTTGACGCGACAACGGGGCAAAACGCGCTTAACCAGGTCAAGGTTTTCAGCGACATTTCCGATGTCTCCGGCCTTGTGATGACCAAACTGGATGGCACGGCCAAAGGGGGTGTTCTTGTTGCCTTGGCGGATAAATTCGGCCTGCCGATCCATGCGATTGGTGTGGGCGAACAAATTGACGATCTGGATGCTTTTGACCCCGAAGATTTTGCGGACGCCCTCATGGGGTTGGAGCGCGCGTGATTTCTTATTGCATGCGCTCTGCGCCCTCTAGCCGGCAAGCCCTATAAGCCGCTGAGATGACAGACTGGCTGATCTCTATCGAAGGCACCGAGGCCGGGCACCAACTTGCGCTGATATTGGCTATCTTGGCCGCGTTCCTGCATGCCGTCTTTGGTGCTTTGCAGAAAGGCAAGCATGACCCATGGATATCGCGTGGGGCCATCGACTTTTCTTATATGGTAATGGCGGCACCCTTCGCGTTCTTTGTCGTTCCATGGCCTGAGCCTCATATGTGGCCGATCTTTGTTGGGGCGTGGGTCATTCATACGCTGTACAAAATCCTTCAGGCGATGGCCTACACGCGGGGGGCCTTCACGGTTGTCTATCCGGTCGTACGCGGCACCGGGCCGCTTTTTGCCGTGATCGGGGCCTATCTGATTTTTGGTGAGACGTTTACACTTGTTCAATGGAGCGGGATCGCGGTGCTCCTGGCGGGCATTTTCGGGCTTGCGATTTACAACATGGCCTTTCTGGTCTCTGAGCGCGAGACCCTGCACGCTGCCCTTGGTTTTGCTGTGGTAACGGGGCTCTTTGTGGCACTCTACACCACCTATGATGCGTACGGCATCCGAGCGACGGCCAATCCGTTTACCTTTCTTGCATGGTTCTTTCTGATCGATGGGTTCTTTATGCCGATACTGGCGGCACGCCGCTGGTTTGGCATGGACGCTGACGCGCGCCCAGCTCTGCCGCCGCTTGTAGTGCGGGGTGTAACTGGCGGGTTTATCGCTTATTTCAGTTTTGGCGGTATCATGCTGGCCACACGGCTTGACAAAGTCGGTGAGGCTGCCGTTTTACGTGAAACATCGACTGTCTTTGCGGCGATCATCGGGTGGGTTTTTCTGAAAGAAACAGTTGGCCCCCGGCGAATCGCGCTTATGGCATTGATTGCGCTGGGCGCCGTGATAGTTGAAGCTGGCGGATAGGAGAGCCACGTGAAAGACGAAAAAACCATCAACCCCATTCTCAAACAGGTGTTGGAATTGGGGCCGACCATTCTGTTTTTCGTGATCTACCTCAAGATCAAGGAAGACGTCTTTGTCATCGGTGGGACAGAATACACCGGCTTTATCGTGTCCGCGCTTATTTTTGTCCCGATTTTGCTGGTGGCGATGGGCATACTCTGGGCGCTGACGGGCAAGCTGAGCCGGATGCAGGTGTTCACGGCGTTTATGGTTATTTTCTTTGGCGGTCTTACGGCCTGGTTCAATGACGAGCGGTTCTTTAAAATGAAAACAACTATCGTCTACGGCCTGTTTGCCGCGCTGCTTGGCGTCGGTTTGATGCAGGGGCGGTCTTATCTGGCATATGTGATGAGTGAACTGATGCCGATGCGGGATGAGGGTTGGATGATCCTGACCCGTCGCCTATGCGCGGCTTTCCTCGCCCTCGCTGTGGCGAATGAATTTGTCTGGCGCACCATGTCGACCGATGCTTGGGTCAAGATCGAAACCTTTGGCTTTCCGGTGGCGCTGATGGCGTTCCTGATGTGGCAATTCACAGCGCTGCAAAGCTATATGATCGAGGACGACACCACCGACGAAACTTAAACCCGCCGCACGTCGGACAGTGCGGTCACCATCGGTGCAGGAATGTCGTTAACATGCACCGAAGATTCCCCCATGGAACGGGCGACCTTGCCGGCAAGATCGATAGAGATCGCAGCCTCAAGTGCGAGCTTAAATCGCGGACTGCGCGCGCATTTGCGCCGAAGCTCATCAAAACGCCATTCCAAAACCTCTGCGCCCTCTTCAAGCCACGCGGATGCGGAACTGGGGACACCGGTCAAAAATGACACCTCGCCCAGAAAAAGCTTGGGCGGCAACACAAAAGCCTGTTCTCCTTTGCGCACAAGGGTGGCGCCCTTGAGCACATAATAGAGTTTCTCGCCCATCTCACCTTCGAGCGTGACCTGTTTGTCCTGATCTACCGCGTAGCGCTTGGCGAGCTTCATCAGGGCGCGAAAATCGCCGGGGGGCAGGCGCGGAAACTCATAAAAGATATCCGCATGGGCCCGCGGGATCGCAAGCCGGGACTGTCGCGCAATCAGGCTGCTGAGCCCGCTGATATTTGCGATGCCAATCAGGAGGCTGACATATATTGCCTCCCACAAAGGGTTTTCACCGATGGTCGCGTAGTAAATCAGGTAGACACAGGTCCCGGCCAGCAAAAGCAATCGCAGGATGATCTGATTGGTGATTGCCATACCCATGACATAGAAAGCACCGGCGAGATACACCATGTTCTCAGGGGACCATACGCTACCGTACATTATAGAAAACGATGCCTTTTGCTCAGACGGGAGAAGTTCCCCTCAGCATGACCGACATTGCACAGAAAATCGAGACAGAAAGTATTATAAATCAATACGAATGTTCAGATCATTGTTTTTTGAACAATTGATCCTGCGCGGTTTTGTCCTTGCGAAAATCACCGCGTTTTTCTGCATGTAGCGCGCGGCCCGCGATGACACCGGGACGGATGGCGAGGGCATCCAGCCAACGTTTCAAATTCGGTTTGTCGTCCAGAGTTTGATGCTGCCCTTCCCAAAGCGACGCCCAGCCCCAGATGGACATATCCGCGATTGAATAAAAATCTCCGGCGACGAACTCATGCTGTGCCAATTGCCGGTCCAGAACACCATAGAGCCGTGCAACCTCGGCCCGATACCTGTTTTTCGCGTAGGGCAGATCATTGGGCGGATCCATGGCGGGCGCATATTTCAGGAAATGATGCGCCTGACCCGCCATTGGCCCCAGCCCGCCCATTTGCCACATCAACCATTGGGTTACGGCGATCTTTTCCCGCGCTGTGGAACCGCCGAATTGCCCCGTCTTTTCAGCGAGATACTGTAAAATCGCGCCCGACTCAAAAATCGAGACGGGTGCCCCATCAGGCCCTTGCGGGTCAGTGATCGCGGGCATTCGGTTGTTTGGGGCAATCTTAAGGAAATCAGGGGCAAATTGGTCGCCCGCGCCAATATCGATCAGGTTCGTCTTATACGGCAGGCCTATCTCTTCGAGGGCAATGGATACTTTCCAGCCGTTTGGCGTGGGCCAAAAATAAAGATCAATAGGCTGGCTCATTTGTATCTCTCCGGTGGTAGGTGTCCTGGGGCGGTCGTGTGGACAAGCCTACTGTACGGGCCGGAAGGGACAAGCTGATTTTTTGTCGGAGATGCGCGGTGCGGGGCAGCGGCACAAGCCGGGACCAGCGCGGCGCTGATTTCTGGGGCAATACCGCTGCAAGCTGCTTGAGCGGTAGGGTCTCAGGGTGGCGCAAAAACCGGTTGTACACCGCCATCACACCGGGCCGCTTGTATGCGGACCAATGGCATATCCGCTTGCTTGGCGGGGCGATGGGCAGGCCGATTTCGCGTAAACCCGAGATCGTTTTAGGACAATCAAGCTGAACCGTCACTGCGTTCGGCGCTGGTATCCCCTGACCGATTGCGCAATCGCCGCGATGTTCAGGTGCGACCAAACGTTCAAACGCGGCGTCGAACAGATCGTTTTCGCGGCTGGTGACATTCAAAACGCGCGTTGTGCGTCCTGCGGGGGTGTCCAAAAGCGCCGCGGCACGCTGCGCATAACTTGCACCGGTCAACAGAACCATCCGGTCGACTGTGTTGGCAGGCAAGTGGGCAAGCGCGCTCAGAGCCGCCTCTGTGCCCAGTGAATGTGCAATGATATGGATGGGACGTGTCGGCGTATGCGCTCGCAACAGCGCGATGACAATCGCAAGTTCTTGGCCAAGCTGTGATGCACGTGCATGAACAGACCTCAGCGCGCCGCGCGCATACCAACCAAACGCAATGCCGAGACCCTCGCGGGGATGCGCGTTTCCAAACCCCAGATGCGCAGGCCAGCTGTATTCTGAGGTGCCGAACAGTTTCTCATGGGGGCAATGGTCGTCAGTGCCGGGGGCGTATTTATAGCCATGTACCATGATGACTGCCGGTCCCGGTCGCGCGGCAAGAGCGCATAACCGGTATCCTGCGCTTTGTGCTGTGTCGTGCAAGGTGAGACCTGCGTCTGTTGCATTGATCCTAAGCAAAGGCATCGTGCTCTCCCTACACCATATCTTGTGGTTACTGGTCGAACAATGCATACGCAAAAAGCATGAAAATTGTATTACACCACCGCGACGGTGTTGACGCGCAACACCCTTTATCCTACGAGGACGTGTGGTGATTTGATACCGGATTGCGGGCCACGTTAAACACTCCGCTAAAAGGTCACTCGATGAGGAAACCCCGTCGCATTGACCGCGTATGGGGTTTTTTTATGTCCAAACGGGCAGGAGACGACGAGAATGACTAAAGATCTGAGACCGCGCACGCGGGCCGTGCATGCAGGCACAAGACGCAGCCAATACGGCGAGGTGTCAGAGGCGATTTATCTGACGCAGGGCTTTGTCTATGATACGGCCGAACAGGCCGAAGCACGCTTTGTAGAAGCGGGGCCGGATGAGTTCATCTATGCCCGCTACGGCAATCCGACGGTCGCGATGTTCGAGGATCGCATCGCTGCATTGGAGGGGGCCGAAGACGCTTTTGCCACCGCCTCCGGGATGGCTGCGGTGTCTGGTGCGCTGATGTCGATGCTCAAATCGGGTGATCATGTTGTCTCTGCGCGGGCGCTTTTTGGATCATGCCTGTACGTGTTGGAAGAGATCCTGACGCGCTACGGTGTCGAGGTCACTTTCGTCGATGGCACTGATAATGCGCAGTGGGAAAGCGCCATCCGAGAGGACACGCGGGCGGTGTTTTTCGAGTCGATTTCTAACCCGACGTTGCAGGTTGTTGATATCGAGGCCGTGGCCGATCTTGCGCATGCCAAAGGGGCTGCGGTTGTCGTGGACAACGTATTTTCCACACCGGTCTGGTCGCGGGCATTCGC
>JBGCDG010000050.1:0-5135 GCA_045105195.1 Roseobacter sp. | reverse complement strand
CCGGGCGTATGACCAAAAGCGGCCATCGCCGTCAAACCGGAGGCCACGGAACCTCCATCCTCCAGAAAGGTCATCTGCTCCGCAAAGGGGACAACCTTGGCCTTGAACCGGTCATTGTCCTGTGCGGCCCATGCGTCATATTCTGTACGCCCTGTCACGTAGCGAGCGTTGGCATAGGTGGGGGAGCCGTCTTCCATCGTCATGCCGCCGATATGGTCACCGTGCATGTGGGTCAGAACTACAACATCGACCTGATCGGCTGTATATCCGGCCGCTTCGAGCGCGGCCGTGGTGCCTTCACCAGAGAGGCCTGTATCGAACAGCACCAGTTCAGCGCCCGTATTCACAATGGTTGGCGTGAAAAAGAACTGGGCAGCGTCCGTAGGAAGGTTTGCTGCTGCGGAGACATCGTTGAAGGTCTCTGCATCTACATTGAGGCCAAAGATGCTGTGTGGGTCTTCGCGTGCAACCGAACCAGCGAGGAGGGTTGTCGCCTCAAAAGCGCCGACCTTCAGGCGCTGGAAGGGAGCAGTTTTCGTGCCCATCATGGGTGCACCAGCGCGCGCGGCACCAGCAGTCGCGGCAGCCAGAGGCAACGCGGCGGCACCTGCAAGAGCTGCACGGCGGGAAAATTTTGGGGTCAGGGACATATCAAGGCCTCTCGCTGTTGTTTGGATATTGCGAAGCTTAGGGCGCAAAGTGCTTTTGACCACGTCGCCCGCACAGAATTTCATTCACAATTCTGCGCACCCTGCGGTGCAGGCCCCGCTGGATCGCTGGACAAAGCCGGTCCCCTGTGACAACACCGCGCCAGTAGGAGACACCAGATGACGACCACCAGATTTGCACCTTCCCCGACCGGTCATATCCATATCGGGAACCTGCGCACCGCTTTGATGAACTACCTCATCGCGCGCAAGGCGGGTGGGACGTTCATCCTGCGCATAGATGATACGGACCCGGAGCGTTCGCGTGAGGAATATATCGACGGCATCAAACGCGACCTCGAATGGCTTGGCCTGACCTGGGACCGGGTGGAACGACAGTCTGAACGCCTGGAACGCTACGCTGCCGCCGCCGACCAGCTGCGCGAAATGGGGCGCTTTTATGAAGCCTTCGAGAGCCCGACTGAACTGGATCTTAAGCGCAAGAAGCAGCTGAATATGGGCAAGCCGCCGGTCTATGATCGTGCAGCCCTGGCTTTGACGGACAGTGAAAAGGACGCGTTGCGTGCGGATCGCGGGGATGGTGTCTGGCGTTTCAAGCTTGACCACCAGCGGATTGAATGGCCGGATGGTATTTTGGGCGATATCTCTATCGACGCAGCCTCAGTCTCCGATCCGGTTTTGATCCGGGGCGATGGTCAGGTGCTCTACACGCTGGCCTCAGTGGTGGACGACACGGAAATGGGTGTGACAGATGTTGTGCGTGGCTCGGACCATGTGACCAATACTGCTACGCAAATCCAAATCATTCAGGCGCTGGGCGGTGCTGTGCCGCAGTTCGCGCATCACTCGTTGCTGACCGGTCCGCAGGGCGAGGCGCTGTCAAAACGTCTCGGCACGCTGGCACTGAAAGACTTGCGCGAACAGGGCATTCAACCAGCTGCTTTGCTCAGCATGATGGCGCGGTTGGGGTCCAGTGACCCGGTTGAATTGCAAACCGACATGGCCGCACTGATCGACGGGTTCGATATTTCGCGCTTCGGGTCGGCACCTACAAAGTTCGATGCGGATGATTTGTTGCCTCTGACGGCGCGCTACCTTGGGACCTTGCCGCTTGAGGCTGTGGCGCAGCACGTAAGAGAGGCCGGCGTACCGGACGATCAAGCTGCAGCATTCTGGGCTGTGACACGGGAAAACATCTCCACACTCAACGATCTTGAGGCCTGGTGGGTTTTGATGCGCGACGGTGCGGCGCCCTTGGTCGATGCTGAAGACGCTGATTTCGTTGTGCAGGCCCTGGCGCTCTTGCCGGACGGCCCCTTCGATTCTGACAGCTGGAGCACCTGGACATCTGCCGTCAAGGAAAAGACAGGGCGCAAGGGGCGGGGTCTCTTCATGCCGCTGCGCAAGGCGCTGACCGGCCAATCGCATGGGCCGGATATGTCCGCGCTGATGCCTCTTTTGCAGGTCATAAGGGCGCGCGGGTAGTGGCCTGCGCCGCGGCGATGGGATGTCCCCGTGGCTGAGGCGCAGGCAAAATTCCTCACCGGCGGGCTCTTTCGCCATGTAAGTGTGATGTCCCTGACAGCGTCGGTCGGCCTGATGGCGATTTTCGCCGTCGACTTCATCGACATGATCTTTATTGCCATGCTGGGCAAGGCAGAACTCGCCGCCGCTGTGGGTTATGCTGCAACCATCTTGTTCTTCACCACGTCTTTCGGGATTGGGATGGCGATTGCTGCCGGTGCGCTTGTGGCCCGCGCGCTGGGATCAGGGGACGCAGAGCTGGCTGCCGAACGACGCACGCACGCGCTGATCTACGGTGTGCTCTTTGGTGCGGTTTTTGCGGCTGTCGTCTGGATGAACCTGGAGCCAATCGTCGCACTGTTGGGCGCTGCAGGCCATACGGCGGATCTGGCTGTATCCTACCTGCGGATCATTGTGCCCAGTTTGCCATTTCTGATGGTGGGAATGATGGGCGGCGCCATTCTGCGGGCGCATGGGGACGCCCGACGCGCGATGATGGCAACCATATGGGGCGGGTTGGTCAACGCGGTACTCGATCCGATCCTGATCTTTGGCTTTGATCTGGAACTTACGGGCGCCGCTTTGGCGTCCGTAGCTGCCCGCATTGTCATTGCCGTGACGGCGCTGTTGCCGATCATGCGTCATTATGGCGGCATTGGCCGACCCCGTGCGCGCGCCATGATCCGGGATCTTGTGCCGATTGCCGCAATTGCATTCCCCGCCGTGCTCACTCAACTTGCAACGCCTGTGGGCCAGGCGATCATCACGCGGGCCATGGCAGAATTTGGCGAAGCGGCGGTTGCGGGTATGGCGATCGTCGGACGGCTCAGCCCGCTTGCCTTTGGGGTAATCTTCGCGCTCTCCGGGGCAGTCGGTCCGATATTTGGGCAAAACTTCGGCGCGCGGGATTTTGACCGCGTCAAGCGGGGGCTTTCAGCGGCTCTGGTTTTTACTGGTCTGGTGATTGTCGTTGTGTCGGCCGTGCTTTTCGTGCTCCGCGTGCCAATCGCCGATCTTTTCAGCGCGACAGGCGTTACAAGGGAACTTGTGTTTTTGTTTTGCGGTCCTCTGTCGCTGTTGTTCTTTTTCAACGGCGTCCTTTTTGTGGCGAATGCCACGTTCAATAACCTAGGGCACCCATTTTATTCGACCTTCCTGAACTGGGGGCGCAACACGGTTGGAATGATCCCTCTGGTCTATCTGGGATCGGGGTTTATGGGCGCACAGGGGGTCTTGATTGGTCAATCTCTGGCCGGCGTGATTTTCGGCATTCTGGCCTGGTGGTTGGCCGGTCGGGTGATTGCTCAGGCACCAGGAAAACACACCCAAGAACAGTCAGAGTTCGGACGTCAGGGGCGCCTCATGTCGCTGCTTCACCTGCGCAGATAGCCTGTCGATATTGCTGTCCACCAAATCGGTCTCTTGCGCTGTCAGCCTTTGATGTCGTGGGTAGACGGGGTCGTCTCGATCGTTGAGGATCGGGGTATGCCAATTATCGGTCGTGTCGAAAAAATGCTGCACGCCTTCCTTGCCATAAACTGCAAAAAAGCCCTGAACCACCACGTCGAGATAGCTCATCAAAATCATGTGATCTTGATGGGGCTTCATGTTTGCTGGATCAACGGCATAGACGGCGATGTCGGGGCGCGCGGGATGGGTGTGATCCACTTGCTGTGACGCTTCCAGCCGCGCATATCCGGCTTCTCGGGCATCCAGGGCGGCCCAATCCGCGTCTGGTACGGCGGCGATCAGCCCCTTAATGCTATGCCCTGGGGCAGCCACGCCACTTAACAGCACGGTACCGTAGCGTGGTGTTGCCACCCAGGCGCGCCGCCAGCCGTTCAAGGTGGCGGGTTGCGGGTCGGGATAGTCGTGGCTTTTGATGTTCACAAGGCTGCCGTAGCCAAAAAAGTAGGGATCGCTCATGAGGGCCTCTAACCTGTTTCACTTGAGAAGTAATCCGGGTCTGACGTCACGGCAAGAGTCCTCTTGACCCCGCGGTGTGCTCGTGCATACCGTGGCGCCACATCACCACGGGAGAACTGGCGCTTGCCAGTGCCGAAGGAGCAACCGCCCCGGAAACTCTCAGGCCACCGGACCGTGGAGATACAGACACTCTGGAGAGAGGCGCGCGGGACGCGTCCGCCGAAGGGATAACGATCTCAGGCGAAAAGACAGAGGGGGCATTCTTCGTGGTCTCAGGGCCACATGCGGAATGCCTGTGTTTTGCCTATGCGTGGAACCGGCACACATGAACAGAGGCCGGATGGATAATTTGAAGCGCACACCCCTTTACGAAATACATTGCGAACTGGAGGCCAAGATGGTGCCTTTCGCGGGCTACGAAATGCCGGTGCAGTATCCCATGGGGGTCATGAAAGAGCATCTGCACACCCGTGCGAAAGCCGGACTTTTTGATGTCAGTCACATGGGGCAGGTGCTTTTGTCCGGCCCGAGCTGGGACGCGGTGGCGCTGGCCTTTGAGGCGCTTGTTCCTGTGGATGTGCTGGGCCTGGCGGATGGTCGTCAACGCTATGGTTTTTTTACCAATTCAGCGGGAGGGATCGAGGACGACCTGATGTTTGCGCGGCGCGGTGATGATTTGTTCGTCGTCATAAACGCTGCCTGCAAAGACAGCGATCTTGAATTGATGCGCGCGGGTCTACCACAGGACATTAAGATGACGACCTTAGACGATCGCGCTTTGATCGCCCTGCAGGGCCCTGTTGCGGGCAGTGTGATCGCAATGCTGGATCCACAGGCTGCGGAGATGCGTTTCATGGATGTGCGCGATCTTTCCCTATCTGGACACGCGGTCTGGGCGTCGCGTTCGGGCTACACAGGCGAAGATGGTTTCGAGATATCAGTTGCCGCTGAGGAAGCGGCCTCTTTGGCGCGGCGATTGACGAATGACGCTGACGTGGCTGCGATTGGACTTGGCGC
>JBGCDG010000049.1:0-66646 GCA_045105195.1 Roseobacter sp. | reverse complement strand
TATTTCCTGATGATCACCCTCGCCTTTGGTCAGATGATCTACTTCACCCTCACGTCACTGGCAGCTTACGGTGGCGATGATGGGCTGACGCTCTGGTCGCTTGCCACGCTGTTTGGCAGCGATGTGGTGCAAAGTGGCCGTGGTCTCTACTTTTTCGTGCTCGGGACGATGTTTGCCGCCTGGTGGCTCGTGCACCGCATGAGCTTGGCGCGCTTTGGCCGCGTCTTGCGCGCCGCCCGGGATAACCCACAGCGCGCGGAGATCATGGGATTCAACGTCAAACGGATCCAGCTGACCGCCTATGTCATCGCCGCCATGATTGCGGGGGTTTCTGGTATCCTCGTGGTTCAGCACGCGGAGTTCGTCAGCCCGGCCCTTGCTACCTGGCAACGATCGGGGGATTTGATCGTTGTTGTTGTACTGGGCGGATTGGCGAGCCGCAATGGGGCTATTCTAGGAGCGTTTTTCGTGGTTCTGGCCGAAGAAATCCTAAGCACATTCATCCACGAATGGCGGCTGATCTACGGCCCTCTGTTGATCCTGCTGGTACTTTTTGCCAAAGGCGGGCTCAGCGACCTTCTAACCCCAAAGTCATCGCGACAGGACGCCTGAAGCCATGCTGGACATTCACAACCTAAACAAAAGCTTTGGCTCTTTGACCGTCACGCGGGATGTGTCCGTGTCCGTAGGTTCTGAGGAATGTCACGCATTGATCGGACCAAATGGCGCGGGCAAGACCACTCTCATCCATCAGATTTCAGGCGTATTGGCACCCGACAGCGGCGAGATCACTCTGGATGGGCGACCGCTGCTCGGGCTGACGATGTCTGAGCGCGCCCATGCCGGTTTAAGCCGCACCTTTCAGATTACCTCCGTCCTGCCGAGCTTTTCAGTCCTGGAAAATACGACCATCGCGCTGCAGGCAAAGTCTGGTTCAAGCATGCGGTTCTTTCGTCCCGCTGCATCGGAAAAAGATCTGAACGACCGCGCCATGCACATTCTCGATCAAGTGGGGCTGGCAGATCGCGCGCCCATGCGGGCCGCAGATTTGTCCCATGGAGAACTGCGACTGGTCGAATTGGCACTTGCGCTTGCCGGCGCGCCCAAGTTCCTCTTGCTGGATGAACCCATGGCAGGGCTCGGCCGTCGTGAAAGCGACCGCTTGATCCAGTTTCTGGGCACGCTTCATGGCCAGATCCCCATGCTGCTGGTGGAACATGACATGGACGCCATCTTTCAGCTCAGTGACAGGGTGTCTGTCCTCGTCGATGGCGCTGTCGTGGCCACCGGCACCCCGGAGGACATCCGCAAAGACCCTGTCGCCCGCGCAGCCTATCTTGGAGAGGACGTCGCATGACAGCCGTAGCCACCCTCAAGGATCTTCATGCAGGGTACGGCAATGCTGAGGTGTTGTTTGGACTGGGGTTAGAGATTGCCAGTGGCAAGGTGAACACTCTGATGGGGCGCAACGGGATGGGTAAGACCACAACCGTGCGATGCCTGATGGGGTTGCTGAAACCCACCGCAGGACAAATCGCAATCAAAGGTCAGGACATGACCGGCGCAGCGCCCTACGCCATCGCAAAGGCTGGGGTTGGGCTTGTGCCAGAAGGACGGCATATCTTTCCATCCCTGACGGTGACAGAAAACCTAATAGCAACTGCACGTGAAAAAGAGGACGGCTGGACGCAAGACAAGATCTTTGACGCATTCCCCAGACTGGCAGAGCGAAAAAGCAACTATGGATTTCAACTGTCAGGTGGCGAGCAGCAGATGCTCGCAATTGGGCGCGCATTGATGACCAACCCGGATCTTTTGATCTTGGATGAAGCAACCGAAGGGTTGGCCCCGCTCATTCGTGAGGAAATCTGGTCGATGCTGCATCATCTGAAATCAACGGGCCTATCAATCCTTCTGATTGACAAGAACCTCGCAGAGCTGTCGCGCATCTCAGACCACTACTTTGTGATCGAAAAAGGAACAATCGTTTGGCGCGGGTCGTCCAAGGATTTTGACGCGGACCGCGCCACGGTCGAAAGCTATTTGCACATTTAACCCGCATGGCGCTGGCGGCAGGTTCAAATCCGAACGCAATCATCACTGCTGCGACACGACCCTCAAGTCAACCGCCAACAAAGGCCCGTGTTATCGCACTGTTAGGCGACTTGAGACCTTCAATGACAGAAAAGTGATTGTGAATGCTGTCGACAAAACCCGTCGTTGCCACGTCAAAACTCTTCCAGGAAAGATCCAGAAGTTCAGTTTGACGCACGAACTCAGGCCGCTCACCGCCGCCCACCCATGCCGTCAAAGCCGTCCCAGACCGCGGTTCCAGCAAAGCTGGGCTTTCCGCCCGCGCGCCCGCCAAATCTAGACCCAGTGTGTCATTCATCTTGGTTTGAATCAAAGGTCGCAGATCATGCAACCCGCTGATGGAGAGGATGTGCGCGATCCTGGGTGTGCAAGGCAGATCTATGTCCCGACAGGCCAAGCGTGCCACAAGGTGCCCACCCGCCGAATGACCTGACAAACGAATAGGCCCCGCCACACGCTCTGCAGCACATTGCACTGCGGCGCATATTTCCTGCGTGATCTGGGAAATCTGTGCCTCAGGCGTAAGCGTGTAGCCTGGGATCGCCACGGCCCAGCCTGCCGCGCGCGCGCCCTCTGCAAATTGCGTCCAGTCCGACTTGTAGAGGCGCATCCAATAGCCACCGTGGACGAAAACAGCCAGCCCTTTGGGCGTGGCATCCGGCCAGACGATATCTAGTTTCTGGCGCGGCGCGTCCCCGTAGCTTATATTTTCTTCGATCGACACGCCGCTGGCGCGATAGTCCGCAGCCTCAGACGCCCAGTGCGCAGGCAGCGCATCCGAACCTGGAACATGCGCCATGTTCGCGTAAGCGTCGTCCCAATCCGTTTCAGGTGGGGTCACTCATTTGCCTCCGGTGGCAGGAAATCCACGTCATGTTCGGCAGAAACTTTCACCACGGCCTCCACATCAGTCATCTCATGTAGTTCTTCGAAAAGCTCTTTTAGCTTGCCCGCTGGCGACACCCAAAACAGCGCCCGTGCGGGTTTATCAGATTTATTAAAATAGCCGTGCGGCACCCCTTTGGGCATGCGCACCACATCGCCTACCTTGGCTTTTGACCAAACACCGTCAAGTTTCAGATCCAATTCACCTTCCTGCACGAGGATAAATTCATCCTGGGTCGGGTGCACGTGAACCGGAACATGTTGGCCCGGCTCCGCATTAGTTTCGAAGGCAAATGTTGTCTCACACCACGCCTTTATATAGTAGACCTGACCCAAAATATTGAGTTCGGTTCCCTCGCCGTCACGGGTAATCCCGCCTTCAAGTTCTTTCATCGTGTATCCCTCTCCATGTCACTCAGCTGCGCAATCCGCGCGTGTTGTCCCCAACGGGTTGGTTCCCATCGTTTTTCCAATTGAACGCGGCTTCGCGCCATGTGTCACGGTAGTCATAGTCGGTCTGCAGCACAATGTTCAGACGGTTATAGGACGCAAAATCGCTGACAAGATGAACAAGCTGTACAATACCCTTATCCGTCAACCCGATGCCGCGCAGGTCTTCCACATCCGCATCTGTGACAGCAGCCGCATCATGGTTGGATTTCAGAGCAAACTCTAAAATGGAGCGCAGGCGATTTTCGTTCACCACCTCGATTCCATCTGCAGCCAGGGATTTGACGTAGTCCTCCTCTTCGCCAAGTCCGTAGTTGAGGATGGTGCAAAATGCAGAGGTGCAATAGGCACAATTGTTCGCCTTGGACACCAGAATACCCACATGTTGAATTTCCGGCATCGATAATTCGCCGAATTGCCAAAGCGCCTTTGTCGCGCCGAGTTTGGCTTTGAGAAATTCGGGGAAGTTCATCTCGATGTTGAAGTGATTGGGAACGTCTCCTTCCATCTCGGTGACCCAAGCGAAGATCTCCCGAATAACCGGATCATCCGTTTCATTGGGGGTCCAGAGTTTTACGCGCGCCATGACAAAAAGGTCCTTTGCAATGTGATTGTTTAACCGACGTGATATGCTGGGCAAGACGCCAGAAATTCGCCGTACGCTGAGTACTTGGGATAACTGAATTGTTCGGCCAGAGGATTGGAACGCTTACGCTTTGTGGCGCCCATATCTGCAAGCAATTCATCGAAATGTTTGAAGTGGAAAGGTGCTGAGCACAGCCCACCGTAGATTTGCGCTGCAGGGCGTTCGTGGCGCCGCCAGTTCAGCATCATCTCGATGTTCTTGTTCATCTGATCTGTGCTGGGTTGGTCGGCCAATTGCCCATCCATGTAGCGCACAAGCCAATTGGCAATCATTTCCGCTGACAAGACAGTGCAGAAAGACGAATTGAACCCGACAAACCCCATATCGGGCAGGTCCGGGTTTACGCTTAAGCGGTAGGTGCGATACTGACCGTCTGCTTCAATCAGTTTTTCTCGGTAGATCTGAGGAAGGTAAGGGATTCCCAGTTTCCAACCAACAGCCAGGATCGACACATCCGCATCAATCATTTCTCCACCCGTCAGGTGAATGGTCTTGGAATCGTAGCGCTCGAACGTGCCTTGAATGTTCTGGATTTTGCCTTGTTTCAAAGCATCAAACAGTCCAGGGGTGACGATAGGCACCGAACAGGACACTTCTTTCTCTATCGGCGTTTTGGGCACCAGCCCGTATTTCTTGAGCCCCAGTTGCGTTTTCAACACCGTCTCAAGTCCGCGAAAGTTCGCCCAGACGACAGGCTTGAAGATCGCCGCAATCCAACGTTGCAGGCTGTTTTTGCCCCATGCGTTGAATTGTTGCTCCTGTGCCCGCATGTAGAGCAGTCGTTTAAAATTGATCCCGCCGACATAATAGGGCACCCGCCATACCGGCTCCAGATAGACCCAATGGACACTACGCGCGCCATTGTTGACCGCATTCACCGCTATATCTGTCGCCGATTTTGACCCGCCAAGCACCACAACACGCTTGCCTGCGACAGCCTCGGGATCTGTGTATTCAGAAGAATGCATGACCTGACCACCTGCCGCCTGAAACCCCTCCTGACCGGGATGCGTGATGACGTTCTTATCCGAGAACTGGCCAGTGCCGATGACAACAAAGTCAAAATCATCGGTCCACCTATGATTGGCGGCTTCCAATGTCAGGGTCCAGCCTGCTCGCCCATCCGCACGCCGATCCATGGACACGACATTCGTGTTCAATCGAAACAAGCGCTGCAACTTGTGTTTTGCCGCGTAAGAATGCAGGTAAGCGTGCACCTGCGGCCCTTTGGGCCATTCTGGATAGTCCTCTGGCATTGGATGATCGGTGTAGCAATAAAGCTCTTTGGGCGATTGCGTCTGCACATCTGGGTAGGATCTTGAGGGTTCCCAGACACCGCCAAAGTCATGGCTGCGTTCGAACCCCACAACACGATGGCCACGTGTGTCAAATGCCTTAGCGGCTGCGAGACCCGACACGCCGCCCCCGATGACGGCCACTTTCTTGCGCTCAACCATGGTTATTCTCCTAGCTGGCATCAGGCGGTGGTGGTAAAAAGTCAACCTCGTGCATCGCCGACAACCGCACCAATTCGGAAGGATCCGCCACACCATCGAGGTGTCCGAATAGATCAAACAATTTGCGCGCAGGTGCCACACCAAACACGCAGCTCGCAGCATCCCCAGAACGATTGAAAATAGCATGTGACTTGCCCTTGGGCATCCGCACCAAATCACCCGGACGCGCAGGATGGGTTGACACATCACCAACGTCATGGCCGAATTCGACCTCAAGCGCGCCTGTCAGCATATAGATCCACTCGTCCTGTGTGGGGTGAATATGCGGCGGCACGAACGTCCCGTCGGGGATCTGGGCGTGCCATACAAATGCATCCGGGCTGTGCAATTTCGGCGTGTAGATGTGACCCACCACATTCCAGGTGCGATCACCAACAAAACCGTCAGCATGTGTTACTCCTATGTCCATTTCCTAACCTCATCCATTTCTTTGGAAGATTTTGGACGCATATCGCGTAGAGACTTATCCAGATTGCGAGTCAAAATGTTTTAGGTATGAAGTATTTACGATTTCAGATAGAGATTTATCATGGAGCTGCATGCGGATCTCCTTCAATCCCACCCGGTTTTGCGCACGCGCGATCTTGATGAAGCGCGCGCGGCGGTCGCAGATCGATATTGTGACCACCGGCTTGATGTGCTGGGCGCGGATCGTCTTGAGGTACAGCATAATCACGCGCGCGGCACACATCTATCGCTGAACCTGCTCGGTTATGGCGCAGATGTGGCCATTGACCCCGGAGAACTGACTGATTTTTATCTGTTGCAGATCCCTCTTTGCGGGCAGGCCAGGATCTTGCACCGTGGCGAAGTTGTGGATGCCAATCCCGATTTCGGGACACTTCTTAACCCGGACAGACCAACCCAGATGATCTGGCGCGGCGATTGTCGCAAACTGATGGTTCAGATAGACGCTGATTTCCTTGCGCAGGTCGCAACCCAAGAGATCGCGATGGAATTGCCCGGACCCATTCGCTTTGACCCGAAGGTCGATCTACACGGTACTGCTGGGCAACGCCTCAAAGCGCTCGCTGTCGCGGTAGCGCGCGCTGTGGATGACGGATCATTGCGGCTTTCACATCGGGACTTGTCACTCCACGCGACCGAACACGCCCTCGCGCGCGCAATGCTGCAAGCGCAACCCAGCAATGTTTCGCACCTGCTCAACGCGACCCAAAAACCGGGCTCAGCCTATCACTTGCGGCGTGCAACCGCTTATATCAACGCACATTTTCATGAAACAATTGGTCTGGATGAAATTGCCAGCGCTGCAGGCGTGCACAGGCGAACCTTACAAAGCGTTTTCCGGTCCGAACTCGGCTTATCGCCGTTGGAATACGTCAAAAACACACGGCTTGATCATGCATGCTATCATCTCTCGAAACGCCATAACCGGGCCAGTGTGACCGAGATCGCCTTTGATTGTGGTTACAGTCACTTGGGGCGGTTCTCGCGCGATTTTCGGTTACGTTTTGGGTGCGCGCCCCGGGACGTGTGAATCTTTTCACGCCCGTGACAATGCCATCGCGACGCCCTGCCCCACGCCCACGCACAACATGACCAACGCGCGATTTGCTTCATGGCGGGCAAGCGCACGCGCCGCAGTGCCAGCAAGCCGCGCGCCACTCATGCCAAGGGGATGACCAAGGGCAATCGCCCCGCCGCGCGGGTTTACATGTTCTGCCAGCGGGTCAACAGAAAGTGCACGGCACACGGCAATCGCTTGCGCGGCGAAAGCTTCGTTCAATTCGATCAGATCAAAATCTTTGATCATCAGCCCAAGTTGTGCGCAAAGCCTGTGCGTGGCGGGCACGGGTCCAATGCCCATGATCCGCGGGGCCACTCCCGCAGCGGCGGCCCCTTCAAACTGTGCCAAAGGCGTCAGCCCATGACGTATGACCCCCGCTTCGGAAGCCAAAAGCAAAGCAGCAGCGCCATCGTTAACCCCGGATGCATTGCCCGCCGTCACAGAACCCCCCTTGCGGAAAGGTGTTGGCAAGGCAGCGAGTTTTTCCAAAGTAGTCTGTCGCGGATGTGCGTCCACATCAATCACAATGGGGCTTCCTTTGCGCTGCGGTAAGCTTACCGGGCAGATTTCTTCGGCGAACAGACCGTGCGTGATGGCCTGAGCCGCCCGGCTCTGACTAGAATGTGCAAATTGGTCTTGATCGACGCGACTGATGTCATAGGCCTCGGCCACATTTTCAGCGGTTTCAGGCATCGCATCAATGCCGTGTGTTTCTGCGATATGGCGGTTCACAAATCGCCAGCCAATGGTTGTATCGAACATCTCTGGCGCGCGTTCAAAAGCAGCGTTGGCCTTGGGCATCACAAAGGGCGCACGGCTCATGCTTTCCGAACCGCCTGCAACCACCAGTTCAGCCGCGCCGCATTGTATCTCGCGCGCGCCGAGTATCACTGCATCAAGACCACTGGCGCAAAGTCTGTTCACCGTGAAAGCAGGCACCGTTTCCGGCAAACCAGACAAGAGGACGACCATACGCGCCAGATTGCGGTTGTCTTCGCCCGATTGGTTCGCAGCGCCCATGACCACATGATCGAGGGCCGACCAGTCCAACGGGTTGCGTGCCATCAATGCCTTGACCGGTAGCGTCGCGAGATCATCGGCGCGTATTGAAGACAAGCCCCCGCCATATCGCCCGATGGGCGTTCGTTGGTAGTCGCAAATGTAGACTGCTGGGCGCGTCACGACAGATGCGCAGTCGCTTCGATTTCCACCTTCGCCGAATCTTCGATGAGGCCCGCAACTACAACCATGGACATTGCAGGGAAATGCTTGCCGAAAATGTCGCGATACGCCTGCCCGACATCCGCTTGTGCGGCAAGGTATTCCGCCTTGTCCGTCACGAACCAGGTCAGACGCGTTACGTCCTCGACCCTGCCGCCCGCCGCCTCGACGATTGCGCGAATATTCGTCAAAGCCTGACGCATCTGACCGATGAAATCCGAACTGACAAACTGTTTTTCAGCGTCCCAGCCAATCTGCCCGCCGATGTGCAATGTGCCATCCTTGGCCAACATGCCATTGGCGTATCCTTTCGCGGGAAGCCAACCTTTGGGGTGAATGACCCTATGCGACATCCTTGTTCCCTTCGCATTGGCTGAGTTGTTTGCGCATCGGCGTGGGCCAAG
This sequence comes from Roseobacter sp., assembly GCA_045105195.1. Taxonomy (GTDB): domain Bacteria; phylum Pseudomonadota; class Alphaproteobacteria; order Rhodobacterales; family Rhodobacteraceae; genus Roseobacter. The sequence goes on along the minus strand of JBGCDG010000049.1, from coordinate 57,901 downwards.
GTGAAGGCGCGCCACCCGCGTCGACATGCACCAAAGTCGCTTTGGTATCAAAGCGCATTTCATCCCCGCACACTGCGGTCATCCGGTAGCTTGCGGAACTCGTTCCCACCTGCAAAATCATGAGCTGCAATACCAGAACATCCCCGTGACGGCTCGGCTTTACAAAACGCGTCTCGATCTGTGCCGTGGGAACGGCCGAATCACGGTGCAAATCCTCGAATGGATGGCCAAGAACCTCCGAGAAAAAGGCCTCGATGCAATCATTCATCATCTCGAAATAGCGCGGGAAAAACACGATTCCTGCGGGATCACAGTGTCGAAACAAAACCTTTTGTCGGAGCTCAAACGTCATGGTGCCGCGCGCGCTTCAAAACGCGGTGAAGGTGATGGTGGTCAGCGTCCGCTCGACACCTTCAATCCCCTCAAAGCACTGATTGATATATCGGCCGATATCCTGGTCCTTGGGGACGTAGATCTTTGTTAAAAGGTCGTAGTCGCCACTGGTCGAATAGAGTTCGGAATGAAACTCGCGCAGCGCAATCGCATCGGCCACTCGATAGGCGGCCCCCGTGGTGCAGCGGACTTGGACAAAGACACATTTCATGGCTGGATTTCCTCTGTTGCCTTGAGCTTGAAGCGCTGTATTTTCCCGGTCGCGGTTTTGGGTAGACCATCAACAAAGCGCACACTGCGCGGATATTTGTAAGGCGCAATTATCGCTTTGACGTGATCTTGCAACAGTTTGGTCATCTGCGCACTTCCCAGGTGACCTTCGATAAGAACCACATAGGCCTCCACGATATACCCCCGATCCGGGTCAGGCGCCCCGATCACGGCGCATTCAACGACAGCGTCATGGGCCAGCAAAGCCGCTTCAACTTCAGGCCCCGCGATGTTGTAGCCAGCCGAGATGATCATGTCGTCGTTACGCGCCGCAAAGTGGAAATAACCCTCTTCATCTTGCCAGAAACTGTCTCCCGTGATGTTCCAGCCGTCTTGCACATAACCTGCCTGCCTGTCGCCGCGCAGATAACGGCACCCGGTTGGACCGCGCACGGCGAGGCGGCCGACCTCCCCGGTTGGCGTATCAGTTCCATCGGGCGCCAGGATCTTTGCCTCGTAACCCGCAACCGGCTTGCCGGTGCAGGCAGGCCGGTGATCTTCGAACCGGTTTGACATGAAAATATGCAACAACTCGGTGGCGCCAATACCGTCCAGCATGGGTTTGCCCGTCTTTGCCATCCACGCGTCATAGATGGGAGCCGGAAGCGTTTCACCCGCAGAAACAGCCGCACGCAAGCTAGACAGATCCGCGCCATCCTCCATAGCGCCAAGCATAACGCGATAGGCAGTGGGGGCGGTAAAGGAAACAGTCGCTTTGTACTTTTCGATGATCTCGATCATATTCGCTGGGGTGGCTTGTTCCAAGAGCGTGGCCGTCGCACCAAAGCGCAGCGGAAAGATCGCCAACCCTCCAAGACCGAAGGTAAAGGCCAGCGGGGGCGAGCCGACAAAGACATCCTGAGGCATTACCGCCAGAACCTCCCGCGCGTATCCATCTGCAATAATCAAAAGGTCGCGGTGGAAATGCATTGTGGCTTTTGGCGTCCCTGTCGAGCCGGACGTAAAACCCAAGAGAGCTACATCATCTCGACCGGTTTGGACGGCCTCGAACGCCACGGGTTTCTCCAAAGCCAGCCGGTCAAGATCCGCGTCATGGTTGGATGTGCCATCAAATCCAGTGACCGAGGTCAAGGTGTCACACGCCTCCGCACAGGCGATCATTTCCGCCATCAGGCGCGTATCACAAAGCGCATGCGTGATCTCTGCCAGTGCTACATATTTGGTCAATTCACCTGCACGCAGCATCGGCATCGTGTTCACAACCACAGCCCCTGCTTTGGTGGCTGCCAACCAGCACGCCACCATGGCAGGATTGTTCGCAGACCGGATCAAAACGCGATTGCCCGGCTGCACACCAAGGTCATCGACCAGAACATGCGCCAATCGGTTCGTCCAATCGCTGAGTTCCTTGTAGGTACGCTGTCGCCCGTTCCCAATCAGCGCAACGTGGTCGCCAAAGCCCTGTTCCACCATCGCATCCGTCAGTTCCACGGCGGCGTTCAATCTTTCAGGATAGGCAAAACCTTCGAGCACAAACTCGGGCCAATCCGCCACATCCGGGAGATTATCGCGGGAGAAGGTGTCGATATGTGATGTTGGTCCCAACACGATCAGCCTCCTGTCGCAGTGGTCAGGGTTTGGCGGGCGATGATGACTTTCTGGACGTCGCTGGCCCCCTCATAAATACGCAGGGCACGAATCTCGCGGTAGAGCGTCTCGACCACGCTGCCCGAACGCACACCGTCGCCACCAAAAAGCTGCACCGCCTTGTCGATGACGTCTTGTGCGTGGTCCGTTGCAAAGAGCTTGGCCATAGCCGCTTCTCGGGTAATGCGCGGCGCGCCACTGTCACGTGTCCAGGCCGCGCGATAGATCAACAATGCGGAAGCATCCACATCCAGCGCCATGTCCGCGATATGGCCCTGCACCATCTGCAAATCAAAAAGCGCGGCACCGTCAATCTGGCGCGTCGTGACGCGGTGCAATGCCGCATCAAGCGCCCGGCGCGCAAAGCCCAGAGCCGCCGCCGCCACAGTTGCGCGGAACACATCCAATACGGACATGGCAATCTTGAACCCCTGCCCCGGCGCACCTATCATCGCATGTCCAGGTATGCGGCAGTCGGTAAACCGCAGTGTCGCAAGTGGGTGCGGCGCAATCGTCTCCAACCGCTCAACCACCTCGAAACCTGGTGCGTCCGGCGTGACAATGAACGCAGAAAGCCCCTTGGTCCCCGGCGCCTCGCCAGTACGCGCGAACAACGTGTAGACATCCGCAATACCCCCATTGGAGATCCACGTTTTTTCACCGTTGAGAATGTAATCGCTTCCGTTTCGGGTGGCTGTCATCGTGGCATTGGCCACATCGCTGCCCGATCCGGGTTCGGTTAACGCAAAAGCGGCAATCGCTTCCCCGGCCTGCGTCTTTGGCAACCATGTGGCTTTTTGGGCGTCTGTCCCAAAGAGCGTGATAGCCCCGGTGCCCAAACCCTGCATGGCAAAGACGAAATCGGCCAATCCATCATGGCGCGCCAGTGTCTCGCGAGCAAGACACAGGCTGCGCACATCAAAGTACCCATCCCTAGAGGATGTCGGCACCAGAATCCCAGCAGTTCCCATCTCGCGCACCAATCTGCGACAGCCGGCATCCGTATCCGTGTGATTCACGTCCAAACCTGCGGCAAAGGACTCAACATTTGCTGCCCAAACGCGATGCCTTTCTTCAAAGAATGGCCAGTTGAGAAAGCTCTTATCTGCCATCAATCGCCCTCGAACACGGGTTTGTCTTTGCTCACAAAGGCATCATAGGCACGCCGAAAATCATTGCCCTGCATGCAGATTGCCTGCGCATGCGCCTCTGCTTCAATGGCTTGATCAAGGCTCATATTCCATTCCTGCGCCAGCATGGTTTTGGTCATCGCATTGGCGAATGTCGGCCCTGCTGCAATGCGCATCGCCAAGGCGATGGCTTCGGCCTCCAATTCATCAGCCGCAACGACACGGTTGTAAAACCCCCAGGCTTCGCCTTCCGCGGCACGCATGGTACGACCGGTGTAGAGCAATTCCGCCGCCCGGCCCTGCCCGATGATCCGAGGTAGAAGCGCACAGGCCCCCATATCGCAGCCCGCAAGACCCACGCGGTTAAACAGGAAGGCAGTCTTTGCCTCCGGCGTTGCCAAACGCAGATCTGAGGCCATAGCCATGATCGCGCCCGCCCCCGCGCAGACCCCGTCAACCGCCGCAATGATGGGTTTGCCGCAGTGGATCATCGCCTTGACCAAGTCGCCAGTCATTCGGGTAAAGCGCAGCAGTTCTTTCATGTTCATGCGGGTCAATGGACCGATGATGTCATGCACATCTCCGCCTGAGCTGAAATTTCCACCGTTGGACAGGATCACAACGGCATGCACGTCTTCTGCATCTACCAGCGCACGAAACCAGTCACGCAGTTCGGCGTAACTCTCAAATGTGAAGGGGTTCTTACGGTCAGGGCGATCATGCGAAACGCGCGCGACACCGTCTTTGATTTCACATCGGAAGTGTTTTGCTTCGGCGCGTGTCATAGCGTGTCCTGTGCGGCTTGGGCCTTGTTCAAAAGATCAACAAACACTTCTGTTTCCTCGGATGACAGACCTCCAAGCAGGGCATCGATCCATCCTTCATGATGTTCAGCCAGCGCGGCAAACGCGTCGTGTCCCTTGGGCGTCAAGCGTGCCAATTGCGCACGCCTGTCCCCGGGGATCGCAACCCGCAGCGCCATTCCCTCTTCGGTCAGGCGGTCCACAATACCCGTCACATTACCATTGGAAACTTTCAGGTAATCCGACAGATCACTCATCTTGAGTCCATCTGGATGACGTGACAACGCCGCCATCACGTCAAAGCGCGGCAACGTGGTATCATGTTCATCACGTAAGCGGCGCCGCAATTCTGTCTCGATCCCCGAAGACAGCTTCAACAAGCGCAACCAAAGCCGCAGCCGCGCCTTTGACGCCGGTTCGTCTGTCTGTGAAGGTTTTGCGATCATATCTCGCCTCCGGAAATGGACAGAGCATGGCCGTTGATCGATGCAGCTGCAGGAGATGCCAGGAAAAGCGCTGTGGCTGCGACCTCTTGAGGCGCAATCAGTCGCCCTTGCGGATTGCCTGAAGTGACCATGCCTGTTGCCTTTTCGCGACTAATGTCAAAACGCGCCATCACCCCTTTGATCGCGGTCTCGGCCAGTTCTGTATCCGTAAAACCCGGGCAGATGGCATTGCAGGTTACGCCGCGCGCTGCAACGTCTTGCGCAACCGAACGTACCAGCCCCAGCACCCCATGTTTGGCGGCCGCATAAGCTGGGATCATTGCCTGACCTTGCAAGGCTGCCGTCGATGCAATGGCGATCAGGCGACCGCCGTCCGGCATATCAGCGAGGGCAGCGCGAAAGGTCAGAAAGGTACCGGTCAAATTGACCGCCAGCGTCGCATTCCAATCTGCAAGGGAGGTCGCCCCCAGTTTGCTGGATGTGCCGCCTCCTGCGTTCGCAACGACAACATCGAAGGGAGCGTCGAACAGTGTCGAGACTGCAGCTTCGTCCGTTACATCCGCTATTTGGCAGGTTATGTTGCGGTCCTGTGCTGTAGCTTCAAGTGGCTCAAGACGTCGTCCGGAGATCACCACCGCATCACCTGCATCGCAAAAAGCATGTGCGATCGCGCGTCCAATGCCAGTACCGCCCCCTGTAACCAAAACCCGCCTCATGCGCGTACTGCTTCGGTTTCACGGTCGGCAAGGCGCCAAGCCTGATCCCGGCCCGCAAGGTAAGGCAGCGGCCAATCGGGCGCGGATCGATCCCCGATCCGGGCGGCCTCGCGCAAGGTCCAGTAGGGATCCGCCAGATGTGGACGGCCAATCGCCACCAGATCTGCACGCCCCGCCATCAGGATCGAATTGGCGTGATCCGCCTCAAAGATGTTCCCGACAGCCATCGTGCACAAACCCGCCTCGTTGCGGATACGATCGCTGAACGGTGTTTGGAACATTCGACCGTAAACTGGCTTTGCATCCACCGTCGTCTGACCCGCGGACACATCGATAAGGTCCGCTCCAACACCGGCGAACGCGCGGGCCATCTCCACTGCGTCTTGCGGGGTCACGCCCGCCTCGCCGACCCAGTCATTCGCCGAAATGCGTACCGACATCGGTTTCTCTTTAGGCCAGACCGCGCGCATCGCTGCGTAGAGTGCCAAAGGCCAGCGCAAGCGGTTCTCCAAAGAGCCGCCATAGGAATCATGCCGCTGGTTGGACACCGGCGACAGGAAAGAGGACACCAGATATCCATGGGCCGCGTGCAATTCGATCATGTCAAAGCCAGCGCGCGCGGCCATCTCGGTGGCGGCCACAAACTGTTCCGTAACCTCTGCCATCTCGCTCTCAGTGATCTCGCGCGGAGTGGCATTCTGCGACGACCAGGGAATAGCAGAGGCACTGAGGATATCCCAGTTTCCAACTGGCAAGGGCGCGTCCATCTTTTCCCAGCCGAGTTGTGTTGACCCTTTGCGCCCGGAATGACCGATCTGACAGCAAATCCGCGCGTCCGTATGTTGATGGACAAAGCTGGTTATACGAGACCACGCGGCTTCGTGAGCCTGTGCGTAAAGGCCGGGACACCCAGGCGTGATCCGACCCTGCGCGCTGACACACGTCATTTCCGTATAGATCAACGCGGCCCCGCCCTTGGCCCGTTCGCCATAATGCGTCAAATGCCAATCCGTCGGGCATCCGTCTTCTGCTTTGTACTGCGCCATGGGGGACACCACGATGCGGTTTTTCAGCGACATGTTCCGCAATTTGTAAGGCGCAAACATCGGCGCACGTAGCGAAGCGTCGGGCTTGCATCCACTTTGCATCAGGAACCAGCGCTCGGCCCCTTCCAACCACTCCTTATCGCGGGCGCGCAGGTTTTCGTGACTGATCCGCTGGCTGCGCGTCAACATCGAATAGTTCAGCTGCACCGGATCAAGATCGAGATACCGCTCCACCGTCTCGAACCACTCCAACGAATTGCGTGCCGCAGATTGCAAACGCAGCACTTCAAGGCGCCGGTCCGCTTCATAGCGCTTGAAGGCTCTGGGCAAATCGGTCTCTGAATGGATTAAATCCGCAAGCGCGATGGCACTTTCCAATGCCAGCTTGGTGCCTGATCCAATCGAAAAATGCGCCGTCGCAGCCGCATCCCCGAGAAGGACGACATTCTCATGGCTCCACGTTTCACAGAGCACGCGCGGGAACCGAAGCCATGCTGATCCACGAATGTGATGCGCATTGGTCATCAAAGCATGACCGCCAAGATGTGCGGCAAAAATCTCTTCGCAGGTCTTGATGCTATCTTGCTGCGACATCTCACCAAAACCCCAGGCATCAAAGGTCGCCTGGCTGCATTCGACGATAAATGTCGCCGTCTGATCATCGAATTGATAGGCGTGCGCCCAAACCCACCCCTTGTCGGTCTGTTCAAAAATGAATGTAAAAGCATCGTCGAAACGTTGATGGGTGCCAAGCCAAACAAACTGGCACAGGCGTTCTTCGATTTCTGGCTTGAAAGCCTCAGCGTACAGCGTCCGCGTCTTGGAATTCAAACCGTCGCTGGCCACCACAAGATCGTAGTCTTTGCGGTAGTCTTCAGCACTGCCCACCTCGGTCTCAAAGTGCAAATCCACGCCTAAATCGCGCGCCCGGGTTTGCAGCAGAGACAACAGCTTTTGCCGACCAATGCCACAAAACCCATGACCAGAAGAAACCAGACGCTCCCCTTTGTAATGCAGCGCAATATCGTCCCAGTAGGCGAAATGTGCGCGAATATCCTCGGCGCTTTCGCGGTCGTTGATCGCAAGATTGTCAAGCGTTTCATCCGACAGCACAACGCCCCAGCCAAAGGTATCATTGGGGCGATTGCGCTCGATCACTGTTATTTCATGCGATAGGTTGCGACGCTTCATGGAAATGGCAAAATAGAGCCCCGCAGGTCCGCCTCCAAGACAAGCTATCCGCATGATCTACATTCCCCATTCGCTTCTTGCTAATCTTCCTTGAGTTGAAATTATATTTCAAGCATAAAATTTCAAACTTGAAATATATTGATTACACAGCGTATCAATGTGAAAGACGCAAAGGAACTTTGCATGACACCTCATCGCCGCTGCTGCACATCGCCAGAGACGCAACTTGGGCACGTGTGCTTGGGCGCCCGTAGGCCAAATGCACGGCCGTTTTTGGTGGTCCTGGCCGACCTGCCTGAAGGCTGCGTGGGATCACGCCCATGACCGTTTCAGTGGAACGTCACGACGCTATTGCGCATGTTTTGATTGACAATCCGCCCGTCAACGCACTCTCGGTTACCGTACGGCAGGGCTTGATGGACGCGGTCGCGCAGACAAACGCGGATGCCAGTATCCGCGCCATCGTCTTGTCCTGCGCCGGACGCACATTTGTCGCCGGGGCGGATGTTTCCGAGTTTGACAAGCCGCCGCTTGCCCCACATTTGCCTGAGGTGATTGACGCCATCGAAATGGCGCAAAAACCCTGGATCGCTGCCCTTCACGGCACAGTCTTGGGCGGCGGGTTGGAGCTGGCCATGGGATGCCATGCGCGCGTCGCCACACCAACAACAAAGCTTGGATTGCCAGAAGTCACACTCGGGCTGATTCCAGGCGCAGGCGGTACAGTACGCCTACCGCGCCTGATCGCTCCTGAAAAAGCCTTGATAATGGTCGCAGGGGGCAGACCAATCTCCGCGCCCGACGCCCTGAAGGCTGGATTAATCGACGCTATTGCGCCGGACGATTTGCAATCTGAAGCCAACGCGCTGGCTCAGGTAACAACAACCCGCAAACCAACCCTCCAAAGATCCGTACTGCCGTTTGACGCAGCAACCTTTGATCAATCCCGCGCGAAGTTGCTCAGTAACGCGCGAGGACAAACCTCGATCTCGGCGGCAGTCGCCGCAGTTGAACGTGCCTTAAAGCTCTCCGTTGAAGCTGCAATTTCATCAGAGCGTAGTGCGTTTCTGGCGCTGAAGGCCAGCCCGCAATGTGCAGCCCTGCGACACATATTCTTTGCCGAGCGACGGACATTGAAAGATCCGCGCACAAAAGTGCCTGCGCGCACTTTGTACCATATCGGCGTGGTTGGTGGCGGTACCATGGGCGCTGGTATCGCGACGGCCTGCCTGCTGCGCGGGTACAAAGTGACGTTGGTCGAACAGACTCAAGACCGTGCTGACGGCGCACAACACACCATTTCAAGATCACTTGAAAAGTCCGCGCAGCGGGGGCTGATTGCGTCTCGTGACGCGACCATGGCCGCCTTCACATCCGCATGCACATACGCCGCCCTGTCGCAAACTGATCTGGTCATCGAAGCGGTATATGAAGATATGGAGATCAAAAAGGACGTCTTTCGCCAGTTAGATAGCGTGACCCGCCCAGATGCGATCCTTGCGACAAACACCTCCTACCTTGATGTCAACGAAATCGCTAGTGTTTTGCGCGATCCGTCGCGGGCCCTCGGTCTGCACTTTTTCTCACCCGCACACATCATGAAGTTGCTGGAAATTGTTTTGCCGGACGGCGTTGCACAAGATGTAGTATCCACTGCAGCTTCATTCTCTAAATCATTGGGAAAAATTGGCATTTTCGCTGGCGTTTGCGATGGATTTATTGGGAACAGGATCATGTCGGCCTACCGACAGGAAGCGGATTTCCTGATCGAAGACGGGGCCAGCCCAAATGCGGTGGACAGCGCCATGCGCGCGTATGGCTTTGCGATGGGCATTTTCGAAATGCAGGACCTCGCAGGCCTCGACATCGCCTGGGCCATGCGCAAACGTCGCGCCCAAACGCGACCCACGTCCGAGCGATACGTGCAGATTGCCGACCGGCTGTGCGAGGCAGGGCGTTTTGGACGCAAAACCGGTGCTGGATGGTATGATTTTACAGACGCAGGGCGCGCGCCGTCAGATTATGTCGCTGGCATAATTACACAAGAACGGGTCGCGAAAAATATGACACCACGCGATTTTTCCGACGAAGAGATCATGGCTCGAATCCTGACGCGTCTCAGGTCAGAAGCGCACGCTGTGATCCGTGATGGCATTGCGCGCGGGTCTGATGATGTGGACGTGGTACTTGTGAACGGTTACGGGTTTCCCAGGTGGCGCGGTGGGCCGCTCTTTGACTTGACTGAGAACATTTAGAGCAAACCAAAGCGCATAGAATAATTTTTTCAACATGTTAGAGGTCTGTTCTAATCCGCCAAAGCTCGGGAAAGAGCTCTGTAGACAGCATCTGTTTGAGGTAACTGACCCCGCCTGTCCCGCCGGTGCCGCGCTTAAAGCCGATGACGCGTTCGACCGTGGTTACATGATTGAAGCGCCACCGACGGAAGTAGTCTTCGAAATCGACCAGCTTCTCCGCCAGTTCGTACAGCGTCCAGTAGGTTTCAGGTTGTTCGTAAACCCTAATCCAAGCACGCGCGACGCTTTCGTCATAGACATACTGCAACCGAGGATCGCGTTCCAAGTGTTGCGAGGTTATCTCGAACCCACCGCGGGCAAGTGCCCCGATGGCTTCGGCATATAGGCTTGGTTTTTCAAGTTCCGCCTCCAGCAGCGCAGACAGATCAGGGCGGTGTGCATGCGGCTTCAACATCGCGTCGTTGCGGTTGCCGACGACAAATTCGATCAAGCGGTATTGATAGGACTGAAACCCTGAAGACTGCCCCAGATCATCTCGAAATGCAGTATATTCGCTCGGCGTCATCGTGCGCAAAACATCCCAGGCATTGTTCAGCTGCTCAAATATCTTGGCAACACGCGACAGCATTTTAAACGCGGGCTGGAACCGGTCTTGACGCAGTGCCTGGCGGGTCGCGTTGAGCTCATGTAGTGCCAATCGCATCCAAAGTTCAGACGTCTGGTGTTGGATGATGAAAAGCATCTCATCATGTTGCGTCCCGCGCGGGTTTTGCGCCGTCAAGATCTTATCGAGCGCCAGATAATCGCCGTAGCTCATCTTGTCCGCAAAGGACATCTGGGCACCCGCACACGCTGTATCATAGGGACCGTCGCCGCTCATGTCACCGCAGCCTTCTGCTGGTATTGCGGGTTGTCCCACAGAGCGTGGATCATCACGTCCTCAACAATATGCACGGCCTTTAGGATGTCGCTTTCATCCAGATAGAGCGGCGTAAAACCGAACCGCATGATGTCAGGCGCCCTGAAATCACCGATCACACCACGGGCAATAAGAGCTTGCATGGCCGCATATCCCTCCGGATGCGCAAACGAGACTTGAGAGCCGCGCAGGGCACTGTCGCGCGGGCTGGCCAGTGTCAGGTCCGGGCAACGGGATTCCACCTCTTTGATAAAGAGCTCCGACAACACGATGGAGCGCGCACGCACCGCGTCCATAGTGATGCCATCCCAAACGTCCAACGCGGCATCAAGCGCCGCCATCTGCAAAACCGGAGGCGTACCTACGCGCATGCGCTGGACAGCTACCGCGGGATGATAGGCCAAGTCGAACGCAAAGGGTTGGTCATGCCCGAGCCAACCACACAAGATCGGATCAACCTTGTGTGAAAGCGCAGGACGCACATAAATAAACGCTGGCGCACCTGGTCCGCCATTGAGGTATTTATAGGTGCACCCAACCGCAAAATCGACCTCGCACCCCGTCAAGTCAACCGGGACAGCACCGGCCGAATGGGCCAGATCCCACAGCGTCACCACGCCCGCCGCGCGTGCCAGATCGCTCAGCGCCGCCATGTCATGCATGCGACCGGTTCGGTAATCCACTTGCGTGAGCATCAGAACGGCAACGCTGTCATCGATATGCGCCGCAACGTCCTCGGGCGCGACGATACGCAATTCCAAACCGCGATCCAGCGCCTTTACCAGCCCCTCGGCCATATAAAGATCAGTTGGAAAATTTCCGCTGTCAGACAGGATTACTGTGCGATCTGGCCGCATATTCAACGCAGCTGACAGCGCTTGGAAGACCTTGATGGACAGGGTGTCTCCAACGACGACACTGCATGGCGGCGCGCCGATCAACGGGGCGATACGGTCCCCCAGGCGCGCGGGCATCTGCATCCAACCAGCATCGTTCCACCCCCGGATCAGGAGTCCACCCCATTGGTCCTGGGCCGCTTCAGCCAGCCGCGCGGTTGCGGCTTTCGGAAGGGGCCCAAGTGAATTGCCATCAAGATAAATGACACCATCCGGTAGGTCAAAAAAGTTTCGTTTCATCAGCGCCTCGCACATTGTGCCGCCGCATCGCGGCTGGTCAAACTATACGTCCGAGGGGAATGCACCGTCGCGTTCCACCTCAAATCGGGCCGCGAACAAGTGATTGGATCACTCTCGGTTGCTATGCCTCTATTATCAAGCGCTAGCTTGAAATTCAACAACAAAGCCAGAGTTTTAAACGGCAATTCGATTCTTAGATGTAGTCTAAGAACAGGAACCAGCACGTTGGTGGAGAACATATGGCGCTACGGATGGACTGCATCACAGCTCAGACCGCTATAGCGCCATTTTGCCTGCAATTTATCCACCTCGGAGACAAGATCGTAGCAGCGGGCCACGACACGGACATATCGACGCCTTTCGCATTGACGACTTGCATACGGAGTGAACAAAGTAACATAACTGTTACATTAACAGGCACTCCCGCCAAAAGGATGGCGCTGATGACGCAGACTGATCTGTCGCATATCGATGCAAAGGGCTTGCAGGTTCTTCAAGCCCGCCTGCAGGAAGATCTCGCATTCCTGTGCTACCCGGGAAAGGACTGGGTGCCGCGCACGCCGGGCGTCAGCGATGTTGTGATCATTGGCGGTGGTATGTGCGGTATGCTGGCCTGGTTTAGTCTAGCCACCGGCGGCATCCAAAATGTACGTGTTCTGGACCGCTCTGAAGTCGGGCACGAGGGCCCTTGGCTCAACTATGCCCGGATGGAGACCCTACGGTCGCCCAAAACGTTGACCGGACCGGCTTACGGGCATGGCGCTTTGACGTTCCAGGCCTGGTACCGCGCCCAATTTGGCGCGAAAGCGTGGGATGCGCTGGACAAAATTCCGCGCCCGATGTGGATGGACTACCTGCGCTGGTACAGGCATGCTCTTGATATTTCAATTGAAAACGGTATCTCAGTTGATCGTGTCGAGCCCGAAGGTGATCTGTTGCGCTTGACGGTTTCTGGGGACGCTCAAGAAACCATCCTGACCCGAAAACTGATCTTTGCAACCGGACGCGATGGTACCGGGGGGCCAAACATTCCTGCATTTATAGCAGATGTGCCGCGCCAATTCTGGGCCCATAGTGCGGATGCCATCGACTTTCCGGCACTCAAAGACAAGCGCGTTGCGGTCATCGGCGTCGGTGCGTCGGCCGTTGATAATGCTGCAGAAGCCTTGGAGCACGGCGCGGCCGAAGTCCGTCACCTGATCCGCCGCCGCGATATGCCGACAATCAACAAAATGATGGGCATCGGCAGCTTTGGCTTTACCGCCGGGTACGCCCAGATGAATGACGAATGGCGCTGGCGCTTTATGCAGTACAGCTTTGCGACGCAAACGCCTTCTCCACGAGGTTCGACACTGCGGGTCAGTCGCCATGACAACGCCTTTTTCCACTTTGGCAAAGTCACTACACAGATCGAATACAGCGACACCACCGCCACTGTTCATTTTGTGGATGGCACATGCTACGAGGCTGATTTCGTGATCCTTGGCACCGGCTTTGTCATTGACCCGATGGCCCGTACCGAATTTGGGGAAACAGCTGGTAACATCCTGCTTTGGAAAGATGTTTACACACCTTCTGAGAACGAAGCATGCGACGATCTTGGGCGTTTCCCCTATTTGAATGCGGATTTTTCCTTTCGCGAAAAAGAGCCCGGCTCAGCTCCTTGGCTTGCTAATGTGTATTGCTTCAATTACGGCGCGTCGGCCAGTCTTGGTAAGGTCAGCGGCGACATTCCGGGCATCAGCGATGGTGCGGCTTGGCTCGCCAGGTCCATCGCCGGTGCGCTCTATACCGAAGACGTGCAAACCCATTGGGAAGCATTGCAGAGTTACGCCAAGCCAGAACTTGTCGGGGATGAATGGGAAGCCTCTGATCTTGAAGCCACAACGGCACCAAAGCGCGGCGCGGTCGCATGACACTCTTTGAGACGACCATTTTGCAGCAGGCAAACCTGCGTGCGACAGATCCAGTAGCGGGCGCTGCCTTGGGTCGGGACGCGATTTTTCGGATGAGCCAAGCCGCCGAAGACGCCGTGTTGCGCCCCAATGAAACTGGCACGTTCGAACATGACGTGAGGGCTGCACTGGCCGCACGCATTGCGCGTCTTTCTGATGATGCACTACTGACCGAGCACTATCTCGCGGCGGCCGGAGGCCATGCAGCACTCGCCGATCCTGCGGCAGACAACGCAGCGCATGAACTGGACCCGGTTCTTGCCTTTGTGGACAAGGTGGCACATCACACACGCGACGTAGCCGCCGAGGATGTGTCCAGCCTGCAAGCTGCAGGAGTTGCAGACGCCGACATTGTGCGGTTATGCGAACTGATCGCCTTTGTCGCCTATCAGATCCGTGTCATCGCTGGGTTGCGCCTGATGCAAAGCACGCCCGCATGAGTCATGTGGTCCATAAATTCACCCGCAAGGTGCCGCATTGGCAACCTCGTGTGACGCCTGTGAAACTGGAGGATGCCACGCAGGCGCAGCGCGACGCCCTGCAGGTTACGCCTTCAAACACCAAAGTATCCGACTATGTGCTGACCCTTGCGCATGATGTCGAAAGCCTTGCCGTACGTTCGCCGCTGTTCAACGCGATCATGTATGATGCGGGCGGCATGTCTCGAGCTGAACGGGAGCTTGGTGCCCTGGCGGCCTCGATGGTGAACCGCTGCATTTACTGCGCCGCTGTGCACGCGGACCGTCATGCCCAACTGGAAAAGGACACGCATGTCACCGACGCGCTTTTTGCAAAGGGTGAGAAGGCCGATCTAAACCCACGGGATCGGGCAATCTTCGACTTTGCACGAAAGTCAGCGCAATCACCGCCAACCGCTGAACCTGATGATATGCAGGCATTGCGCAACGCCGGGCTAGCGGATGCAGAGATCCTGGATTTGATCCTCTCCGCTGCGCTGTTTGGTTGGGCAAACCGCTTAATGCATGTTTTGGGCGATCCAGTGCGTAAAGGAGTCGAGACATGAGCATCTCCGTCGGCATCGCCGGTGCTGGATCCATTGCATTTGGCACTGCTGCCCTTTTGCACGCACAGAGCCACGCGCCGATGTTGTGGTCGCCTTCGGGGCGCGGAACAGCAGCGCTGCAGGACACACCGCTTTGCGCGTCAGGTGCAATCGAGACGACCTGCACGCCGCAGATCGCTATGTCAGCAGCGGAACTCGCCGCTGAAAACGACGCTTTGGTCATCGCCCTGCCCGCTTATGGGCATAAAACCGTGTTGGACGCCCTGGCACCACATATCCGCGCAGGGCAGCATGTGATCATCTCGTCGCATGCCTCGTTTGGCGCGATCTATCTGATGCAAAAGCTCGCTGCTCGTGGAATCCACGCGCCGATCACGGCTTGGGGCACGACTGTGGTGACCGGGCGCCGCCAAGAGGGCGCTGCAATGCAGGTCAACACCCTGCGTAGCCGCGTTGATCTCTGCACCCTGCCCGAAAGCGATGCTGGAGAGGCGCTCGCGCTCTGCCAACGGCTTTTTGGCGACCGGTTCCAACCGCGTGACGGACTGCTGGCGATTTCGCTCTCCAACTTGAACCCGCAGAACCATCTTGGAATTGCGCTTGGCAACATCACCCGCATGGAACGCGGGGAAACTTGGAGTCAGGGGCAAAACGTGACCCCCAAGATCGGGCGTTTGCTGGAGCAGCTTGACTTGGAACGACTGGCCATCGCAGACGCGCTAGGGCTTCAGGTCAAAACAATCTTTGAACATTTCCATCTAAGCTTTCATGTCCCCGTGGCCTCTATTTCCCAGATGAACCAGCAGATGCATGCGCACGGCAACGGGGGTACAGGTCCGGCCACTGCTGACAGTCGCTATGTGACCGAAGACGTGCCTTATGGACTGCAATTGACGGCAGTTTTAGGGCGGTTGGCAGGGCGCCCCGCCACATTGCATGAAGCAGGGATCGAGATTTTTTCGGCGATGTATGGTCGAGATTTCAGCACTGAAAACGAAATTCTGAACGCGCTGGAGCTTGATCGCTTTAGCCTTGAAGATCTGCAACGCGCCGCCCGTACCGGCATGCTGCAGGCGACGCCCGAAACGGTGTGATGACTGCAAAAGATACGGATAAAACCTGAACCGACAAGGAGACGCCTGACATGACCAACTTTACTTTTAATCGCCGTCGCTTTCTGGGCACCGCCGCCGCGACAAGTGCAGCACTTGCAAGCCCTGCATATCTGCGCCGAGCCGCCGCCGCAGGTGGGGAAGTGAACATCTGGACCTACAATGATTTTGTCCCGCAGGCTTTCAAAGAGCAGTTCGAAAGCGAAACCGGCATCAAGGTCAACGTCCGCCTGGTGGACGATCAGGGTAAGCAGTTCAACCTATTGGCAGCCGAAGCACCCAACCCGACCGTCGATATCATGACGGTGGCAGGCCATCGCTTTTTGCAGTTCATCGACAGCGAGTTGCTCGCACCGCTCGACACCAGTCGCCTGAGCAACTGGGGCAATATCAACCCGACTTTTTCTGAAAGCGACTGGTCGACGATCAATGGCAATAAATGGGGTGCGCCGATCCTGTCAGGCATGGAGGTCTTGTCCTACAACACCGAGCTGGTCAGCCCCGAAGAAGCGCGCAGCTGGGATGTGTTGTTCTCTGAAAAATACAGCGGGCAAACCGCATACATCATTCAGGATATGATGTCGATTGTCATGCTGATGAAGGGCTACGATGGCAATATGGTCGCTTATATGGACGACCCTGACAAAGCCGCAGCCATAGTCGAGGAAGCCAAACAATTCCTGATCGACAAGAAATCGCTGGTGCGCAAGTACTACGACGGTGGTGCTGAAATTCAGCAGATGTTTGTCAACCAGGACATCGCTCTGGGTCACAGCTGGAATGGTCCGGCGGCGGCTTTGATCAACGATGGCTTCCCGCTGGGCATGTCGATCCCGCAAGAAGGATCTTACGGGTTTGTCTACACGTTCAATGTTGCCAACAATGCGCCTAATGCAGACAACGCGTATACGTTCCTTGATGCCGTTCTGGCGTCACCGGAAATTGGTGCCGCGATGACCAAGGCATCGGGTTTCATTTCGACCTACAAGGATGCAACCCAGTATCTGACTGATCTCGAAAAGAAATCCACGTCCTTCCCCGAAGAAGAACTGGCCAACCTGCAGTTTTTCCGCGCCGAGGCAAACGAGCTGAAATACAGCCTCGTGGATCCGGCAGTCGAGGCGATCAAAGCAGCCTGATCCGAAAGCTGCGTTTCAAGACAAGGCCCTTGCCCGACGTTTACGTTGGGCAAGACGTCACAACCTGATCGGGACGCTCCACATGAGCAATGACGCGAACACGCAGGCGGCTGGGAAACCGGCTGGCAAGAATGAGTCTGAGCGCCCCTTCTGGGGCAAATTGGTGTGCTGGCGCCCATACAAAATCCTTATGGATATTGTCACGGCCTCGCCGCGCCGCCAGTTTCTGATCCTTGCCATTCTCCCGATCTTATGGGTGCTCACGCAACATCTGGGCCCTATGTTGCAAATGCTCCGAGTTAGTCTGACCGATGCCTACCCGGTAGCCCCCGGAGTCGAGCAACACTTTACGCTGGATAACTATACGCGGTTTTTCGGCGACCGCATTTTTTGGCAACCCTTCTTTCGCACACTGTCTTTTGCCGCTGTGCTGACGTTTTGCACGCTGCTTCTGACCTATCCGGTGGCGTACTTCTTGGCGCGTCATGTCAGCCGAAAAAACCAAATGCTCATGCTACTGCTCTTGCTCATCCCGTTCTGGGTGGGAGAAATCGTGCGCACCTATGCAATCATGATCTTGCTGGGCAACACAGGTGCGGTGAACCTCGCTCTAAAGTGGTTCGGGCTGATCGACCGACCTATTCCGTTCATGTACACCGGGTTCTCCATGGGGATGGGCATCGTTTATCTGACAGCGCTTTATATGCTGCTGCCGCTCTATTCGGCGCTTGAAAAATTACCCAAAAGCTATGGTGAGGCCGCCGCTGATCTGGGTGCGGGCGCATGGACGCGGTTTCGCCGTGTCACCCTGCCATTGACGCTGGAAGGGATTTCTTCTGGATGTACGCTGGTCTTTTTGATCTCGACAGGGTTTTACGCCACGCCGGTGCTGTTGGGTGGCCCCTCCACCACTGTCTTTGCGGAAACCATTGCCGGGTTCTTCCACGTGGCCGGTGATCAGTGGCCCACGGGCGCCGCTTTTGCGACGATCATGTTCGTGACGGCATTGCTGCTGACCGGCGTCTTTCAAAAGTTGATGTATGCCCTGCGCAAGGGAGACACCAAATGATCAAAGGCAACCGGATTCTGCTGTCCTGCGTCTACTGGGCTTTCGTGCTTTATGTCTTTGTGCCGCTGTTGCTCATGATCCTGATGGGGTTCAAGGACAGCAAATTCATCGGCTTCCCAATCCGCTCATGGACCCTTGATTGGTACATCGGGGTTTTCTCAAACGCAGAGGTGCTCTCCACCCTCACCTATTCGATTGTGATCGCCGTTTTGTCGACCCTGATTTCCGTCGTGGTCGGCACCTGGATCGCAGTCTTACTGGAGGGACGCAGCTTCCTTGGACGCGCCGCTGTCTTTGGCTTGACCATCTTGCCCGCACTCGTGCCTGGCATCATCTCGGCGATCGCTTTTCGCATTTATGCGCGCTGGTGGGGCATTGAACCCGGCATGGGCGCAATCATTTGGGCGCATGCTGTACACAACGTACCCTTTGTGGCGCTTGTGGTGATGGCCCGCCTTTCCACCTTGCCCAAAAGCCAGATTGAAGCCGCCCGCGATCTTGGCGCGGATCCAATCATCGCCTTTACGCGGATCACCCTGCCCTACCTGGTCCCCGCCATTCTTGGCGCCAGTATTTTCTGCCTGCTTCTAAGCTTTGACGACTTTGTCCGCTCTTTCTTTCTGGGCGGATACGATCCGACACTGCCTGTCCTGATCTTTGCCAAACTGCGATCCGGCATGTCCCCCGAGATCAACGCCATCGCGACGGTTGCCTTGGTGCTCACCGCAGTCGTCGGCATCTGGGCCGAACGGTTTACCCGCCGTATGAAAAAGGAAACCGACGCATGAACCAGGCCCTACCTCTTGTCCGGATTGAAAGCGTTTCAAAGCACTTCGGTGATACGGTTGCGCTCCATGATCTGACGCTCGATATTGCACGCGGCGCCTTTGTGACCTTCCTCGGCCCATCGGGTTGCGGCAAATCCACGACACTGCGCATTCTTGGCGGGTTTGAACGGCCAACCACGGGTCGGGTCCTGCTGGATGGCAAGGACGTGACGCATCAACCGCCCGAAAAGCGCAATGTAAACATGGTCTTTCAGGATTATGCCCTGTTCCCGCATATGACCGTCAGCCAGAACATCGCCTTCGGCCTGGAACTCAAAGGTATGGACCGCAGATCGATCCGCGCACGTCAGGAAGAGATCATGGCCTTTCTGGAGCTTGGCGCTTACGGCGACCGCTATCCCGGCCAACTGTCAGGTGGTCAGCGCCAAAGGGTTGCCCTTGCACGGGCTCTGGCGCCTGATCCAGCACTCTTGCTGCTGGATGAGCCATTGGGCGCGCTTGATGCAAAGCTGCGCGGTCAGGTCCAGCTGGAGCTCAAATCCATCCAGCAACGGACAAACAAGACTTTCTTCTTTGTGACCCACGACCAAGAAGAAGCGCTAACCATGTCGGATCGCATCGTTGTGATGAACGATGGCAAAGTAGAACAGGACGGCACCCCAGAAGAGCTGTATTTCCGCCCTGCTTCGCGCTTTGTGGCGGAATTCATCGGCGAGACAAACTTGCTGTCTGGTGAGATGCGCGGCCGGGAAGGTGAAAGCGTTGTCATGGATTGGTTTGGTCAAACGCTGACCGGCCGCGCGCCCGTTTCCGCGCCGCAAGTTGGAGATGTGATCACTGCATCGGTCCGCCTTGAAAAGCTCGGGTTATATCCTGAGCGCCCGGCAGCTCAGAATGCTGTGCGGGGCACAGTGG
Organism: Roseobacter sp.; assembly: GCA_045105195.1. Taxonomy (GTDB): domain Bacteria; phylum Pseudomonadota; class Alphaproteobacteria; order Rhodobacterales; family Rhodobacteraceae; genus Roseobacter. Next base: position 37,986 of record JBGCDG010000049.1, on the reverse strand, counting down.
TCGGAAAAACGTTCCTGGGCAGCCGCATGGCGGTCGATGTCGCTGTAGACGACGCACAAGGTGCAGTTTTGCGCGCCTTCACCGATGCGGAAACCGGTCGATCCTTTGGGCCAGAACCCGTTTGGCTGGGTTGGAACAGCAAAAGCATGGCCATTCTGCGAGACTGACGCTGTGCGCGAACACTGATGCGCATCATTTCAGGCGTGCATACGCCTGCCTGCCTTCAACAGGACGACACGCAGGCCCACACTGCTCACCAGCAGCAGAAGCCGCCATCAACAAGCAGATCAACGCCCGTACAATAAGAGGCCGCATCAGATAGCAGAAAAACTGCAGGCCCCACCATCTCGCCCACCTCCGCCATTCGCTGCATCGGTGTCTGGCTTTCGAATTCCTTGGTCTGATGCACCATTTCCGGTCGCGTGTTCATCGGAGTCGCAGTGTACCCCGGCGAGATCGAATTGACACGAATTCCGCGATCCACCCACTCCATCGCCATGGATTTTGACATGTGGATGACGCCCGCTTTCGAGGCATTGTAGTGCACTTGTTTCAGGCCACGATTCACGATGACACCGGACATTGAGCCAATGTTCACAATGGATCCGCCCTTTCCATGTGCGAGCATGGCCCGCCCTTCTGCCTGACAAGACAACCAAACCCCTTTCATGTTGATATCCATGAGCGTTTGATACTGCTCTTCGGTCATGTCTTCACACGCTTCGGCATTGGCGATACCAGCGGCGTTGACCGCTAAACGCAGTGGGCCGAGGTCCACTTCTGTGCGTGCAACAGCGTCGGCCATTGCTTCACCTGACGTAACATCTGCAGCAATTTGAATCGATTTGCGTCCCGTTTCAGCAATCAGCGCAGCAGTATCCGCCAGACCATGATCAGATCGCCGGTCAAGCAATGCAACATCCGCTCCGCATTCCGCCAACCCAACGGCAATCCGCTGGCCAATGCCGCTCCCTGCTCCTGTGATCAGGGCGGCACGCCCGGTCAGATCAAACAGTGCGGGTGCGTTACGGGTCGTTTCAGACATGTAGAATTCCTTTTAAAGGGTCGCCGAAAGGATGTGTCAAAGCGTTGCCAATTCCATAATAGATACGTCATTTGCCTCATCGCGTGACAAAATGCCGGTTTGCTTGCCTTGGGCCATCACAAGAACGCGGTTGGACACGCCAAGTACCTCTTCCAGGTCCGAGCTGACGACAATCACTGAAACACCCTGCGCCGCGAGACCGACAATAATGTCATAAATCGAGGATCGCGCACCAACATCAATCCCACGGGTCGGTTCGTCCAGCACAACGACGCGCGGATTGCGCGCTAGCCATTTTGCAATAACTACTTTCTGTTGATTGCCGCCGGACATTTCAGAGGCGTTCTGGTGGCCTTGCCCCTTTACGCCAAACTTCGAAATATTGGCATCTGCAAAGGTTTTGACTGTTGCGCCGGCAATCCATCCCAAAGGCGCGACTTCTTTCATATTGGCGTAGGCGATGTTTTCTTCAATCGAATGCTCAAGCACCAGTCCTTGGAGTTTTCGATCCTCCGGGACCAGCACGATCCCATTGCGGATGGCGTCTCTTGGACTGCGCGGCGTGATGATGCGCCCCTCCAGCAGAACCTCTCCTCCTGCGATTGGATCAACCCCCGCAATGGCGCGCACAAGCTCAGTCCGCCCCGCACCAACAAGACCAGCGATGCCAAAGATTTCACCCTTAGTCACTTTGAAATCGACACCAGTGAAATAGCCCCGATCAGAGGTCAGGCTTCTGACCTCAAGGGTGGTTTCTGCCTGTGGGGTTGGAATGGGTGGGAACATCCGATCCAGGCTGCGCCCCACCATGGATTCAACAATCGTGCGCACGGGCACGTCCGCACTTTCAAAGTTCTGCACGTTGTCGCCATCCCGCAGCACGATAATGCGATCCGCGATACGCTTGATTTCCTCTAGGCGGTGCGAAATGTAAACGATGCCGACGCCATCAGCTTTCAGGCGTTCGATCTGTTCAAACAGTTTTGTTGTTTCATCGCCCCCGAGTGCGGCAGTCGGTTCATCCAGAATAAGAAGCCGGGCCCTGAGCGTCAGCGCCTTAGCAATTTCGATCAATTGTTGATTTGCCGTGGACAGCCCTTCGACCAAACGACGCGGCGAGACGTTCAATCCAAGACGTTGCAAGCCTTCGTGCGCGCGCTCTTCCATGGACTTGCGATCTATGATGCCTGCTTTGGTGGGATAGCGTCCGACAAAAATATTTTCCGCAATCGATAAATGCGGCAGCAGCAGAAGTTCCTGGTGGATCATGCCCACACCAACGTCAAGCGCTTCGCGAGGGCTGGCGGGCGCATAAGGCGCGCCCTGCCAAGTCATGTCTCCGGAAGACGGTAGAACCGTACCGGAAATGATGTTGGAAACCGTAGACTTGCCGGCACCATTTTCGCCAAGCAATGCCACGACTTCGCCAGCACATACATCCAGATCGATGCCGTGCAGAACTTCAATCGGTCCATAGGATTTCTTGATGTTCCGCAACGACAGGATCGGCGTATTACCGTCGGAAATCATGGCATCACCCTACGCTTCACGGTGCCGGCACCCTTAGGTTCAGGGGTGCTTTTCTACGAATTGCGCAGCTTCGTCACAAGTTGTCAGCACAGCGTTGGGGATCTGGCGTGCAGGGACGGAGGCACCATTCGCCACAGCGATGGCAGAGTTCACCGCCAGGACACCCATTGCTTGTGTGCTTTGCGTCGCTGTCACAATAAACGGCGTATCGCACGCAACCAGGGATTCCAACGCGGCCCCATCGCCGTCATAACCGCCGACAACGACTTGATCCGCGAGGCCTGCAACCTCGACCGCCTTGGCAGCCCCCATCGCTAGGCCATCCGCCTGACCAAAGATGATGGAGATGTCCGGATTTGCCTGCAGCATGTTTTGCGCAATCTGGAAACCTTCATCGGGAGACCACTGCTGGCTCCACTGCTGTGCGACCAGCTCAACGCCGGGATTCTCGTCGATGGCCATTTTGCAGCCTTCAAAGCGTTGCACTTCCGGCGTCGTACCCTTTTGACCGTGGATCACGACCATCTTACCTTCGCCCCCTGCAAGACCAATGATATGGTCGCAAACTTGGTAAGCTGACACAACGTTCTCTCCATAGATCACGGTGTCACCGGGTTCGCCGTCTGGCTCACGATCCACGTTGATCACCGGGATACCCTCTGCACGCGCCAGGCGCGTGGGAACCGCAGCAGCAGCAGCACCAGCAGGAATGTAAATGAATGCATCAATACCCTGCGTGATCAAATCCTGAACCTGGCTGACCTGCGTCGCCGTGTCGTTTTTGGCATCGACCACGATCACTTCTATGCCGAGTTTCTCTGCATAACCTTCAACGCCCAGTTTGATCTGGTTGAAAAAATCAGCTTGCAGGTTTGGCACCGCGAGACCGATTTTGGCGACACCACCGACACCCTCAGCACTGACCGATGTGGCCAATGCGGCAACTGCCGTCGCCGTGATCAGGCTTTTTGTAAAATTCTTCATGGTTTTCTCCTCCTTGGTGTTGGTTCGATCCACTTGTTTTGGACCGCTTTTAGTCCGCCCTAGCGGACCATTTGGTAAAAGGCACCCATTGCCCGGGAACCTTGATCGTTCATGTTCTTCTGTGCTTGAATGTCTCGGCTGCCACGGCGAGCACGATGACAAGGCCAATGACGACTGCCTGCAAGAAGGGTGAAACACTAAGTAAATTCAGACCGTTGCGCAGCACACCGATGATCAGGACGCCGATAAGCGTCCCCACGACACCGCCTGTTCCCCCCGAAAGGCTGGTGCCGCCAATGACAACCGCAGCGATGGCGTCAAGTTCATAAGCCACGCCAGAGCTTGGCTGCACTGAGTCAAGGCGTGCAGCCAATAAAACGCCAGCAAGCCCCGACAAGAGAGCACACACCGTGTACACCAGCACAGTGGTCAATTTTACATTGATGCCAGCGAGACGCGCCACTTCGGGGTTACCGCCTATGGCGTATAGCGACCGGCCTTCTTTTCGGAACCGCAAAAACAGAATGGCCAGGATAAAGACGACAAGCATCACCGCCACAGTCATCGTCAGGAATCCATACTGCCGGATGATGGCGCCCATGTTGAACCAGGAGGGAAAGCCAATGATTTGCGACCCATTGGTGATCATGTTGGCGAGTCCGCGTGCGATCGACATCATTGCCAATGTGGCAATGAATGCAGGCACCCTGAACTCTGTGATCAACAGCCCGGAAATTGCTCCGCAAAGTGCTGCCGCCACCAAAGCAGCGCCAATGGCTACTCCCATTGGCATCCCTGCCTCAACATTCATGTAGCCAAGCACCATCATCGCCAATGCCATGATGGAGCCCACCGAAAGGTCGATCCCTCCGATCAGGATAACAAAGGTCATTCCGACCGCCATGATTCCAAGCACGGTGATCTGATCGGCAATGTTAAGAAAATTGCGAAATGACAGGAATGAATCCGTCGCAAACGACAAGAAGACACAAAGCAGGATGAGCCCGATCAACGGCCCCGTCGCGCCACTCAACGAGAAAAACTGCGACAGCTTCGCCTTCCCGATTGATCTGGGTGTCGTGATCGCCATGCACCTCCCCCCGTATGCATATTTATGCAGTATAGATACAAAATGCTTAAAACATCAACTTGAGCCTGTCAACTGATCAACAAGTCTCGCTAAAGCAACTTGAATCCAGACTCTAAGAGCTGCGAGTTGCTTGACAAGGAAACACACTGCATGTTTTCTTATAAGTGAATTTTTATCCAGGAGCGGCCATGAACAGTCCTGAACTCCGTGTACTCGCAAATCGTATCAGGCGCCGCGATATCCAAGCTGTTTTTGAGGCGGGAGCAGGGCATGTCGGCGGGGAAATGTCCGTTATCGACCTGCTGACAGCACTTTATTTTAATGTTATGTCCGTTGATCCCGATGCTCCGCTTTGTCCAAACCGCGACCGACTTGTGCTCAGTAAAGGGCACACAGCGCTGGCGCTCTATATTGTACTTTCCGAAAAAGGCTTCTTCCCGAAAGAGGAAATCTCGACTTTTCTTCAGCCGCACTCCCGTCTAAACGGACACCCAAACCGCACGAAGGTGCCTGGAATCGAGACCAACACAGGTCCACTTGGCCATGGCCTTCCAATCGCGGTCGGCATGGCCAAGGCGGCGCAGTTGAGCCGCGCCACGTGGCGCACTTTCGTGATCACTGGGGACGGTGAGATGCAGGAGGGCTCCAATTGGGAAGCGGTCATGGCCGCGACCCAGTTCAAACTCGACAATCTGACACTGATCATTGATCACAATCGTCTACAACAGGGCGCGCGCCTTGCGGATACCAACGACATTGCCCCTTTGCGGCCCAAGCTGGAGGCTTTCGGCTGGAACGTTCAGGAAATCGACGGTCATGATATGGACCAGATCTGCGCAGCATTGGCGACGGATAAAATCATACCTGGCGTGCCAAATTGCATTGTTGCCCATACCAAAAAGGGTCACGGTATATCGTTCATGTCGGACAATGTGGCTTGGCACCATAAAGTGCCAAGCGAAGAACAGTATCAGCAAGCGATGGCCGAACTTGGGGAGACCGTAGAGTGACCGCGCCACTTGAATCCGCCACGCTGCATGACTGTCGTGACGCCTTTGTCGGGACACTTGAAACCCTTGGCGAAACAAATACCGACGTTGTCGCGGTCTGCAACGACTCGGTTGGTTCATCCAAATTGGCGGGGTTTCGCGAAAAATTCCCTGAACGTCTGATCAATGTCGGCATTGCAGAACAAAACATGGTCGGTGTTGGCGCGGGCCTTGCGAATGGCGGCAAGATCCCTTTTGTCTGTGCGGCCTCTCCTTTCTTGACGGGTCGCGCGCTGGAACAGATCAAGGCTGACGTGGCCTATTCTGAAACCAATGTGAAGCTAGTGGGCATCAGTTCAGGCATGGCTTACGGCGAACTTGGCGCGACACATCATTCTATCGAAGATTTTGCGTGGATCCGTGCATTGCCGAATGTTCCTGTGATTGCACCCGCGGACCGGATCGAGACTGCCGCCGCGGTCAAATGGGCTGCCACACACCAAGGTGGGTGTTTCCTGCGCCTGAGCCGGGTTGGCGTGCCCGATCTGCTTCCAGCCGATCACATCTTTGAATTGGGCCGCGCCAATTTGCTCCGTGATGGTGGGGATGTGACGATCATTGCGAATGGCACTCTGACACATCGCGCAATGAGCGCGGCGGTTCTGCTTGCATCGCAGGGGGTCTCGGCTCGGGTGTTGAATATGGCCTCGGTCCGACCCATCGATATTGACGCCATTGTCGCAGCTGCGACAGACACAGGCGCGATCGTAACCTGCGAAGAACACACCGTTTTTGGTGGCCTTGGCAGCGCCGTGGCCGAGGTTGTCGTTGATCACAGTCCCGTCCCAATGAAACGCCTTGGTGTTCCAGGCATCTTTGCCCCCACCGGGTCAGCGGAATTTCTGTTGGATGAATTTGGCATGTCGCCAAAGGATATCGCCAAGAGTGCACACGAATTGATCAAACGAAAGGGTTAAGCGTGGCGCAGCAGGTCATCCTGGCGATCGACGAAGGCACGACTAACTCCAAAGCGATTTTGGTGGATCAGAGCGGCGAGATTATTGCCAGCGGCGCGTGTGAGGTGCCGATTGCCCATCCACAATCAGGTTGGGTGCAACAGGATGCCGATGAAATCTGGACAGCGACTCAAAAGGCCATAACGACATGCGTGCGAAAGGCACCTGAAACAGAAATTGTGGGCCTGGGCATTTCGAACCAACGTGAATCCATCCTGATCTGGAACCGACAAACGGGCCAACCCCTTGGTCCGGTCATCACATGGCAATGCCGCCGCACCACCGCCACCTGCGATGCGTTGAAACGTGCGGGACACGCGCCGGACGTGATCGAAAAGACCGGCCTGCCGCTTGATCCAATGTTCCCACCGACAAAGGTCGCTTGGCTTATCGAGAACCACGCATATGATGCGGTCGACATCTGCATCGGCACGGTCGACAGTTGGCTGATCTGGAAACTCTCCGGTGGCGAGGTGCATGCAACCGACCGGTCCAACGCCGCGCGCACGCAACTTTTTCACCTTGCCGAAAATCAATGGGATCCTGATCTTTGCGCCCTGTTTGGTGTCGATCCGGCCAGCCTGCCCGAGGTTTTTGATTCATCCCACATCTTCGGAGAAACCCGCGCAACGGGCGTTTTACCGGATGGAATTCCAATCGCATCAGCCATTGGCGATTCCCATGCGGCATTATTTGGCCACGGCGCGTTTTCAAATGGCGACGGCAAGATCACCTTTGGCACCGGCTCTTCCGTGATGACGACGATTCCAACATTCACCCCCCCGCCACCAGGGATTACCACAACGATCGCGTGGTCTTTAAATGGCACGTCGACCTATGCGCTGGAGGGCAACATCCTTGTGAGCGCTTCGGTCTTTCCATGGACGGCCAGAATGCTGGGTCTCGCGAACATCGATGCTTTGTTGGAGTTGGCGCAGACCGTACCGAGTTCGGATGGCGTCTGTTTGGTACCTGCGCATGTGGGCCTTGGCTCCCCCCATTGGGACAGCCATGCACGCGGGTTGATATCCGGCCTGTCCTTTAATTCGGATCCTGCACATATCGCCCGGGCGGCCGTTGACAGCCTGAGCCACCAAGTTGCCGATGTCTACGAGATCATGGCCCGCACAGGATCGGATTTCGGACGCCTCTTTGTCGATGGCGGACCTAGTGGAAACCCGTATTTGATGCAGCTTGTCGCCAATACCCTTGCGCATGCCGTCACGCCCTGCCGCAACACCGAAGCCTCTGCGATCGGTGCAGCCCATCTTGCCGGGCTTGCGACGCGATTTTGGCCCGACCTTGCGGCTCTTTCTTCCTTGGCTGCGCACGGGCACCCTTTTCAACCGCAACAAACTGGTGAACAAGTACAAACGGCTCGGGACGCGTGGCAAGAGGCTATTGCACGCACGACCCTTCGCGAACAGTGAAACCCTTCACACCATTTGGAGAGGACCCTGCATGTCTCGTCTGAACGAACTTAGACTGATCGCACGCGTCGCCCAAATGTACCACGTCGAAAGCCAGCGCCAGGCGGACATTGCCAAGCATTTGCGGATTTCCCAAGCGACCGTGTCCCGCATGCTGAAGCGCGCCCAGGAAGAAGAGATCGTACGCACCACAGTGGTTTCTCCCTCTGGCACCTATGCTGAGCTTGAGACCGGCTTGCGCGCCAGATACGGCATTGCCGAAGCCATTGTGGTCGAGTGCTCAGAGGACCGCGACGGCGCGATCATGGCCCGCATCGGAGAAGCCGCGGCGCATTTCCTTGAGGCTACATTGCAACCAAATGAAGTTATCGGTGTGTCGAGCTGGTCGGAAACGATCTTAAAAATGGTCGATAATATTCATCCGATGAAGTCGGGCAAAGCCAAGCACATTGTTCAAACGCTGGGCGGGATGGGCGATCCCACGGTGCAAATCCATGCCAATCAACTCACCACGCGGCTTGCTAAATTGACGGGCGGCGAAGCGCATGTGCTGAGTGCGCCGGGGGTTGCACAGTCGCGCGAAGCCAAACTGGTTCTTCTGAGCGACACCTATGTCCGAGAAACGATGGATCTCTTCAGCAAGGTTACCCTTGCGATTGTAGGCATTGGCGCGATGGAACCCTCAAGCATGCTCGCACGCAGCGGCAATGTCTTTTCCTCTCGCGAAATTGACGAAGTCACGGACGCGGGCGGTGTCGGTGATATCAGCTTGCGCTTTTTTGATGCGGACGGACAGCCTGTGAAAACGCCCATGGACGACAGAGTGATCGGTATGACGCTGGAAGAACTTTCAAAGATTGACCGGGTTATCGCACTGGCCGGCGGTCAATCCAAAACATCCGCCATTCAGGGGGCGCTCAGAACAGGCGCCATCGATTTGTTGTTCACCGACAAATTTACCGCAGAGCGTTTGCTATCGTCAAACGCACATATCTCAGCAGCGGAGTAAACAAAATGTCTCGATTTTCAGGCAAAACGGTGGTCATTACAGGCGGAAACAAAGGGATCGGATACGCTGTGGCCGAACGCTTTATCGCCGAAGGCGCAAACCTGGTCATCGCCTCAATCGAAGAACAGGTGCATGAGGCCGCCGTCTCGTTGGCCAAAGGGAACGCGCAGGTAAAGGGTTTTGTTTGTGACGTCTCGAACGCGGAACAGGTAAAGTCTTTATACGCTTTTTCCGCAGCAGAATTTGGTGGCGTAGATGTTTCATTCCAGAACGCGGGCATCATAACAATCGCCAAAGTCGAAGACCTGAGCGAAGCGGCCTGGGATGCGACCATGGATGTGAACACCAAGGGCGTGTTCCTGTGTTGCCAGGAAGCGTTGCGCCACATGCGTGCCTCTGGAACGGGTGGCCGCTTGATCAACACAGCCTCAGGTCAGGCGCGCGACGGGTTCATCTACACACCGCATTACGCCGCCTCAAAATTCGGTGTCATGGGCTTGACCCAAAGCCTCGCAAAAGAGGTCGCCCGGGATGGCATCACAGTCAACGCCATTTGTCCCGGCATCATCAAGACTGAAATGTGGGACTATAATGATCGCGTCTGGGGTCAAATGCTGGGCGATTTTGGTCCCGGCGAACTGATGGAAAGCTGGGTACAAAACATCCCCATGAAACGCGCAGGCGAAGGCCATGATGTGGCCGGGTTGGTGGCCTTTCTTGCCAGTGAGGACGCATCCTACATTACGGGTCAAACAATCAACGTTGATGGTGGCCTGATCATGTCTTGATGCGGCCGCGCGCTGTGCTTTGCAACATATTACTGGCTGTCGAGGCGCGTTTTCGATTATCTAGGACGGGTCTTCACGTGACTTTAACATGGTCAGTCCAGCGGCGCGCGTATTGATCCAACAGGTGTGTGTCCTCGAAGGGCAGCGCATCGCGATCCGGTTTGGCCAATGCTGTGTGGTGATCCTTCATTGCCAACAGAGCGGCGCCTTGGCTGGTGCCCGTTGCGCTATCCCTTGCGTCGATCTGCGATCCAGTGGCCACCGCAAGCATGAGAAGATATGGCCGGTTCTGCGCAAACGGCCCTTCCACAACGACCACACCGCGATGGCCAATTAACTCAAGGCATTGCGCCGTAACAAGTGCAAGGTAAAAACCAGCGCAAACGCTGCGTTCAACGCTCCCAGCTGCAGGCTCAGACCCCACCCACGAACTGCGACGTCCCATAAAGGGACCGATTTCGGGAACAACTGCGGGCAGCAGCATCACACCACTTTGAAGGACGGATAAAACATCTGCGTCCGTCGGGGTCACATAAGCCTTACCCGTCGCGAGATCATGTTCACGCCCACCCATAAAACGCGCCGAAGGAACCGGATCGCCAAAAGCATTGACGTTGATCAGCGTATCTCGGGTCGGGTCCAAGGGAATGGGCGCGCCACCAATGGCCATGGCAATGACCCATGTCCCGGTCGAGACCACGCTGAAAGGCGCTTTACGACCAAGAAGATGCGGCAGCAGCGATGCGTTGGAATCGTGAATGCCGCAAAAAACGGGCGTGTCTGCTGGCAAACCGGTGCGTTCTGCGATGTCTGGCAGAATTGGCCCCAGCACATCATTGGAAGGGCGTGGCTTCGCCATTTTGTCAAAGATGCCAAGACGCTCGGTCAGGGACGAAAATCTGCGCTCAAATGGGTTCCACAAATCTGTGTGCGCACCCAAAGAGGTGACATCCGTTGCGGCAATCCCGGTCAGACGATGCCCCCAATATTGCGGATAGGTGACAATGGTCTTGGTCGCTTCTCTGAGACCTGGCACCGTTTCAAACTGATAGAGAACCTGCGCGCCAATGTTCAGCCCCATGGCCAACCGCGGTGATCCTGTCTCGCAGAACGGTGGGCGCATGGCGTCATAGGTTTCAGCGCAACCTTCAGGGCCGGTGTGTTCGTAATCAAGGATCGGCGCGGCCAAGGCGCCATTCTTTTTCAAGAGCGCCGCCGCCGCACCATGGGTCGTGACCGCAATCGCACGCACGCCGTGGGATGCGTGAAATTGCGCAAGATGCGCCAACAAAAACGTCCAATGCCCTTCAACATCAAAATGCGGATAAGGCGGCCCGGGGCGCACAACATTAGGCCGCGTGACAACTGCGATCTCTGATAGATCCGCAAGGTCCACAAGCGCCAGTTTGACGTTGGTTTTGCCAATGTCGATGATGGCAATGTGGCCGGATCTCATGGCATGTAAAAGATGGGTGTCAAAGGCACCGCGACCGGCTCATTATCGGGATTGGTCTCCATGATGTCGGCCATATGTGCCCACCATTTCTGCATGATGTCATGGCTTGGTAAGGAGTTCATTGTGTGATCGCCCCGGCGCCAGAGAACACCAAACAGGATGTTCGTTTCCTCGTCCAGGTGGATGGAATAATCCGACACGCCCGCCTCTTGCAAAAGCGCGACAAGCTCAGGCCAAATTTCTTCATGGCGATTTTTATATTCATCGCGAAATCCCGGTTTGAGCCGCATTTTGAAGGCGTGTTTTTCCATTAGCGTCTCCAGCGAGACCAAAGCTGTGGCAGGGCGATCACTGAAATCAGTAGCCCCCCGATCACAATGGACATGACGATACCGGGTACATTCAAAAGGCCCAGACCAAATGTTACCAACCCCATCACAAACGCAGCGATCACCACACCGGGGATAGAACCTGCGCCCCCCAGAATGCTGACACCGCCCAGAACGACCATGGTCACGACTTCAAGCTCCCAGCCAAAGGCGATGGACGGTCGGGTCGATCCAAGGCGTGACGTCAGGCAAATTGCAGCCACACCAGACATCAGGCCCGTCAACACAAACAAGATAAACTTCACTCGGCCCACGCGGATACCTGAGAACAATGCCCCTGTCGCGTTGTTGCCGATGGCGTAGACGGCACGCCCAAAGTTGGTCTTGTGTAACAGCACGCCGTACATCACCGCGATGAAGGCAAACAGGACAAATTCAAACGAGATGACCCAAAAGACGTACCCCTGCCCGAAAAAGGCAAAGTCCGCAGGATATCCCCGAAACGCCTGATCGCCCAATACAATGTAGCTGATGCCACGAAACAAGCTCATGGTGCCAATAGTGACCACAATGGAGGGCAAGCCGAACCCCGTCACCAACACCCCGTTAAAAGCACCACACATAACACCCACCATCAACCCGATCAGAACCAAGCCCGGCGTATCAACGCCAAATTGAACAGCAGCACCCATGGCGGTGGACGCAAGCGCAATGATCGAGGCGACGGACAAATCGATTTCACCCGCGATGATCAACAGTGCCATAGCGAATGCGATCATTGCCTTCTCAGTAAAGTTGAACGTTGCATCCGACAGGTTCCAGGCATTCAGAAAATAGGGCGTTGCAAAACTGTTGGCGATAAAGATTCCGATGGCCACCAGTAGCAACAGAGTTTCCCAGCTTTTCAAGCGGCTTTCCAACGGCGACTGCAGGCGGTCGGGAATGACGCGATCCGGGGTGCTCATGGTGCCTGCTCCGCGCGTTTCAGTATAACCCTGCCTTTGGTTCTGTTTGCTTGTGCATTCAACGCCACTGCGATGATGATCGCACACCCGGAAATCGCCAGTTGCCAGAACGGCGAAATATTGACCACAGGCAATGCGTTTTTGATAACGCCCAAGAATAGCGCACCCAACAAAGCACCGCCGACAGATCCGATCCCCCCCATGATCGACACACCGCCAATAACGCAGGCCGCCACAACGTCGAGCTCGAATCCTCCAGCGATGTCCACGTAGGCAACCGCATAGCGCGACACCCAGAGATAGCCTGTTAAACCGGCCAAGGCACCCGAGATAGAAAAGGCCCAGAACTGCGTTTTTCCCACATTTATGCCAGCGTAGGTCGCCGCATGGGGATTACCGCCCGCGGCATAAAAAGCGCGACCCAATGTTGTGCGTGTCATCACGACGGTAAACACGATCATAGTGAGTATTGCGATCCAGCTTAAAGTCGGCAGACCCAGAACTTCGGCGCGTGGGAAGGCCTTGAACGCAGGGCTCATTTCGTGACTGTTCACCCATTTCCCGTCCGATAGCAAAAAGATGACACCGCGAAAGATCGTCATTGTTCCAAGGGTCACTACGATTGGGGGAATGCCAAGCTTCCAGACCAACACACCATTGAACATACCCAGCAAGATGCCAAGTGCGATGGCGATAAACAGAATAACAACCACCGGGACGTCCGGAGCGGCCACGTTGATCATGGCGACCACCATACCCGTCAATGCAAGATTTGCTGCAACAGACAGATCAATGCATTTGGTCAAAATCACGATCATCTGACCAATCGCCAAGAGGATCAGCGGAGATGTATCATTGAACACATGCGCCAAGTTTGACGGTGCGGCAAAGGTTGGAAAGCGGGTGGAAATGATGATCAGCAGCGCGACGATCGCACCGATCAATAGCATTTCGCGGGATTTGAAAGCGTTTCTCAATTTTCAACACCCTCTATGCCCGCCGCATGACGGACCAGCGTTTCTGGGGTTAACTCATCGCCCTGCACTTGGACCACCATGCGTCCTTCTCGCATCACAATGACGCGGTCTGACATGCCTAGAATTTCGGGAATTTCGGAACTGACCATGATCACGGCCAAACCCTGCGCGGCGAGTTCGGACATGAATGCATGCACCGCCGCCTTTGATCCAATGTCGATGCCCTTGGTCGGTTCATCCAAAATGATCACTTTGGGCTGTGTTGCCAACCATTTGGCGATGACCACCTTCTGTTGATTTCCACCCGAAAGGTTGCCCACGGGTGTGTCCAGTGCAGCAGCGCGCAACTCCAGCCTTTCGGCATAAGCACGCGCCAATCTGAATTCTTCGGCCAACCGCAGAAACCCCCTACGCGACGTGCGCCCGAGCGAAGGAAGCGAAATGTTCTGAAAAATCGGTAACGCCGCGATGGCACCCTGCCGCCCGCGATCTTCAGGCACATAAACGATGCCGTTGGTCACCGCATCCGCGGGGGATCGGATGACAACGGGCACGCCATCAATCTCAACCTTTCCACTGGATGCTTGCGTTATCCCAAACAGCGCTTGCATGAATTCTGAGCGGCCTGCCCCCACCAATCCATAGAATCCCAAGATCTCACCACGTTTCAGCGAAAATCCAATATCAGCGAATTCAGTCGGATGATTGAAATCACGCACGTCCAGCACCTTGGCGCCTGAAAGATCTTGGCGTTTGGGGAAAATCTGCGTCACATCGCGGCCGACCATCATGTGCACAAGTTCCGCTTCACTGACGTCTGAAATTTCGCCGGTACCGACGCAACGCCCATCCCGAAACACGGTGTATCGATCCGCAATCCGAAAGATTTCATCGAATTTGTGGCTGATGAACAAGATGGCTTTCCCTTGCGCTTTCAGGCTTTCAACAAGGTCGTACAGCTCTTGGATTTCTTTATGTGACAGCGCTGCGGTGGGTTCGTCCATGATCACAACGCGCGCATCAATCGAAAGTGCCCGTGCGATGGCCACCATGTGTTTATTCGCTATTCCAAGCTCTTTCAGCCTAAGCGTCGGATCAACGTTGGCACCGATACTCTCCAGTATCTCGCCAGCGCGCTTGACCATCGCTTGCGTGTCAATCAGCCCGAATGCACCGCGCGGCGCATGGCCCAGAAAAATGTTCTCAGCCACAGATAACTCGTCGAACAGTACCGTTTCCTGATGGATGGCCGTGACGCCCGCATCCGCCACCGCTTGAGCTGTTGAAAACCGCTGCGGCGTCCCGTCGACCCGGATTGCACCACCATCGGGTTGGTAGATACCGGTTAGGATCTTGACGACCGTTGACTTGCCAGCGCCGTTCTCCCCGACCAACGCTGTTACACTCCCTGCAAACAACTCCAATGAAACCTCCGAGAGCGCTTTGACGCCCGGAAAGGTTTTTGTCACACTATCAAGCGCCAAAACAGCAGTCTGGTTGGTTGCCGTTTGCACTGTGTTGTCGGGGTTGGCTTGCACCAGCATCGGGCTTTTCAATCCTGGAAAAAGGATGCCCTGGCGCGCAGAAAACCCGCCAGGGTTAAAGGTCTGATCAGAAGATCGACTTGAACTGGTCGATGTTGGAACTGTCATAAACGAAAGGATCTGCCATCGCGGCCGAGTTCGTATCATCCAGCGTCACCGATCCCATACGCCCCATCGGGATTTCAGCACCGGGAGCCGCTTCTGACGCGCCAGTGGCCAGAGCATGGGCCAACATGGCCGCAGAGTAGCCCAGATCGATCGGGTTCCAGATGGCAAAGGATTTTGATGCACCAGTTTCAATCGCACCGGCCATTTCGGATGGTAGTCCAAGGCCTGTCACATTGATGTCGCCCGCTTTGCCCGCATCCGCAACAGCCTGAGCTGCGGCAACAATCCCAACGCTTGTTGGTGCGATGATCGCGTCTAGATCGGGGTATGATTGCATCAAGCCCTGTGCTTCGCGATAGGATTTATCCGCAAGATCATCACCATAGACTGTCGTGACGACTTCAATGCCCGGATAATTGCTCATGACTTTGTTCATTTCGTCAATCCAGATGTTCTGGTTCGTGGCAGTGGCAGAGGCCGAAAGGACTGCAACTTCACCCCCATCCGGCAAATGATCTGCGGCCAGTTTGATAATCATATTGCCGATCAACGCATTGGAAGACGGGTTGAGGTGCATTGCACGGCCCTCTTCAGCAACACCTGAATCCCAGGAAATGACCGTGATGCCGCGTTGCTGCGCTTTTTTCAGAGCAGGCACCAGAGCATCCGGATCGTTTGCCGAAATTGCAATCGCATCAACGCCTTGCGCGATCAGTGAATTGATCACTTCGATCTGGCCTTCTGCCGTTGTGTCGGTCGGGCCAGTGTAAATGATCTCGACTCCGCCCAGTTCTTTGGCGGCTTCTTCGGCGCCTTCTGCGGCGGCTTCAAAGAACCCGATGCCAAGCGCTTTGACGACCAGCGCAATGCGCATGTTGTCCTGCGCCATAGCAGTTGTGCCCATCATGCCGGCGGCAAGGCTGAGCCCTGTGACGAGCGATGTAAATGTGCGACGTTTCATGTTTGGTTTCCTCCCTTAGAACGTTATTGGTTTTGCGCGTTGAGGCCGTTACGAGGCCGCCCCCTCCTCTTGAGCGGCGCCCGACTGGGCGACGATCAGTTTCACGTCCGCAGCATCCAACATCTGAGCCGCCGCGTCCGCAATTCCTTCATCGGTAATAACTGTATTGATCCGGTCCAACGCGCACAGCAGCAGACTTGAACGCTGCGCGAACTTCGAGCTGTCGATGAGAACAACCAATTCATCCGCCTGCCCGATCAACTTCTGCTCTGCCTGGATCAACAACGGATCGGCTTCCATAAGACCTAGTGGCCCAAGTCCTTGCGCGCCCATAAACATGCGCCGCGCATAGAAGTTACGCGTTACGTCATTGTCGAACGGCGACAAAATGATGTTCTGCTCGCGGTAGATCGTGCCACCGGAAAGCATGATTGTATTTTTTGAATGCTTCAGCAAATGTTCAGCAATCGGGAACGAATTGGTGAAAACCTGCAAGCGACGCGACGCCAAGGGATGCACCATCTGAAATGTTGTCGTGCCACCGTTTATGATGATCGAGTCCCCATCGTCGCACAGATCAACCGCTGCCCGCGCAATGGCCTGTTTTTCGGCGCTCCGGAACGTTTCGTTCACCGCAAAGGTGCGTCCTGCCAAGCCCACGAACTGAGGCGGCGATATTGCCTCAGCCCCTCCCCGCACGCGGCGCAGCTTCTTTTGGATATGGAGCGTTGCGATGTCCCTGCGGATTGTCGCCTCAGACACGCCTGTCAGGTTGCAAAGATCGATCACTGTAACGACAGGTCGATCTTCAACGGCTGACAGAATGATCCTGTGACGCTCTTTCTCGTGCATGTGCCGCCCCCTTAGCCGCTGACGGTGCGAGGATTCGGATATTGTGTCAATCAAAAACAATCAGATTCAATCATTCTGCGTCGCAGCATGAGGAATTATGATTGAATTTGATTGACATTCCCCGATACCCCCCGCAGCGTCAATTCAACAGATCGCTTCAGGTATATTGCGCCGAACGGGAGGAACCCATGCTCAAAACCGTCGAAAATCAGCTTCTTGAGAACCGTTGGGACGCGACGCAGACCTCCGGGATGAGCGAATCAGATTTGCTCCTGTACCGCTCCAATATACTTGGCGCGGACAAACGCGTGACCAACTACGGCGGGGGCAATACCTCTGCCAAAGTGATAGAGATTGATCCCCTGACGGGCAAAGACGTCGAAATTCTTTGGGTCAAAGGGTCGGGCGGCGACATTGGGTCGATGAAGCGCGATGGATTTTCGACCCTGTACATGGACAAACTGCAGTCTCTGAAATCACTGTACCGCGGCGTGGCCTTTGAAGACGAAATGGTCGGCTACCTGCCCCACTGCACGTTTCAACTGAACCCACGTGCTGCGTCCATTGACACCCCGCTGCACGCTTACGTGCCCCGGAAACATGTCGACCACGTCCACGCTGACGCCATTATAGCAATAGCTGCATCGGCAAACTCAAAAGAACTGACGCAGGAGATTTTTGGTGATCGGATCGGGTGGTTGCCCTGGAAGCGCCCCGGATTTGAGCTTGGTCTTTGGCTGGAACGATACTGCTTGGATCATCCAGAAGCGGAGGGTGTCGTACTCGCCAGCCACGGGCTCTTTACATGGGGAGACACAGCGCAAGCATGCTATGACACCACAATTGAGATCATCAATGTCGCCACAACATGGCTGGCAGAAAAGACTGCAGATCGCGTCGCTTTCGATGGCGCTTTGCACGACAGTTTGCCTCCACAGGACCGTCGCGCAGTAGCGGCCCGTCTGATGCCGGCGATCCGAGGGTTTGTCTCGAGTCAGCATCACATGGTCGGCCACTTCAACGACAGTGAAGCCGTGTTGGAATTTGTGAACGCTAAGGGAATGCCGCCTCTGGCCGCCCTTGGCACGTCTTGTCCCGACCATTTTCTGCGCACGAAAATATGCCCTCTGGTTGTCAATTTTGATCCATCCAAAAGCGACATTGACACGGTTTTGCAAGGGATGCCCGATCAAATCGCTGCGTATCGCGACACATATGCCGCCTACTACCAACGCTGCAAACACGCCGACAGCCCAACGATCCGCGATCCGAACGCCGTAGTCTACCTGATCCCCGGCGTTGGGATGATCACTTTCGCCAAAGACAAGGCGACTGCGCGCATATCAGGTGAATTCTACGTCAATGCCATCAACGTAATGCGTGGTGCCTCCTCCGTCAGCAGCTATAAAGGCCTGCCGGAGCAAGAGGCCTTCGACATTGAATACTGGCTTCTGGAAGAGGCCAAGCTGCAGCGGATGCCCAAACCCAAGTCGCTGGCAGGGCGGATTGCACTGATTACAGGCGGCGCCGGTGGGATTGGCTATGCAACGGCCGCACGCTATCTGGCGGAAGGGGCCTGCGTGATGCTGGCCGATATCAATGAAGATGCGTTGCACGCGTCTCAGGCCGCGCTCGTGCAGGGTTATGGCCAGGATGTTGTCCGTACGGTCACAATGGACGTCACGAACGAGGACGCTGTGGCGGAGGCGTTCGCCCACACAGCTGTCGAATTTGGCGGCGTAGACATACTTGTATCCAACGCCGGAATCGCGTCTTCCGCACCGATTGAAGACACCTCGCTGGCCCTGTGGAACCGCAATATGGATATCTTGTCCACCGGGTACTTTCTTGTCAGCCGCGCCGCATTCCGGCTGATGCGCATCCAGGACATGGGGGGCGCGGTGGTCTTTGTTGCTTCAAAGAACGGGTTGGCCGCGTCGCCGAACGCGTCGGCCTATTGCACGGCTAAAGCCAGCGAAATTCATCTCGCGCGCTGTCTGGCTCTGGAAGGGGCTGAAGCTGGTATTCGTGTCAATGTTGTGAACCCTGATGCCGTTTTGCGCGGCTCAAAGATCTGGGAAGGCGAATGGCTGGAGCAGCGTGCTGAAACCTACGGAACAGACAAGGAAGGGCTAGAAGAAATGTACCGCGAACGCTCGATGCTGAAACGCTCAGTCCTGCCGGAAGACATCGCAGAGGCCTGCTATTTCTTTGCCGCTGATCTGTCTTGCAAATCCACGGGCAACATTCTGAACGTGGACGCAGGCAATGTTCAGGCATTCACGCGCTGAGGAGGATGGTAAGATGACATATGCGACGGCCAAGGCAATCTTTGCGGATTGGGGTGTGGACACAGAAGTAGCGATCAAGCGGTTGGCCCCAATAGCGATCTCGATGCATTGCTGGCAGGGCGATGATGTGGTTGGGTTTGAAACGCAGTCAGGCAGCTCCGGCGGCGGCATTCAAGCCACTGGAAATCATCCCGGACGCGCCCGCACACCCGATGAATTGCGCGCGGATCTGGAGTTTGCATATCGCATGATTCCGGGCAGTCATCGCTTGAACCTGCACGCCATGTACATGGATACCAGCGAAACACCCGACCGCGATGAGATCGAATACCACCATTTCGCACCGTGGGTGGACTGGGCCAAGGCACAGGGTCTGGGCTTGGATTTTAATCCGACGTTTTTCGCGCACGCCAAGGCGGACGATAATCTCACCTTGTCGCATCCAAAGGAAGGCATCCGCGACTTCTGGATCGAACACGGGCGTCGCACTCGCGACATTGCCGCGCGGATGGGAGCAGAGCTCGGAACACCCACCATAAACAACATCTGGGTACCCGATGGCTACAAGGACACTCCCATTGATCGCATGGCAGCACGCATGCGGCTGGAAACCGCGCTGGATAAGATGCTGTCCGAGGCAAAAGATAAAAACCAGATGCTGGACGCTGTTGAAAGCAAGCTTTTCGGTATCGGCGTTGAGGCTTGTACCATTGGCAGCCATGAATTCTATATGGGGTACGCCATCCGCAACGGCACGCTTCTCTGTTTGGACATGGGGCATTTCCACCCTACGGAAAACATCGCAGACAAGCTAAGTGCCGTGGCGCTGTCTTTGGACCAAATCCTGCTGCATGTCTCCCGCCCAATGCGCTGGGACAGCGACCATGTAATCCTGCTGAACGATGATATTCTTGCCATGGCCTTTGAATTGGTCAGTGGTAATCTGCTAGGCCGCACGCACATTGGTTTGGATTTTTTCGATGCCACGATCAGCCGGACGGCAGCTTGGGTCATCGGAACACGTAACATGCAAAAAGCCCTCCTGCGGGCGATGCTCACACCGATTGATATGTTGAAAGACGCAGAGGCGGGGCTGGACTTCTCCAAACGCTTGATGTTGACCGAAGAGTTGAAAGACCTTCCATTCGGCGACGTATGGTTTGAATTCTGTGCGCGCCAAGACGTGCCTACAGGACTTTCCCTCATCAAGGACTTAGATACCTATCAGAAAGCGGTCTCGCACAGAAATTGAGTCTGAGGCTTTCTAACTGCGGGCATGAACGCTCCATCGTTTCACAAATTCAGAGCGCTTGTCCTGCTATATATGCTGCTTGCAAAAGGATACATCGCCGTATCCCATTTGAAACAAAGTTTGGGCCAGCACATTGATGCCTGCGCAGCAATCCTCCAGTGTGGAAAACTCATCCGGCGTGTGACTGCGCCCGCCCGCGCTGCGTACAAAGATCATCGCGACCGGTGCGATCAAAGACATCTGTTGCGCATCATGCCCCGCGCCACTAACCGTCGTCATGTGTGGGATACCCAGATCTGTAGCGGCCCTACCCATAATCGCAAGGATTTTGGGATCGCTTTGACAGGGCTCCAGGTCAATCAATGTCTTGCGGACATAACGTAATCCGCGCCGTTCGGATATCTCGGTCATGATCCGGTCTTGTGTCGCATAGAGTTTGCACCGTGCCTCAGGGTCGGGATGGCGCGCATCCAGCGAAAATGTTACCCGCTTGGGCACAATCGCTGGGCCGCCGGGCTCCACTTTGCACTGACCGATTGTCGTTACAGCAGGTCGCCCAATCCTATGCGCATGGTCAATAAGCGTCGAAGCCATTTCAGCAAAACCCGCCATTGGATCGCACCGCAAATCCATTGGAAAAGCACCCGCATGATTGTCCTGCCCCTCTAGTGTGATTTCAAACTGGCCAATACCAGTGATGGCGCTGACAAGTCCGACAGGCAGATCTGCCGCCTCCAGAACAGGTCCTTGTTCTATATGCACTTCAATAAAAGCAGCAATGTCGTCGCGTCGGACGGCCTCTATCCCAGCCGTGTCCAGCCCGATGCTGGCCATCACTTCTCCAATCGGTTCTCCCGCATAGCTAAGTGTTGTTTGCACATCCTTTGGTGCAATCTTACCAACAATACCGCGTGATCCCCAGAAACCCGCTGTCGGGAAACGACTGCCCTCTTCCTCGCACAACACCACAGCTTCAAGTGTCTGTTCGGGTGAGCCAAACTGCGCTTTCAGTGCCGCCAGGGAAACAAGCCCCGCAACAACCCCCAGGGCGCCATCGTATCGCCCGCCTGGATTCTGACTGTCAATATGTGACCCAGTCACGATAACAGGTCCGCCTTTACGCCCTTCTAGGCGCGCCCATAGGTTGCCAACCGCGTCCTGTCGCATGTCCAAACCCGCCGCTTCACCGTACGCGCGACAGATTTCTACTGCCTCTGACCATTCCTGAGAATAAGCCAAGCGGGACACCCCTGTGTTCACCACCTGCCCCTTTCGCGCGAGGGACATCAGTAGATCCTCAACCGCTTGTGCCGCAATTGTGATCTGTTGCATCAACACTCCCTCATTTCAAACGCGCTAGGTTTGCGAAACAATGCGCCCAGTGCTTAGTCCAGCGCATTTCAAACGTTGCCACCGATAGTTCTGCATTTCATCTTTTGTATCGCATTCATAAACATCAGATCCAGAGGAATCGCATCGAACGCCTTGTTTTCAGTGTTACCAATTCGCACATTTTACTCGCTCTCGTTTGCCGGTTGAACCTAGATTCTTTGTGTTCCTATTTTCTGGAAAACTGTCATTTTCGTCGGTAATACTTTAGAGTTATATTACACTGGAGTTTAAAGATTTTTGATCGCGACATTAAATTTTTACCCAACCGTGCACCCTTCACGAACACCACTAAGCATGCTTTTAATCCGGTTGTGCATCAGTACAAACTGAGCATATTGAAACTGGTTTGAAATACACAACATATTGCGTGTTCGATATAATTTAATAAACGCCTGGGCAAGCCAGGTATTAATTTCCTGTAATTCATCATAACTTTCCCAGACACATCATTTACAGTTTTAGTATCTAAAACCTACCAACTGGAAAAATATTAAGATCAAATCTCACACTATGAGTATCTCGTATTTCCTACATTCTTTGATAGTGTCCGATTCACTAAACGAAAGATCGTCCTAAACATTTCTAGCCTTCGTAAAGGGGTCAAATTAAGCCGTTGGAAATTACAATATCTTTTCCAGCAACTACTCCATTCATAGTAGTAAAGCACTTGATACGGCTTCTTTCTAAACAGCGTGGCGTATCCGAATGAACCGCATGCTGCGGAAACTGAGTACATCTAAACGACCATGCTGAGTAAGGAGCATGGCCGTCTATTTTACACGTGTTCCGTCACGATCCGCAGTTAAGCCGTTTGCGCGTGATTTCCGAAGTACATAAATTCCTTGTCCATTCCCGAAACATCCGCTGCGTTGAGCGAAAGGTTCGCACTATCAAGCATCTTATAGCTCGATTGGGCTTTTACCCATTCATCTGCGTCTTGCAGTGTCGTCAATGTGTAGCTTGTTGTTTCACTAAGGTAGTGGGTCGGAATAATTACTTTCGGATTCAGGCGGGACACAATGTCATCGCCCTGTCCGTAGCTTAGGATATGCTGTGATCCATCCACGGGCAGCGTGAGGATATCGATCTCGCCAATAGCATCCCAGAATTCCTGCGGTGGATTGTGGCGGTTATCGCCCCAAATCAAAGTGCGTAACCCCCCTGTCTCGACCACGTAGACCACCATATCCATGTGGCCGACATTATTGGGTGGGCAGGCATCAACGCCAAATTCCGCAAGCGCATTCGTCCAGTTGTACCAGCCGGGCGCAATACAGGCATGCTTGTCCGCAAAGCCAGTGATCTTGATATCTGCAAACTCAAAATTGCCCACCATCCGGTCCAGGACCATCGTGGACACAGGTCGATGGATCGCGTCATGATCAAAATGAGTATGCGTTGACATGCAGATATCCACCGGAGTCTCCGGGAATTCGTTTTTGAACCACAGCCCCCATGCGCCGGACGGGTCATCGCGCCAGGGATCAAACAGGACGGTAGCACCGCCAGGTGAGGTGAATTTCAAAGCGCAGTGGCCAAAGAAATCTATGCCCAGATCGCCTTCAACTGCAGTTCCTGTTGCTTTCTGGAGCTCAATTACTCCGTTGTTGTTCCCCGGCTGCGTCCAATCCGTGGATTGCGCTTGTGCCGCCGTCGTAGACAGTAAAGAGGCCGCGCCGCCGACCCCCGCAGCACCTGCCGCCATGAAAAACGAGCGGCGCGATAATCCTGGCGTCAGGTCATCCTTCACGCCATTGATCAATGCTGGTTCAAGGTTGAGATCTTCTCTGTCCATCTGCATATGTCCCCATTGTGCTGAGACGACCGGACTGGTCGCCAGTGCCCAAAGGCTAACAACGCAAGGCACTTGACGGAGCACGGGAAAAATCAGGGTAAACCATGGGGACAACCCCCATGGTCTATTGCAGGGACAACAGCTTGCTGCGCAGGTTCTGACCGCTTTTTCGCAACCCCAGTTTCTTACGGATGTTGTTACGGTGATACTCAATCGTGCTGCGCTCCCGCGACAACGTCCGCGCGATGTCCTTGGTTGTCTGCCCCCGCATGATCATCAATGCGATGTCCTGTTCGGAAGGGGTGAGATCTTCGAAAACTGTCGTCAATTGATCAGATAGTGAAACAGAAATCGATTTCAGATTGTCGTCCAGAATATCGAGGTAGGCCGTAGCCGCTACATCCATGCGGACAGATGCGCGTAGTTTGCCAAGAATGGGCAATACCAATCCTTTGATTTGACGCAAGATCTTCTCGTCGTAATCATCCCTGACCTGCTCGACGCTTTGCAACAAAACGCGCAGTGCTGTATTTGCATCTTCCAGTTCTGCAGTGCGTTCCCTCACCTTGGCTTCAAGATGATCCAGCGTCTCTTGTAGCTGCCGTTCCAGACGGCAGCGCACATCCGCTTCCACCAAGAGCTTGAGGTCCGCCTCGATCAAGCGTGCGAACTCTTTCAATCCCTCAAGGAACATCAGTGCTTTGGGATTTCGCTGCCTGTCCAACACACAAATCGTGCCAAACACACTGCCATCTGGCCAGTAAAGCGGAAAGCCTGCGTAAAAGCGCATGCCATGTTCCATGTCATCATTGTTTTGCCAACGTGGATCGCAGGCAGCATCTTCGACCAGCAGTGCACCCTCTTTTAACACCCCTTGGCAATAGAGCTTCTCGTTTAATGTGAACTGCATGCCCACTTCATAGGGATTATCTTGCGCATCATTTCGCAGGAAAACCCCATGCTGCGGCGCGTTTGTGCGCATGATGAGGCTGGCGGGAACCTCTGCCAGTCTGGCAATCAGATCAACCATGCGCTGCCAGTTCGACACCGTCTCCTCTGGGATCTGGGGCATGTTGTCAGCCATCGCGTTGTCTTACGCCTTTGTTACGTTTCTTGGATCTTGTAATACCGCCATGTTAACCATTCCCACGGACACGCCAAGGTCTTGCATGAGGGTTAAATTCAAAGTGACCGCGCGCGCACCATCGCATGCCTTATCAATCATCGACTGGCCCGAAATAGACGCGGCCAACTCACAGAACATGCCGTATTAAAACATGATCGACGGCAACCAGGTCGCAAGCTGGGGCCAGACAATAACCAGCAAAACCCCGATGGCCTGCAAGCCAATGAACGGAACCACCCCGCGATAAATATGCCAGGTTGTGATTTCCTTGGGCGCGGCACCGCGCAGATAGAAAAGGGAAAATCCAAAGGGCGGCGTCAGGAAAGAGGTCTGAAGGTTGATGGCCAGAATAATCCCAAGCCAAAGCGGGTCGTGACCCAGCAAGATCAACGTTGGCGCTACCAGCGGCAAAACGATGACTGAGATCTCGACAAAATCGAGAAAGAAGCCAAGGACGAAAACGATCAACATGGTTACAAGAAGCGCGCCCATTGCGCCACCCGGCAGGTTTTCCAGCCAATATGCAATCCGTTCTTCGCCGCCTAAACCGATAAACACCAGCGAGAACATGCCAGCGGCAAGAATAGTCGCAAAGATCATAGCGGTCATCGTCATGGAAGATTCCGCCGCGTCCCGCAGGACGCCCTGACGCAAAACACTGTTCAGTGCGGCAGCGATCCCTATCGCACCAACAAGCGCCAAAACCACGTAGAGCACGCCGACCAGAGTTTGCGTCATATCAAGGTCATCGCGTTGCAAGCGCACCGGATAAAAGCTTGCGGCAAAGGCCAGCACGATCAACGCAGCAACAGAGCCCAGCACCACCCAGCGATGGCGCACCCCTCGCGCACCCGCCAATAAAAGAGCACCAATAGCGCCAACCGCCGCCGCCTCCGTGGGAGTCGCGAGACCGGCCAGGATAGAACCAAGCACCGCAAAAATAAGCAGCACGGGTGGAAATATCGCGCGTGCCATATCAGGCAGCGTGGCGCGCGGCAGGCCAGCATCGGCTGGCGGCATGTCTTGCGGACGCAGCACCCCGCGGATCAAAACGTAGATCAGGTAGAGTGTGACCAGCACTAATCCCGGGATCAGGGCCGCCGCAAAGAACTGACCAACCGATAAGGCCTCAACCGCAAATTTACCTTGTTCGTACTGCGCCTGTTGATAAGCATTCGACATGACATCCGCGAGGATGATCAGCAAAGTCGATGGTGGGATGATCTGACCAAGGGTTCCTGCCGTGCAGACAATGCCCGAGGCCACGCGGGGATCATAGCCCGCCCGCAACATCGTCGGCAATGCAATCATGCCCATGGCAACCACTGTCGCGCCAACGATTCCGGTCGATGCGGCCAACAGAGCACCCACGAGGATCACCGAAATCCCCAAGCCCCCGCGCAATTGGCCGAAAGCCCGCCCCATGGTTTCAAGCAAGTCCTCCGCAATGCGGCTTTTTTCCAGCAAGGCACCCATCAGCACAAACAGGGGAATTGCAATCAGCACCTGATTGGTCATCAGACCGAACACCCGCTGGCCAAAAGCTCCGAGCAGAGAGATATCCATCGCGCCGAGCATCCACCCGAAGTAGGCAAAGAACACCGCCACGCCAGCGATGCTGAAAGCGACGGGAAAACCCGTGAGAATGGCCGCTATCAACACGGCAAACATGGCAAGATCCAGAAAACCCGTCACGCGGTATGCTCGCCCGCCCACATGCGCAGCACAGCGGCCAGTGATTGCAACGCCACCAGCACACAAAAGAGCGGGATGAGGGATTTAAGCAAGAACACCGCTTCGATTCCACCGACTGAAATGGGTCCTTCAAGTATCTTCCAGGAGTTTCGCACCGAGGGCCAAGACCACCAGGCGAGCGCTGCCATAGACGGTATTAGCAAAAAGAGGTGGCCAAAAAGGTCTATACGCCGGCGGTTTGCAGGCGAAGCTTTGGCATAGAAAATATCGACCCGCACATGCTTATCCACCAGCAGCGTGACCCCTGCGGCCAGCATGAAAAGCGTCGCATGCAGATAGAGCACGCTTTCTTGCACCCAGGTCGAATTGATGCCGAACACATAACGCCCGATCACGATTGCGAACTGTATCAACGCCATGGCCAAAACCAGCCAGCGCAAGAAACTCCCCATGCTGCGGTTCACCGCATCAATGGTCTGGGCAAGGCGCAACATACGTCAGGGCTCCTGATTGTGGGGGTGGGCGCCCGACAAGTTGCCGCGCGCCCTGTGGTTCAGTAACCCATCACATGCGCACGGGCGTTCATCTGACCGTTGTCGGCGTAGGTCATGTAGCCGCCCACACTGTCACGATAGGTCACAAAACTTTCGGTGATCTGTTTGACCAGCGCATCATCGTCCTGGCGCAGTTCATCAATCACCTCAGCACCAGCGACGCCCATGGCATCGATCACCTCTTGCGGGAACATCTTGACCTGCACGCCGTCCTCGTCGACCATTTTCTTGAGTGCTGCGGCATGTTTGGTGGTATATTCCGTCCAGACTGGATTGTAGAGGCTTTCGCAAGCCAGCGTCACAGCCTGTTTCAGATCATCCGGTAAGGCTGCAAAAACATCTGCGTTGACGCCACATTCCTCGGCAGACGAAGGCTCGCCAACACCCGGCCAATAGTAGTTCTTAGCAACCTGATAGTACCCCAGCGCGCTATCAGTCCAAGGGCCGATGAACTCACCCGCGTCCAACGCACCGGTTTGCAGCGCCTGAAACATCGCAGGGCCACTCATAGCTTCTGCTGCCATCCCGAGCTTTGCACACATTTCTGACGCCAATCCAGTGGTACGGAACTTCAAGCCTTTAAGATCGTCGACCGAATTAATATCCGTGCGGAACCACCCGCCCCACTGAGGGCCCGAATTGCCGCACAGGAATGGTTTAATGCCAAAGCGAGCGTACATTTCGTCATACAGTGCTTGCCCACCGCCATGATACATCCAACCAAATTGTTCGTCCGCCCGCAGGCCGAAAGGTTGTGAGCCAAAAAGCAGAATGCCCTTGGATTTCGATCCCCAATAGGCTGGCACCGCATGATAAAGCTCTGCAGTCCCTTCGCTAACCGCATCGAAAACGCCACGCCCTGGTACGATTTCTCCGGCGGCGAAAAGTTTGACTTCGATGCGCCCGCCAGAGAGAGCCGTGATCCGATCAGCAAGGGTTTGCGCCGCAACACCAGGGCCGGGCAGGTTTTTAGGCCACGCGGTGACCATTTTCCACTGCTGCACGTCCTGTGCGATGGCTGGGGCGGCCAGTGCTGTTCCTGCCGTGCCCAGCGCACCTGTCTTGATGAAAGTTCTTCTATCCATAATCTCTTTTCCCTGTTTCAGTTTTCGTTGATCAGTTTCCAAGAATACCGGGCAAACGCAGCCCGTGTTCTTTCGCACAGTCGATGGCTGCGTCATATCCCGCGTCCGCATGCCGCCAGACGCCCGAGGCCGGGTCGTTCCACAGAACACGTTCCAACCGGCGCGCTGCGTCTTCGGTCCCGTCCGCCACGATCACAACGCCGGCATGCTGTGAAAAGCCCATCCCCACGCCACCGCCATGGTGAATCGACACCCAGGTGGCACCACTCGCAGTATTGACCAGTGCGTTCAGTAACGGCCAATCGCTGACGGCATCTGACCCGTCTTTCATCGCTTCGGTTTCCCGATTGGGGGACGCCACAGAACCGGCGTCAAGATGATCGCGCCCGATGACGATTGGCGCTTTCAGCTCACCTGAGGCGACCATTTCGTTAAATTTCAAGCCTGCGCGATGTCTGTCGCCAAGTCCCAGCCAGCAGATGCGGGCGGGCAGCCCCTGGAACGCAATGCGATCGCGCGCCATGTCCAGCCATTTGTGCAGATGCGCGTTGTCGGGGAACAGGTCCTTCATCGCCTGATCTGTTTTGTAGATATCTTCGGGATCCCCCGAAAGGGCGCACCATCGGAAAGGGCCAATGCCTCGACAAAACAATGGGCGGATATAGGCGGGTACAAAGCCCGGAAACGCAAAGGCGTTCTCCAACCCCTCTTCCAGCGCGACCTGGCGGATGTTGTTGCCGTAATCCAGTACCGGCACGCCATCATTCCAGAAATCCACCATCGCTTTGACGTGCGCTTTCATAGAAGCGCGTGCGGCATGTTCAACCGCCTTGGGATCACTTTCGCGCTTGGCGCGCCATTCGGCGAGCGTCCACCCCTGCGGCAGGTAACCGTTGATCGGGTCGTGGGCGCTGGTCTGATCTGTCACGATGTCTGGACGCACCCCACGCACATGAATTTCGGCAAAGACATCCGCCGCATTGCCCAGCAAGCCCACCGATTTTGCTTCGCCAGCGGCCGTAAAGCGTTCAATCATATCCAAGGCTTCATCGAGCGTATCGGCTTTTTCGTCCAGATAACGGGTGCGCAGACGGAAATCGATGCTCTCGGGATTGCATTCGACCGCAAGGCAACAAGCCCCGGCAAAAACCGCTGCCAGAGGCTGTGCGCCCCCCATGCCTCCAAGACCCCCGGTCAGAATCCACTTACCAGTCAGGTCTCCGTCGTAATGCTGCCGTCCGGCTTCGGCGAAGGTTTCGTAGGTGCCTTGGACGATGCCTTGGGTACCGATATAGATCCATGACCCTGCGGTCATCTGGCCGTACATCATCAGCCCCTTTTTATCGAGCGCGTTGAAATGATCCCAATTGGCCCAATGCGGTACGATGTTTGAATTGGCGATCAACACACGGGGCGCATCAATGTGTGTTGTTACGATGGCGACGGGCTTGCCGGACTGCACAAGCAACGTTTCATCCGCTTCCAGATCCTTCAGACCCGCCACGATCCGGTCGAAATCTTCCCAGGTGCGCGCCGCGCGCCCAATGCCTCCATAAACCACAAGCTCATGCGGGCTTTCAGCCACATCAGGATGCAAGTTGTTCATCAACATGCGCATCGCCGCTTCGGTCAGCCAGCTTTTGGCGGTGATCTCGGTACCGGTGGGAGGATACACGTCACGTATGTTATGGCGGGGGTCAGTCATTCGGGCCTCCAGCGGATAAGTTCTGTCAGAATTGATTTCAGAGGGACGCGCAATCGATCTGCCTTGACCGGGTCATAGGTCCACGGCGGTGCTTCGCGCATGTATGTGGATTGCGCCAGTTCCATCTGGATGGCGTGCAGCCCCTCAGCCGGGCGCCCGTAGTGGCGCGTGGTCCAACCGCCTTTGAAGCGGCCATTGCAGATCATGCTGTAGCCGTCTGCCTGCGCACATCTGTCTGCCACACTCGTTTCGATCAAAGCCGCGCAGGTCGCGCCACTATCGGTTCCGATGCTAAAATCGGGCAATACACCTTCGAAAAGGAACGGGATTTCCGATCTGATCGAATGGCAGTCATAAAGAACCGCAAAGCCGTGTATGTCTCGTACGCGCTCAAGCTCCGATTTCAAAGCCGCATGATAGGGCGCGTGATACGCCCCTGCCCGTCGTGTGATTTCCGTGTTGTCTGGTACAGCACTTTCTTGCCAGATCGGTTGCCCGTCAAAATCGGTCAACGGACAGAGTGTCGTCGTGTTTTGCCCAGGGTAAAGACTTTGTCCGCCAGGATCACGATTCACGTCGATAACATAGCGATGGGTCCGCGTGCGCACGGTTGTAACATCCGGCACAAGGTCCGCGTAAAGGTCGTGAATGTGCCAATCCGTATCCGCCAAGGCCATACCTGTGTCGTTCAGACCTGCAGCAATGTCAGGTGGGACATCCGTGCCCGTATGCGGCAGTCCCAGCACAAGCGGGCTTTGTCCCTGACTGATATCCAGAAAATTCACAGTGCAATCTCCACCCCGGCGGCCATGGCCAATGCATCCTCTCGCACCAGATGTGCCGCTGCCTCAATATCTGGTGCAAGTGCACGGTCCGCCTCCAACGCAGGCACGATGGCGCGCACCACGCCCAACACCGCTTGCAAGTGCTGTGATGTGACCAGCGGCGCGCGCGCTTCAACACCTTGTGCAGCACAAAGCGCCTCCACCCCGAGGATCACCGAAAGGTTTTGCGTCATTGGCCCCAATCGACGGGCGCCATGAGCGGCCATGCTGACGTGGTCTTCCTGATTGGCAGATGTGGGTGTTGAATCCGTCGAGCAGGGGTTAGCCAAATGCTTGTTTTCACTCATCAAGGCGGCCGTCGTCACCTCGGCGATCATAAAGCCCGAGTTCAAACCGGGCGCAGGTGTCAGAAACGGTGGCAAGTCGTGGCTGAGCGTCGGATCCACCATCAAGGCCACGCGGCGTTGCGCAATCGCACCGATCTCGGCCAATGCTAGTGCGATTTGATCCGCAGCAAACGCCACAGGTTCTGCGTGGAAATTCCCGCCCGACAGGATACCCGCATCTGTGACCAGCGGATTATCTGTCACCGCATTGGCTTCGACCACCAACGTTGCACCAGCAAAACGCAGCAGATCCAGCGCCGCACCTGCAACTTGTGGCTGACATCGAATGCAATAGGGATCTTGCACCCGCGTATCTTCCTCGCGATGACTGTCGCGGATGATACTTCCCGCCATCAGTGCCGACATCGCAGCCGCCACGTCTATTTGACCCCGGTGCCCACGCAGCGCATGAATTTCAGCGCGCAACGGCTGAGTGGATCCCATGATGGCATCCGTAGAGAGCGCAGAGGTCACAACGGACGCACGCAGCATGCGCATCGCCGTGAACAATCCCGCCAGTGCCGCAGCGGTCGAAAACTGCGTACCGTTGATGAGGGCGAGCCCCTCTTTCGGTCCAAGTACAACGGGTGTCAGCCCTGCGCGCTGCAAAGCCTTGCCGCCGGGCAGCCGCGTACCGGCATAGATCGCCTCGCCTTCGCCGATCATCACTGCCGCTAGATGCGCCAGTGGCGCGAGGTCGCCCGACGCACCCACCGATCCCTGTGCGGGGATGACGGGCGTCACATTCTGAGCAAGTAATCCCTCAAGCAACGCACAGATATCCCACCGGACACCAGAGGCCCCACGCCCCAGGGACAATAGCTTTAGGGCCATCATCAAGCGGGCCGTCTCAGCATCCAACGCAGGCCCGACCCCGCAGCAGTGGCTCAGAATGAGGTTGCGCTGCAAAGTTTCTGTATCATCGGGAGAAATACGCACCGAGGCAAGTTTCCCAAAGCCCGTGTTGATCCCATAGACCGGCATGTCACCTTCGACGGCGCGTTGTACCTTGGCGGCAGCGGCTTCAACAGGCGCTTGTGCGTCTGGGGCCAGCCTCGCGCTGCCAGTGCCCCGCCAGATCGCCTCTAGCGTCGTCAGATCTGTGGCGCCGGGTTTCAGCATTAGCATGACACGCGCCCGCCAAAGAGACGCTGGGAAAGAGGATTAACACCGATCCGATAGCTCAATTCTGCGGGATGCTCTACATCCCACAGCGCCAGATCTGCACGCAGCCCAGGCACGAGCATGCCGCGATCTTTGAAACCCAAGGCCCTAGCTGCATGGCGCGTGGCTCCTGCGAGCGCCTCGGCGGGCGTCAGGCTGAACAGCGTACACGCCATGTTCATCGCCAGCAAAAGCGACCCCATAGGCGAAGAGCCCGGATTCCAGTCCGTTGCCACGGCCATCGGCACACCCTGCGCGCGCAACGCAGCGACAGGTGGTTTTTGTGTTTCATGCAAAGTGTAAAACGCACCAGGCAGCAAAACCGCGACAGTGCCTGCCCGCGCGAGAGCTTCGGCGTCTTCTGTTGTCGCGTATTCCACATGATCCGCTGAGAGCGCTTCGTAGTCTGCAGCCAACCGCGTGCCGCCCATGTTGCCGAGTTGTTCCGCATGGAGTTTGACCGGTAGACCAAGCGCGCGGGCTTGGTCGAAAACGCGCGTTATCTGCGGCACGTCAAAAGCGATACTTTCACAAAACCCATCGACCGCATCCACCAACCCCTCCGCATGCGCAACTTCCAGAGCAGGCAAGCACACATCATCAATGTAGGCGTCGGCATCCATCCCCATGGGCACCGCATGTGCACCGAGGAAACTGGTACGAACCGCCACGGGCCGTTTGCGTGCTACAGCACGCGCAACACGCAGCATCTTCAATTCGGTTTCCTGGTCGAGGCCATATCCTGATTTGATCTCAAGTGTTGCGACGCCCTCTGCGATCAAGGCGTCAACCCGCGTGAGCGCCTGCTTTAGCAAGGTGGCCTCGTTTGCCGCCCGCGTAGCCGTAACCGTAGAAACGATCCCGCCCCCTGCCCGTGCGAGTTCCTCGTAGCTCGCACCTTGGAGCCGCATGTCAAATTCGCGCGCACGATGGCCGCCGTGGACCAGATGCGTATGGCAATCAATCAACGCCGGCGTCAGCAAGCGCCCTTCTGCCTCCAACACCTCAGCCGCCCGCGCAGAGGATGGGATATCGGTAACGGACCCAACCCAGCCGATCCGGTCGCCCTCGACGAGAAGCGCAGCGTCCCGCAACAGCGCGTAGCCCTGCGGGTCCGACATACACGCGACTGCAGCATTTTTGATAAGCAGAGCATTCGACATTTTATAGCCTTGCAACGAGTCACCACGACCGTATTATGTACGCACATATTTTGTCAATGGAGATGCCGCAGTGCAGAGAATTCACGCACGCCAAGCGCTTTTGCCCGACGGTTGGGCGCAGGATGTTTGCGTCACACTCGACACAGGGCACATTACAGATGTCGCCCAGGCGGCGCCTGAGGGTGCGCAGCAGGTCGATGTACTTCTGCCCGCACCCGTGAACCTGCACAGCCACGCGTTCCAACGCGCGATGGCCGGGCTCACAGAACAGCGCGGGCCAGATCCGCGGGACAGTTTCTGGACGTGGCGCAGGCTGATGTACCGCTTTCTGGACCGGCTGACGCCCGACCACGTTGAAGCAATCGCAAATCAAGTCTTCATGGAGATGTTGGAAGCAGGCTACGGTGCCGTGGCTGAATTCCACTACCTGCATCATGATATCGGCGGTGCACCTTACGCGAACCTGCCTGAAATGGCGGAACGCGTTGTAACAGCGGCACAAGATTGCGGTATCGGAATGACCTTACTGCCTGTTTTGTACATGCAGGGAGGATGCGACGGGCGCGTGCTGCAAGGGGGACAACAACGGTTTGGCTGCGATCTTGATCGGTTTGCGGACCTGCAAGCAGGTAGTGCCGCTTTGATTTTCAAAGCACCAGATGATTTCGAGATTGGCATCGCACCCCATTCCCTGCGCGCGGTCCCACCGGTGGCTCTGACGAATCTGCGCGAGATCAGTCCCACGGGTCCGATACACATGCATCTGGCAGAACAGATCGCCGAAGTAGAAGAGGTAGAAGCCCACACCGGTGCGCGCCCGGTGAACTGGCTGTTGTCCAACGCCGACGTGGATGCGCAATGGTGTTTTATCCACTGCACCCAGATGACAGAAACGGAAACCGCAGGTCTCGCCGCTACACAAGCGGTCGCAGGCCTCTGCCCCATTACGGAATCAAGCTTGGGCGATGGGATCTTCAATGGGACCTCGTATCAAAACCACGCGGGGCGTTTCGGTGTCGGTTCTGATTCCAATATTCACATTACGCTCTGGGAAGAGCTCGCAACGTTGGAATACTCCCAACGCCTGCGTGATCGCAGCCGCGCTGCACTTGCCACGCAAACCGCCTCTACCGGGCGGGTTCTGTTTGATGCCGTGACACAGGCGGGTGCCCAAGCCGCCGGGCGTGCGTCGGGTCAGATTTGCACAGGACAGCTCGGCGATCTGATCGGTATCTCAACCGACAATGCCTACCTTTGTAATCGCAGCGGCGATGCGGTACTGGACAGCTTGATTTTCACCGGACACGGGCGCGACACAATCACCGACGTCTGGAGCGCTGGACGGCATATGGTCAAGGAAGGGCGCCACATCCACCGCACGCGCATCGAGCGCGCCTTCTTGCGGGTCATCGAGGCGCTGGGTCAAAGCATATGACGCCGCCAGATCGCCTGTCGTGGAAAGACGTACGCACGCAGATCCACACAGCGATTCTGAATGGCCGCTATGCCCCCGGAGACCGTCTTCCGCGCGACACAGACATTGCAGAGGAGCTGAATTGCGCCCGCTCGACCGTGCAGCGCGCCATGCAAGATCTGTCCGACAGTGGATTGGTGGAACGCCGACGAAAAGGCGGCACGCGCGTGCGCCGCGACCCTGTCACGCGCGCCACGCTCGACATCCCGATCACCCGTCGAGAAGTCGAGCAGAAAGGCGGACACTATGGCTACCGCCTCATACGGCTCAGCGAAACCAAATCACCTCATAACATCTGTGCTGCATTCGAATTGGCGCAGCCACGCAACATGCTCAACGTCGAAGCCTTGCATTTGTCGGACGGGCGCCCCTACATCTTAGAGGATCGTTGGATTTCGCTGGAAACGGCACCGGAAATCCGCGCCGTGGATCTCAGCCGTGAGAGTGCGAACGAATGGCTCGTGATGCACAAACCCTATACCCGCGTCGACCTACGATTTTACGCCATTTCGGCCGATGCACAGGTGGCACACGTGCTAGAGACCAGCCCGGGCTCTGCACTCTTTGTGATCGAGCGCACCACTTGGATCGATACCGCGCCGATCACCACCGTTCGATCGATCACAGCACCCGGCTACCAGCTTCGGACCCGAAGCACGCCCTAGCTAAAGGGCCGTCGCGTCACCGGACATGTGGCGTCGCTCTGCGCTGAATGCATCAAAATTCTGTGCCAGCGCTTTGGCTGCGGCTTGAAGCAATGCGCTCCCTTGTTCGGGTGACGACAGTGCCGAGTGAGAACCGACACGTCCATCCGGGAAATGCGCACGGTGTTGCAAAGGTGGCCCATGCCGGTCACCGCTGTGTGCCGCGATATAAGCCGGGGTCAGCTTAACCGGTGGATCCGCTGCAGCGCCCGCCGGTTTGCGACCATAAAAGACCTGGGTGATAGACACTTCAGAAGGTGTCGCATGCATCCCCTCCCACGCGCCAAACATAGACTGGCGCAAAGCGGTAACGGGTGCCGGATCCCACCAACTCTGAACCGTTACCGAACCGGGCGCCAAGCTTGAAGCAACCGCGTTGGCAGTTGCAAGGTTAGCCCCATGGCCGTTCACCAGAAATACACCCTGAAAACCCTGTTCCAGAAAACTCTTGCAGATTTGTAGAAGCAAATCATGAAACAAGATCTCTGAGATCGAAACCGTCCCCGGAAATGCGGTGTTAAATGGCGCTGGTGTGTAGGCCAGCGCGGGCGCGACCAGCCCACCGCAGATCTCTGCCGCCGCATGTGCGATACGTGCTGCGCAAATTGTATCTGTCCCGATCAGCCCCATCGGCCCGTGCTGCTCCGTCGATCCCAAAGGCAACATGATAGAGACGCCTTGCTTTAGCCACGCCTCCACCTCGTTCCATGTCATATGATCGAGTTGCATCAGAAAAACACGCGGCAGCCCAGGGAATGGGCCACCGCGTTCACATCAGAGCTTAGAGCCCCCATTTCGCTTGATTGCCTTCGAAAAAACCTTTGGCTTTTTTCAGTTTCACCCAGTTGTTGATGTAATTGATCCAGACCTGATCCCCTTGCGGCAACAGCATGGCAATCGGAGAAGGTTCGCGCGGACCGGTGTCAGGCACGCGCACGACACCGAATTTTTCTTCCAGCGTAGCCCCTTCGATGTTGGAGGTGATGAAGACGTCCGCCCGTCCCGCAAGGACTTCCTGAAAGCCGCGTGCGGGGGCTTCAACGACTTTGATCGTAGCTTCAGGGAACCACTCCTTGACCAAAGCTTCGAACGTCGTACCCAAGGTCGTCGCGACCGTCACTTCAGGTTTGTTGATCGACTCGTATCCGGAAAAATTTGCGGCCTTGTCCGGAGACGTGAAGGGAAAAATCTCGACAGCGATGTAGCTTTCCGAGAACCCGGCAGCCTTCATGCGCGCGGGCGAAATCGAGGCAGACCCCGTGATATGGTATTGACCCGCAACCACTCCGTTCACGAGGGTTTTCCAATCGGTGGGGACAAATTCGACCTCCACCCCTAGATCCGCAGCAAGTTCTGTCATGATGTCAATGTCGAAGCCCTTGTAGGAATTCGTTGCTGGATCCCGCACGCTCATCGGGTTCCAGTCCCCAGTTGTTCCGACCTTCAAAACGCCAGAGTTGAGGATTTCATTCAGCGCCGACTGCGCATGCGCCGTGCCGGCCATGGTCAGGCCGATGGCGACGACGGCCGCCGCCTTGAAAAGTTTCATCATCTCGTGTCTCCCGTTGATGTGATGCAGATTATCCCGCTTGCCGGGCATCTTCGCTTGATGCGGCGGGGAAATCAAATAAGCTAGAACCTCCCGATGGTAAATTCTTGATGTGGTGGAAAAAGTGATGCCTGAAACGGCGATAGAAGTGCAGGCTGTCAACAAGTGGTTCGGGGATTTTCACGCACTCAAAGACATTGATCTGACTGTGACCAGCGGCGAAAAAGTGGTGATTTGCGGCCCCTCGGGTTCAGGCAAATCCACAGTTGTACGCTGTATTAACAAACTTGAGGCGCATCAGAGTGGAACAATCCGCCTTTACGGCACGGAGCTGACCAATGACGCACGCTCGGTCGCCGCTATCCAGGGCGAGGTTGGCATGGTGTTCCAGCAGTTCAATCTATTTCCTCATCTCAGCGTACTGGACAACCTGACACTGGGCCCGATGAAAGCCCGCGGGTTGAGCCGCAGCGATGCCGAAGACCGTGCCCGACATTACCTGACGCGCGTGCGCATTCCTGAACAGGCGGACAAGATGCCGAACCGACTGTCGGGCGGGCAACAGCAGCGGGTCGCGATCGCGCGTTCGCTCTGTATGGAACCCAAGGTGCTGCTCTTTGATGAACCGACGTCTGCACTGGATCCAGAGATGATCGCAGAAGTGCTCGATGTCATGGTTGAGCTGGCACAGGAGGGCATGACGATGGTCGTTGTCACTCACGAGATGGGGTTTGCCCGCAAAGTCGCCGACCAGATGATCTTTATGGATCAAGGTGAAGTCGTCGAACGCGGC
>JBGCDG010000048.1:0-55923 GCA_045105195.1 Roseobacter sp. | reverse complement strand
CGTGTTGAAATGCGTTACGAGATCGCCAAACTGCACCAGACGCTCAAAGCGACGATGATCTATGTAACCCACGATCAGGTGGAGGCCATGACGCTGGCAGACCGGATTGTCGTGCTGGAATTTGGGCGAATTGCACAGGTTGGAACCCCACGAGAACTCTATGAAAATCCAGCGAACCTGTTCGTGGCGCAATTCATCGGATCGCCACGCATGAATGTTTTCCCTGCATCTGCGGTGCCGTCGATCGCTTTGCCTGAAGGTAGTCAATCAATGGGAATTCGACCGGAACACATCGCTCTTGTATCTGCATCAGAAGGCGACATGCTTGGTACTGTCGACCTGTTGGAGTACCTTGGTGCGGACACCTTCGTCATCTTGTCGTGCGGGGATGCGGGACAGATCACGGTGCGTGTGAATGGCAGTTCCAGCCTGAAACCAGGCGACCAGGTCGGCCTTACATTCCAAGCCAGCGATGTGCACGCTTTCGACGCAGCGGGGCTGGCGTTGACTATGGCGCGATCAGAGGTTTGAACACAGCATGCATGTTGCGCGACATAACTCTGGTTGTGCCAGGCCTTTGAAAGTTCCGGATGCATAGCTGAAAAATTTAGCGTTCCGGTGGATACGAAGTGATGCAAACCCAAGGGAACCCTAGCGGGTCGCCTAGGGCCTTTGCATGCCCCGGTTAGCGGGATGTATATACGCGTGGCTGAGCAAGGCGAAGCGATAGAATTCTACAAGATGCTGATCGTGTTGGAATACAGGCTCGCCGAGCACGCCGCTAAAGATGGGAAGGGGCCAGCGTTTGGTGCGACAGAATTACTTTTTGCTGCAATCCGTCCGAGCTTTGAAAAATGCATTGCTGTTGCTGGGCTCCACGACCTATACCGTCATAAGACGCAGTGAAGTGGTCGTCCGCCAGCACCCTGTTATCCTTGCCGCGCTCCACTTTGGGAATGCGAAAATAGCGGGTCTATGCGCAGTATCGCATCTGAAAACTGTGCGGCTGCATCGATTGAAGGGCTTTGCATCTTGCCCATCCTAAGCATTCTCTACGCCTTCATTACGGCCAGCGTGGGGGTGGCTGTGTTTCACTTTCTGGCGCTGCCACTTCCTTGGCTGCTAGGGCCAATTTGTGCCTGCCTGATTGCTGCTCTGGCGGGCGTGCCGCTGGCTGGGATCGCGCTTTTGAATGACAGCATGCGCACAGTTCTTGGGGTTGCCGTGGGCGCGACGCTGACGCCGGCTGTTATGGCCAGCTTTCCAGCCATGTGGCCGACACTCGTTCTGGTGCCTGCGATGATTGCAGCGATTGGATTGGTCGGCGTGCCGTATTTCCAGCGGTTTTGTGGGTATGATTTCCCAACGGCTTACTATGCGACCATGCCGGGCGGGTTGCAGGATATGATCGCCTTTGGTGAAGAGGCGGGTGCGAATGTGCGCCAACTCAGCCTTATTCATGCAACGCGCGTGCTGGTGATCGTTGCGGTGTTACCGTTTCTCCTGAGCGGCATCTGGGACGCAGATCTGACCAACCCGCCGGGTGCCCGCGCGCATACACTGCCGATCCACGAAATGTTGATCATGGCGGTCTGCGCGCTGGCCGGTTGGCGGATTGCCAAGTGGATTGGTATGTTTGGTGCGGCCATCCTGGGGCCGCTTTTGCTGTCGGCAGTTGTTACGATGGCCGGGGGGTTACACCATCGCCCGCCAGCCGAGGCCATTTGGGCGGC
This sequence comes from Roseobacter sp., assembly GCA_045105195.1. Classification (GTDB taxonomy): domain Bacteria; phylum Pseudomonadota; class Alphaproteobacteria; order Rhodobacterales; family Rhodobacteraceae; genus Roseobacter. The sequence goes on along the minus strand of JBGCDG010000048.1, from coordinate 54,190 downwards.
TCAGTTCTTCATCGGGATGGGCATCGGGAGCAAGTACGCCAGGATTACTTTGGCTGAAGTGCGACGTGATCTTGCGGCGGGTTTGGGCTTTTGCGGTCTCTTGATGGTTTTAACGCTGATCTTCGTTGAGGCGATTTACGGGGCAGGTTTGGCGCCAGGTATGGAAGCGCTTTTGTCTTTTGCGCCGGGTGGGCAAGCAGAACTGACTGTATTGGCATTGATTGTGGGTGCGGATGTCGCCTTTGTTGTGGCGCACCACATCCTGCGGATTTTTGTCGTGATCCTTGGCGCACCCATCATCGCGCGCGTTTTCAACACCGGGCCCAAAAAGTGATGCACAGCAAGTGGGGTCCTGCCGCAGCTTACAGGGTCGTTGCCATGGCTGTGACCAGCGCGTAGCCGACCTGAGGCACTCGGATCTTTGAATGCCCTTTGATGAAGGTGTCGGATTTCAGATTGTAGACGATGCCTGACGCAAAATTGTAACCTGCTGCATCGGTTTGCAGCAAATCGCCCTGAACGCCTTCAATCCCCATGAACTGTGCGCCGTTTGCGCCAAGGCCGCCATACTGGCTTGGGGCCTTGCGTGTAAAAGACGCATTGTCGCCCGAAAGCGCAGAAGCAATCGAATAGGCCACGCGCACCGGGATATCGTTGAATGTATGAGTAACGAGGATTGGCCCTCTGACACAGTTTCGATCCATTACATTGCGGAAAAAGCCGGGCTTGTTGGGAGGCGGAAAGCTGGCGGAAAAGCTGTTGTGCGAGAAAGCCGCCTGCAAGAGGCTCATACTGTCGGGGGCCGCAGCGCTTTGCCCGTTCAGCGACATGGCGGCCATGGTTACAAGCCGCGCGCCAAAACTGTGTCCGGCGAAATGGATGCGCATGCCCGGACGCCCCGTCCGCACGCCGGCAAGCGTTTGGGCAAGACCATGCTGCCCGACTTTGCCTGCACGGCGTTTCATAACGTAGTAGGTGGCGAAATTCAGCACGGAGCCCACCGCACCACCAGCGCCGCGCCCAACAGACCCAGCGGCACCGCCGGTCTGAAAGCCGCCATCGTCGTCCGCATCGATCCCATCAAACTGCGCCAGCGCTGAGGCCGGGTTCTGTACGCCCCCAAACAAGGCCGCATCGGCGTCATCCGCGTCGCCTTCATCGGTGGGCACCAACGTTTCAAGGGTTTCGAGGAATTTGGGCCAAGCCGACGCATCCTTGATCGCTGCTGCGGCGCTTTCGGTCAGTGTCTGGCGCTGCGCCTCGGTCAGTTCTTCGTCCAATTCCTCCGCCAAGACTTTGGCATCTTCGACAGGGTCGCCGATCTGCGGTTCGGAGGTTGCCGCAGCAGCCCCGCCGAATTGTCCCCCACCATCTTCCTTTTCAAAAGCCTTGAAACGTTTGGAAGGCCATATCACGGCCAAAACACCGAGCTTTCTTGCCTGCAGTGCAGGTTGTCCGGGCAAGCTTGCTTTGACGTGCTTGAGCAGGCCTTCATACAGCGCACGTGCTTCACTGGCAGAATTGTTCCAACCGTGGGACAGCACCATTAATTCGTCGATGTTATGGCCCGCCACAAATGCCTTGAGCTTGTCGTGATGGGTGCTGTCTTCGGGTTTGCCAGATTTGCCATAGACCAGTGTGAGAACTGGAAATCCTTCGATCGTATCCATGCTTGTTTTCCCCCTTCAAACGGATTGAATGGCACGCATCAGGTCCAATAGACCGCTGCCTTGCATATTTCTGTCGCGCCCAAGATCAGTGGCGGCATCCACAAAAATCTCTTTGACGCGCTCGGGTTGGCCGATAAATTCGCTGCGCACAGACAAGAATGCCGCAATTGCGCCCGAGACATGCGGGGCGGCCATGCTTGTGCCGGATTGGTCGATGTAAAGCCGCCTTTTGTTATGCGCTTGCGCTTGACCTGCAGCGCCCATTCCCGCGCCACAAGATACCACCCGTTCGCCGGGTGCCAGCAGATCAGGTTTCATCCGACCGTCGCCAGTGGGCCCTTTGGATGAAAAGTAGGAGGGGCCGAATTCATGCGGTTTGTCGCGATGCGTGGCGCCCACGGTAATCGCAAGACGTGCGTTCCCAGGATCGTTGATGGTCATCAGCATGCCCGCGCGTACCTTGCGCGTCATAAGCGTCTGTTTGGTGCCATAGCCGGAGTTTCCGGCCGATACCACAACGACGACACCCGACTTCACCAATCGATCGACCGCCATGCATAGCGGGCTGTTGCCACATGCAAACCATTCCGGGTTGAAAGGATAGCCAACGCTGAGATTGACGCCCTGGATCCGCAGATACCGACCGTATTCGTTGATCCTCTGGATTTGCGCAAGGGCGGCGATAATGTTGGACACAGCCCCGCCACCATGCTCATCAAGCACTTTGAAACTCACCAATTTTGTTCTTGGTGCGATGCCTGCAAGGCGAGATGTGCGGCTTTCGGCGTAATCGACAATGTCATCTTCTGTACGGCGGCGATGGTAGACGTAGGCTTCGCTCTTGAAGGTCAGATCCTCTGAGCGTGGACGGCCTCGACCGTTCCAGCCTGTTTCCTCATCGGTGATGTATTCACCCGCAATGATCCCTGCCACATGCGACCCATGACCGAAATCATCACTAAGAGCAGCGGCCTCTTCTGCGGCAACTGCGTCCTCGTGTGCCTTGCCTTCGAGGGTGTCCGCATCGGGCCAATCCTTGGTAAAGTCCATGTGCCGAATAGCGCGGTCCACGCCAGAAAGATCTAGGTTTCCGTGCCTTTTAAAATGCCAGTGATCGCCTGCAATACCGGAATCCACAACCGCCCAGACGATATCTGCGCCCTCGGCTTTAAAGGACGTACGTACCGCATCAGCCTTGATCGTCGACACGGTTTTCGTGATATGGCCTTCCAGTTTAAAATCTGGCCAGATCATATAGATTTCGCGTTGGCGGAAAGATTTCGTTTCTGCTTTTTTCGTGCTGCCACCGTTTTGCGAGTATTTGGCAAGAGCGCGGATTGTGTCTGCACGCAGCGTCGCAAACACATGTTGAGAGGAAAGATCCGTCTTGCGTCTATGCACCCGTTGACCATCGCCGGACGCAGCGACGTTCTGCATGATCAAGGCAATCACACTTTCTTTGGCTTTTTTTAGCCCCGCGTTGAACTTGAAGTTTAAGTCGATCACAACGGGGAAGAGGCCATTTTCGATGGCACCTGGGAGCGCGAACTCTGTGGCGGCCTTTGTCGTTTCGTGTAAGGCGATCATCTCCATCAGAGGACGGGCAATGATGAGGCTTTCCAATTGGGTCGGATCAAAATCGTCACCATCGTTCGTTAAATCTGCCATATGAACCAAAAATACGTTTGCTAAAAAAGTGATGCGATGGACCAGAAGCCGCGTGTATTTGGCACCCCTCAGGCCCGTTATTTCTAAAGGTTAACCGATCTGCTGGCACCTGTCATGGTTTTACTGGTCGCTGCCTTTTCTCCTTGAGGGAGAGGCGCGGAAGGGTCTTATGAGAATGGATCGTAAAGAAACGGGCGTCTGAGCAACCGATCAGCTAAAACGTTGGCGTGCGCAATTACTCGATTTTCGATCGTCGCAGTATGATGCGCGCAGGAGGTCCGCGAAACCTAGCTTCGCATGCGTTCAAACGTTGGATCGTAGGGCGATGGATCGATGACTTTGGCACTAACGAAATCACCGCATAAATCGATTTGCAGTTCGGATCCCACTGCCGCAACACTTGGCGCGACAAACGCATAGGCCAAGTTCGCTTTAACACGGTGCCCGTAGCCTGAAGACGTAACCGTGCCGACGACTTCTTCACCGTTGTGCAACGATGCACCAGGGTGTGCGGGCGCATGCAACACATCGAGTTTGAGCGTGACCAGTGTGCTGCTCGGTCCATTCTTCTGTCGTTCAAGCAGCGCAGTTTTACCAACAAAATCGCCTTTGGTGAGCTTTACAAACCGCGACAAGCCGGTCTCAAAGGGGTCGAATTCCGTAATCAGGTCAGCTTTCCAATGCAAGAAGCCCTTTTCCATGCGCATGGAGTCGACCGCGCGTGCGCCAAAGAGTGCAAGCCCATGCGCGTCACCCGCTGCGCGCAAGGCTTGATAGGCGGCGTAAAGCGCGGCGTTGGGAACATGTATTTCATAAGCTAATTCGCCGGAAAAGCTGACGCCCATGACGGTGGCTGGGGCGAAGCCGATGGTACTTTCCCGCACGGAAAGCCAAGGGAAGGCAGCGGTGGACCAATCTCCACGCGCGCAGTCTGTCAGTACATTTCGCGCTTTGGGTCCAGCCAGGACGAGAATGGTGTGATCATTGGTTAGGCTGCGCAATTGGACGTCTTCGTCTGGCTTCAGATGCGCTGAAAGCCAATCCATGTCATGGTATTCTGATGCCGCTGCAGAGCCGTACCAGACCCGCTCGGGCCCACGCTCTGTGGCGGTCAGATTGGCAATTGTCGCTTCGCCTTTGATGCACCCGTGATCATTCAGAAGGTATCCCAAGCCAACACGGCCCGTGCGCCGGGTGACGGTTCCACAAATCATCCGGTCGAGGAACGCGTGGCGGTCGGTGCCTGTGATCTCTATTCGGTTGAAGCCGTTGACTTCTGTCAAACCCACATGTGTGGCGATGTTTTTCACTTCCGCTGCGATTACATCAAACGTCTCGTCGAAGTTGAAGCTGAGGGAGGGACAGAAATCTGGTGATGGCTTGATGTAATCGACGCGCTCCCAGCCATTGACCACGGTAAACGCGGCCCCTTCAGCAGCCAGAATGGGTGTGAGCGGTGTCGTCTTGGCATTGCGCCCAGCGGGACGATGTTCATGCGGAAAGTGGAACCGAAACTCGTTCTGGTAGTCTTCAATCGCTTTTTGCGCAGTCAGTTCCACAGTCGCGTGGCCGGTAAAACGACGCGGGTCTATAAGCCAAGTGTCATAGCAGGCCTCGCCTTGTACGATCTGCTGCGCCAGAAGCCACCCGTGACCACCGCCTTCACCCAATCCCGCACGCAGGCCAATGATGCAATATGCGTTGCGCTTGCCCGGAATAGGGCCGACCAAGGGTGCACCGTCGATTGTGTAGGTGATGGGGCCATTCACCACGCGTTTGATGCCAACCTCCGTCAACGCAGGCATCCGCTCGAACGCTCCTTCCAAGACGTCCATCACCCGGTCGAGATCGTCTGGACACAGGTCATTTGAAAAGTTGGGGCTGATCCCATCCATGCCCCAGGTTTTGCACTCTTGCTCGTAAAACCCGACCAGTAAGCCGCCCTTTTCCTGGCGAGAATAGTAATCCGAGATCGGGCAACGCAGGAGGGGCATCCGGTGCCCGGCCTCCGCGATGGCAGGAATGTCCTCGGTGATGAAATACTGGTGCTCCATCGATGCGACGGGATGTTGCACACCCATCATCGCGCCTATTTCGTTGACGCGGTAGCCGCCGGCGTTCACGATGACATCACAATCAATGTCGCCATGTTCCGTGTGAACGGTCCAGGTGTCGTCCTTGTGTTGGGACAGACCGGTTACAGGGGTGTTGCGATACACCTCGGCACCCGCCTTGCGGGCATGAAAGGCCAACGCTTGGCACAGTTGCGCCGGGTCAATGTCGCCATCCTCACCGTCCCAAAGCCCGCCGAGTAGATTGTCGGTCGAGATCAGCGGGTGACGGCGGGCACATTCTTCGGCATCGATGATTTCATATTCCACGCCCATGCCACGTGCCATCGACGCGAAATGGCGATAGCCTTGCATTTGTTCTTCTGTATTTGCCAGCCGGATCCCGCCGTCGCCGTGATGATACCCGACGGGATACTCAGGATCGTCACGTAGCTTTTTGTAGAGCGCTATGGAATGCGATTTGAGGCCCACCATGGTCTGGGTCATGCCGAAATTAGTGACTTGGGCCGCAGAATGCCATGTCGTGCCTGAGGTTAACTCATCACGTTCCACCAAGACCACATCGGACCATCCCTCTTGCGTGAGATGATAAAGCGTCGAGCAACCTGCGATGCCACCGCCGATGACAACAACTTTGGTTCTGGATTTCATGACATGCTCCCGAATGATGGTTCGGGCGAAGTCTCGCAAAAATCGTATCCTTTGAAAAATAGTTTTATATGAGGTAATATCTCATAAAAGTCTAGGTTATGGCATGACACTCTCGTTACGCGCTATGCGCTATGTTCAGTCCGCTTTGAAACACGGCAGTTTAACCGCTTCTGCAGATGCCATGCATGTCACGCCTTCGGCTATTGCGGCGGCGTTGGATCAAGCGGAAGATGCATTTGGAATGGCTTTGGTCACCCGTGCGCGGGCGAAGGGGATCTTCCCAACATCAGCGGGGCGCGATGTGGGGCGCCGCATCGACGATCTGCTGGAAAGGTATGATGCCTTACTGGCTGGCGTCTCGGATTTGCAATCAAGTCTGTCTGGTACTCTGACCATTGGATACAACGCCCCGATTGCCCCTGCTTTTCTACCGGCTTTGGCGGCACAATTGTTCGCGGACCATCCTGATGTGGCCATTACGTTTACAGAAGGCGACAACATATCCGTTCAGAAAGGACTGTTGGACGGCCAATTCGACATGATCTTTTTCGTAGAAGAATTGCCAAATCCGCAAATTGAAACGCAACCACTTATTTTTGCCCCCACTTATTGCCTCTGTCCGGCAGATCACGAGATCGCGCAGCAGGACACGGTGACGGTGTCGCAAATCGTGCGTCAGTCCTTGATTCTGCTCGATCGTCCCGCGGCACGGGGATATTATCTGGACGTGCTCGAACAAGGTGGCGCGGAGCTGCGCATCGTTGCAACGGCCAATTCGACGGAAATGGTGCGCTCTCTTGTGGCGTCGGGTATTGGGATCTCTCTGTTGAACATGAAACCGAATGACACCCTGACGTATGCAGGCGAAAATGTGTGCTGTGTGCCGATCGCCAAAAGTACCAGCGGCGTCACGCTTTCGCTTGGATTCGCTCCGGGGCCAAAACGCAGACTTTTGCATGTCTTGGTGGAGGATTGCGTCGCGTTCTTTGAGGGGCCAAAAGGAGCAGATCTGGTTATCCGGGGTCCTGGCTGACATGCATAGATGCAACATGCGCGTTCTGTTGTCAGATCACGTCCAGTCGATAATCCGAAGCGGAGTAAAGTGCTGTCGTAACGAGACGTTTTGGATGTAGTGTCGTTTCAGGTCATATAGAAAGTCCGCCGATGACGAGGAAATCTTACGACGCACTGCGTTCTGCGCGTTGGTTTGCACCCGACGATCTGCGCTCTTTCGGTCATCGCTCGCGCGCGATGCAAATGGGATTGTCCGGCGAAGATTGGGAGGGCAAGCCGGTCGTTGCTATTCTTAATACCTGGTCTGACCTGCAGCCCTGCCACATGCATTTCAGAGACCGGGTAGAATTTGTCAAAAAGGGGATCCTGCAGTCCGGCGGGATGCCCGTTGAAATTCCTGTCCATGCATTGGGAGAGCAACTGCTGAAGCCCACTGCGATGCTTTATCGGAACATGGTGGCAATGGACGTAGAAGAGCTTTTGCGGTCTCAGCCGGTGGATGGCGCGGTGCTGATGGGGGGCTGTGACAAGTCAACGCCTGCTTTGGTCATGGGAGCGGTGTCTATGGGGCTGCCTTTTATTTATTTACCCGCAGGCCCCATGTTGCGCGGAAACTATGCGGGCAAAGTGCTTGGCTCTGGTGCAGATGCTTGGAAATACTGGGATGATCGACGTGCGGGTGAGATAACCAAGGAAGAATGGCGGGGCGTGGAAGGCGGAATTGCGCGCTCTTACGGGCACTGCATGACGATGGGCACGGCAAGCACGATGACCGCCATCGCAGAGGGACTCGGCCTGTGCCTGCCGGGGGCCTCATCCATTCCCGCACCTGATGTAAACCATCAGCGCATGAGTGCAGCTTGCGGTCGGCGGATTGTCGAGATGGTATGGCAAGATCTGACCCCCGATCAGATCATAACCGACGCCAGCGTGCGCAATGCGGTGACCATCGCTATGGCCACGGGGTGTTCGACTAATGCCATCATTCACCTCATTGCCATGGCGCGCAGGGCAGAGGTGCCACTGACGCTTGACGATCTCGATGCCATCGGACGGACAACGCCAGTGATCGCGAATATCCGGCCCTCCGGAAAAGACTACCTGATGGAAGATTTCTTTTATGCCGGCGGGCTGCCTGCATTGATGAAGGAACTCGGGGGGAAACTGGATGTGGACGCGATGACGGTCTCTGGGCAGACCGTCGGGCAGAACATTTCAGATGCAAGGAATTACAATAGCGACGTGATCCGCCCGCTCAGCAACCCGGTTTACAAGGAAGGGTCGCTGGCCGTGCTGAAAGGCAATCTGGCACCCGATGGCGCGGTCATCAAACCCGCTGCAATGGATCCGAAATTCATGACGCACCGCGGACCAGCTTTGGTTGCGAACTCCTACCCCGAATTGAAAGCCATCGTGGATGATCCCGACGCAGCGGTTACAGCCGAGCACGTATTGATCCTGCGCAATGCCGGACCCCAGGGTGGGCCAGGTATGCCGGAATGGGGCATGATCCCCATGCCACAAAAGCTGTTGAACGAGGGGCATCGCGATATGGTGCGCCTGTCGGATGCGCGTATGAGCGGTACAAGCTACGGCGCTTGCGTTCTTCATGTTGCGCCTGAGGCCTTTGTAGGTGGTCCGCTGGCCTTTGTTGAGACCGGTGACATAATTTCGATAGACGTGCCAAACCGCCGTTTGGATGTAGAGCTCTCTGATACGGTGCTCGCGCAACGCAAAGCGGCTTGGATCGCGCCGGCGCCGCGGTATGCGCGTGGGTATGGTTGGATGTTCCTCAAGCACGTTGAGCAGGCAGACAAAGGCTGCGATTTTGACTTTCTGCAGACCGAATTTGGCGCAGCAGTTTCAGAGCCGGATATCTATTAAGAAGACCATCCAAAAATATGGGGATAGACCGGCCGGGAGCGTTAAAACGGCTCTGTCCTGACGAATTCTGCGAGGATTTTTCGCCGTGAACAAGGGCGGCGTTCATCCGTCGACAAACTCCGTTTAGGAGCTTGTTAAGGAAATTAGTGTCTCTGAGAGGACGGTTAGAGCGATGCATTGCGCGATGTATCGCTGTATGTATTGTGAAAGTGAAGAAGATGTTTGGCAAGAAACTCAAGACGAAAAGCAAGCAAAACCAAGGAAATGACGCAGAGGCATTGGCCTTAGCGCTAGATCGGGTTCAGGCGATCATCTGGTTTGATATGGAAGGTAACATACTAGATGCAAATAATAATTTTCTCTCGGCTATGGGCTATAGCCTCGATGAGATCCAAGGAAAACATCACAAGATTTTTGTGACGGACACCATCTCGGATAGTGCAGAATACAAGACATTTTGGAAAACACTGGGGCAGGGCAAGCTTCACAGTGGCGAATTTGAACGTGTTGGAAAGATGGGCAACACTGTGTGGATTGAAGCGTCATACAATCCGGTGTTCGATGCGGCAGGAACACCAATCAAAGTCGTTAAATTTGCAATTGATGTTACGGAGGAGAAAAAGAAAGCTGCTGATTATGAGGGGCAGTTGGATGCGATTTCAAGGTCTCAGGCTGTCATTGAGTTTAATCCGGACGGAACAATTATCACCGCTAACCGGAATTTTTGCGATGCCTTAGGATATCCTCTAGGTGAGATCGTCGGTAAACATCACAAGTTGTTCGTCACTCAGGAATATGCCGCAAGTGCAGAGTATCGTGGGTTTTGGGAAACGCTTGGGGCAGGCGAGTTCCAGTCTGGTGAATTTTTGCGGATCGCGAAGGGCGGTAGAGAAGTCTGGATTCAGGCGACGTATAATCCAATTCTTGATCATTCTGGCAGACCACTTAAAATCGTCAAATTTGCGTCCGATATTACTGATGCAAAACTGAAATCCGCGGAAGATGTGGGAAAACTCGAAGCGATATCAAAGGCGCAGGCCGTCATCGAATTTGATCTGAATGGCAACACTCTGGATGCTAACGCCAATTTTTTGCAGGCGATGGGGTACACGTTGCAAGAGGTCCGCGGCAAACACCACAGTATTTTTGTGGACCCGGTCGAGGCAAAAAGCGAAGACTATCGACAGTTTTGGGAAACGTTACGCGCTGGTAAGTATCGATCCGCAGAATACCGCCGCATTGCCAAGAGCGGGGAAGATATCTGGATACAAGCATCATATAATCCAATTCTTGACCCGGTTGGGAAACCTTTGAAAGTGGTGAAATACGCCACGGAAGTCACGGACCGAAAACTGGCAATGGATGCCTTTTCAAAGGGTTTGATGGACTTATCCGAAGGAGACCTGACGGCGCGTCTACCTGACACGCTGACAGGTGATTTCGTCGTTCTGAAAGACGCTTTCAACAACACGATGGATCGACTGGAAGAGCTAGTCGTCGGCATTCTCACGGCGTCAGAAGATATCGCGGAAGAGACCAGTGCCATTGCGTCAAGTTCTAAGGATCTTTCTGATCGCGGTACACGACAGGCTGCAACGCTAGAAGAAACCTCGGCCGCTATGGAGGAAATCTCAGCGACCGTAAAAAGCACTGTTGGAAATGCAAAGACGGCGGATCAGTCCGCTGAAAATGCGTCAAGAAACGCCCAAAAAGGTGGCGAAGTTGTTGCAAGTGCCATCGCCGCTATGGACAAGATCGAGGGAAGTACCAAGGAAATTGGTAACATTGTGAAAGTGATCGAAGGCATCGCGTTCCAAACAAACCTACTGGCGCTAAATGCAGGTGTGGAAGCGGCGCGCGCGGGAGATGCTGGGCGCGGTTTCTCTGTCGTCGCGTCAGAGGTGCGTGCGCTCGCGCAACGTTCGTCTGATTCAGCGCGAGATATCAATCTGCTTATTTCCGAAAGCAAACAGCAGGTGGAAGAAGGGGCCAGTTTGGTCAACAGCAGCGGCGAAGCATTGTCCAAGATCGTTGAAAGCGTTCATGAGGTTGTCGAGAGTATCGCAGACATTGCCACCGCATCTGAAGAGCAAGCGACCGGTGTTTTGGAAGTGACGCAAGCCGTTTCAGAAATAGATCGTACGACGCAGCAGACAGCGGGTCTTGCCGTTGAAAGCGCGAGCTCTGCTACTCAATTGGCGGATCGTGCCGGGCGTCTGCGTCAGCTTGTCAGTTTCTTCCGTTTTGATGCAAATCGGGCGACTGAATCGGGTCAGCCCGCACAAGTTCCGCAGCCAGAAGTTCGGGCTGTGTCCCAACCAGCACAGGATTCCGCACCTTTGAAACAGGCGGTTGGCGCGGAGTTTGTGCAAACTGGCGGCACGCAAAATGCTCACTCGGACGGGTGGGATGAGTTCTGATCACGATTTGCCCAACACGCTGCTCTTTTAATCCCACCACGGCGCATTGATTTCACAAATTCGGGGATCTTGGCACGATGGCCAAGGTATAGATGCTTAGACTTTTTGGGGGGAGCTAGAAGTGGACATCTGAATGTTGTGTCTTCATCAAGGCCTAATCGAGCGTTCGCTGCTGAACAAACGGGTGATTGGGCATTTTAAATGCATCAAACATCCGAAGCTCGCATTTTACGCCTCTTGGGAGCCGTAGTCGTTGTAAATCACTATGGCGCAGTGACATCTTTGCGGTTGGCGCCACCACTTTGCGAAGGTCTCTGAACCTATGATTGTCGCGCACAGACGGTTGCCGAAAGGACAGTCTGGTTGTTGATTTGCGTTGGACGGCTTCAATCAGACCACTCTTCTGCCCGCAAAGTTGACCCGGTAGCAACTTTCTTTGGAAGCATGCTGAATTTTGCCTCCCCCCCCCCCCAGAATGGAGGGTGACACAGATCTTTTTAGCTTTTGTGAGGCTTGAATGAAGCCACGCTTGCAATGCTGGTAAGTCACAGGGTTTTTGCGATTGGCCGCGCACCATTGCGCTCGAGATCTTAGTATTGGACTGGGCGCACTTGCGTTTCAGTTTTAGAAGTGGCCCGTCCTTGATCTTAATTTGAAACCAGATGGACTGTTCTTACGAGGATAAGCAAGCCGAAAGAGAAATGGCAAGGTTGCGTATGAGTTGACTGTATAGCTCTGCGCCTGGTTCGATCGTCGACCCCAGCGGGTCCACTACGGAGGTTTTGGCGTCGGTGCCATTCAACACGGTTGTCACAAGACCAGGATTGAACTGAGGTTCGGAGAGGACACATAACACGCCTTCGTCTTGCACGCGTGCCTGAATTGTCGCGATACGCGCCGGGCTGGCGTCGGATGCGTCGCCCAGTGAGATTGCACCCGAAGCTGGAAAATCAAAGGCGTTCTCAAAGTACTGATATGCGTCGTGGAACACAATGAAACTGCGTCCGCGAACGGGATCCAACAAGCCGTTAATTTCATCCCTCAGGTCAGTCAACTCGTCGCGTGCCGCCGCTGCATTGGCAAAATATGTGCCAGCATTGTCAGGGTCCGTCGCAGAAAGCTGCGCGGCAATCAGATTGAGCCATGCCGCAGCATTGTTTGGAGACAGCCAAGCGTGCGGATCATGCGCCCCGTGATCATGGCCTTCGTGAGCATGATCATCATGGTCGTCATGCGCATCTTCGGCTTTGTCGTGCTCGTCATGCCCATGCTCGTCGTGCCCGTGCTCTTCGTGCCCGTGCTCTTCCTCGGCGTGTTCTTCTTCATTGCTATGATCATGCGCTTCAAACAGTGCACCTTCGCGAAAGTCGAGCAACTCCGTCTCCGGCGCGGACAAAAGCGATGTAATGCTGGCGTTTGTGGCTAACGTTTCCAAGTCGTCTTCCATCCAAGGCGTTAAGTCCTCTCCCATCCAGAAAACGAGATCTGCGTCCTGCAACGCTGCGGCCTCTGATGGACGCAGACTATATTCATGTGGAGAAGCGCCTGCCTTAACGATCAGGAGCGGATCTCCCACATCTTTCATGACGCGCGCAACAAGCGAATGCACTGGGGCAATATCCACAGCGACAACTGGCACGTCCGCCACGGCAGCCCCGCCTATCAAAAATGCAGCAATGGAGATGGAATGAAGTGTTCTGGACATTGTGTTACTCATGTGATTTTATAACGTTACGATATCGATAGACGAATTGGAAAGCCGTGACAAGTGATGCAAAGCCAAAGCCAGATGGCGCAACGCGCTTTGGCTTTTCGGCACACGATCATGCCGCCTGTGTCCGTGACACTATTTCTGCGGTTGAAGCCTGCTGTGCGAAGAACGATCTGCGTTTGACCCCGGTGCGACGCAAAGTGCTCGAGCTGCTGCTTGAGGAACATAAAGCCCTTGGGGCTTATGCGATCTTGGATTTGTTGCGCGAAGCGGGGTTTGGTTCGCAGCCCCCTGTTGCATATCGTGCGTTGGAGTTTCTGGCTGAACATGGGTTCGTGCACAAGATTGAACGGTTGAATGCGTTCGTCGCCTGCGCGCATCCGGGCGAGACGCATTCTCCGGCCTTCATGATCTGCAGGTTGTGTGACGCCGTGGCCGAAGCCCAATCCACTCCTGCGCGAGGTGCGTTGGGTGCCGCGGCACGTGCGGCTGGTTTCCAAATCGAACGCACCGTTGTCGAGGCAGAAGGCGTGTGCCCTACCTGTGCTGACAAGGCAGACGCATGAGCTTGATTTCAGTTCGAAACCTCAAGGTGCGTTACGGCGCAAACACAGTGCTGAAACAGGTTAACCTGGATGTGAACCCGGGCGAAATCGTTACAATCGTCGGGCCGAACGGTTCAGGCAAGACCAGCCTGTTGCGTGCGATCATTGGGGCCGCCAAACCCGTAGAGGGAAACATCACTCTGAGAGCGGGTCTGCGGATTGGCTACGTACCGCAAAAGCTCCACATCGATCCAACGCTGCCGATCACCGTTGAACGTTTCATGCAACTTACTGATCGAGTGGCGCGGCAGGCCTGCATAGACGCTCTGGACCGGGCAGGCGCCTCATCGCTTTTGAAACGGCAGATGTCGCAGCTGTCCGGGGGACAGTTTCAGCGGGTTCTTCTGGCACGAGCACTAATCAACCAACCGGATGTTTTGTTGCTCGATGAAGCAACCCAAGGGTTGGACCAACGCGGCTCAGCCGGGTTTTATCGACAAATCGAAACAGTGTGCCGTGAGAGCGGATGCGCCGTACTGATGATCAGCCACGAGTTACACGTGGTCATGAGCGCCTCTGATCGAGTGATTTGCCTTAATGGCCATGTGTGTTGCGAGGGTTCGCCCGCTGTTGTTGCCTCCGCACCTGAGTATCGCGCATTGTTCGGGACGGGGACAGGCGGCGCGCTGGCACTGTATCGGCACGACCATGATCACAGCCATGACCATGATCATGGAACATCGCCAAAAGAGGCAGCCGAGTAATGTTGGATGATTTCATGACGCGCGCCACGCTCGCTGGAATAGGTGTGGCCTTTGCTGCAGCGCCGCTTGGATGTTTCGTCGTTTGGCGCCGTATGGCATATTTTGGCGATGCCACAGCCCATGCGGCGATCCTCGGCGTCGCGCTGTCGCTGGCGCTTCAACAGTCTATCTTTCTGGGTACTATGGCCGTTGCGCTGGCAATGGCGATGACGGTCACGCTTCTTGCAGGGCGGGGCTATGCGATGGATACTTTGCTGGGTGTACTGGCCCATTCCTCGCTTGCCTTCGGTCTTGTTGCTGTCTCATTTTTGTCGGGCGTCCGCATTGACCTGATGGCGTATCTGTTTGGCGATATTCTTGCCGTTTCCCATATGGATCTTGCCGTAATCTGGGGGGGCGCGGCGTTAGTCGTAGGTTTGGTTGCTTGGCGTTGGTCTGCCTTGTTGACCTCAACGCTGAGTGATGAACTGGCCTACGCAAGCGGACTGAACCCGAAGCGCGAACAGTTGATTCTGACCCTATGCCTTGCCATCACCGTCGCAGTAGCAATCAAGGTGGTTGGTGTTTTGCTTATAGCAGCCATGTTGGTTATTCCTGCTGCTGCGGCGCGTGGACTGGCGCGCACACCAGAGGCGATGGCTATGACTGCAGCGGTCATTGGTGCGGTGTCCGCGGTCGCTGGTCTGCGCGCGGCCTATATTTTCGACACGCCTGCGGGTCCTTCTATCGTTTGCGTTGCCGCTGTTTTGTTTGCAGCTCTCAACTTGGTCGGTTGGCGTAGTCGGAGCGGTGTCTGACCCGCACCTGCCCTACGTCATAGTCGCGGCGTCGATCGCGCTTTTCAGGTCGCGCCATTCAAATGTTCGGATTGAATGGATTGCTGTTACGTGTTTCGGCGCGTAGTTTGCGTGCATGGCATTTTACCTTGAGTCCCCGACTGCAGAATCCGCCGCACAGATTGCCATCATTTGGGAGGCCGGATGGCATGAAGCCCATGCTGCAATCGTACCGCAAGCATTGACGGCCTTGCGTACTGTGTCGAGTTTTCAGGCTCGAACGATTGAACACCTAGCCCACACCTGCGTCGCCAAGATCGGGTCGGAGGTCGTGGGGTTTTGCATGGTGAAGGACGCTGAAGTTTACCAGATGTATGTATCGCAAGCGTCACGTGGCACTGGGGCTGCCCGTGCTTTGTTGGAAGATGCTGAGCGGCGTATTCGGGTAGCTGAGCATGTCACTGCGTGGCTTGCGTGTGCCGTAGGAAATCAACGCGCCGCGGCTTTTTATGAAAAATGTGGATGGCACAATGTGGGCAATGAAACCATGGAACTGGATACGTCTCAGGGTGGGTTTCCTTTGGAGTTGTGGCGTTTCGAAAAGAAATTGACTGACTAAGCTTTTAACCTGTACCCGGCGGATTGTTTCAAACAGAGTTGATTTTTGCTTATTCTTTCTGGGCATTGTTCTCGAAAGCACAGCCTTCTCCAAAGGCCGGGTCACCACGCTGCACCGCAAGAAAAGGCCTATCTCAGGCCAATGCTGCGTTAAAAACCTGAGGGTAACAGATGCCGGTCCGGGCTATTCAGTTTGCCATGTGTCCCGCTGTGCCGGAAACTTGCTCAACAAGGTTTCAAGCACATCGCTTAAAGGCTCGCCGTTCCAAACAACTTGTCCGTTATGTGTAACGTACCCGGTATCGAAGTCGTAGTTGTAAAATGGGATCTGCCCCTTGTCGTAATCCGCTTTGATCTGTTGCGCTTCTCGATTGCTTTGGAATGCAGCGCCGCCAGCCGCCGTGCCCGTCTCGCCTTCGAGGCCCGGTGGATTGCTTTCAAAATTAGATCCCGTGGGAACGCGCAGGGCGTATTTATTTGCTAACCCCCATCGCGATTGGAAATGATCGTCGGTGGCTTGCCCTTGGGGTAATCCGATGTAAGGTCCCCGCAGCGCGGCTGCCCAGGCCTCGGTATTGATGGGAACAACGCGCCCGGTTTTTCCTGCAAAAGAGTTGCGCACGGCATCGATCACCGGTTCCAGCAGGGATGGGTCATCCGTAACCAGCAGGCCCATAAGTTTGCTGTTGGCGGCATTGGGGTCATCTTCGATTTGGGTAAGGAAATCGCGTGCACCATCACCGGCATAGCCGGTGAGACCGCTCTGATTGCGTGCCCTGGCGGACAGTTCGAAATTGACACGGGCGTTGTTCATCGCGTTGTCTGCATCAATGAAATACGGCCGTCCATTGTGCCACAGGACGTTTTCCCGATGCAAATCAGAAAGGCCCGTGATGAAGGCAAAGACCATCGCTTCGCGCATGGCTGGCGACACAGCCTGAGGTCTGTCAAAAGTATCTGCCTGCACGCCATGAACCATTTCGATCAGCGATCCGTAAGCGTGCGATGTTTCCATGCGGAAGGTCGAAAGCGCCTCTGCAGGGTTTAGGTTGGCCATGTCGTTGATTTGATTGGCCAGACTGCCGTCTTCGCTTCCAAAAAGCTCTTTTTCTAGCGACTTGTCCTCTGATTTGATGATCAGGGTCAGGTTCGTTTCCGCTGCAAATTTATGGCCGATGGGCCCTGCTGGTTTCGTGAAATCCACAAAGACGGCACCCAATCCTTCCTCGTGCAGATCGCTTCCTGTCAGGCGAATGCCGGTGATGGCAACTTGGGTCGGGTCGGCTGGAAACAAATAGGCCTGCCAGTGATCAAGGGCGGCCACCATGAACTGCGCGCCATCGCGGATCCGGTTGAATGGACCGTCCAGCCATCTGTACCAGTTCACGAACTGCTCATCTTGTAAGGAATGGCCTTTGATCCAGCGGATGGCTTTTGATCCACCATCAGAATCGAAAATCAATTTGTTGATGTTTGCTTGGGTGTGAAATGCTGCCGCCCACGGACGGCCTCCTACCGCAGTTTGTAGCAATCCCAACGCGCGCGTATTGATAGAATTCCGCAGGTCAGCGTCGTTCAGTTGAAGCCTTTCATGCGCATCAAGCGCAGCAAAGCCTGCACCGCTCAAACGTTGCGGTGCGCCATTCTTGAGCACAATCCGGGCGCCTGGCACGCTGACACTGGGTTCCAGGTCAACGTATATACCATACCGCTCATGCCAATCACGATTTGGTTTGAGGTTGCGTTGCGTGTCTGGCAATTCAACGTCATCCGCAGCCTCCGGAAACTGGCGGGCATTGGCGTCAACGCGGCTTGCACGAACAAAAGTACTCTGCCCGGCATGTACGGCGTGATCCCAGGTCTCAGCGCTAACATGTACTGCAGGCGCCCATGTGGTGTCGCGTGTGCGATTGAAAGCAAGGTTTTCTTGACCTTGCTGCGTGGCAAAGGGGTCTGCGATGAATTCCTGGTTCTTGTCGATCCGGGCCCCGACCTTATCGTTCCAGGCCCCAAGATTGCGTAGATGTGCGTTTGATGCGGCAACGACTGGTTTGAAGGCCGCCTGAATTGGAGCAGTGTCACAAGGGGCAGTGAGCTGGAGTTTGTCTGCTGCACGTTGTAGGGCCCCTGTTTGCGCAACAATCATGCTGCGATCTGCGGCCCGCTGAAACTTTTCCAAGGGGTTTGACGCGGTAGGGCGCGCCGCGCGCTCTGCCTGAGATTTGTCCGGATTTTGCTTCGTTGCAGCAACGAAAGCCGAGGGCTGTGCGCGATCTTGCATTAAGCTCAATCTGACAGATCAGCTTTGCGCAATCAACGGTTGTGTAGAAGTGCGTTGCGGACCCAAAAGTTTGGGCAGCAAAGTAAAACTTAGGCACTAGGTTTTGTGGGCGCCTTCGCAGAGCATTCACTGAATGATGATGTAACGTGATTGGCGGTCCGACAGCTTTCGTCGGAGATATTAGCTACGGCGTTCAAACTGACCAAGATGAACGCTGCTGAAAAACCATGGCCTTGCCATCTGCGAGCTTGTTAGCGGCGGGTCTGTCGCGAGGTCGATCAAGACGAAAGAAAGGCTGCGCCATGACACTTTTCCTCACACACAGGGTGGGCATTCTCACGTCCGTTTTGCTTTTGGTGCTTTCGCTGTTCAGCGTCGGAGCCGCGCAAGCCGAGGAGACCGCGAGTTTACCAGATTACGTGATCGAGGAATTTGGAACCCCGCCATCGACACCCGCAGGTTCATTGTCGGATGGTCTGCGCGCTGCTGTGCGGGTCGTATTTGTGGAAAGCCTGTCCCACTCGGTCTGGGGCAGAGATCAGGAAGCAGCTCTTTATGAAATCAGCCAGTCAAAGGATCCGCGACTGGCCTGGATTATCAGCGACATGATGCGTTTTACCTGGCAGCGCGCATTTGATGATGCGCTGGCGGAAGCAGCCGCAAACCTGCTTGAAATTGAGTTCGAAACCCATCAGCGTTGGCGTGAGATTACGGATCATCTTATCGCCTGGGACATCCCGTCCTACCCGGGATATCTCGCGACCAAACGGGCGATCTTCACCAATTTTGTGCCGGGGTGGGAGCAGATTTTTGTGGAAGGTGACATCGACTGGCGGCTGGTCTCGTGGGGAGGCGTTCTGATTGACGACCGTCCCTATGACACAACGAACACGCCCTGCAACTGCATTCCTGCGGCTGACAATCCAGAGACGATCAGCGCTGAGGAGGCGACCTGGTTAGACGATGATGATATCGTCTTTGGGATCGGGGTGAATGGTGAATTCCGCGCCTATCCACGCCAGATCATGGAAGTGCGTGAAATGGTGAATGACACGCTGGGTGGTCGTGATCTGGGCATCCCGTATTGTACGCTCTGCGGTGCTGCTCAGGCCTATTTCACTGACGGATTGCCTGAGGGAATTGAGCGCCCGGTGCTGCGCACGACAGGGCTGCTTATCCGCTCAAACAAGGTCATGTATGACGTCGAAACATATTCGGTGTTTGATACTTTTCTTGGTCAGGCGGTAACTGGGCCGCTGGCCGAAAAAAACATACAGCTCGAGCAGGCAAGCGTCGTGACAACGGAGTGGGGGGCTTGGAAAAAGGCACATCCCGACACAACCGTTCTCGTCGAAGCGCTGGCACTTGGCAGGGATTTTGATTTTCGCAACGGACGGGATGCCAATGGCCCGATATTTCCCGTGGGCGATGTTGATCCGCGTTTGCCGATCCATGAAGACGTCATTGGGGTTTTGACGCAGTCTGGCACGCCGGTGGCGTTTCAGCGCAGCAAAGCGTTGCTGGCGTTACGGGCCGGCGCTGATGTCCGCTATCAAAATGTCCGGCTGGAGTTGGCGGCGGGCGGGATCCGAGCTGTTGACGCTGGTGGGGCAGATCTTGGCAGTCACGAAGCGTTTTGGTTCGCATGGTCGCAGTTTCATGAAAATTCCGCCCTTTGGGTGGAATGAGTTTTCAAAGAGCCTGCAATTTAGCCGTTTTGTAGCGTAATCGAAGCATGTCCGATCGACCAATCAAATGGGGATAATCTGACGGATTCGAATTTTGCCAAGGTTGCGCAATTGCTACGCGACAGCGCAGTTTTCATGCTGCACTCAAACGTTTTCCAGCCATTTGACGATGGAGGCCCGCTTTGTATCCATATGCTCCGACAGGGTCTGGGCCAGTTTTTGACCGTCACGCGCCGTGAGGAATTGCAGAATCTTCTCATGCTCGCCGATTGCTATCCGCCAGCGTTCTTCGGACATATTTGCAAGATAACGCGCGCGCTGCATGCGCAGCGACAGCGCCTGACAAGATGTTTTTAACGTATCATTGCGCGCAGCCGTCAAGATTGCCCGGTGAATCCTCTGGTTGATTGCAAAGTAAACATCCAGATCACGTACGGCGTAACTTTCAACCATTTGCGCATGAAGGGCGCGGACATGCTCGATTTCCGCATCGGTAATGTGTTGACACGCCAATTCACCAGAGAGCGCTTCAAGAGCGCCCAGCACTGGGAAAACTTCGTTCACTTCGCTGACCGTCACCTGGGTTACCCAAGCGCCTCGGTTGGGTTCCAGGCGAACCAGCCCTTCGGATGCCAGAACTTTCAAGGCTTCGCGCATCGGCGTCCGCGACACGCCAAACTGACCGCAGAGGCTCTTCTCCGGTACCTTGGTACCGGGTGCGAGCTCGCCGTTAATGAGCATTTGTTGCAAGCGATCCACCAGCTCTCGGTGTAGAGAGGTGCGCGTTATGGCCTGTGGGGCGGCGGTTTCTAACATGTCCTCTCCCGCGTCATCGTGTCAGGGCCATTTCGAGAACCCTTGCCACATGTATCGGTTTTCTCTTCGTCGTATCGTGCACTTGGTGGCGACAAGATGTGCCATCCGCTACGATCAATGTGTCTTTTTCGACAGCGCGTACGGCCGGCGCCAGGTCAGCTTCGGCCATTTTGCGTGATATCTCGTGTGTCTCAATACCATATCCGAAAGATCCGGCCATGCCGCAACAACTGGTTTCAATGACTTCCACCTCAGTATCTGGCAATCGGGCGAGCGTTTTTTCGATGCTGCTCATGACCCCCAGCGCTTTTTGGTGGCAATGGCCGTGTACCAAGAGCTTGGGCGCGGGTGATTTCAGTGGCAGGTGAAAATCCGGGTTGTCTGCCTGATCGGCGATGTACTCTTCCAACATACGCGCTTGTTGCGCCAGACGTTCCGTGTCCTGGCCTGGCAACAACGCTGGAATCTCGTCTCTTAGCGTCAGCAGGCAGCTGGGTTCCAGTCCAATAATTGGCAGCCTTTTTTCAACAAAGGGCATAAGCGCGTCCACGAGGCGTTGCGCTTCCACTTTGGCTTCGTCAACCAACCCGGCGGACAAAAAGGTACGACCACAGCACAGAGGGCGTTCGCCTTCGGGGGCGGCGGCCACTGTGAATGGCACCTTGGCTGCATCCAGTACTTTGACCGCTGCACGCAGATTTTCTGGTTCAAAGTAGCGGTTGAAACTGTCAGCGAACAGGACGGCGTGCGGCGCGCTCTGCAGATCGACTTCCTCGTTTTTAAAGGGGTGAGAGCTCCAAAGCGGCAGATCGCGCGATGCCGTAAAGCCGGTTGGCTTTTCCAAGAGCTTGGCTAAACCGGGTACCGAATTACGCAGATTTGCCAGTTTCGCAAACCGTGCCGCCCAAGGCGCGTATCGCGGCAAGTATGCCACCAGCCGATCGTGCAGGCCCAGCCCGTTTTTCTTGACGCGGGCAGATTGCACTTCGATTTTCATGCGTGCCATGTCGACGCCGGTTGGGCATTCGTGCTTGCATCCTTTGCAGGACACGCAAAGCTTCATGGTCTCCGTCATCTGATCTGATGTCAGCGCGTCCGGTCCCAGCTGGCCAGAAATCGCAAGACGCAGAGTGTTGGCGCGCCCGCGTGTTAGGTCTTGTTCTTTTCGTGTGACGCGGAAGGACGGGCACATCACGCCACCCTTAAGTTTACGGCACGCACCGTTGTTGTTGCACATCTCTACCGCACCCTGAAATCCACCAGCACTTCCGGGCCATGCAGACCAATCAAGCCCGGTTTGGAAATCATTCACGGTGTAATCTGGGCCATAGCGAAAGAGCGTGCGATCATCCATTTTCGGAGGGGCAACGATTTTGCCTGGGTTGAACAGACCTTTCGGGTCGAAATAGTTTTTAACCTGAGCAAAGCTGTCGACCATGCGGCTGCCAAACATCTTTTCATGGAATTCTGAACGCACCAATCCATCACCGTGTTCACCAGAGTGGGACCCCTTGTACTTTGCAACAAGATCAAAGCACTCTTCGGCGATGGCGCGCATCTTCCTGACGTCCTGATCAAGTTTGAGGTTTAGAACAGGACGCACATGAAGGCATCCAACCGAGGCATGCGCATACCACGTCCCTTTTGTCTCGTGTTTTTCAAAGACCGCGGTTAAACCTGCTGTATATTCGGCCAGATCAGGCAATTCGACGGCACAATCCTCGACAAAGGAAACCGGTTTTCCCTCAGCCTTCATCGACATCATGATATTCAGACCAGACTTGCGAAATTCAGCAATATCGTTTTGCAGTCGCGTGTCTGTCACAGGCGTCACGCCGCCCCATGACGTATCTGTGCCGGTCCAGGAAAATCCGAGATCGCCCATCATGTCTGCAAGTTGTTTCAGCTTATGCGCGTTCTGTGCTGGATCTTCTTCCGAAAATTCTACCAGCAACAAAGCTTCCGGAACGCCTGTCACAAAGTCTGATATTGTTTTTTGAAACAACGGGATATCGCGGCCAAGCCCGATCATGGTTTCGTCGATCAGCTCTACGCCTTGGGGATTCAAGGTAACAAGATGTTGGGTTGCATCCATTGCCTGGTAAAACGTGGGGAAATGGCAGACCGCCAGAACTTTTTCTGAGACCAGCGGCCAGAGCTTCAGTTCAATCGCTGTAGAATACGCGAGGGTGCCTTCGGAGCCGACCAAGAGATGGGCGAGGTTATTTGGCGTATTTTTCGGTACCAGCGCGTCAATGTTATAACCGCCAACCCGGCGCATCACTTTTGGGAACCGGGCGTCGATTTCAAGCGCTTCCCGCGCGCCCAAGTCCGACAAATCTTGGGAAAGGTTTGGAAAAGCCTGTGTCTGATCTGGACTGATTGGACCAAAAGTGTGTTTGTTGCCGTCTGCGAGAAATGCGTCGATCGACAAAACGTTGTCCCGCATCATGCCATAGCGCAGAGACTTTCCGCCGCAGGAATTGTTTCCCGCCATCCCGCCGATGGTCGCGCGCGACGCGGTGGATACATCAACCGGGAACCACAAGCCATGCGGTTTCAGTATTCTGTTCAATTCGTCCAATACCATTCCGGGCCGTACGACGCATCTTTGGTTTGCGACGTCCAATTCCAATATGTCGTTAAAGTGTTGGGTGTTGTCGAGAACGAGTGCTTCGTTGACAGTCTGCCCGCACTGCGATGTACCACCGCCGCGCGCGAGAATGGGAACCTGTTGCTCCGCAGCGATATCCAGCGCCGCGCGGATGTCGTCCTCCGATTTTGGCGACAGCACTCCCAGCGGCATCATTTGATAGAGCGACGCATCCGTTGCGTAGCGGCCGCGCGAAAACTGGTCAAATAGCAGCTCGCCCTGAACGCGTTTTTCCAATTTCTGCAGTAGTTCAGACATGTTCGACCCCACCCGCACGCGGCTCCATATTCGAATTTTGTATTGACATAATTATGAATTCAAAATTACGTTGGTTCAACAAAAATACGGGGCATCGGCGCAATTGTCTGTTGTTTGACCTCAGAAAATCGGGAGAAGACGTGTCAGTCATAAGAAAATCCGGACGCCATTTTTTGCAAATCCCGGGCCCGAGTGCAGTGCCTGAGCGTATACTTAGTGCGATTTCCCGGCAGACCATCGATCATCGAGGGCCGGAGTTCGCCAAGGTGGGTTTGCGCGCGTTGCAAGGGATGAAAACCATCTTCAATACCGACAATCACGTCTTTATTTATCCGTCTTCGGGAACCGGAGCGTGGGAAGCGGCATTGGTCAACACGCTGTCGCCGGGTGATCGCGTATTGATGTTTGAAACCGGGCATTTTTCGACGCTTTGGAAAAAACTGGCGGAGAAATTGGGGCTGAAAGCCGAATTTATTTCTGGCGATTGGCGCGGGGGTGCTGACCCCGATCAGATCGAAGCCTATCTTGCTGAAGACAAGGGGCACGAGATCAAAGCAGTTTGTGTCGTTCACAACGAAACATCGACCGGGTCTGTGTCGCCGATAGCGGCAGTGCGTCAGGCGATCGACAACGCGGGGCATCCGGCGCTTTTCATGGTCGATACGATTTCTGGATTGGCCTCGCTTGAGTATCAACATGATGCCTGGGGTGTCGATGTAACCGTTTCGGGCTCCCAAAAGGGGCTGATGCTGCCGCCTGGATTGTCGTTCAATGCAGTGAGCGAGAAAGCCATGGCGGCTAACACAACCGCCGGGCTCCAGAGGTCCTACTGGGACTGGGCCGAAATGGTTGGCCCCAACAAAACCGGATATTTTCCCTACACGCCCGGCACCAATCTTTTGTATGGTCTGAACGAGGCCATCGACATGCTCCACGAAGAAGGACTTGGGCACGTCTTTGCCCGCCATACGCGTCATGGGGTGGCGACGCGTGCCGCCGTCAAAGCCTGGGGACTTGATGTGCTCTGCGCAGCGCAAGGGCAGGAAAGTGGTGTCCTGACGGCGGTCGTCATGCCTGACGGTCACAGCGCGGATGCCTTCCGCGCATCGACTTTGGAACACTTCGACATATCTCTGGGCAATGGTCTTTCGAAGGTGGCAGACCAGGTATTCCGTATTGGCCATCTGGGAGACTTCAATGATCTGATGCTCGTCGGCACTTTGGGGGGTGTCGAGATGGGCCTCAAAAAGGCGAATATTCCGCACAAGGAGGGCGGAGTACAAGCCGCAATGGCGATGCTCGCTTAGAAGCAAAAAAAAGCCATGTTTTATGGTGGAAACCAAACCAACACTACTCTGGGAGGAGAACTCAATGAAAACTCTGGTGAATCTATGCGCCGCAACCGCGATCTGCGGAATGGCATCTGCGGTTTCGGCTGCCGACACGATGAAATTTGGTCACGTCGGCGCACCTGGGTCGCTCTTTGAAGCGACGGTCAACAACTTTGCTGAATGCACGAATGGGGCGCTGGCAGGCGAAATCGAAGTGCAGACCTTTGGGTCTTCGCAGTTGGGCAAAGACAAAGAGCTGCTCCAAAAGCTTAAACTTGGCCAGGTGGATTTTTCCCTGCCGTCTTCCGTGATGTCCTCTGTAGATGACACCTTTGGTATCTTCGAGATGCCTTACATCATCACGGACAGAGACCATATGCGCCGTGTTCAGGACGCGATGATGGACAAGTTCCAGTCTGCTGCCAATGACGCAGGCTATCATATCGTCGGACTGGCCGAAAATGGCTTTCGCAACATCACGAATAATGTGCGCCCCGTGACTGTGCCCGCTGATCTGGAAGGTATTAAGTTGCGGACCCCGAATGGTGTGTGGCGGTTGAAAATGTTCCAGCAATACGGTGCAAACCCAACGCCAATGGCCTTTTCAGACGTATTCACGGCGTTGCAGACGGGCGTGATTGACGGTCAGGAAAACCCATACGCACAGATTGCGTCAGCCAAATTTCAGGAGGTGCAAAAGTATCTTTCTGTAACAGGACATGTTTACACGCCTGCGTATATTCTGATGTCCAAGAGGAAATATGATGGTCTGGCTGAAAACGTGAAATCGGCATTGGCAGAGTGTGGCAGTCAAACACAGGACTTCACGTATAAGACGGCGGCAGAGCTGGAAACGAGCTTGCTGAAAGTGATCGAGGATGCGGGCGTTGCCGTGAATACTGCCGATAAGGCCGCTTTCATCGAAGCCTCCAAGCCGATCTATGAGCAGTTCGCTGACGAAGTCGAGGGCGGTCAGGAAATGATCGACACCGTGCTTGGCCTAGGTCAGTCAGGCTGATCTAAATTCGGGACGGTGTGTGCTCGCGCCGCTGTCCCGTTTTTGATGTTCTCAAGAAGATCACCGAAACCGGATATGCTGTCGTGCCTCTAGCGCGCGGCATTTTCCCGAGCAAGTCTGCACTGATATGGAACACCCCGA
This sequence comes from Roseobacter sp., assembly GCA_045105195.1. Classification (GTDB taxonomy): domain Bacteria; phylum Pseudomonadota; class Alphaproteobacteria; order Rhodobacterales; family Rhodobacteraceae; genus Roseobacter. Next base: position 28,211 of record JBGCDG010000048.1, on the reverse strand, counting down.
CTATCCGACGCTGTCGCGTATCAACCGCTTTCTCAGCAAAATTCTGGAATGGGTCACGATCAGCCTGATGATCCTCTTGACGCTTACGGTGACGCTCGCCGTGATTGCCCGCCTGATGGGGCAGAGCTTCTCCTGGTATGATGAAGTCGCGGCAATCATGCTGGCGTGGATCACTTATTATGGATCAGCGCTTGCGGCTTTGCACAGACGACACATCGGCTTTGATACGGTGTTACTGGCTATTCCTGATAGATTCCGCCTTCTTGCGGTGTTGGCGGGTGAATTTATCGTACTGACATTCTTTTTCCTGATGGCCCGCGCTGGTTTCCAGGTTTTGGAAGTGCTGGCCGGCGATACGCTGATCTCCCTGACGTGGGTTCCCATACAATTCACCCAATCCGTCATTCCAATTGGAGCACTGCTCTTTATGCTGTGCCAGCTTCTGAGCTTGCCGGGATACTTACGACTGACGTCCGCAGGTATCTCGCTTGAGCACGCAGAAATCGAAGAAGAAGTCGAGACAGAGCTCGAAAAGAACAAGGACAGGGTCTGATGCTGGTAGCTGTCATTTTTGCCGCCCTTATGTTGATGATTTGCATCAACATCCCGATTGCTGTGGCCCTCGCGATGTGTGGCGTCATCGGTCTGCTGGTTACAGAGGGAACCGGCAGTCTCGTGACGATTGCACTCGACATGTATGATGGATCAACCAAGTTTTCGCTGATTGCCATTCCAATGTTCGTTCTGGCAGGCGCCATCATGAATGCGGGAGGCATCACCGACAAGCTCATCAACTTTGTTTCTGCGATTATCGGTTTTATCCGGGGTGGTCTGGCCATGGTGAACATCGGTGTATCTCTCTTTTTTGCCGAAATCTCGGGTTCTGCTGTGGCGGATGTGGCTGCTATGGGTTCCATATTGATCCCGCAGATGAAAAAGCGCGGGTACAGCAAGGAATTTTCTGCAGCTGTCACGTCTTCTTCCGCGTCGCTCGCGATCATCATTCCCCCTTCTATCCCGATGATCCTATACGCAGCGTCGGCCAATACGTCGGTAGAACAATTGTTCGTAGCAGGCATTGTGCCAGGCCTTCTTGGCGCGGGTGGTTTGATGACGGTGGCCTACCTTTTTGCCAAGCGCTACAATTTCCCCACCGAAGATGCGTTCAACCTCGCACGACTGCGCGAAACCTTCGTGGATGCACTGCCAGCCTTTACGCTGCCTGTCATCATTCTGGGCGGTATCTTTGGCGGTTACGTCACCGCAACAGAGGCTGCGGGTCTTGCCGTCCTAGCATCCCTTGTGGTCTCTGCGTGGTACAAGAACCTCGACTTCTCGCATTTGCGCCGGGCGATGCTGGACGGTGGTATTCAGACCGCTGTCGTCATGTTGTTGGTCGCAGCGTCGGTTCTAATGGGCGGGTTCTTGACCCGCGCGCAGATCCCGCAGCAATTGGCCGAAGGCATCTTGTCAATCACCACACAGCAATGGGCTATTCTGCTGATCCTAAACTTCTTCTTCTTGATCGTGGGGTTCTTTCTGCACTCTGCCGCCGCCATTATTCTGGTCATTCCAATTGTGATCCCCTTGATCACGGCAGCAGGGATCGATCCGGTGCACTTTGGGTTGGTGGTGACGCTGAACCTTGCGATCGGACAACAGACACCACCTGTCGCTTCAGTGTTGATTACCGCTTGTTCGGTAGCGCGTGCGAACATTTGGGAGGTGTCCAAGGTCAATATCTGGTTCGTCGGCGTCTTGCTGGCTGTGCTGATGCTATGCACCTATGTCCCATCTGTGCCGATGTTCTTGGTTGAGTACTTCTACCGATGACTGGGCGTACGGATGATCTGACAGAAACACAACGTGGCGAGGTGCTTTGGCTTACGTTCAACCGTCCTGCAGCGCGTAACGCCTTGACCTTCGCCATGTATGAACGTCTCGCTGAAATCTGTGCCACGCTGCCGACGGACGGGTCGGTCAAATCAATGGTCATTGCTGGTGCAGGAGGCAAAGCTTTTGCCGCAGGCACCGATATGACGCAGTTTCGAGCCTTCCAGAGCGAGCAGGACGCGCTGGACTATGAGAGGCAAATCGATGCAGTGCTCGAGGCCGTTGAACGGTGCCCCGTGCCTACGATTGCAGCCATCCACGGGGCTTGCACGGGCGGGGGGGCGTCGATCGCCGCCGCCTGCGATATCCGCATTGCCTCAGCACGTTTGAAATTTGGTTTTCCAATTGCGCGCACCTTGGGTAACTGCCTTGCAGCAGGTAATCTCGCGCGTTTGAGCGAACTGATGGGGGCTGGACGCGTCCGTGAGGTCATCTTTACCGCCAGGCTGGTCGAGGCGGAAGAAGCGCTGAACATCGGGTTGGTGAGTGAGGTTCTGGACGATGAACCAAGCCTTACACGCCGCGCAGAAGAACTGGCGCAGCAGGTAAGCATCATGGCACCGCTGACCCTTCGGGCCACTAAGGAAGCGTTGCGCCGCAATCGCGCGGCCGTTCAGGTGGATGACGCAGATCTGATCCTGTCGTGCTACATGAGTGACGATTTCAAGACTGGCATGGAAGCTTTTTTGTCTAAGTCGAAACCGGCCTGGTCGGGGAAATGACGATGGCGCAGGGCCCGCTTAAAGGCATGCGCGCGATTGAGCTGGCGCATATTATGGCAGGCCCGGTCTGCGGCTTGATGCTCGCAGACATGGGGGCTGACGTCATTAAGGTAGAAAAACCTGATGGTGACGATAGCAGGCGTTTCGTGCCTCCAGATATCAACGGCGAAGCCGCGGCCTACATGATGATGAACCGCAACAAGCGGGGCATCGCGCTTAACCTCAAAAAGCCTCAAGCGGTTGAGGTGCTGCGCAAATTGCTGGCAGAAGCAGACGTGGTCATAGAGAATTATCGCAAAGGTACGATGGACCGGCTGGGTTTAGGGTATGATATCCTAGCCAAGGCAAATCCACGTCTAATCTATTGTGAGATTTCAGGTTTTGGACGCACGGGTCCTTATGCGGAGCGCGGCGGTTTTGATCTGATCGCGCAAGGCATGTCTGGGCTTATGTCGGTGACGGGTGAAGGGCCTGGCAGGCCGCCTGTCAAAGTCGCCGCCCCCATCTCTGATATCAATGCGGGTATTCTGGCGGCCATGGGGGTGTCGGCAGCGTATGCCAATATGTTGAAAACGGGCAAGGGTCAAAAGGTAGACACATCGCTTTTTGAGGCAGCTATTGTCCAGACCTACTGGCAATCCGCCATCGCCTTTGCCACCGGCGAAAAGCCCGAGCCCTTGGGTTCGGCGCATCCGCTTAATGCGCCCTACCAAGCCTTTCAAACCAGCGATGGTTGGATCAACGTCGGGGCGGCAAATCAAAGCAATTGGCTTCGGTTTCTCAAGGTCGTCTCTGCACGGGATCTCAACGACGATCCGCGATTTGCGACTAATCAAGATCGCATGCACAACTTGTCCGCACTTGTTGATATCCTCAACGGATACCTATCGCGAGACACAACAGAGAACTGGCTTGCACGTATGGATGCAGCACTTCTGCCCGCCGGTCCCGTGAATGACATATTGCAGATGCACGACGATCCGCAGGCGCGGGCGCGTGACATGATCGTCGAGGTGGATCATCCAAGGGCGGGTAAGGTGAAAACCCTTGGGCATCCAGTGAAATACAGCGAGACGCCCGCCAGTGTTGTCCGCCCGGCGCCAGGCCTTGGGCAACATACCCGCGACATCCTGAATCAAGTGGGATACGAAAGTGCCGAGATTGAAACGCTTTTGCAAAATGGTGCCGCGATTGCCCAATAGTACGGTCGCGGCTATTTCGGGACACGCCATTGTTTGTGTGCCCGCGTTATCGCCTGATGCGGGGGCGCATTCGGAGCAAAGACATTTGGATCACACGGTGTTCTGATGACGAAAGCTGGTTATCCCCTGCTTTGTCAGGCTAGGTTCCAGATCTCCGTGTCAGACCATCAAACTTTCTAGCCGCATAGTTCTGATTGCAGGATATTATGAGCCGTACGCTCATCAATGACCAAATGCGTGGCAAGCCCACCTCGCAAAGCAGCTCTGATCGCTGCAGTTTTCTGCACTCCGCCCGCCACGCAGATTCGACGGGGGATGGCTTGCAAAGTATCCATGCTTGCGCCGATGAGTTGATCATGCACAGAAGAACGGACCTCGCGGCCATTCGCATCGATGAACAGGCCCATAATGACGGCCATAGCGCCATCGGCTTCAACGGCACTGAGCGTTTCGGCGTGATGCAAGTTGTGCGTGGAAATTGTTGATCCGGGACCAAGTTCGCCAACGCCGAAAAGTGCCGTGGATGCGTTTCGTATCACCTCAAATTGCGCGGCGATGGATGGTTCTGCCATGAGACTGGCTTTAACGGCGGGGTTTGAGACAATCGCAGGTGCAAGAATATTGACGCATTTGGCCCCAAGTCGATTGGCCAGTAGAGAAGAGCAAAGCTCGGGAGAAAAATCGCTCGCCATACCATCCGGACTTGCGACCAGTTGAGACACTGTGATGTTTTGCATTCTCGTGTGGCTGGGGACCGATTGCGCAACGGCTGAAACCGTTCTTCCCCATGCAACTGCGAGTGTTTCACCGTCCTTCAATTTGCTGACCAACATCATGGACGCCGCACGGCCAAGTCGCTTTAAGTCGTCCGCACCTTCCAACGCAGGGATGATGAGGGCCTCTTCTAAGCCAAAATGGTCAGACATCTGCCGGGAAAGCTCCACGTGAGAGGCGATGCCAGTGTCGATTTCAATTTTTACAAGCCCGCGCTCTTTCGCTTCGGCCAAGAGTTTGATGACTGTCACGCGCGAAGTACTCAGCCGGTCCGCGATTTCTTTTTGGGTGAGTTCATCAACATAGTAGAGCCATGCCGCCCAAACGGCTGCATCAGAAAACTCAACCGGTGTGTTCGCACGTTTCATCTAAGCTGTCAGATCTCGCTTTGTCGCAGAGCCGTAGGTGTGGCGTAACGTGGAACCCAACGCAACGCTATTACATATGTATATTTCGAATTTACAATTGTAAATATATTGCTATTTTGGGATCACCCTCGGGTCACACCTCATCAATAGGAGTAGCAAAGTCATGGATGCAGCAAAGCTGAACAGCCGCGACTGGACGGCCTTAATTGACGATATTGTGGCGGGTGACTTCTATGATGCCGAAGCGGGTAAAAAAGCTTCCGTGCCCTACGAGGCGATCGTCTTTCGTGAAAGCCTTGACGGCATGGAAGACGCGTTGATTGCCGACTTGAAGCTTGGCGAAAAGCTGGCGATTGTGGCTGATGAAAATACCTATGACGCACTGGGTCAACGTGTGGCGCAGGCCGTAAAGGCTGTCAGTGCAAACGATGTCTTTGTTCTGAAAAGCCCCCATGCAGATATGCGCACAGCAGCGGAGCTTGCGGATACGTTAAAGGGGTACGACAGCGTCATTGCGATAGGATCTGGCACTATAAATGATCTGTGCAAATACGTCACTGCACAGGACTCCAGGCGCTATGCTGTGTTTGCAACAGCGGCGTCCATGAACGGGTACACGTCGACCACGGCCAGCATGACGCTGGAATCCGGTCTGAAAGTGTCACTCCCCGCGCAAGCGCCGGCGGGATTTTTTGTGGATATGAATACATCTGCGACGGCCCCTCCGCATCTGGCAGCATCGGGCTTTGCGGACTGTATCGCCCGTTCGGTTGCGCAGGTGGATTGGTGGATGTCGCACCGCTTGCTCGACACTCTGTATCGCACTGTGCCCTTCGAAATCCAGATTGCCGATGAGGTTGCCCTGAACAAATGCGCACATCTTTTGCCCAAGGGGGACATCGACGCGACGGCGCGGCTTCACCGGGTGCTGACCCTGTGCGGGCTGGGTATCAGCTTCATCGGCATGTCTCATCCGGGCTCAATGGGTGAGCATCAGATTTCGCATTACATCGACTGTTTTGCCGGTCCGTTGCATCCAGGTACGTTACATGGACAACAGGTTGGTGTCGCAAGCTTGACGATGGCGCGCATTCAGCAAGGGCTGCTCTCGCGTGAATATGCCCCGGTCATGAAGCCCACTTCTATCGATTTTGACGGCATGAAACAGCGGATGGGTGCCACCGCAAACCAGTGCCTTGAGCAACTTCAACGCAAAGCGCTGGAGGGCGCAGCTTTGGACCTCGTGAACGAGAAGCTCGCCGACATTTGGCCAGACCTGAAACGTGAAGTGCAAGAGTTCATGCTGCCAGTGGCTGAGATGGAACAGTTGCTTTCGGATGCGGGGGCGCCGACGACGGCGGCGGATCTTGGGATCGATCTGGCGTTTTATCAACAGGCCGTTCGTTATGGCCACGAAATGCGCGACCGGTTTTCTTTTGTCGATATTGCAGCGAACGCAGATCTGTTGGAGACGTTTGTCTCCGCGCAAACCTGAGACATGACACAAGGGTGGAGACGATGACTGACAAACCATTAGTGGCGATCACAGGCGCCAGTTCCGGCATTGGCGCGGCCGTTGCACAGACTTTTTCGGCGGCGGGGCACCCGGTGCTTTTGATGGCGCGTCGGTTGGAGCGGATGGAAGCGCTTGACTTGCCCAACGCGGTTTGTTGTGAAGTGGATGTGCGCGACCGCGGGCAAATTTGTGCCGCCGTCGAGAAGGCGGAGGCTCAATATGGCCCGGTCGATATGATGTTCTGCAATGCAGGGATTGCCCGACTTGCAAACATCGCCACACAGCCGCCCGAAGAATGGGACGAGATGATTGATATCAACACCAAGGGCGTGATGAACACAGTCCATGCAGTGATGTCGGGTATGATGGAGCGTCGCGCCGGCACGCTGTTCATGATGAGTTCGATTGCCGGGCGTAAGGTCTACCCCGACCATACCGTGTACTGCGGCACAAAGTACTTTGTTCATGCCGTGTCGGAGTCGTTGCGCGAACATCTATCTGACTATGATGTGCGGGTGATTGTTCTGTCGCCGGGCATTATTGAAACTGAGGTTCTTGGCGCTGTGAACGATGAAAATACGCTCAAAGCGTATCAGGACAACAAAAAGAAAATCGGAGGCGGCATTGGTGCGGAGCATGTAGCAGAGATTATGCTTCACAGCTATCAGATGCCACAGAATGCGTTGATACAGGAAATCTGCATAACACCAACGCGGCAAAAATTCTGAGTCTTGGGAGGCGGTGCGTGCGCGCAATTACTCCTCAGCGGCCCTCAGGGGATGGTGCTGGCCAAAGTTATGTCAGTTGCGTTTGTACATTTGGGGGCAGCCTTATGACGACCGGCTGGTGTAAAGCCGTATATGGCGGGCATGTCAGGATAAGATACGGTAGGAATGATGGCTGAAATGAACGGAACCAAAGACTACGTGGTTGGTATTGATTCCTCGACTACGGCGACCAAGGCGATTGCCTGGACACGTGACGGCGATTTCGTAGAGGAAGGCCGCAGTCCCATAAAGCTCCACAATCCCAAACCTGGGCACTTTGAGCAGAATGCTGAAGATTGGTGGCAGAGCACAGCTGACGCCCTGCGACAGTTGACGCGCAAGGTGGATGCCAGCCGTGTGGCAGCACTTGCGATTTCCAACCAACGGGAGACCTTTTGCGTTTTCGACAAAGACGAAAATCCGCTGCTGCCCGGCACGATTTGGTTAGACGAGCGTGCTACGGCTCAACAACGTGCATTTGCTAACAAATATGGTGCTGAGAAAATTCGTGGTCTGTCCGGTAAACCGGTGGATGTTATTGTGCCACTCTATCGCCTTTTGTGGATCGCCGAACATCACCCCGACATTTACAAAAAAATCCACCGGTTCGCCGATGTGCACTGTTTTATTGTCCGGCATCTGACAGGGGCTTGGGCGACGTCTTTAGCATCAGCTGACCCCATGGGCATGGTTGATATGAAAAACGGTTGCTGGTCGCTGGAGCTCTTGGAAGCCGCGGGTATTGATCCTGTGATTATGCCTGCATTGCATCACCCGGGAAGTGTGATCGGGCATGTCACGCCTGATGCGGCTGAACTGACCGGCCTACCCGAAGGGCTTCCCGTTGTTGCGGGGGGTGGCGATGGTCAATGCGCGGCCACAGGGACCGGCACTGTGGAGCCTGGCATCGCATATATGAACCTTGGTACCGCTTTGGTCGCGGGGTGCTATTCGCAAGATTACGCAGATGATCAGGCGTTTCGCACCGAATTCGCGGTGTCTGATAAAGGCTACATCTACGAAACACTGCTCAAGGCCGGGACTTTCCTGATTGACTGGATGACCGAACAAATGGCGCGGGTCAAAAAGGAAGATCAGGTCGCCTTTCTGAATGTCCTGGAACAAGAGGCGCGCCAAAGCCCGATTGGCGCGGGTGGCTTGATGGTGTTGCCCTACTGGCAGGGGTCTATGACGCCAAATTGGGACAGCGATGCGCGCGGCGTTATTGCGGGCCTGTCGGGGTCGACACAAACGGGCGATATATATCGCGCGCTATTGGAAGGCTTTGCACTCGACACCGCGCAGGCCTTGGATAAGGCGCGCAAAGCGACGGGGCGGCGTTTGAACAAAGTTGTCGCCATCGGCGGTGGCTCTTCGTCAGATTTGTTTCTCACAATCATGGCTGACGCGTTGAATGTGCAGGTCCTGAAAGCAGATGTGCGCGAGGCTTCGTCCCTTGGTGCAGCCATGGCTGCGGCTTTGGGGGCAGGGTGGTATCCAACTCTGTCCGCCGCGTCTCTTGCAATGAAAGGCGAGATCGTCAAAACGGTTGAACCTGACCCCGAACGGGTCAAGCGCTATCAGGCGTTGCGCGAACACTACGAAAAACTGTGGCCTCTGCTCTCCGATTGGAATGCTGAATTGCGCAGGCTCACGGAGGACCACCCATGAACTACGCCTCACTATTGTCGACTGACGACGCCTTCGCGCGGTACGAGAAGGTCAGGGACCGCCTGCCGGGTGCGCAGTTTCCCCAGTCGCCTCAAGCTTGCACAAACTTGGCAGAGGTGGCGGCACATGTGGATGCATTCGTTCTGGATGCATTCGGTGTTTTAAACGTGGGCGCCACTCCCATAACTGGGGCGGTGGATCGCATTGCTGAACTGCGTGCGCTGGGCAAAAAGCTGATTGTGCTGACAAATGCGGCCAGTGATGATCACGCCTTCGCTATTCAAAAATTCCGAGGGCTGGGTTTTGATTTTTCAGGCGATGAAATCATCACCAGCAGAGATGTCTGTGTCCAACACATTCAGGCGCATCTGCCGGATGGACGTTGGGGCGCGATTTGCAAGCAAAGCGATACTCTGGAGGATATCGACCTCGATGTGGTTGCATGGACGGTCGACCAGCAAATGGATGTCGACGGGTTTTTAATGCTGTCGAGCGAGCGGATTGATGACCCGCTGATGCGTGCTTTAGAAGATGCGCTGAGTGCCAAAAAGCGACCGCTCATTTGCGCAAACCCGGATTTGGTTGCCCCGCGCGAAACAGGGCTGAGTTGCGAGCCTGGCTATTTTGCCCATGCTTTGGCGGATCTCACCGGCGTCATGCCTGAATTTTTCGGTAAGCCTTTCGGGAATGCATATCAAACGGTCATGGCGCGTCTGGGTGCAATCTCACCTGATCGGATAGCAATGGTTGGTGATACGCTTCACACGGACGTTTTGGGCGGCGCGGCAGCGGGGATGAAAACCGTATTGATCGAGGATCATGGGCTTTTCAAAGGTCATGACGTTACGCGCTACATGGACCAGAGCGGTATCCGCCCTGACTTTGTCTGCCCTACCACCTAAAGGTTGGTTCTTTTCATGCCCGCAACATTCGGGACAGTTTGCGGTACTGCTGCGGAGTCTTCCCTATTTCTGTTTTGAATTGGCGGTTGAAAAGCGACAAGTTCCGAAAGCCAGAGTCATTGGCGACATCCACAACTTTCAAATCAGTTTCCTGCAGCAAAGAACATGCGTAACCGACGCGAATTTTGCGTACGTAGTGAGAGAAGTTCATACCGCAATTGCGATAGAAAAACCGCGAGAATGTGGCATCCGACATGCCGAAACGGGCTGCAAACTTGGACATGCGAATTTCCGCAGTCACGTCATTTGAGATCTCGGCAAAAATAGTGTCCATGAGGCGCGTGGATTTGTCAGATAGGCTGGGCCGGTATTGCGATGAGATCGCCCGGCGCGCTTTGCACTTGCTGGCCAGGACACTCATCAATCTCAGAAACGTCGAAAAGGCTTCAAGCCCACTCTGTTTTCGGAGTTTCAACAGCAAGTCGATGGCTTCTTGTTTGTGCGTTCCCTCAAAAACGAGGCCAAAGTGGCTCTCGTTTAAAAGCGCATCAAGTTCCGCGTATTCCGGCGGGTTCGGTTTGCCAGAGAGCCCGATAGACTCGCGGGTGAATTGCAGGGCGACATCGCGACCAGACACATGACTGCGCGTGCGCAGGCGACTCATCCAGTTATGCGGGATGTTTGGCCCGATCAGACATAGATTGCCTGGCTGAAATTCCTCAATGCAATCACCAATATACATCACGCCTTGCGAGTCCGTGATCAGGTGTAACTCATATTCTGGGTGATAATTCAGTTTCGCCAGGGGGCTGGGGTAGTCGTGTTGGTGAAATCGAAAAGACTGGCCGGGATTATTGATGATGATCTCAAGATCAGGGCGCTGGTTTTGGGTGTTTTGTGACATGTTCCGGAAATTTCTAAAACGGTCTTGTTTACATATGTAAACTAAGCCTTTTGCTTTGTATTGTTTTGGTATAAGCTTCCAGTATTCGCACTTAATTTCAAGTTTGACGTGTCACATGCACAGAAAAACCTGAATGGGCGCAATAAAGTACCAGGGTTTGACAATTTTCTGACTAGAGATGTGTGCAGAAAACATCTGAAATCCGGGCATTGGGGGAGGCTACAAGATGAGTTTGCGCGTAAAACGTGATGTCAAAGTCGTTGGCTACTTGTACTCGGCTGATATCTGAGGATGTCTTCGGTCGAATCCTCAGCGGAGAAAGAGGCGGGCAGGGGGCTTCGATTGCCGCGTTGGCTCACTTCAGAGCACCCGTTGCCATGGCTGTTCCCCAGTATTGCGCTTTTGCTGGTCTTTGGATTGTATCCAATCCTCTATTCCCTCTGGCTGACGTTTTTCAAACGCAACCCCGCAACCCGAGTGGAAAAATTCGATCCCGCCTGGAACTGGGTCAAGCTTTGGGGGGATGATCGTGTTTGGGATGCTCTACAGGTAACTTTGACCTACACCTTTGTGGCAATCGTGCTGCAGCTCGTATTGGGAATGCTGATTGCGCTGCTGCTGGACACCGACCGCAGAGGTTTTGGTGTCATGCGTGCTTTAATGACGTTGCCCTTGGTGGTGCCGCCCGCGGTCACAGGAATGATGTTCCTGCTGATGTATGACGGCTCATTTGGTGTGATAAGCCATGCGCTTTATGACCTTGGTATTCTGTCCAAGGACGCACCGCTTTTAGCGACGGGTTCTACGGCGCTGTTCTCGGTTATTTTGGTGGATGTGTGGCAATGGACGCCGTTCATGGTTCTTATCATGCTGGCGGGCTTGCGTGCGCTGCCGAAAGATCCGTTCGAGGCCGCCGCGATTGATGGCGCGACCGACGTTCAGGCTTTTTTCAAACTCACACTGCCTATGATGTCCAAAATTATCGCCTTGGCCGTCCTTATTCGCGGTATCGATCTGTTCCGCGTCTTTGACTATGTCAAGGTGATGACGGACAGCGGACCTGGCACAGCAACCGAAACGCTGACAGCCTACACGGGCACGGTCTACTTCAAGAGTGCGAACTTCCCATATGCCTCGACCGTCGCGATTTTCACGCTGCTGGTGGTTTTGATCGTGGCAAACCTGTTCATAAAAGTTTTCAAGGTGCGCTTCTGATGGAACAGTCCCGCGTGTCCATAATCGCACGCTATCTGACAGCGCTTTTTGTCGTCGCGGTCTTTGTCTTTCCGATCTTCTGGTTTGCGTTGACGTCGGTTAAGCCGATCTCAGCGGTATTCGACAAAGACGGCGTCATCTGGTTTGATTTCATACCGACGTGGGAAAACTACCGGGTGACGCTACTCGGTGAATCGTCAATCGATGTGAACCAGAATTCTCGGTCCGACTTCGGTACCAGCGGTGGTAATTCTTACGACGGACGAGGCTCTATCGTTTCGTCGATCATCGTTGCCATCGGCTCAACACTCCTGTCTGTCGGTCTGGGCCTTTTTGCGGCTTACGGCTTGTCCCGTATGCGTTTTCGCGGTGCTCAAGGTGTGTTGAACTGGATCCTGTCGCAACGGTTTTTGCCCCCGATCGCGATCATCATTCCGCTGGTGTTCATCTTCCATGACATGGGGCTGCGCGATACGCATGTTGGCCTGATCATCGCGCACACGCTGATTAATATCCCAATCGCTGTGCTGCTGATGAAATCCTTCATCGATGATATTCCGATGGATATTGACCATGCAGCTATGATTGACGGTGCTTCGCGTTGGCAGGTCTTTTCCAAAGTGATCCTACCCATGTCCAAGGGCGGTTTGGCGGCAACGGCTGTGCTGTGCTTTATCTTCTCCTGGACAGAGTTTCTTTTGTCGCTTTTCCTCACAAGTTCGATCCGCACAATTCCCGTCAAAATAACAACTTTCGTGACGTCAACGGGATCCGAGTGGGGATATATTTCGGCGCTGGGTACATCGGCCATCATACCAAGTTTCATTTTTATCTTGCTTGTCCAGAACCACTTGGTGCGCGGACTGACAATGGGAGCAATCAAAGACTGATCAGTATTACCCCTCGATCGAGGGCTCAGCTCAAACCAAAAAAGGGAGGTATCCAAATGAGCTTTAGGAACCACGACAAACAGCGCTTCATCATCGACAGCGCCAATGATTTCACAAACAAGCGTATCTCTAAAAGAGATTTCCTGCGCAAGATGGGCATGGCCGGTATTGGTATGTCTGCATTTGCTGCAGGTTCACTGGGCGGCTTCCGTCCGCTTGGCAATATGGCGATGGCGGACGGGCATGGGGAGACGCCTGAAGACGTTGCCAACTTCCTGCGCGAGGCGGGTAAGCCGTTCGCGGGCACCACGATCCGCTACACATCGGAATCCACACCTCCGACGGTCGTGCTGAACCAGTTGAAATCCGAGTTCACAGCCCTGACGGGCATCAATGTCGAGATCGAGATTGTCCCGCTGGAGCAGGTGTTGGCCAAAGCAACGCAAGACGTTCAGGGACAACTCGGTACCTACGATCTTTACTATCTGGACCAAGCCTGGACCGCGACGTTCTCACCGGACACGATTGATCCGCGCGAATACTACGACGCTAATCCTGATCTTGCGATGCCTGACTTTGACTTTGATGATTTCTCTGAGCCGCTGGTGGAAGGCATCAGCCTATATCAGGACAAGTGGATTGGCCTGCCATTCGACATTCCGATTTTCACGTTGATGTACCGCAAGGACATTCTTGAAAAGCACGGGATCGCCGTTCCGAAAACATACGAAGATTTCACACAAGCCGTCGAAATGATCACGGCCGCAGAGAAGGAAAACGGTATCTACGGTACCGGTCTTCAGGCGAAGTCTGGGCACTATTCGCTGGAGTGTGACTGGACGCAGGCGGTCTGGGGACATGGCGGATCTATCTTTAACTCGGACAAGTTCTTCTCGGGCAATGACGCTGAAGGCGTTGAGGGTCTGGAATGGTACATGAACTTGTTGGCTAATGCGCCTGCAAACTCTGTTGCCTCGACCTGGGATGGTCAGTGGCAGATGGGCGCATCTGGTCAGATTGCGCTCTGCCAATCCTGGGCTGAGTTCTTCCCAGGATGGAACGCTGATGATTCCAAGGTGAAGGGCCTTTGGGAGATGACAACGCCGCTGCAGGGTCCTGCCAGCTTGCGTGGTCGTGATGCAGTAGGCTTTGGCGAGATCCCAAGCTGGGGACACCAGGGTGGTTCTTCGATCGCACTGTCGCGGTATTCGAAAAACGTGGATGCGGCGTGGTTGTTCATGCAGTGGGCGTGCTCGAAAGATATCATGACACGTTGCACGCTGGCGGGCGGTTTCGCTCCAATGCGGACATCGTCCTACAATGATCCGCGGATTGTGGAGCGTAAATCGCTTGAAGGGGCGGGCACCACCCGTCACCTCGACACGGTTCTGGAAACGATCAACAACCATATGGCGTCCGAACCGGATCTGGCGATCTGGGCCGGTGTTGCAAACAACGAAATCCCGACCGAACTTGGCAAATTGCTGACCGGCCAGGATTACAATGGTGACGCAAAAGCGTGCATGGATCAGATCGCAAAACTGGTTGATCAACAGGTAGAAGAAGCAGAGCTTCGCTGATTTCTCCTATCGACCAAATGCGCTGCCGCTTGAAAGGGCGGCAGCGCACAAATGGAACGAAATAAAGCTGCCCGCAAACGAGGGCGCTTTGGTAACAAGGTAAGTGGGCAGCAACATGGCGTCAGTGACCATCGCAGACCTGAAAAAGAACTACGGCAATCTAGAGGTTCTGCACGGCATCAATCTGGACATAGAGGATGGTAAGTTTGTTGTCCTGCTTGGACCGTCCGGCTGTGGTAAGTCGACCCTTTTGCGCATGATTGCTGGTCTTGAAAGCATCACATCTGGCGATGTGAGTATTGCAGACCGGCGGGTGAATGGCGTGCATCCCAAAGACCGCAATATTGCGATGGTGTTCCAGAATTACGCTCTCTATGCGCATATGAAAGTGCGTGACAACATGGCGTTTTCCATGAACTTAAAAAAGACGGATAAAGCCATCATCGAGGAAAGGGTCAACTGGGCGGCAGGCATCCTGTCGCTTGAACCCTATCTGGACCGTTACCCTAAGGAGCTTTCTGGCGGGCAGCGCCAGCGCGTCGCCATGGGGCGCGCGATTGTACGCAACCCTGACGTCTTCCTTTTTGACGAACCTCTGTCCAATCTGGACGCCAAGCTGCGTGTGCAGATGCGCACGGAAATCAAAGAGCTGCACCAGCGGCTGAAAACAACCACCGTTTACGTCACGCACGATCAGATTGAAGCCATGACCATGGCCGATACGGTTGTCATTATGCGTGGTGGCGACATTGAACAGGTTGGCTCTCCCCTGAATGTTTACGACAATCCAAAGAACCTGTTTGTCGCGCAGTTCATTGGCTCACCGGGCATGAATATACTTGAGGGGGTGGCACGTGTTTCTGATGGCACAATTGCCGTCGACGTCTTGGGATCCCCGATTGATCTTGGCGGGGGGCTGGATCTGACACAGGGCCAGTCAGTTTTGTTGGGCGTCCGCCCGGAACATCTCAGCCTGTCGGATACGGAAGCGGATCTAAAGATGGTGCTATCCGTCGCCGAGCCCACCGGACCGGAGACACATCTTTACGGACGGATCGGGGACACCGAAGCCTGTGTCATTTCGCGTGAAAGACGCGATTGGGTGCCAGGCGAAACGCTGCACCTTACGGTGGATAAACCAAACAGCCATGTTTTCGATATGGAGTCGAAAATGTGCTTGAGCAACCCAAACTAACGACGCCGGAAAGGTCGATCATGCCCCAAGCACTCGTTTTGGAAGAAAAGGGAAAACTGGCCCTACGCGACATAGATCTCGACAGTGATCTTGGCGCGCATGATGTCAAAATTGCCGTACATACAGTCGGTGTATGCGGCAGCGATGTGCATTACTACACCCATGGTAAGATTGGCCCGTTTGTGGTCACCAAGCCCATGGTTCTCGGACATGAAGCCGCAGGCACGATCATTGAAGTGGGAAGCGCGGTTGCAGATCTAAAGCAGGGTGATCGCGTGTGCATGGAGCCGGGCATCCCGGACCCCAATTCCCGCGCAGCCAAACTGGGGATCTATAATGTTGATCCGGCGGTCCGTTTCTGGGCAACACCACCGATACACGGATGTCTGACTCCAGAAGTGATACATCCTGCGAAATTCACCTATAAACTCCCCGATCACGTGACGTTTGGCGAAGGCGCTATGGTGGAGCCCTTTGCGATTGGAATGCAGGCGGCCTATCGCGCGAAAATCAAACCGGGCGATGTGGCGCTGGTTCAAGGGGCGGGACCAATCGGTATGATGGTTGCGCTTGCGGCGCTCGCTGGAGGATGCTCCAAAGTAATCATTACTGATTTTGCCCAACCCAAGTTGGACCTCATTGGTCAGTATGACGCCATTCTTCCGGTCAATCTGGCAGAGGGTGACGCCGCTCAGAAAATCGCAGGTGAAACCGATGGCTGGGGCTGTGACCTGGTCTTCGAATGTTCAGGTGCAGCGCAGGCAATTTTGCAGTCGCCGCAATTCGTTTGCCCGGGCGGTGTCATCGTTCTAGTGGGCATGCCAGTAGAGCTCGTGCCGATGGATATCGTTTCTTTGCAAGCCAAGGAAGTGCGTCTGGAAACTGTTTTCCGCTACGCCAATGTTTATGATCGTGCCATCAACCTGATCGCCTCGGGCAAGGTAGATCTGAAGCCGCTCATTTCAGAGACCTTTGCGTTCAACGATAGTATTGCAGCCTTTGATCGCGCCGTCGAAGCACGGCCCGACGACGTGAAATTGCAAATCGCGTTCTAAAGTTCTCGCCCGAGCTGAATTGTCTTGGCCGGAGAACGTGCTGCGCAATCGATTGAGCACGTCACGCAAAGTTGGTCCCTCACCCGAACGTCGTTGTGAGGTTTTATGATTTATTATACTTGGCGTCGACGTCATCGATAGCCTGAACATTCCCAACTGAACGACCTTTGGGATCAAAGCTATTCGCCAAGAAGGCTTCTGCGATCGACTTTGCCAATTCGGGTCCAATGACCCGTGCACCCATCGTGATGATTTGCGCATTGTTCGACAATGCTGCGCGCTCCGCCGAATAGGTATCGTGACATTGGGCGGCCCGAATGCCAGGCACTTTATTTGCACTTAACGCGACACCGATCCCCGTGCCGCAGACGAGGATCGCCCGGTCATATGTGCCATCTACGACAGCGCTCGCAACGCGATCTGACAGGTTGGCATAAAATGCATCCGGGCCTGCTGTGCCGTGCGAGATTTCATGTACGTCGTGCGTTGTCCCAAGATGCGCTGCAAGCGTTTTGGCCAATCCTTCGCCCGCACTATCTCCGGCAATTGCAAGTTTCATGTTGATCTCCCTTTCAGAGTGCCGCGGCACATTTGGACAGAATGTCGAGATACCCAGCAACATTCCAAGCGGAACGCCCGATAAACAAACCATCGATGTGGTCGCATGTAATGAGTTCTTCGCAATTGCCGGGATTCACCGATCCGCCATAAAGACAAGGCACTTTGCCCCCCAATACGTCTTGCGCTACGTCAATGATCTCTGCCTGCCGCGCGTCAGCGTAGGCGGATGTTGCGGGAATGCCGTTCTCGCCGATCGCCCAGACGGGTTCATATGCAAGCAGAACCGTTGCGCCCGGTGCTTCATCTGCGATTGGATTTAACGCGACACGCACTTGTTCTTCCAAGACATGTTGTGCGCGGCCTGCTTCGCGCTCTTCAAGCGTTTCGCCAATGCAAATCAGAGGAATGAGCCCATGGCGCACAGCCGCCACAGATTTCAGCCCGACGGTCTCATTTGTCTCACCAAAATGCGCGCGTCGTTCAGAGTGCCCCAGTTCGACAAGATCAAGGTTGCAATCGTTCAGCATCAAGGGCGAAATTTCACCGGTCCAGGCACCTTTGTCCGCCCAGTGCATGTTTTGCGCCCCGACTTTAACAGAGGTGCCGGCGAGCGTTTGTTTCACTTCCCGCACAGCCGTAAAAGAGGGGACAACAAAGCGCTGAATCCGAGGATCAGCATGTGCATCATCGTCTGCAAGCGCGCGCGCGAACTCAAGCGACGCGGCAAGCTCTTTGTTCATTTTCCAACTGGTTCCGACCCAAAACAGGGGGGCTTCCATAATTCGCTCCTTAAGCACAACTATCGTAACTACAGCACCAAATGACGCGCATATCTGCAGTTTCGGACAAGGCTATCTCTGTATCCCAAGCATATTAAAAACGGGGCTATTTTAGAAGCGAAACTTACCGTGATCCGCGTGAAATCAGATATTTAGGTCCTGTTCGCCGGTCTCGATGTGGGGCGCCCAGAACGCGACGCTCTCCGCGATCTGTGGGATTACTTCACGATCGTTTGGTTCACGCTCTTTGAAACTGAGCTCCAAGCAAATTTCATTATTTTTTGCACCACCAGCGGCGAGCGCCTGCAATAGCGGTTGTGGTTGTATCCGGCCCTTTGCATTGAATTCCGCAGTGAACGGGCGATGTCCACCCTTGTCCATCAAGCTTTGTTTGATGTGGATGATCGGGCTGACTTTCGGAACAGCCTGTGCCCAGGCATAGGGATCAAAATCATTCTGGTTCGGGCTGGTCACATCGCCATGGTCGATATCTGCCATCATCCACATCGGTATCGCCATATCGTGCGCAGTAAGCCGATCCTGAAGCGCAAGACTGGCTTTGATTGTTTCGCCAAATTCCCGTCCGACACTCATCGGTTCCCAGAACACGTAGTCCAAGCCGACCTGCGCGCCATGCTCCGCGACCTCAGCCCAACAATCGATGGCGATCTTGATGAGCTCTTCCTTTCGTGCGGCATCATCGAAATCACGAAAAGTGAAAATAGCAAATTGAGTTCCAATTGAAGAGCCGCCGAGATCGGCTGTGATGTCAGCAAAGGTTTTGAACCAGTCGACGTAATAAGTGCGCACATCTTTGTCGGGATGACCAAAATGGTTCAAGCGTCCGTAAGGCCCGGTCATCCCGGATGTGACGCGCACGCCTGTGCGATCAAGCGCTTTGCGCATGTTACGGGTCAGTCGCATGATCGTCTCGGCAGGCCAGCTCGGATTGATGAATTCATGCGTAAGTTGCAGGTCGCGTATCTTTATGTCCTGCGCAACCGTTTCGATCAGGTCGTCAGCTTGTGCAAATCGGTTCACAAGCGGGTTTGTATTGAGCGATAACGTAAGGGACATTGCGTGCCACTTTCTCGAATGATGGGGAGGGGCGTCTTTCTAAGGATACTGTATTTGCTGAGATAAACGTAAGCTATACCATGTGTTTACCAAAGTTTATTCTTCGCAGTTACTGCCAAAGATCCAGTTTTAGATGCGCGTTGAAACTTGTGTGGCGATTTTACCTACAAGGTGCCTGCGGCCACGTTTTCAAAGCTTGGTATAGCCTTTCTAGCGCAAAATAGTTGTCGTTCCTGAACAGGTTCGCGATATACATTCAACCGGATTTTCTGTCCGTTGTCCGGGCCACAACGACACTATGCCCGCTGGCATAATTCCTCTGCCGTGTCCGCAAAACGTGCCCACGCATACCAAAAGCGTTCATTCGGGGGCGTGTCGGACAGTTTGATCGCCTGCAAAAGCTCTGGCTCACCAAAAAATCGCACAGCCCGCATTTGTTCTTCCTGAGAGAGCGTCAAGTTTGCAGCCGCCTGAATACAGCCGCAGCGGGCATTGTTTGCCACGCGTCGGTTGTGTGCGTTGCAGGCGTTGCCAATCGGGCCATTGGCAAATTTGGCCGCACCTTCCAAAGACACGGCGTCCGAACTTTTATACGACCCGGACATTTGGTTCCGCGCACTGCCACAGGCCGCCAAGCCGCCGACCAAACACACTGTAACGACCAGCCGGATAGGGTTTGTGACAGGTGTTTTTGCGATACGAAACATACCGCGTATTATGCCCGATCCCGCGCTGACCTGCAATCAGTGTCGACCCTATCGAAGCAGGGTAAAGTTGTTCAGAATTTCCAACGCGCCCCAAGAGCGAACACATCGATGTCGTCAAAACTTGATCCGCGCGCGTTGAATTCGTGCGTTCTGTAAGTGGCGAAAAGTTCTAGGCTGTAGGCATCGACAAACTGGACCGCCGCGATGCCCCAGCTTTCGCTGTCAGATCCGTCACTTCCGTAGTCACTGCCGTCGAAATAGTCGATGGAAAGTGCCGTTGTTCCGATAGAAAACCAATCCTGCTGATAGCCTAGTTTGGCAAAGTAGTAGCTCTCTCCGCCTTCGTCGCGATCACCCGAAGCGAGCAGAAAACTCACGCCGCTTGGCACGTGCAGCATAGCAAAAGAGCCAACGATCACCTCTTCATCGGCGCCGTCATCGTCTATCCACTGATAGCCGATCCCGCCATTTAGATTGAGATCGCCGACATCTTCTTTGTAGCGTAGGGCGACATCCGTGAATTCCCGATCGTCGTCGCGGTTCAGCTCTTCTTCGCCGTAAGATATACTGCCCGTGAAGCCGTTGAAACTGGGTGTGTCATAGCGTACCCGCAGGCGTCGAGCACCATCAAACGCGCCGAAAGCGCTGCCGATCGTGACGTCTGACAAGCTTCCATCAGCTTGCCGGAAAGAAAAGCTGCCTGCGAGATCTGTAAAGCCACTATATGCGATAACACCGGTGCCTGAGAAATCCGACTCCGCGATACCATCGGTCGACATGCTACCCTGGCCCGCGTAAAACGTGCCGTAACTTGGCGTTTCGTAAGCAATTTCCAGTTTGCGCAGATCCGTGCGGCTTGGATCCCAATCGCTGTCATTGTTGGTGATGGTGGCCGAAGAAGATCCTTCGAACCCAACAGCAGTCTCGAAGTTGAAGCGCAGGGTAGCGCCGTTGGACAGCTCATTGACATAACGCAACCCGAAACGTGTGTTGGAGTTGTCGTTGTCCGCCAGAAAGGTCTCTGTTTCCTCACCATCGTCGACACTGAAAATGCCGAAGTTGATCTGTCCGTAGAATTCGAACGTTGGATCGGCTGCAGCGATTTGCGGAAGCAGGAAGGCCAGCGCCGCAGCACCGCTAGCGTAAGAAATACGATGGTTTTTCATGGGAAATCGCCTTGAATGGGGTTGATCGCCAATTGTAGAGTTCAACTCTATCGCGAGTTGACAGCTAGTTACAAGTTAGTTGAACGAGCAAAAGGAGACCGCCGCATATCCATTCTTCGAGATCAAAAAAGCACGATAAAAGTTTTCTGGCTCCATCGCTGCACTCTACCTGATCACAACCGCTAAACTTTGGTTGCCGGAGGAAGATGGTCAATAACAGGCGATGGCCTTACGTTTTCCATGTCTTTGGCCAAATCTTGCAATGCACCTTTAAGCGCGTCGTACTTGAGGTCTTCGGCAGTCACCCCAAAGAACCCCAAGGTTGCCATACCGAGTGCGCCCACAAGTGTGACATTGGCCAACGTTGTTTGAAGTCTTTGCCCGAACGTTCGAATGTGTTTCGCTTCTATTGCAGTTAATCGCGCATCCGCCAATGCGTTCCGGGCTTCTGCAAGATCCAAGCGAAGCTGTTGAAAGAGTGCATTCAGTCTATTGACTTCGCCCTGCAACTTCGTCGCTTTTGCATCTCCACTGTCTGAGGACCGTAAGACGATAGAGATGGCTGAAAACTGGCGCGGCAGTTCTTCGAAGGTGGCGTAACCCTCCGGCAATCGATTGCATTGTGGTTCCATACTCTTGAACCGATCAATCGCATCCAAGGTCAGGCTTGCGACGCTTTCCGCGGAATCCGCAAATACGACTGGGCTGCCGACGACTTTTTGCAAATGCGAACGCAGCGCATCCTGATCCAGCGGATTGCCGTAAAAATCACGTCTAATCTCCTCAATCCGGTCAGCGACGCGCGATTGGCCCGCGTTCCAATCCTCGTCGCTGATCTCTGTTGCGATCTTAAAGATCAGGTCCCAATCCATCGGGGTGCCTTCCAGGATGCCCTCGTACCACTCAATCCAGAAAGACCAGTCCGCGTCGTCATTCGCGAACCAACTTTTTACGTCATTCCATGAGTCCACTGCGGGTTGCGGTGGCGAGGCTCCCAACCAGAGCGCGTTCCATTGTTTGCCCAAATTCATATCTTGCAGGGCAGCAGCTTCAAAATTCTCGTCGAGATATCTGAATGCGTCGAAACGCAAGCCCTTCTTGTCAGGGTCAGGATCGGTAAAAGCACCGGCAGCGCGGATACATGAGCTGGCAGAGAGCCACGCTGACTTCCTGATACTGTCGGGCCAATAATCGACAACGAAGGTCGTTGCTTTGTCTGGCCGAGCGCGAAGTATAGCCCCCGAGAGATCATACGACTGTGTCTGCTCAAAGTTGGAGGCAGCAACGGATACCAAAAGTGAACGGATGGTTGCGAGCACATACCAATTGCCTGACTTGTCGTTAGGCAGGCGGCCTGCGCTCAGTTCGTGTCTTAACTGGTCTTCACCCCGCGTTGAACCTGCCATAGGGAACAAGCGCAAACCAGCGCGCGCAACAAACCATACTTGGGTTTGCGGTGTCTGAGTTTCAAACCAAGCTTTTATCTTTTGATTGTTCTTAATCTTGAACGCGTCAGCCACCTTGACCGCCCTGCAAAACCCCACCATATCCCCTTATCATGACACCGCTTTCACATATCCGCAATTTCTCCATCGTGGCGCATATCGACCACGGGAAATCCACGCTGGCTGATCGCTTGATTCAGTCCACCAATACGGTGGCTGATCGGGATATGAAGGAGCAGATGCTCGACAGTATGGATATCGAGCGGGAGCGGGGCATCACCATCAAAGCACAGACTGTGCGGATCAACTACACCGCCGAGAATGGCGAGGAGTACGTCCTCAACCTGATCGACACGCCGGGGCATGTGGATTTTGCCTATGAGGTTAGTCGCTCGATGCGCGCCGTCGAAGGTTCCTTGTTGGTGGTGGACAGCACGCAAGGGGTCGAGGCGCAAACGCTGGCGAATGTCTATCATGCCATCGATGCGGATCACGAGATCGTACCGGTGCTCAACAAGATTGACCTGCCCGCGTCGGACTGTGACCGCGTGGCGGAACAAATCGAAGATGTAATCGGGATCGATGCAACCGACGCTATTCAGGTTTCTGCCAAGACGGGGCAGGGGATTATGGAGACGCTGGAGGCGATTGTCCAAAAACTGCCTGCACCGACGGGCACCCGCGATGCACCGCTCAGGGCGATGCTGGTGGACAGTTGGTACGATAGCTATCTGGGCGTCATTGTCCTCGTGCGCATCATGGACGGCCAGTTGAAAAAAGGTGAACGGATCCGGATGCTGTCGAACAATTCGGTGCACCATGTGGACCGGATTGGTGTGTTCCGCCCGGAAATGACGGAGATTGACGCGCTCGGACCCGGAGAAATCGGGTTTCTGACGGCCTCTATCAAGCAGGTGCGCGACACGCGGGTGGGCGATACGATCACGCATGAGAAAAAAGGCACTGAGGATGCGCTGCCGGGCTTCAAACCGTCGCAGCCCGTGGTCTTTTGTGGGCTCTTCCCGGTGGATAGTGCGGAATTCGAAGATCTGCGGGACGCGATTGAGAAATTGGCGCTGAATGATGCGTCTTTTAGCTCCGAGATGGAGACCTCGGCGGCACTTGGTTTCGGCTTTCGGTGCGGATTCCTTGGGCTCTTGCATCTCGAAGTGATCCGCGACCGGATCGAACGTGAGTACAATATTGAACTCATTACCACGGCACCATCGGTCATCTATCACATCCACATGAAGGATGGCGAAATGATGGAACTGCATAACCCCGCAGACATGCCCGACTTGACGCTTGTCGATCATCTGGAGGAACCCCGGATCAAGGCCACCATACTTGTTCCAGATGAATACTTAGGTGATGTGCTGAAGCTGTGTCAGGATCGACGCGGCATTCAACAGGATCTGACCTATGCCGGGTCCCGCGCGATGGTTGTCTATGATCTGCCGCTCAACGAAGTGGTTTTTGACTTTTATGACCGTCTGAAATCGGTGACCAAAGGCTATGCGAGTTTTGACTATCAGATGATCGGGTATCGGACAGACAGTCTGGTGAAAATGTCGATCCTTGTGAACGATGAACAGGTTGATGCGCTTTCCACCATGGTGCACCGCGATCGAGCCGAGATGCGGGGCCGCGCGATGGTCGAAAAGCTCAAAGATCTGATCCCACGGCACATGTTCAAGATCCCGATCCAGGCGGCCATTGGCGGCAAGGTGATCGCGCGTGAAACACTCTCTGCGATGCGCAAGGATGTTACCGCCAAGTGTTATGGTGGCGACGCGACGCGGAAACGCAAGTTGCTGGACAAGCAAAAGGCCGGCAAGAAGAAAATGCGGCAGTTTGGTAAAGTGGATATCCCGCAAGAGGCATTTATCAGCGCGCTTAAGATGGACGGCTGATTCTTGTGGCGGTTATCGCGGGCAGTTCCTCTTCTTAGTATGTGACGGGCGCTTCTTTTCAGAGTGGACTAGCGCCCGCCGGGTCGGTTCACAAGCGATCTATTGTGCTGCGAATGGTGCGGCTTTGGTGTCGGTTTCGCCAAATCCTGATGGTATCGGCAAATCGGGCAGAGTGGATGCGCGTTTCTGCAGCGACCGTCCAATTACCACCCGACTGATTTCAGTGGTGCCATCTACAATGCGCAGCATTTGGGCAAGGCGAGACAGCCGGTCGAGACCGTAGGGCTGCAACAACCCCATGCCACCCAGAACCTGCGTGCATGTATTTGCAGCCTTTACCGCGGCGTCAGGTACAAAGCGTTTCGCGTGTGCCGCCATCAAGGGGCCTTCGGGCGTGCCAAGCGCTTCGGCAGCTTTGCGATACAGGAGTCTCGAGACTTCCAGATCGGTTGCAACCTCACCGAGCATCCATTGAATGCCATCCAGATCGAGGTTCTTCCCGCCAAACATTTTACGGTTCTTGGAGTAAGACAGAGCGGTGTCCAATGCCTTCTGCATCAAGCCACAACACCCGGATGCGATCGACACGCGCGCAATATCAATCGCCATGAGGGACCCTTGCAAGCCTTGGCCGACTGGCAGAATGATATTGGCTTGACTGACGATAACGTTGTCCAGATACATCTCTGACATTGGCAAAAAACTATACGACGGCGTATCGTATCGCGGGCCAAAGCTGATTCCTGGCGCATCGGCGGGGATAGCGATCATCGCCATGTCTTTGTGTCCGGGCGCATCGCTTGTCTTGACGACGGTAAAGTAGATGTCCGCTTCGCTCGCCAGGCTCACCCAGGCTTTGGATCCGTTGATTGTCCATGTGCCATCGTCGTTGATCGTGGCGCGTGTATACATTTTCATCGGATCTGATCCGGACTGGGGTTCCGTCAAGGCAAAGTTTGCGAGCTTTCGACCCGACGTCAATTCTCGTGCCCAGATTTCCTTAAATGCCTCTGTACCGTATCCGCACCCGGCAAACGTACAGATATTGTGCATTGAAAGTGCAAAGGCATACGCGCCATCACCAATGCCCAACTGCTCGTAAACCTGAATGCCCTCGGCCAAGGAGAGTTCCTGCCCACCCCATTCTTTAGGCGCATAGAGACCGGTTAACCCAGCAGCACCGGCAGCGGTAGACGCGGCCCGTGGCCAGCTCTTGGCTGCGTTCCATGCGGTGACGTTGGGTGTGATGACATTGTCGGCATGAGCGCGCGCTGCGGTGAGTATTGTTGTAAGTGTGTCAGTCACGGAAAGACCCCCTTCGAAGGCATGGATTGTTTGAAACTGCCATCTTGCAAAGCGAGCACGGCAATAAGAAATGCAACAGTAGAGCAGATTAGGTTTGCCAGTGAGGGTGTTTATAAAGATGTTGACCTATGAGCTCTATCTCGCGAAGTGACAGTTCATTCTCCGAAAGTGACAAATCAACCTGAAGGCTGCCGCCGGTAGAATCCCGGAGCGTTGCCCGTCCACTTTTGAAATGCGCGGTGAAAGTTTGCTGCGGACGAAAACCCAACATCCTGTGCGACGGCTTCAATGCTCTTGCTACCAGTTTGGAGATGACGGATTGCAATGTCACGCCGCAACGCGTCCTTAATCGCCTGAAACGATGTGCCGTCCGCTTCCAGTCTGCGGATCAAAGTGCGCGGGGTCATATGCAAAACGTGCGCGGTTTGTGTGAGGTTTGCGTTTTCCCAACCTGTTTGCGTGAGATACGCGCGGACGCGCAGTGACTGCGTGTGTTCACGAGAGGAGGTGAAAATCCAATCCCTCGGAGCGTTTTCTAAGAAAAGATCAAGGTCCGCCGCACTGCGCACTTGCACCGGGCCTAACACATCCAAATCAAAGGAAACGGATGATGCCGCTTTTCCAAAATGCACAGGCGCTGGAAAGATAAGCGCATAGTCGTTTTCAAAGACCGGGCGTTCAAACGCAAAATCAATGCTTTTTATGGGCACCTCGCGTCGCGCAAGCCAGGACATTAAACCGTGGGCCAGTTTCAGGATCAGCATGTGACCAAACCGCTGCACTGGGACGTCGTGTTGGGGGCAGAGGCTTAGAACCAAAGCACTATCCGTTTCCTTCAATTCGAACTGATAGTCATCAAGAAGGAGATTCCAGAAAGTTGAAAAGCGATACAGCGCTGATGAAAGCGTTGTTGCTTCGCGCACAGAGGTTAGCAGATGCTGCAACGCGCGCGGTCGGATCGGGCGACTCCAGAGGCCCATCATCTCATCTGAGGTTTCCACGGCCGCTAGTTGGTAGAGGCACACGATTTGATCCAGAGTGACCCGCCCATGTGGATGGTTTTGCTCTCTGACCAGATCTGATCGATCTAAAAGGGATTGAAACTGCGTGTCATCACACAGCGCAACCAGAGCATTGAGCCAGTCCGCAATGAACAGGCTGGAAACTGTAGAGTATATATTTGTGGTTGCATTGTTCATTTTCTATTCATGCCTACCACCGAATTTTGCGTCCTAGAAGAACCTAATGGTCTCGCCAAAGCGGTCCTGGTGGCGCGATCTGGGATGGCGTGAAAGCAGGTATCCCCTTTGGACGCGTGACACCTCCGGACTGTGCGCTGGTCATTTGCTGAGACCCATCCAGTTGGAGAACTCAGCGCGCTTGGCGATCAGACCCGCATGTTCATAGTCTGTGATGTTCTTATTCGACGAAACTAAGTCACGTTATTATTTTGGGTAAACTCATTATTTGTTGAAATTGCTCGATCGCATAGAGCTTCTCCCAAGCCCAGTTGAATTTGTGAAGACCCTCGGCGGGAGTAATAGGTTCTGAAGGGGCGAGATCTGGAGGGTGTCTTTGCAGGGACCGATGGTGAGATGTTCTTTAACTTCATTCTAGAATTAATATGGAGCTTGCTGACCGCTGATCGTCTCAGCTGGCTTTTGTCATGCTTACCATTCATTGATGCCCGCTTTCACGTTTACCCACGCCGTTATTAACCATCTGATAACCAATTTGTTTGCTGAGCAGGGCTGAACGGCTATCTTTCTGTCAAAAGAGGTCGTTGATTATGAGTAAATTCACGGAAATAAAGTCGCTGCTGTCATCGTTTTTTAAACAGATCACTCCAAAGAAGATGGAGGAGGCACGTGCGATTACTGGTATTGGCCACCTTCCGCGTGGGACACTCAACCAATTACTTGATGATCAACCATACAGCATCGAAGATCTGGTAACGTTGCTTTTGGCCGATGCGGTCGTTCGGCAAGGCGATTTGGAGAGCAAATCAGAGCGGTTGGCGTCGCTAGAAACCCTTTGGGCGCATCAGCAAAAAGCGATTGATGACATTGCCAATCAGAGCTTTAAGTTGCGATCGATCGTGGCAAAGCTCGCTCCGGACCAAGAAGCAGTTTCATCGTTTGATGTTTTAAAAAGTGTCGCTCAGCGTGTTGAGGACCGTCGATAACCTTATTCGCAAATTAGCCCCCTGAGTTTTGGCGGTTTTCGTCGGCACTGAGAAAAGGTGTTAGAGAGTTTGGGGCAGGGTAATGAAGAGAAGAATTTACAGCTGCGAGTTTAAACGCAAAGTGACATAACGCTTGACGGATCAGGATGTAAGTATTGCGCAAGCGGCCAAGGGTCTAGATGTGAATGCGTCTATTTTGTGCAGGTAGGTCCGGGTGTGTGGGGCTGACGGTTCACAGAAGTAATCGGTTGTCGACTTCACGTACATATGGGCCGCTTAGGGTAGATTTTATGTGGCGATTGCCATCGGTTTTGCGCTCGGCGCATCATCGGTAGGTCGATGAAGGATACTGTGACAGCCCAGATGGTTATGAATGCGCGCACGATGCTGATCTGACGCAGGGGATGGCCAAAGGAATT
>JBGCDG010000047.1:0-67378 GCA_045105195.1 Roseobacter sp. | reverse complement strand
GTGTTGCTGAGCGTGCCGATTTCTGCAATGTCGCAAACCACTGTGTCGCCGTCCGTGAGAAACTGCGGGGGTTCCATTGCATAGCCAACGCCTGATGGTGTGCCGGTGGCAATGATGTCGCCCGGTTCCAGCGTCAGACCTTCCGACATCGAAGCAATCAGTGTCGGTATATCAAAAATCATGTCAGCGGTGTTTCCGTCCTGGCGCTTTTCGCCGTTGACGCTGAGCCCAATCGACAAAGCGTGCGGGTCGCTGATGGCATCGGCGGTCACGATCGACGGTCCGAGCGGACAGGAACCGTCCAGGCCTTTGCCCTTGAAGTATTGCCCGCCATGGCGGCGCTGGATGTCCCGCGCAGTGATGTCGTTCAGGATCGTGTACCCAAATACGTGGTCCATCGCGACGTCCTTGGCGATGTTGCGCCCGGGCTTTCCAATGACGACGGCAAGCTCGACCTCATAATCAATGGACAGTGATACTTTGGGGAACAGCAGCACGTCACCACCAGGGGGCACAATGGAGGTGGGCGGTTTTGTGAAAAAAACCGGATGTTCCGTCACGCCAACCTTTTGCTTTTGTGCCCGATCACCTTCTGCGATGTGCTCGGCGTAGTTGCGACCAACACAAAAGACGTTCTTGCGCGGTGTGGGGATAGGTGCCAGCAGCGCCGCGCCAGCGGGCACGAGCGCTGGCGTATGCTCGCCCGCCTCGGCTTCATCCACCAGTGTGCGCAAAGCCGCGACCGCTTCTGCGCCGCCCGCGATCAGATCGAGCATTGCACCACTTTGTAGGGCACCCACATGTGCCCGGCCTTGTGCCGCATGCGCTATGTTCAGCATGCGCCCTTTGCTCAGTATCGCGACGCAAACAGCGTCACCTTCCAACGAAATCGTTGCCAACCGCACTCGGTTCTCCCCCCTATAGCCGTACAGTGTCGCGGTCCCGCAGTGCCTGCGTGTTGTGTCGCGACAACAAGTGTTGCTTTCATAATTGGCTCAGTTAGGGTTCCAATCAATCAACCAATCGGCAAATTGGGTGAAGTAGTGAGCGATACAGCCGATCTGACACAAAGACTGCGCGACCTGATCGATAATGCGGGTTATCGGCACAATGACCGCGTGCCGCCTGAGCGTGAACTGTGTGAAATGCTTGGGACAACACGCAACCGGCTGCGCGGTGCTTTGGCGGAACTGGAGGCACAGGGGCGCATTTGGCGGCATGTAGGGCGTGGAACTTTTGTCGGTGCGCGGCCCGTTCTCAATCTCCAGGACGTGACCTATCTGCGCGATTTGATCAAGCCAGAGCAAGTCGTTGCAGTCCGCTTCACCATCGAACCTGAACTGAGCCGTCTGGCCGCTCAGCATGCGACAAAATCTGATTGTGAGCAGATGCGAATTTGTGCGCAAAGGTGTCGCGCCGCCGAGGACTGGCGCACCTATGAGGCTTGGGACAACAACCTGCACCACGCGATTGCACGTGCGACGCGCAACCAGCTCTTCTTGTATTTTTTCGAAACGCTGAATTCGGTGCGGCGCTCTATTGTGTGGGGTCAGCCGCGCGAGACACGAAAGCCATCGGATGGCTACGTCAGTTTTCGCGAGCACGATACGATTGTGTCGGCCATCGCTGCGGGTGAGGCAGACAAGGCTGCACGTGCAATGCGGGTGCATCTGGAGTCAGTTTATGCACGCGTTTTGCCCGACCGTGAGCGCTCCGGGGACAGGGGCGACGGATCCTGAGGGATCGAGGCCGATACCTGTGAATTACGCGAGTGCGACGAGGTGATTGTCAAAAGCAAGCGGGTGCTTGCGCAGCTTTTCAAGGCCTTGGGCCTGCAAGCGATATACGTGCCCATACCCATCAGTGACCAGAGCGCTGGACCCGCTGAGCACGCTGATCCCGCAGACGTCAAGCGCGCGGTGTGCTTGCTGTTGAGTACCTGTTGCATCCAAGGTCACGACGCGCCCACCTCGGGGGGAGGATACCGCGAAACGCGCGTCACTGATGGCGCAAACACTCCCGATATAGCCATCGAGCCTGCGCAGAATACGGGTGTCTAAATCCCCTTCCCAAAGCGTGCCCCTGCCGTCGTAAAAGGCGACAAGTTGGGGTGCGTCATGGGGATCTCCTTGCCATTGGTACCCGCAAATCAACGTTCCGCCCGGTGCGCTTGCGATATGGCGGGGTGAATTCAACCGCATGGAGTCAGGTGCTTCACCACAATCCAGCAAAGTTCCTGCCGTGGAAAATAATGAAACGTTCCCGCGCATTGACTCCAGGTTGAGCTTTTTGCGCCCAGTTTTGGGGTGCGTGCGAATACCGCCGTTTGCGACCGCCAGCGCCCCTGAAGGCAGTCTAAGAATCTCATGAGGTCCGATGCCCCCCGAGGAAAATTCGTCGATCCTTTGATAGTTCAATTTTTTGTCCCAGACGCCAATACGTCCTTCACCGGTTTCAAAAGCGTTTTCCGTGGTAAAGAGCAGGGCTCCGTCCGCTGAAAAAGCGCCGTGACCATAAAAATGTCGCCCGGCAGGCGCGGTCAGGATTTTCAAGACCGCACCACTGGTGCAGTCGATCACTTTCGCAAACGTGCCGGGCCGTCTGGCAATTGCGACAGCTTCCGCCAGGTGGGGGTGTGCAGCGGCGGCATGTCCGCGCGCGGGCAGGGGGACGCGGAACGTGATTTCTCCGCCCGCGGCGAGACCTAAAAGCAGATTGCGCCCCTCGGCAGTTTGTGCGGCGGAAAGCGCGACAGGATTCCCGACGGCCGCCCAGCCTAGACCAGGTGCGGCAACTGCTGATGTAAGCCCGGCGAGAAAATGACGGCGTGTCGTCATTTTAGTCGCCATCCAGCGCGTTAAAACCAGCTGAGATGCCCAGCGGTGTGCCGATCTCGGTGACCACGGCGCTCTGAATGTCGCGGACCGACTGTTGCAGTGCTTCGATCCGAAACCGCGATGCAGGTTGCGCAACACCCGCAAGTTGCGGATCATCGATTGCCGCTGCGCGCTCTCGCGTGGCTTTGAACGCGGCGCGCGTTTCGGAAAGCGCGTCGTCTGAAAGCAAAAGCGCCAACTCTTCCAGCGCACCGAGCGAAATCTGGATGTGCCGCAGTGTGCGTTCTGAGCGATAGGCTTCTGCGCGGCGTGGGCGGGGACGGTCAAACGTGCCAAGCGGACGGCCCAAGCGCTGATCATGCAAGAACTCAAGGCCGGTAGATAGCGATGTATACAGCGCCTGTTGCGCCTCTTCCGAGGTTTGAAAGCGCGTGTTTTCATCCGCGCCCGCCGTCGTCATCAGGGCTGCGAACTCAGGCCAGCCAGATTGCAATACGTTGGCTTTGCGCGCTAGATCGGTGGCAATCGCACGTGTAAGGCGGCAATCGTACGCATCTGCCGGATCGGGATCGTAAAGCAGACGTTCCAAGGCGGTAAAACCTTGCGCGGCTGCAGAGACTTCTTGGAATGCCATTGGATCGTCCACAATTGGATCTTGCGCGTGGATCAACCGAGCCAGCGCCTTGCCGATTCGGTCCTTCGTGTCGGGCCAAAACGATATGGCAAGGGACAGGTCTTCATCCTCGATTGGACCGAGCTGCAGATGAGAGACGGCAATCCATGCGTCATAGGCGGCGTTGAAATCTGAGCGCAAAGCGTCGGGCGCACAGGTTTTAATGGCTGCGTCTGACAGTTTTTGCGTCTGAGCAGCGAGAACCGAATGGCCCGGGAGCACATGCGCGTTCAGGGCTGCGGATACATCTGCGACAGCGGGTGCGGCGACAAAACAAAGAACAAAGGCGAGGCGCATTTTCAAAGGCTTTCCAGAAAGCGGATCAACGCGGCGCGGTCTTCGGGCGGCATGTCAATCACGGCTTGTTTTTGGGTTTCTGCTTCGCCGCCATGCCAAAGCACGGCCTCGAGCAGGGTGCGTGCACGGCCATCATGCAGAAAATAGGTGTGGCCGGACACGGTTTCGGTCAGACCTACGCCCCAAAGCGGTGGCGTGCGCCATTCCTGTCCGGTGGCGCGGCTTTCTGCAAAACCGTCCGCAAGCCCGGGACCCATGTCGTGCAACAGCATATCCGTGTAGGGCCAGATCAACTGGAAGCTTTGCTCTGGTTGGTCCTCCAGACGATGTGTCACGAATTTGGGGGTGTGGCAGGCGACACAGCCTGTTTCGTAGAAAACTCTTTTACCTTGCAGAACCTGCCGATCTTCTATGTCGCGCCGCGCGGGTACGCCCAAATTTCTCGAGTAGAAGGTGACAAGCTGCAATCCCTCGTCCCCGATTTCTACATTGTCATGTGCGGGCGTGTTGCCGTCGGGGGCTGCTCTGCAGGCGTCCTGTGACGAGGTGCAGTCGCCATAACCTTGTGGAAACAGCGATGTTGATATTCCAATATCGCCATGAAAAGCCCCGGCTGACTGTTCGAGGATCGATGGTTTGCCGCCTTTCAAACCGAAACGCCCAAGCATCGGCACGCCGTGCACTGTCGACATTACGATCTGTGCCCGGCCTGAAATACCATCCCCATCGGCGTCTTCCGGATCTGCCAACGCGACAATGTCCGCTGCTGGAATTGCTTCGAGCAGCCCAAGGCCGATCATTTGTGGCGCGACGCGAGGTGACAGTGCAGCATCCGCATGCATGTCGCCATATCCAAGGTTGGACACGCGATAATCTGGAGCCCGCAGCGCGGCAGTCTCGCCACCTGAAAGTGCGATCTGTTCCTCGGTATAGGTGATGCGCAGTTGGCCTTCGGCGGGGTGGCCTGCGATCGTCAGATCCTGCAGCTGCCCACCGTAAACCGGATCAGGCGTGGTGGCGAGATAGTCTGCGATATCCGCTCTATCGCTTCCGCCCGGCACCGCGATGCGCGCGATCATGGAAACAGTGCTGTCATCGGGCCCGGCAGGAGGATGCCCGCGACCATCCTTGATATGGCAGCGCTGACAGGAGCGTGCGTTGTAAAGTGGGCCGAGCCCGTCAGACGCGAGTGTTGATGACGGAGAAGACACCCACAGTTTCTTGAACAACCCGTTGCCGACTTTGAAGTCGAGTTCTTTTTCAAAAGCGATGTTTCCAGAGGGTTGACTGAAGGCATCTGCCGTCGTCATCGCGCGCACGGTCGCAGCACCGCCCGGGTTTGCCTCAAAGCGCTCGGCTTTAGAAAAATCTATCGCCGTTTTCAGAATAGGTTGGATGCGTGTGATTTCCTCCGCTGTACGCGGGACAACGGACACATGCGCATCGGGTAAAACAGTTTGAGCGATCGCGCCAGGTGACGGAAAGCTGAACAAAACGGTCGCTGTAAGACTTGAGATTTTCCACATTTCTTATAAATATACTCAGGAATAGAAAAAGGCGAGCCGATTCCTGTGCTTGCCGAAGGAGTTTACTGCGTCATGGTGTCCCTGCCTTTGCGAGCCAATCCAGACCATGCTCCCGCCGAAGAACAGTCGTCGCAAGCCTGCGCTTTCCTAAACTATCTGCGTTTTGTTTCAATGGGCTGCAGATCAAAACCGAAAGCTGATTTGTTTGAAGCCTGCGCATTACTGCATGGGGATCGAAAGGCATCCCGAGAAGCGCATGCAGATGCTCTGATGCGATGCCTCAACGATACATTG
This sequence comes from Roseobacter sp., assembly GCA_045105195.1. Classification (GTDB taxonomy): domain Bacteria; phylum Pseudomonadota; class Alphaproteobacteria; order Rhodobacterales; family Rhodobacteraceae; genus Roseobacter. The sequence continues at coordinate 61,751 of JBGCDG010000047.1, read as the reverse complement.
GGCAAACGCGCGCGGCTGTTTGCGCCTGGCACGACTGAGATGACGTTCGATGAGCAATGGCTCACCGCGCTTGGATGTGCCATCGCCAAACAGGATGGCGACAGCACGGAATTCCTTTTGAAATCGCGCATAAGGCGTAACGATCAACGTCTTATCCAGTTCCTCGTTACGCGGATTTCCGAATGTTTCTCTCTGATTTAGAATAATTCTAAAAACCTCTTGCCTTTGGTCGCTGGCTGCCTATTTTGGCTGGTGTAGCCAGCCAGCGTGCACGTGCGTCAGCCAGCATCCGGATCATCATAGGGAAGCAGAATATGACCCAGACAGCAGTTGCGCTGACAACAGACGCGCGTACGGCGATCGCCGAAGCGTTGAACCAATCCGTCGCTGAAACCGCCGTGACGACAATGCTTGCGCAGAACTTTCATTGGAACGTGACCGGCATGGCGTTTGGCCCGTTACACGATTTGTTTCAGAAAATGTACGAAGACCATTTTATCGCGCAGGACGACCTCGCCGAGCGGATCAAGACGCTCGACGTGCATGCAGAAGGAACGCTGGCAGGGATGATTGCGCGCTCCAAGGTCAAAGAACATGACGGCTACGCGACGGATAAAGAAATGATCAAAGCAATGCTCGACGCACAGGAAACGCTGGCTGCAACGCTAGCGGGTGCCGGCGAAATTGCGGCGGAACATGGCGATACGCTTACGGAAGATCTGTGCATTGCACGGGGCCAGACGCATGAGAAATTTGCTTGGTTCCTGCGCGCACATCTGGCCTGAAACCAGCATCTGCATTGCAGGGGCAAGGGAAGCCACCTGAGCCGCTAGCCACCTGAATAGGCAGCAAAACGGCCAGGCAGCCACCTAAGCAAGGTCAAGCCACGTCTCTCTCATAGCGGCGTCTGGCTTGGCCTTTTTTCGCCGTACGTGGGTGTGACGGCATATGGGTCAGTCGCCCCGCGATCACCGCGACAGCAAACTAACGTGGTCCCATTCTTGTTACGACGACATAATATCTCTGACCGCCGGAATAGGTTTCGCTCTTTTCTTGAGGCACTTACGTAGATATTTCGGTGCCCAATGGCGGTACTTACCCAAACGCGACTGCTGACCGACCAACATCTCGACAAAAGCGTCGCGGTGCTTGTCTTTCTTAAGCTGCTTGAATAGTGACTTTTGCGCCTTGGTCATGGAACAGCCGATGCAGTGGCCTTCGCGCTTGAACTTGCACACATCGATACAGGGGCTTGGTGTTTTGGCTATGGCGGGTACCTCGCGAAAAAACCAGGCGTAAGAAACGCCTGGATTGTGCTGGGATGTTGCGGCTTACTGAAAAACGGCGTCCGGGTCGTCAAGGCTATTAGAGCCCTCGAATGCAATTGCATCGACGCCCAGCACCGCAACCGCTCTCTCAATAGAACGGGTCTGATCAACCAACGCATCCACAGCACCCATAATCAGCGCTTCTCCGGCTGCGTTACCGCGTTCGAGCATCATGTCGTAGGCAAAACCTGCTTCGGCTGCGGTTTTCATTTCGGACATTTCAATCATCGTCGCATTCAGCTTGCTCCGCAATTCGGCGTCAACGCCCGCGTCTGCACTGGCAACAAGCTCGGAAAGTGCCATGCCTGAAACGACCGTACCGTCGATACGCGTGTAGCTGCCCATATAGACGTTGCGAATACCCATAGCGTCGTAGAAGTGGCTATTATGGGTGTTGTCTGAAAAACAATCGTGCTCTTCCTCAGGATCATTGAGCAGAACGCCAAGTTTCATACGCTCGCCAGCTTGTTCTCCGTAAGACAAAGACCCCATGCCAGTAAGAATCGTTGAGATGCCGGCGTTTTCGTCTGCGTTAAGTTGGGTGCGGGCGTCCCCGCTTTCCTGCCATTGCGTGACCATCCATTCCAGATCGGACACAAGCAGCTCCGTTGCTGCTTTTAGATAGTCACCGCGACGGTCGCAGTTCCCGCCTGTGCAAGCATCGCCCATGGCATAGTCGGTCCAAGGCCGGTGACCCGCACCGAGGTCATGACCATTCAGGTCCTGCCCCCAAAGCAGAAATTCGATGGCGTGGTAGCCGGTGGCCACATTTGATTCGACGCCATCCGCTTCGTGCAATGCGCCTTCCAGCAAGTCGGATGTAATGGCTGCTGCATCTACGGCTTCGCCAGAGAGCGTAAAGGACGGATTGGCGATCACGTTCAGGACCGCATATTCGTTTTCATCCGTCGCGCCACCGTAGGAAGCATCCACATAGTCGATGAGACCTTCGTCCAGTGGCCAAGCATTTACCTTGCCTTCCCAGTCGTCAACAATGGCATTGCCAAAACGATACACTTCGGTTTGCTGATATGGCACGCGCGCTTGCAGCCAGGCGGTTTTGGCGGCTTGCAGTGCACCTGCCGATGGATTTGCGATCAGAGTATCGACAGCGGCTTCAAGTGATTGCGCCGTCGTCAAACTGTCTTCGTATTTTGCCAGAGCGATGTTCGCATAATTCTCCAGAACGGCGGCTTTGTCCGCCAAAGCAGGAGCAGCTGCCAGAAGGGCGCATCCAAGCGCGGTGATTGAAATTCGTTTCATAGGTGGCTGTTCTTTCGTTTTTCCAAGTTTAGTGAAGCCGGATCACATTTGATCCGGGTGTGGCATAAGTACTTTCATCAGCTGTTTGACGTGTGTCGGTTTGGTGGATTTCGCGCATCTTGGTGCCGACTTGCCCGGCTAGAATAGCTATATGTTCGGCTTGTGCGGGGCCGGTCATAAGTGTCGCGATCAAGGCCGCGTCGCTCAGGTGCCCTTCGGCTGCGGTGCGTACAAGATTGACAATAATACCTTCATCCGCACCGACACAGGAGCATCCGACGTCGTGGCGCACGAGCGGGCGGAACGACCTTTCAATAAGCGTTCTCATCAAAACGTCGAACGCGTGGCAAGCGCTTTGGGCTTCCTCTCCGGATAGCGCGGCTCTATACGCTTTCCAAACCTGCGATTGTCCGGAAGGCCCTTCGCACCAGAGCCTTAAGTTGAGTACAAGACTGGCTTCCCAAGCTTCCATGCGATTCAGAACGGCGACAGTTGCACCCCCACGGGCGTGATAATCCGGCGTCATTTTGTCAAGATCAGCTTGCCTGCGCGCGTGATGCGCAGGTAGTAAGCTTGTCCGTCGAGCACAATACAAGCTTGGACCCCGTCTTTGACGAGCTGGCGCGCATCATAGGTATCGATCTTGGGCGCATCTGTGGCGGGGGCCGGGTCTGGCATATTGGTCATATCATTCATTGGGACCGCTCCAGATGGTCGAACATCGTCTCAAGGTGCTGATCTGTTGGGTAAAACCCTGACAGTGCGGAAAACAGCATCTCACGCCAGCAGTCGTTGTGTGAAATGCGTCGTTCCTTTTGGAGGCGGTCTGTGCATTTTTGGTCCATGATGTCTCTCCTGCGCTAAGCGGCTGTCCGGGCTGCCCGCAGGAGGGGTGGCTGAGACTCAGCTATATAGTTGATAGAATTTGTCGGAATAGTCAATCCCGACAAAAATAATCAGGTCTATTTTCTTGTGGCGTTTAGAGATAGGACGGCGGATAAACCCTTGGTTCACGAAACCGGAGCATTCAGACAGGCCTTATGGACAAGAAATTGATTTCCGGAGCAGCTCTGTTTGTTGCTTTTGTCTGTCTACTGCCCTTGGCAGGCGTCGTCGCAGCGGCTCTGCTGGGCTCTTTTGACACGCTCGCGCAACTCGCGGATACCGTGCTTTGGCGCTATACTTGGACGACGATTGTACTGGTGTGTCTTGTCGCGACCGGCAGTATTCTTATTGGGGCGACCACTGCCTGGCTAGTTGTGACGACTGATTTCAAAGGGCGCAGGGTGCTTGAGATCGCTTTGGTCTTGCCCTTGGCTTTTCCTGCATACGTGCTGGCTTACGCTTACACGCAAGTGCTCGATCACCCTGGGATCGTCCAATCCACTCTGCGCGATGTGATGGGGTGGGGGCCGCGCGATTACTGGTTCCCCGAGATCCGTTCCCTGGGGGGGGCTGCTGCGATGTTGACGCTGGTGCTCTATCCATACGTCTATCTTTTGACGCGGGCTGCGTTTCGCATGCAGGCGGCTGCCCCGTTTTATGCCGCTCGGTCGCTGGGCTCCACGCCGATCGCCTGTTTCCTGCGCGTCTCTTTGCCGATGGCACGTCCTGCCATTGCGGCAGGTAGTCTGCTGGTGGTGATGGAAACCATAGCGGATTTCGGGACTGTTGCGCATTTTGGTGTGCAGACGTTTGCGACCGGCATTTATACCAGCTGGTTTTCGATGGCTGATCGCGGTGCCGCGGCACAATTGGCGCTGGGCCTGTTGGTCTTTGCTTTTCTGGTCGCAGCGCTTGAGCATCAAAATCGCGGGTCAGCGACCTATGCGAACAAGGGTCGCCAAGAGCCGTTTCCCCGCATGAGCTTAAGAGGAAAACGTGCTTTTGCAGCGCAAATGGTCTGTGGTTTGCCGGTGCTCCTGGGTGTTATTATTCCGACAGTGACGCTGTTTTCGATGGGGCTGAAGTCCGAGCAGAACATCTTTGGCCCGCGCTACGTTGCCTTCATTCAGAACTCTCTGTTTCTGGCGGCGATTGCCTCCGTTGTGACGGTGTCGGCAGCGGTCTTGTTGGGCACCTTCAAGCGCGTCTCACCGAACCGTATTTCGACAACAAGCCTGCATATCGGGCGGTTGGGATACGCTGTTCCGGGCGGCGTGATCGCGGTGGGATTGCTTGTGCCCTTTGCGGGTCTCGACAATTGGATCGACGCCCGGATGGAAATGTGGTTCGGGATCTCCACGGGATTGCTGATTACCGGGTCAATCTGGCTGATGATCGCGGCCTACATGATCCGTTTTCTCGCGGCGGCTGTGGGGGCCTATGACAGTGGTTTGGCCACCGTCACGCCGAATGTCGATGCGGCATCGCGGGTTTTGGGGCGTACTGACTGGGGAACGGTACGCGAAGTGCATTTGCCCATTCTCAAACCCAGTTTGCTGACCGCCTTCCTGATCGTTTTCGTCGACACGGTAAAGGAATTGCCGGCGACACTGATCTTGAGGCCATTCAACTATGACACACTGGCGGTGCAAGCCTTTCGTCTGGCCTCGGATGAACGGCTGGAAGGGGCCGCGATCCCGAGCTTGATGATCGCGGGCATTGGATTGATCCCGGTCATTATCTTGTGTGCTCAGATCAGCGACTGGCGGGTCAGGCATGTCCAAACAGCATAAAACAGGCGCGCCCAGTAGGACGCGCCTGTTCCAAGCTTGATTGGGATGGGCTATTCCCAGCCTGCTTCGCTTAGCGCTTTGACCGCAGGTTCAATGTTATCTGCGATGTCTGAAAGTGGGATGGCATCTGGCCGGAAAATTCCAAGAGCTGCTACAGAAGGAGAGAGCCCGACGCCGGGGACAGCGGGGTATTCGTCATTGCCTGCTGAGAAATAAGCCTGCGCCTGATCTGACGCGAGATACTCCAGAAACGTAACCGCGTTGTCTTTGTTCGGCGCGTTTGCCGCAACACCGGCACCCGAAATGTTCATATGCGCGCCAAATTCGTCCTGGTTTGGAAAGACCCAACCAATGTTAGCGAGATCGTCTGCCGACATGGTGCTATCGCCTTTGCGCAAGGCCCGCGCATAGTAATAGGTGTTGGACATGGCAATATCGCATTCGCCCGAGGCGATGCCGCGCAGTTGATCTGTGTCCCCACCTTGTGGGTCACGGGCAAAGTTGGCGACAACGGCTTTGGCCCAATTGCCCACGGCCTCTTCGCCCAAGTGCGCGACCAGTGCTGCGGTAATGTTTTGCGTGTAGACGTTGGTCGATGAACGGATGCAGACTTTGCCCGCATACTGGGGATCAGCAAGGTCCTGATAGGTCTGCGGTGGGTTGGTTACTTCCGTTTTGTCATAGAACAGAATGCGCGCGCGCTGCGAGAAAGCGAACCACTGATTGTCTGCATCCTGAAGGTATGCAGGGACCTTTGCTTCAAGCACGTCGCTGTCGATCGATTGTAACAATCCGAGGTCTTTAGCGCGAGTGATACGCACGGTGTCAACGGTTAGAAACACATCAACAGGTGAATTCGCCCCTTCTGCATCCATACGTGCGATCAGTTCGTCCGCGTTGCCCTCAATGCGGTTGATCGTGATCCCAGTCGCTTCGGTAAAGTCGGAATAAAGCCGTTCGTCCGTATCATAGTGACGTGATGAGTAGAGGTTTAGCTCGCCTTCTGCATATGCGCTGGTGGCAATCGTAGTCGCAAGCAAGGCAAAGAGTGAAGTTCTGACGGTCATTAGGTTCTCCCTGTGTTCGAAACCTTATCGATTTAGTCAGATACAGGAAATTCCGGACAGATCAAGGTACTTGATTAATTTTGTCGGATTACTTTCGAGAATTCTTATTATTTTTATCAACTTTAGCGATGAACCTGTGTTCAACAGCTTTGATCAGGGCTGGGTTTGGGGCGACATACTACGAAAGTGAAGAAAACCCACACCGTGAATATCAGTGATGTCGTTCCAGATCGGGGTCATTGGAACGGGCATTGCGCAACACCGCTACACTGCCATTGCGAGGTAAGTCATCAAGCCGATTAATCTGGGGAAAGACTGCGCCGCGCTTGTCCATAGGGTTTAGAACAAGCACGCCGACATCAGAATGTGATAGTACAAACTGGGTAGAAAGGGTGCGAGACAGGCTGCCCGTTGCGACGATAACAACGTCGAAGTCTTTTGCTGCACGATCGAGTGCAGATTTCACCATCGCAGCGGAGACCATGCGGTCTTCGAGTAGCGCATATGTGCCTGATGTGAATTCCCAAAGGTTGCCCCCTGTTTCAATCGGTCGTAGCTGATCAGAACCGCCACGAAGCAAGTCGCGCCAGCCGGCGATTTCTGCGCCGTTGTCTGGCTTTCCCAAATCGGCATCGATCAAAAGCGTTTTCATCTGTGCTCTCGCAAAGCTATCGGCAAGAGCACGTGCGAACGCCCCGGTATCGCCATCTTGCGCTTGGGTGACTGCGATGACGGGTGCTTTTCCGACGAGGCGTGGCGTTCTGATGCTTTGCAGCTGCAACGCGTTGCGCAAGATATCTGCGGCATGGGGGTCGTCTTCACCCGCCTTGCACACTTGAAGAACCGGGAGGCGATCTGCAACGGGCGCGAGGGTTTCAGCAAACCGAATGCGGCGCTCCGTCAGCGCGCGGGCCAGCGTCAGTGCCAAGGCAAGTCCGATACCGCCAAGCATCCCTGCGGCCATCAACATCTTGCGCGTGTCTTCGGCGGGGCTGTCCGGGTGCGAAGGCGGAGACATCACCACAGCATAGCCGGGCAACGCCCGCCCGGATTCAAGACGTATCACCTCCAAAGCATGCCGTGTTTCCTCAAGGAGGTCCTGAGCTTCATCGATTTCATTCTCAATACCATCAAGGTCGATGCGCCTACGGTTAAGATCCCGCGCTTCCTGCCGTGCCAATGTCAATTGGCCGGTTACTTTTTGATACAGCGACCGCATCTCGGTCAGCGTGGTTTCGCTGCTCCCGTCGGCCACATCAGTAAGCGCGCCCGTCTGACCAAGGACCCGGATCTGCGCACGCCGGTCAGCAGCCGCTTTTTCGATAACTGCGATCTGGTCCAGCTTTGCCTGTTCCATCTGCCGGAAGCGCTTTTCGGAGTGGTGTAGGAAACCGGCCCGCAAGGCGGCCAATTCGCTCATCAGCTTTGCGCGCTCAAAACTCAGATCGGCCATGGCGCGGTCCAGCAATGTTGCGCGCATGATCTCCTGATCAGCGGTATCGGCAGAGGATGCATTGGTCTTCGCTTCCAGAGCCAACAGCGTAGCTGCAACCTCGGATTTCCGGGCGGCTAGCCCGTCGATTTTGGCAATTTTTTCGATGTGGGCCTTTGCGAGGGCGTTCAAGCCAAATTCGCCCCCGATATCAAGCTGATCAGCCCGCAGAGCAGCCAAGCGGTCTGATAAAACGGTCTCACGCGCGAAAAGCTCTGACAGGCGCACCTCTGTACGGCGCGCTTCGGTTTCTGCCTTTAGGGTAAGATAGGACGTTATGACGGCGTCTAGTTTTTGACGGGCAAAATCGCGATCCTTGCTCTGGGTTTTTAGCACGATAAGACTGTCCGATCGTTTGATTTCAACCGAACCCGTCAAATCTGAGACACGTAGACCTTTCGCCTGTTCAGGGCGGGTATCCGCGAGTGTCTGTGCGGACCGGGTCATGACCGGGTCAGAGGCGACGTAGGTTGTTTCAGCCTTTACGAAACTGTCAAAGGTTTTCAGGACAGAGCCGTTGCCAGTGGCATAGAGGATATTGGATTCTTGCGGATAGACCCTCAATATGGCGCGGGATTCATATAGCTGCACGCCTGCGAAGTACCCTGCTGCCGTCAGCGCGGAACCAAGCAACAACGCGCTGACAGTAGCCGAACTCCAGCGTCCCCGCATCGCGCGGACGAGTGCTGCGAGTGGGTTTGGTTGTTCGGTGGCGCCACTGGGTGCTGCCTGGGTTTCGAAACTCCCGTTATCAACTGGTGCAGCGATGACCCCCATGTTTTCAACTCGAAATACGTGTTGTGAGATCGCGGTCCCAGGATGTGTTGCGCGCGGGTGAATGCCACGCATTGGAGATCCGCACCCAAGCATTCATGGCGGCATAGACGAGAACAGGGAATGCGAGGGAGGGTCTTTGCACGGCGCGCCGAAGGACGACCCCGATGCTGCCGCGTTCTGGGCTGGAAAAACCAAGCGCAGAAACCTCTCGTGCGCCGCGCAGACTACGTCGCCGCACGCGCAGGAGGCTGGCGAGCGTTCTTGGCGCCCGCACCGTAAATCGGCATGCGCCAATGTAGGCGGTGTCGCTTGGCTCGAAGCTTCTGCGTACAAGCTCATCGTCAGCAGTAACGACCGGCAAGGGGAATACCTGTGCAGCACCTTGCGCGGAGAGCGCAAAAAGGCCTCCAAATTTCCCGTTGTCAAAGTAGGGGTTCGTTTGCCAGCCTGCATAGTAGCTGCGTACCCAAAGCGACGCTGTTTCCAGATCGACGTCCATTTGACCGCATGCCGCATGGATGGATCCGGTGCTGACCGCGGCTATGAGCGCGTGCAGGGCGTGTGGGGTGACATCCACATCGGCGTCCAGGCAGAGGACCGGTTTGCCGGCTTCCGCTTCGCGAAAGCCCAGGTTCAATGCGTTGCACTTTCCTGCGGACTGGGTTTGCAGAACGATGGCGCGCGGTAAAACAGACTTGACCACCTGGGCTGTTGTATCTGAGCAGCCATTTGCAATGACGATGATGCGAAACGCGTCACATGATGCGCCACGCGAAAGATGCAGCAAGGTTCTACCGATTACTGCAGCTTCGTTGCAAGCAGGGATAAGGATGGTCGCGCGGGTCACGCTGCTTTTTTCCGCAGGGACAGCGGTGCAGGCACGATGGGTTTGACATCTTTCCACACGAAATCCCGGATCGTATCGAGGAGTGGGTCGAGCTCATTGGCGCGTGGCTTTCTGTGCGCGTACTCGATCTGCAAGTTGCGTGACATCGCGCGGTCCAATGCGTCATGCAGCGTGTCGCTGTCCTCAGCGATGGTCACATTGGACAATCGCGCCATTTCTTGTGCGGTATCCGACTGGTGGTCGTTGCGGTGCTCTTTCAGCGCTGCAAGGCGCGGCATCAGGATGATCCGTTTATTCAACTCAGCTGCGGACAGGATTGTGCCCATGCCCGCATGTGACACCACCAGCCGTGATTGTTGCACAAGGGCGCGAAAATCGCATTGGCTGAGCTTTGACACGGTTTTGATATGAGAAAAATGACACGTGCTTTTGCCGGCTTGTGCCAAGACCGGCACATCTGGGTTATGCATCGCCCATGTGTCGAGGCTCTGAAGCATACGGTCAAAGGGCAGTTGGGTTCCAACAGTTGCAAAAATCATGTCATTTTCCTCCTACGTGTTCAAAGTGCTAAGGCTTAGATAACGGCGCCGCGGTATTCGGCTCCTGTCAGGGATGCGACGCCGGGCCATTGTGACAGCACGCGGTCTGCGACCCCGAGAGATAATTTTGCCGAAATCGAGAGTTCGCGCGCATTCGCGATGGAGTCGATGAACATGGTACGTGCACCGATCAAGCGTGCGAGTTTTATGGCAAGGAAGCCGCCAGCCGCGCCGGTTGAAATGACGACCTGAGGACGCAGGCGCAAAACAAGCCACGCCAGCCTGGCAACACAGAGAACCAGTCGGAACGGTGTGTTCTTGTTTGCATCAGGAAACACATGCAGATGCGCGTCGCCGACATGTTCAGCGGCTGAAGCATCGGTCGTTGCGTAGTGAACATCCGCGCCGCAGAACGCAGGCGTGAGACGTTGCATCTGAACCCAATGCCCACCACCGGAAGAAACGGCGAGTACGACTGGTCGAGACTTTTGTAATCCGGGCATATTGGTTTTCCGTTTGTCTGTGTGTTCTGTCAGATACTTGAATAACCCGGATCAAGCGTCTGATGTTACTGCGTAAATGGTTCATTAACAGTCAACAATGGGTGGAATACCTATCCTTTCGTAGTGGTGCGAACATCTGTTGGGTCGCCAGAATATCTTTGTATAGATCCACGAGACGCGCTGCTTTTGCAGGCCAACGTCCTTCGTACGCAACTTTTGCTCGTGCCCCTTGGCCCAGGTATTTTCTAAGGTCTGGTCCTTCAGCCAATTGACGCAGTGCCTGCGCAATGTCTTGCGCAAAGGCGTCGGGTTCAGTCACGGGGATTTTGATCCCGGACGCGTGATCGATGATCCACGCCGGACCGCCACGATCAGCCGTTATGACCGGCAGGCCATGCCGCATGGCCTCATAGAGAACGCCGCCCGCAGGTTCGCGAAAAGACGGGAAACAAAAAGCGTCGTGGGAGGCATAGAGCAGCTCTACCGAGTCGCGCGAAATCTTACCCAAAAAGGTCACACGGTCACTGACGCCAAGCCGCTTGGCCTCGGAGCGGCATATGTCGTGTTCTTCGCCATCACCTGCGCTTGTCAGATGCACCTTGGGCATGTCTTTCAACAGAGCAAGTGCGCGCACAGTATCCCGCAATCCCTTGGTGCGCACACCGCGTCCAACGTGCAGGATGTTGAGATGTCCAGGTTTGCATACGCGCTCTTTAGCAGGGGCGACGTCGTCGATTCCCAGTTCGAGCATAGGTTCAAAGCGTCGCAAAGGCACATCCGACAAAACATCGCGCACGTAGGGCGCAACGCCCAGGACACAGGCTGCACGTGAATAGGAGGCGCGTAGCCAGGGGTCGTGGCGAAAGCGAAATTGATCAAGGGCGCGCAGGCGTGTGAAGAGCGGTGCGCTTGATGCTTCCGCGCGAAATGCCTCAGGTGTATCCAGAGCGCCACCAAGTGGACCGATGACATAGGGGATATCGAAATGGCGCAAGGGGGACGCGTAACGCGCGGCCTGTGGCATCAACTGATGCGCGATGTCAAAGTGTTCGCCGCGTGCAAGGGCTTCGGTCATCCAACTGTGCACACGGTGGGCGAATACTGGCCAAGCGGGTTTGAGCATGGCATTCAGGCGTTCATGATGGGTTGACCACTGCGGCTCTGGCCATGTGACGACCCGCGCGGCAGGCAGCTGGGCAGCAACATCCGGGCGACCCGCACGCTGAAAAGAGAGCACCGTCAGATCCACTAGACCCGTCAAAGCATGCGCCCATTTGTAAGCAACAAATGCTTCGCCTACGTCTGTGCAGTCGATGTTTGGTGCGATGAGTAGAACTTTCATAGCTTTGCCTCCCTGCGGTGTTGCGGCCATGCTTTGGGTAGGTCGATGACCACTCTGGCAAAATGGCTGGCGCGTCGTGTTGCGCCGGGACGCCGCATAAAGCTCATCACCGACCAAAAGAACGCGCGGGAGATATTATGTGTGGCCAGAAGGCAAAAACAGGTGAGAGCGGCCAGCACACCGCCATGCTTGAGGTGCAATCTGGTTGTGCCTTCCGTCAACAGGACGTCTTTGCGATGATTTAGCTGGCCGACGGCCCCACTACCGAAATGCGTGATGTCTGGAATAGGCGTGAAAACCAGCGCCCAGCCGGCCTGGGCGAAACGTCGGCACCAATCGGTTTCCTCACCGTAGAAAAAGAACGCTTCATCCAGAAGGCCGACTTCATGCATCGCATCTGCCCGCACAAACATGGCTGCACCCGAGATCACGTCAACGGCGCGCTCCGAAGATCTGTCCCATCCGGTCAGCCGGTAGGAGTCCCACTTTTGGATGCGCGTCAATCCCAGTGTTTGCCGGGCGAGATGATGCAGGCTTGGAAACGCACTACAAGATAGCTGAAGCGAGCCGTCGGTATTGAGAACACGCGGCCCCATGACGCCAACTTTCGGATGGTGATCCAGCCATGCAATCGCGTCGGGGAGTACCGCGCCGTGTACCAGCGTGTCGGTGTTCAACAGCAGAATGTAGCGACCCCTTGCCTGACGAAGCGCCAGGTTATTGCCGCCCGCAAAACCCAGGTTCGTAGGGCTTTCAATAAGCGTGACCGAAGGAAAGTGAGCCCGGACCATGTCGCAGGAACTGTCTTCAGAGGCATTGTCGACGACGAGGATTTCGGTCTGCACAGCATCCACGCCCGCGCAGACGGAGCGCAGGCAGTCCTGCAACATATCTTTGGTGTTCCAATTGACGATGACGATGGAGAGATCCATTTCGAATGTCCTGTAAACTGATGTCAAAAAAGGCGTGCCGGTCGGTAACTTGTTGGTGCTGTTCGGGTGGCGGTGCGTGGGCGCCGGGGTGTCGCGTCCAACAACCAGGCACCTGCGCCGATGAGAAAGAAGAAAAGCACAAACAGTGCGTTCCAGAGATGAACGGTCGCAGCGGCAACGGTGATGCCGAACAGGGTGAAGGCCCAGGCATGACGCGCGCGCTGCCAGGCAGGGGGTAGGTTTTGCCGTTGCCCGACGGCCCAGATCAGTCCGAGCAAGAGTCCGACGAGCAAAATCAAGGCGGGCAGCCCGTAACGCACGGCGGTCGCCAGCCAGAAATTATCCATGCTGTCTGACATCCATGGTGGTCTCTCCCAGTCGCCAAGACCGATGCCAAAGATCGGATGGCGTGCGGCCTCCGCAGTGCCAAATTCAAAGATGAGGATGCGGTTGTAAGCGGACTGCTTTGAAAAGGTGAAGTAATTCACGAAGACGTGGAATGGCGTTTTTGTCGAGAGCACATCAATCGCAACATAGGCGATACCAAAAAGTGTGAAAAGTGCGGCCCAACGCCCTCTTATTTTGCCTAGAATTCGCTCCCAGGCTGCGACAAAGCCTTGCATCATCAAGACAACATAGGGGCCGCCTGATGCAGACATGAACGTCGCAAGCACGACACCTGCTACTTTGGACATGCCTCCAAAATTCTTCAACGTGCGCTCGGCCAACACGAAATAGGCAAGAGAAAAGCTAGATGCGCAAAAGACACCATATAAAATTGGGTGATCGAAGGGGCCAAAAGTACGCTCTAGCCCCATGCGGGGTTCAATGTAGGGCGCGCTTGGGCCTCCTAGAGCACCGGAAATCCCGTCATGGAGAATATGGATACCGGTAAGCGCTTCCGGGATCGTGAAAACCAGGGTTGCGAGGACCAGTCCAACGTAGACTTTTGCCATCGCCGCAAAGCCTTCATAGGACCGAATGTAAAGCCGGCCCAGCAGGTATGCACCGGCGCATTCCACGATGTATATCCCACCAGATTCGACGCCCTGCGAAAGACCGCCCCATTTGATCAGCGCCAAAAGAACCCATGCGCAATGCAACATCATCAGCCCATCAAAAAGATGCGCACGCCCGTAGCGACCGGTGATCAAGTGAAACAGCATTGGTAAGAGCATGCACAAGAGCACGACGCGGTAGGCTGACAGCCTTAGTCCGCCAAGGTTGAGCGAAACAGCCGTGGGCAGCATGATCGCCAGAAAGAAAAGCGCGACGGCGATAGGGACACCAAAAATTGCTGGGGATGTTGTGCGCGCCATCGCCATGAATCAGGCCATCGTCCTATGAGGAACACGATTTGGCTGTTCCACCAGATGCCAACTCAACAGGGCCATTGGATAGGTAGCCAGAATGCTTGTCACGCCAAGATGCAAAGGCGCGATGCCTGGATGACAGGCGACAATCATCTGGGCGATGGGCCAGCCATAGATGTACAGCCCGTAAGAGGCGTCACTTTTTAGGCGCATGCGGGGCAGGCGGAGCATTAAGGCGACCAGACCTAAACCGACAACTCCTGCCGCAAGACCTTGAGGCAGTACAGCCGCCAGTAGGATGATCCCAGCTATAGAAGCCGGTTGAAGGCAGATCTTATCGCGCCAGATATAGGCGGCCACTCCAAAGGAGAACGCACAGAATAACGGGGCAAAAGTCGCGAGCCTGCCAGACATATAGTCTTGCATCAGGCACATCGTGCTGGCCAGCAGAACCAACAGCCATACGATGTGCGGACGTCGGGCGCCGCCGATCCAGACGAAACTGGCGCAGATGACATAGGCGAAAACTTCATGCGACAAGCTCCAAAGCGGCCCGTTAACGACCTCCGGGTAGGGGTTTGATGCGAAAGCGTCAGGCAAGCGATGTTCGATAGAGATCAGAGTGATGGCGCGCAGAAACCACGTTGCGGCCTCTGGTGCCATGACTGTCGATCCGCTGCTCAGAGCTAGCGCGAGCGTCACAAAAAGCGCCAAACTCAGCCCAGGCAGAATACGTTTGGCGCGCGCGATCCAGAAGGCACGCGGGGAAGTGCGCGCAGCACTCGCCGTGATGAGCATGCCGGAGATAAAGAAGAACACACCAACCGCCCAACCGCCCAGCGACCTGCCGGTAAGCAATTCCAGCGGTTCAAGCGTGCCGGGGCCAAGAGCCAGCGGCCATGCGTGGCTGAGGATAACAGACATCGCCAGCAGTAATCTCAAAAGATTGAGGTTCTGACTGCGTGGTGACTGAAACGCGTCTCCGAGTGTCATGGCGCGGGCCCTGAAATGGAGACACCACGCCAGAGCTTACCGCGCAGAACGCGTTTCCATGTGCCAAGGACTGACAGGACTTTCTGCCTTTTCGTCAGGTCCATCCAAAGGCCAAAGAGTTTCTGTCCCCGGTCTTTTGGGGTGCGCAAACCTAAGGCGCGCATGGCAAAACGGCGACCCCAAACGGCCCCATGCGTGGCGCTCAGGTTGGGTTGTGCCTGTGCGATCACGTCTCTGGAGCGAGGTTCAGCGATAAGCGCTCCACCCTGGATCGCCGCTTCAATGAAAGCGCGCCCTCTGGGTGTGCGTGCGATAATCAGGGAGCGTCCGGCGTCTGTGTCACCTTTGGGTGGCGCGTGCCAAGGATCGCCAACAGAAATATCTGCGAAAGCACCGGTGTGGTCAGCGCAGATGCGGCAGCGCCACTGGCGGCTCGCCTGCAAAATATTACCCCACCCCTTGGCGTAAGAAATGCCTTGTGACGTGTGCTCATGTCCTGCCGCGTCCTGCCAAGTTGCTTGCATGAGACCCGGCCAGCCGTTCCCACGGTATCTCAGGTCGGTGAGTTTCGCAGATTTTGGAACATCCAAACTATCAAGAAGCTTGTCTGTGGCGACCAGATTTGGTGTACCAGCACAGAAAATAGCGATGGTCAGCGGAATGCGTTCGGCCAGCGTCTGGTCTGCACGCGTGGCTCTGTGGACCGATGCGACATCGCAAGGCTTGCCGACAAACACGACAGGTTCATCGCTTTTGGCAATGTCGTGTAGCGCATCTGCAGGACTGGCCTGAGCGTAGCGGGATCCGGCTGCGCGCAAAAGCCCTGGAAGGTCATTGCTGATGACCGTCTCATTCAGGCGCGGATCATCGCGACGTGCTGCAACATGTGCGATGCCCGTTGCAAAACCGCTCGACAGCGCGTGCGCGGCGAGAGCTGTCACGGCACCGCCGGACGATCCACGAAAACGAGTTTCGGGGTCACTGGCCCATCCTTCCCATGCAGAAAGAATCGGGCCCCATGCTGCGTCGATCTCATCACGTGTCGGCAAAGAGGCCCAATCGGTTGCAAGACCAGCGCAGAGAACGGCAGCTGCCTGTGATGCGCGCTGTCCTTCGGGGGATTGTTCGACAACAGGCCGACGGCCGTTTACTGGGTCCTCAACCATCCGGATGCGTGCGGGAAAGCCACCGGCACAGGCACCGCATCCGGTACAGAGATTGCAGGCGACAGCGGATGTAATCGGATCGTCATTCATGCATAGGTCCCCTTTGGGTTTGCGTGTGTCGTTGGGGTACGTGCCAACTGATAGGCACGCAGGGTGGCACCGGCTTCGCCTAAGGCGGCAGCAGCGGCAATGAAGGCCAAGGGCAAACCGGCTGACGCAAAGAATGTCGCAGGAATGAGTGCCAGCGCGCGGATGATGTTCGCGCGGGCAGGGTCTCCGGTGCGGCCCGTTGCCAAAGCGAATTGCGAAAAGGGCGTCCGCAAAACTCTGAACCCTGCGGCAATGGCCAATGCCAGCGCCAAAGAGTGATCGGGCCGGAATGCTGCGCCGTAGATCAGGGCGATCCCTGCAGGTGCAAACAATGCCAGAGCGGCCGCCAGAAAACCTGCAAGGAGTGCATATGACGTCATAATGGACTGCCAGACGACGCTTAGTCGGTTTTGCGCGCGTGCGCGACGAAGCGCGGGTAAGACAAGAGAAGCTGCGGCGCGTCCAACTATTTGTGCAGGCAGGAGCGCAAGTTGCAGTGCCACACCATAGAGCGCAACGGCGTCCCAACTGAATGCATGCGCTACAATCAAGCGGTCGGCGTAAAAAATTACAAAAAGCAGACTGGCATTCAGGATCAGGGGAGCGCCGAAAACCCAGCAACGGTGCAGTGTCGCAAAGGTCAGCTGGGCGCTGTAGTGGCGCGTGGCGATGACATGCGACAACGTCATATGCGCCGTTGCATGCGCAATCAAAACAATGCTCATCGCGCGGTGATCAGGAAAAACCCAAACGGCGGGCAACAGGCTTGCTGCCATCACAAGTGTCGCGCCACCCTCGACGAGAGACATCTTAAAATAGCTGAACCGGCGTTCAAACCGGCGATAGTCAAGATGAGCCCATCCGCGGATCAAGGGAATGACTGCCAACAGTGCATAGGACGAGGTGGTCGGCCCCCCGGCAAACAAAAAGGCCATGACCGGTGCGAGTCCGAGGAGGATTGTGGCGCCGATCAAGCCACGCATCAGGCACACACCATGAAGTTCAGACTGCAATTCAGCGCGGTTTCCATCAGGTGCTTGAAGCATCAACCGGTCGATGCCCACGTCGCTGGCCATTTCCACCAACCGAAGCGTTACTGCGAGCATCATCGCCTGCCCCAATTCCTCTGGGCCCAAAGACCAGGCAAAGAGGATCGACCTGCCAAGGGCCGCGGCCTCTGCGGTGGCCGGTGTGAGCCAAGCCAGAGATCGGTGTGAAAGGGGAATACCGCGCATCTGTTCAGATCCCGACTTGGCGGGCCATGATGTCCATTTCGTTTTCAGCGCGGGTGCGAATGCCGGCAAGCCGTGCTGCCAGATGTGGTCTGCGTGTTGCGCGTTCGGTGTAGGATGCTATCGCGCGGGCGGCGAGCGAAGGGGCATCCAAACTGCGCAGGTCTGCGACATCCTCGCCAATGCCACATTCGTCAAAAACACCTTGCGCCTTGTCTGTGTATCCAAGACCAAGCGTCGGCACGCCGGAGGAAAACGCGCCAATTGTTGCATGCATCCGCGCACCGGCAAACCAGTCGAGCCTTGCCAAAACCCATTTGAGTTCCATGGCGCTCAAGGGTTCTTCCAGCAGGCATACGCGGTTTTGCATGTTACCGCCGAGGCGCTGAAGGAGCGTTCGGGCGGCGGCAAGGTCGCTCTCCACATCGGTTTCTGGTTTGTGAACATGCGGAATCAGCAGCAGTTTCAAATTTGGGTCTGAACCCAGGAGGGCACGTGCAAGCGTTTCAATCTGGTTTTTATGCGATGCTGCCAGTCCAAAGTTACTGCGGGCTTGTTTGGCCTGATTGCACAACAACCCGGAGACATTTAACCCAGCCAGAGGAAAGCCCCGACCCTGGGCCAGCCAGCTCGCTGCGTGCGATGTTAGGATGTTCGGTCGTTGCTGGGGAAGTGTGACCGCCACGTCTACGGCCAGCCGGTGTTTCTCCGGATCGAATTCCGGACCCAATTGATGTTGCAGGAATTGGAAACTTTGCGCATCTCTGACCCAAACAGCAGATGCCCGGCGCAGGATGGTTGCTGCCTGTGCCGCGTGGACCGGATTGCGAAAGGGGCCAAGTTTTTGCGGCAACAGGATGAGCGGCACGCCTGCGTCCAGCGCCATACGCTTGCTGAGCGCCATAGCCTGGAATCGTTTGCTGCCATAAATATCGGTGAAGCTGTCTCCGCCAGAGATATCGAGCACAGCGCGTGACCTTGCAATGGCACGTGCCGACGCGCTGAGCATACCTCCTGTTTTGACGAGAGTATGTGCGGTGCGCAGGCTGTCCCCGCGCCAAAACCGTCTGTTGTGGGTTAAACCAACGAGATTGACCTTGGTGTAACCCCAGTCTGCGCGTCGTGCGCCACGGCCATGGTCGGCGACTGTTACATCCTGAAGACCGCGTTTTGCGAGACCCGCAACAACCGCGTGGCAAAGCGCGCTGACGCCCTGGTTTCCCGTGTCGGGTGCTGCATTAAGTAGCGTAATCATGACATACCTCATTTGAATACAACTTTAATAAGCTGATGCTTGAGGCGTGTCCGTCGGGCATTCGGTAAGGAAGTATTCCTCTTGGGCAGCGCGACCTACCCGTTTGGGTAGTTTGCTGTTGGGGCACAAAAAAACCGGCGGAGATTCCGCCGGTGCCAGCCCGAACACATTCAGTGCTCAGATCACACGAGGTTTAGGTCGCGTGCAATCATCGCAGCATGGGTACGGTTGCGTGCACCAAGTTTTCGACACAGGGTTTTTGCGTGCAATTTCACCGTGGCTTCATGGATGCTGTAATCACGCGCAATTTCCTTGTTGGATTGCCCGCGACAGATCCCTTGCAGGACGTCGAATTCCCGCTTGGACAACAGATCGGAGGACTGTTCTTCTTTCTTTTGCATGAAATTGAACGGTGCGTAGATTTCGCCAGCTGCCATGAAACGTGCAGCCGTGATCATGGATTTTGATCCAAGGGTCTTGGGCACGAAACCTGCGGCGCCTTCTGCGATCGCTTCTTCAGCCAGCGCACGTGTTGCGGTTCCCGAGATAATGGCAACGGGCTTTTGGTCGCTTGTCGCAATCATCTTACGCAGCCCTTCAAGACCATTCATCCCGGGCATATTGTAATCCAGCAGGACGAGATCAAAGGGACCTTTTTGTTTCACCTCATTGATCGCCTCGGGCAGTGATCCTGCCGTCACGACGGACGCCTCGCCCTCTGAAACAAGGAATGCAGCGATTGTCTCGCGCACAAGGTCGTGGTCGTCGGCCACAAGTATTTTCATGTTCCGACTCCCCAAGCCCAATGACAACGATTTATCAAAACTATCATCTTATCCACCTTCAATAAATAAAACGGCTCAGGAAATTACCTTCGATTTGAATAGCATTTGCTAAGATTGTGGCACAATGGGCTGTGGTACAGCGATTTGAGGGCATTCGCAGCATGAACCTATCCGAAAGGATATAAACCACTGCCTCTGGTTAGATGACGTGCAGAAAAATTCGTGCGACACGGGACTGAAGGAAACCATGGAGACAAAAAATGCGACGCATCCTAAATAACACGGGCGGGTGGAAGACACTCATATGTTTCATCGCCGCCGCCTTTGTTGCATCCTCTGGCGCAGCACTCGAACCCGCCCGAGGAGACGTGGTTCTCAGAGTGTCGGGTGCGATTTCGAAAACCAATGCGGAAGACATCGCTGCGCTCGATATTGAGATGCTTGAGGAAATGGGAGCTGTCACTTTTGAAACTTCGACCATTTGGACCGAAGGAGTGCAACGTTTCACAGGTGTTGAATTGTCCGTGCTTTTAGACGCCCTTGATGCCGCCGGCACCCAATTGCGCGCATCGGCTGTCAATGACTATGCCGTTGATATCCCGATGATTGATGCGAAAGCGGGTGGACCAATTGTTGCTTTTCTCAGGAATGGCGAAGAAATGAACCTGCGCAACAAAGGGCCGTTGTGGATCGTCTATCCCTACGATAGGGCGCCTGAATATCAGTCTGAGCTCATTTATTCGCGCAGCATCTGGCAGCTTGACCGAATAGAGGTATTGCCCTGAACGCGAACAGCGACACATTGCAAAATGCCCCGTCACGCATACTGAAGACAGGTGGAATGCGGATCGCGCTGTTAATTTCTGGCGCCGTGTTCATGGTTGTGCTCGTGGTCGCGCTGGTGCAGTTGAACCGCGATGTGCACGAACAGATCGATGTCTTGGCGACTGCAAATTCCGACAGCACACAGTGGTCGCTTGCCCAGTCGGATGTGGAACTGCTGGCGTTGTTGAATGCGGTTTCAGACGCCCAGGCGCGCGCCGGTGCGCCCCTCGCTGACGTTCGAAAGCGTTTTGACATTTTCTATAGCCGCGCGAACACGCTTTTTGTGAGCCCCATCCTTTCGACGTTACGAGAGGAAGCCGCAGTTGTTGAGGCACTGTCACGTCTGGATGTTTACCTGAATGAGACGGTGCCATTCATTGATGGTTCGGACGCGGATTTACGTGCCGCCCTGCCGGAGTTGAAACGGCGCACGACCGCAGCCAGAGTAGATGTTCGGGACATAAATCTTCAAGGTGTTAAGGTTTTGTCCCGCGCAGCACAGTCGCAGCGCGGCAGCATCGCCGAAACACTTAGTCGTGTGTCGCTTCTGACATTTGCGCTTTTCGCCATTCTTGTCCTGATGGTGTTCTTATTGCTGCATTTCTTTCGCCGCGCGCAGCGACGTGCAGTCGAACAAAGTCAGATCCGCTCTCGATTGGGTGCGATACTCTCGACGTCGCTCGATGCAGTGGTTGCAGTGAACACCAGTGGCAAAGTTATTGATTTCAACGGCGCTGCGGAGGAGATTTTTGGATATAACCGCGCGGATGCCCTGGGTCGCCAGATGGAAGATCTGATCATTCCTGATCATCTCAAACATGCACATGCCTCTGGTATGGAGCGATATTTAACCACGCGGGAAAAACATGTTGTTGGGAAGGGGCGCGTGCAGCTCGAAGCGCGGCGCAAAAATGGTGAGATTTTTCCAGTTGAGCTTTCGATTGAAACTGCTGAGTCGGATGAAGGTGAAATCTTTGTATCGTTTCTGCGGGACATTTCGCGTCGGGTTGCTGCTGAGAAGGAACTGATACAGGCTCGGGATGACGCGGTGGCCGGTGAAAAGGCCAAGGCGGATCTGATTGCTGTGATGAGCCATGAAATGCGCACGCCGCTCAATGGAATGCTCGGAACACTGGATCTTATGGACCCCGAAACGCGGTCGTCCAAAGATCGCGAATACCTTGAGATCATCCGGGCGTCAGGTAAGCTTTTGCTACATCACGTTGACAATGTGCTCGAAATTTCCCGCGCAGAAGCGGGCAAACTGGATATTGACCAGGTGACGTTCTCGGTGCCGGCACTGATCCGCGAGCTTGTTGAAAGTCAGCAGGGCGTTTCGGATCATCGCGGGAACAGACTGTCGAAAAATGTTGACATGCAGGGGGATGACTACGCAACTGGCGACCCGACCCGTATTCGGCAGGTGCTGCTCAATTTGATTGGCAATGCGATCAAGTTTACCCGAAACGGATCAATTACGGTCGAAGCCAAAAGACTGGATATAGGCGATCTGATTGAATTTCGCGTGACGGATACAGGCATCGGTATTCCACCTGACGCGCGTGAGAAAATATTTGAAGATTTTGTCACGTTGGATCCATCTTTTTCCCGCGCGGTCGGAGGGACAGGCCTTGGGCTTGCGATTGTGCGGCGCTTGATCAAAGCTATGAATGGCACGGTCGGGCTTGAAAGCACCAGTGGTTATGGGAGCAGTTTCTGGGTGCATCTCCCACTACCATCAGTGTCTGCCCCGGAAACCTCGGCCACCACCATTCCGGATGGCCAAAACCAGACATCTGAGGATCTGCGCGTACCTCCGATGAAAATTCTCGTTGTCGAAGACAATCAAATCAACAGGATTGTGGCTAAGGATCTCCTTGCCAAGGATGATCACAAGGTGGATGAGGCTTTCAACGGGCAGCAGGGTGTCGAACTGGCAAGGCAGAATGCTTACGATCTGGTGTTGATGGATATATCCATGCCTGTCATGGACGGGATCGAGGCGACGCGGGCGATCCGGGCCAACGAACCTGCAGGGACGCATCTGCCCATTGTCGCTTTGACAGCCAATGCTGTGCCGTCCGAGAAAGACCGGTTCTTTGCTGCGGGTCTTGATGACATTCTAATCAAGCCGATTTCATTACGCAGTCTGCGTGAAACCCTCGCAAAGTACTCCCAAAGCGGCATACGAAAGGACACCAGCCCTGGTAAAACGGATGAAGCCGCATTTGAAGCAACCGTTGACCACGCACATTTGAGAGAATTGGCAGCCGCATTGGGAGCGGAAAAAATCAATGCATTGGTGAAGAGCTTTCTGGATGAGACGGGACCCGCAATCGAAGATATTGCCAAGCACATTGGTGCAGGTAAACTCGTAGATGGGCTGCAGGAGAAAATTCACCACACCGCAGGCTCCGCGGCGCTTTTGGGCGCGGAAGTTCTCAGAGCGCTTTTGGCCGAGTTGGAAAATCAGTTGGTCGATGCGCAGTCTATCGACCCATCTGACGGCGAAACACTCACCGAAATTTGGGCGGTGACAGCACCGGAATTACGCCTTTATCTTCAAGCCAATTGAACAAAGCGTATTCCGGTGCCTGCACCTTGACCTACACGAACACAAGTGTGATCGACGCCGCTTCCTCATATGCCACGCCGGAAAGCAGTATTGAGTCCGCGTCGCCGTAGTTTAACCGGGTGCCGCGCGCGTCTTCCACCAAGGTCATGTTGTCAGCCCGTGTCGCAAAAAAGCGCAACCAATCTTCCGCAGTATCAAATCCTTTGATCTGATCCTGGCCATCCCCTCTGCGGAATTCGAAACCATCCGCTCCGGCATCACCGCACATCACGTCATTGCCCAAACCACCTGTGAGAAGATCCGCACCATCCCCTCCGCTCAGGATGTCGTCACCGTCTCCGCCGGACAGCTGATCTCTGCCATTGCTACCCAGCAGCTTGTCTACGCCTGCGTCGCCTGACAATTTGTCATCGCCAAACCCGCCATTGATATGGTCGTCCCCAGCGCCCCCGAACAAGACATTGTCCCCGGTGTTGCCGGTTAGTCTGTTGGCCATGGCGTTCCCGGTTCCAGAGAAATCCCCGTCCTCAAGCAGCAAGAGATCCTCCACATGATCTGACAGCACGACATCGGCCGACGCATGGACCACATCGTGCCCCTCTCCTTCATATTCGATGATCGTGTCCAGGGTGTCTGATACCTTGTAGGTGTCATCACCCAGTCCGCCGTAGGCAATATCTGCGCCTGCATTGCCCGACAATAAATCGCGGCCAGTGCCGCCATACATAACATCATCCCCTGCGCCGGGACACAGTGTGTCATCCCCGTCCCCGCCGTAGACGATATCCGCCCCGCTGCCACCATGCAGCTTGTCGTTGCCGGATCCACCGAACAGTTGGTCGGATCCTTCGTTGCCATGCAGCTTATCATGGCCATCGCCGCCGTAGATGATGTCATTCCCGCCGCCACCGATCAGATTGTCGTTGTCACCCTGACCGTCAATCAGGTTGTCCTGCGCGTTGCCGACAATCATGTTGCGCAGAGCATTGCCTGTCCCTTGGATCGCCGCGGACCCCTTTGATAGCCAAAGGTGTTCAAGCCCATCCCCCAGAATGTAGTCAACTGAGGATTTGACCTTGTCGGTGCCCGAACCGCCACTCTCCGAGACCAGATCATCGGAGGAATCGACGAAATAGGTGTCGTTCCCGCTACCCCCATACATTTCATCAGCACCCGCACCGCCATCAAGCACATCATTGTCGGCTTCGCCAAAAATGATGTCATTTCCGCCCTGTCCCCGGATGAAGTCATGGCCTGCGCCGCCATATATCTCATCATCGCCTAAACCCGCGAAGATCTTGTCTTTGCCGGTGTAGCCCAAGATCACGTCATCCACCCCATCTGCGCCGTCGATCTCGGTGCCGTCTGCATCGGTCAAGCCGACGATATGGTCATTTTCGGTTGTGCCCTGAACTGGGGACGTTTCGATCAAAAGCGTAGCGGAATCAGTGATGCCGCGATCATTTTCTATGGTGTAGGTCAGTTCTGCCGTCACATCCCGCGGGGCGCTGCCAGGCGTTACAGAAACCAAACCTTCTCCCATGTAGGTAACGATTTCTCCGTTTATCAAATTAAAGCTCTCACCAACGGTGACGTGCACGCCATTCACATGGGTCACTGTTAGGCTTTCGCCTTCGCTGACGGCGTCATTGGCAAGAAGATCAATGGTGGTTTGTGCGCCCTTGGCCGCCAATTTGATCTGATCGTCTTCGGCGACGGCAACAGACAGCACAGGGGAGCGTAGCAAAACCTTGGAGGATGTATCGATGCCTAAGAACGGATCAACTCCGCGCGTATCCAGCGCACCATCGTTGCTTGAAACTTTCGGTGCATCCGCCAGCAATTCCATAAAAAGCGCACCATCAGCGTTAGATACGATCTTGTAAAAGCCACCGCTGTTGGACGTTGAGGCGTCCAAATCGTGATCCGCGTTGTTTGCGCCGATATAGACATTGCCATCGGCGTCAACAATCGTCGCCCCGAAGGCGCTGGATGGGATACCTTCCTTGATTTCTCCATCAACCCGCGTTCCGATAATGGTCTGGGTCGTGATGACCGGATCCCCTCCGCGCGCTACCTGCGAAACGTCGATGGATACTAAAGTGCCCGGCAGCCCTGCGCTTCCGCCATGTGCGACGCCAAAGAACGTCTGTGTTTCGGGCAGAAAGGCGAGATCGGCCAAGCCCCGCGTAGCTGTATCGAAGGGCGGAAGGTCAATCGTTTGCTGAAGGAGCGTGCCATCCGGATTGGTCTGGGTCACGTCATATACCACCGCCTTAGTAAGCCCGCCATTAAAGGTCCAGAGATTGCCGCGATCGTCCATGTCGCCGATAAATGACCCCATGGCACCGGGTGCGACTACATAGGTCGCGCCAGTCGCATCCATCGCGACCACGTCGTTTTGCGAGATCGTCTTGCCGACAGCATCAGTGCCATTGGAACGGGCAATGCCGTAGATCAGGTCGTGCGCATTTGCGTAACCGATCGCGTTCACGTTTACTGCTGCCGGTGTTTCCGTCTCTGTGTAGCCATTTGTTGCAAGGTCGAATTTTACCAATTGCCCGTTCAAAACTTGGTAAATGTAGTTTTGCCCCGGGGCGAAGGCATCCACCGTCACTTCGCTATCCAGAAAGGTCATCGTTTTGGCGTAGGAGGGGATAACGCCCAAGGTGTCTATCGAATCTGAAGAGCCCGCTGTGAAGCTGGTAATGCGGAAATCAAGGTTTCTGCGGTCTCCAGTACCCATCAAGTCGAAAGAGTAGGTTTCGAAGACGCCACCCTCATGCAGAAAGCTACCAATACGTTCGCCGCCAAAGAAAACGTCAACGGTGACGCGGGCTGCATCAGCTGACAGATTAGCGGCGAGATTAAATTCCAAATCGTAGGGGACATCCAAGATGGTCTCCACAGTTGTAGACAGCGTCGGCAATCCGTCGACGTCGATGTTGCCGACCCAATGATCAGAAACTGCGTATTGCTCAAACGTGAGCTTCTCGTTCGTTTCCTGAAGTAAGTTGTCCATTTTAGACCGTATCCTATGAATGCTGCGGCAAAGCGCAGGCGAAAGTTCTGGCCCCGTGCCTGTTCCGGCCGAGGCGTGATGTCTGAGATCACCGGCAACGCTGATGCATGTTTCGACAGGCAAGCGACTCACGGCGTGCGAGATTGAGTGACACAGTGATCCATCAGCCGTGTCTGCGCGCGGGTTCAGGCGGGTATTGCTGAGCGCGCAGGTAGAGGCGGCATGTGCTTTTGGGTAGATTTCATGACGCCTCGTCGGATCAACCGCCCAAAGCGCCAATAGCGCGCGCGGCGTGCAGGTCGGTGGGCACAGATTTTAAGCGCAGCCGAGGCTCGTCCGGCTCCGCAGTCAAAGGCGTTGCTTGATCAACCCCAAGGGCCGGTAGACGAAGGGGGTTCTGTGCTGAATTGCGAAGAAACCTGTCCTGTGCGTGCCATTTTCTTTAATGCGGCAATCCTGTTTTCGGTCGCAGGGTGGGTCGAAAACAAGTTGTCGTGTTTATAGGCGTGAAGCGGGTTGATGATGAACATATGTGCGGTCGCGGGGTTGCGCTCTGCTGTGGCGTTGTCGATTTGCGCAGCCCCCTTCTGAATGCGGTGCAAGGCGGAGGCCAGCGCCATGGGTTGGCCGCAAATTTCTGCACCGGTTCGGTCGGCTGCGTATTCGCGCGTGCGGCTGATTGCCATCTGAACCAGTGCGGCGGCCATCGGCGCGAGGAACATCATCGCAAGCATACCGACAAAGCCAAGCCCGTTTTCGCGTCGTCCACTAAAGAACATCGCAAAGTTTGCCAGCATTGTGATCGCGCCCGCAAACGTCGCCGTCACAGTCATGATGGCGGTGTCATAGTTGCGGATATGCGCAAGCTCATGTGCCACGACACCTGCGAGCTCGTCGCGCGAGAGGGTACGCATCAGCCCAGTCGTGACGGCCACCGCTGCGTTTTGTGGATTGCGTCCGGTCGCAAAGGCATTTGGTTGCTCAGTATTGATTACGTAGGTCGCAGGTATCGGCATATGCGCTTTGATGGCCAGCTCCTCCACCATCTCAGTCAGGCCAAACCGATCCCCTCTGATCACCGGTTGCGCATTATGCATGCGCAAGACCATCTGGTCTGACTTCCACCAGGAGAAAGCGTTTGTGACTGCTGCAAAAATGAGCGCGATCAGCATGCCGCCAGCGCCAGCCATCAAATAACCCAAACCCATGAACAGCGCCGTCATTGCGGCCATTAACAGTGTGGTTTTCAAGTAGCTCATTGCGTTATGTCTCTTTCATCAGACAGTTCAAGTTCCTGTTCAAAAAGGCTTCGCTTGGCAACTCTTTTGACCAACGGAATGCGGTGTCGCAGACCAAATAAGAACTCCAGGCCTCGAAAGAAGTACCGATCTTTGCAACAATAGATTTTGGCACTCAGCTGAGCTGTGACCCATGTGTGGCGAGAATTGTGCTGTATTTTGTACGATGCGGACAGCCATTTTTGCGACGTTTACCAAAAATTAACCACGTATCGTCAAACCTAAATGCTTGCAGACATTGATTTTGGCTTTGTGGGAGAGAAAAATGAATGGTTGGTTCTCGTCCGGTACTTCAGCATTTGGACGTAAAGGCAAAAGTCGTCATGGCGCCGTCGGAAAACCCGGTAGCGCCAGACCGAACGGATTCTCGGAAGAGGCGCTGCGCGGTCTGGACGACCTCGATGCGCGGCTCCCGCCAATGGACGCCGAAACCATACCGGCGTTTTCGCCTGCCTTCAAACATCGGGACCGCCTATCGAAAAATGTAACCGCCGGGGGCGGGTTGCTTATTGATGGTGAGGGCAACAAGGTACCGCATTACTGGGGGCACAGGGAACGGCTGCGCAGTCGGTTCCTGAAAGGCGGACATGCTCCGATGCCCGAATACGAAGTCCTTGAATTACTTCTCTTCAACGCCGTTCCTCGCATTGACGTGAAACCGCTGGCAAAACGTTTACTGTCGGTGTTTGGGGATCTGAACGGTGTCGTCGCCGCTTCTGAACATCGCATCCTAAAAGTCGACGGTGCGACCTCGAAGGTCTATTATCAGCTCAAATTGGCCGAAGCTTTCGCGTTGCGGATGGGGCAGGCCAAGGTTCTAAAGCGCAGCGTCATGTCGTCCTGGGATGATTTGATCGTCTATTGCCGTACCGCGATGGCGCATCGAGAAACAGAGCAATTCCGAATTCTCTTTCTGGACCGCAAGAATGTGATGATCGCGGATGAAGAACAGGCGAAGGGCACCGTGGATCACGTGCCGGTTTACCCGCGCGAGGTTGCGAAACGCGCGTTGGAGCTTAATGCCAGCGCGGTTATTCTGGTCCACAATCACCCGTCTGGCGACCCTTCACCAAGTCGTCAAGATATCACGATGACGGATGATGTGGCCTCCGCTTGTCATGCCATTGGCGTGACTATTCATGATCATGTGATCATCGGTAAAGACGTCGAATTCTCTTTCAAATCAGAAGGTTTACTCGGCTAAGCCGTGTGTGAAATACGCGAGCCATCACGAAACTAGTATGTCGTGTAAGCTATGGGTGGGCATCGTTGTCACGGCGGAAGGCGCATACCAAATCTCTTGCGCTTTCCGCAGTTTTCCAGCGTATCGCGTGACGTCCTGCCACGCGCGGTTATGATCATGTTTACCTGCACGCAAGTCACCCCGGACCCGGTAGGCATCAATGACCGCAGATTTCACGCGTTCCAGCCTTAGGTAGAGATTAACCTCTGCTCTGATTGTAGCTGGTTCCAAAGCTAGGGCGGAGTTGGAAACATAGACCTCTATGAATTGAGCTTCCTGATCTGGTTCATATCGCATCTTGTGAAAATGCACCGCAATGTCATAGATCGGGTCGCCGACCAGAACGAGCTCCCAATCCAGTAAAACAAGAGTATTCTCTTGCTCTCGCAGGATAATATTCTTGCGGTGTATGTCACTGTGGCACAAACAAAACGGGCGCGCAGTGATGGTGTTCTGAAGTTTGTCCAGACCGTCAAAAGGCTTTTCCGGTACGCCAAGTGCAACGTAGATCGGGTGCATTTCAGGTAACAATCGCGCATGCGCGGCACAGTCAAAGGCGTAATGCGCCAGAAAGAAAGCCTGCGTGTCGGGTGAGGCGGGCAGATCAGGGCAACTTTGTGCAAAGGGTGTTGGATCAAGGCGGTGCAGCAAGGCCATCTGTCGCGCTATTTCCAGCGGTATCCAGTCGGGCAGGGATGTTTCCCCGGGGTAGAGCTCATTAAGCTGTTGGCCTTCGATCCAGCCGTGGATGGAAAAAGTTTCGCAGGGTGACTGGTGCACAAGGCGCGGTGCTTCAAACCCTTGATCTTCGAGATAGCGCAGGATTGGGACTTCGCAGATCTGTCGCAGGTCCATCACGTCGCTGTTTGGGATTGGGATCCGCAGCAGGTAGTCACGATTGCCCTGCGTCACGCAAAAGTTGTCATTGTAATAGCCCGCCATGCGGGGCAGGTGGCTCAGATCGCGTAACGCAAGATGCTCTGCCCAGGCAAATCCACTCATCTTGGCGCGACCCGCATTTTACCTGCGCTTGTGCGCCAAAGCGATTGGCTCAAAAGGGCGATTTGTTCCGAAATCGTTTGCATGGTGTAAATGATCGCTTGAACGTGCTGCGTTGGGAACTGATATTATCTGTAAACAAGAACTAGAGTCAGTCTTTTCCCAAGGCTTTATCAAATTCAACCCGTGTTTGCCTCCACCAATGCCTGCGCGAGAACGTCCGCACCAAAGCGTACAGGGTCTGTCGCAGGCAACCCGGTGTCCAATGCGACGGCTTCAACCGCAGCGCGGGCCTCGATTGGGCTAAGCTGACTTGTGTTCAGTGACACCCCGATAACCTTTGCGGACGTCAGCGCACCTGCGGCAGTTGCTGTGGCCTCGTTTAGTGCAATGACATCGCACAAGGGGGGCACGGGTACATCATCCAGCGTGTCGAGCGTCTCCATTCCCGCGCGATGGCATAGGATCATCGCGTTGCACGCACTGCCCCGCATCAGCGGCAAGGTCGCTGTACTGCCGGGATGCAACAGGGAACCTTGGCCCTCGATGATCGCATAATCGTGCTCGGCAGAGTCCAGAACCATCCGCTCCACGGCACCGGCGGCATGATCGACGCGAAACGCATCAAGAGGAATACCCCGCCCGGTGATCGCAACACCGGTTTGCCCCGTCGCAAGAAAGACTGCATCCGCACCTTTGGCAACAAGCGCGCGTTGCAGTTCCAGCCCTGCGGTCATCTTGCCGACCGCCATATCGGTGCCAACCATCAAAACGCGTATGTTGTGCAAACGGGCGGCCCGGGCCATGGCGATCGGTGGCAGATCCCCTTGTGGCGTGCGGATATCCCAAATCCATTGCTCAGGCTGCAACGCCATTTCAAAGCGCTGTGCGAGTGGATCGTGCATCCCGTTCACAATCGAGAGCCCGGCCGCTACTGCAGCGTGCAGCATGTCCAGCCATTCTAGTGGGACGCGCCCGCCCGAAGGTGCTGTGCCCAGTACCAGCACTGTGGCGCCACGCGCGATGGCATCCTCTAACGTCGCCACGATGGGCACATCGCTGGGCACGGTAGAAACGTCGCGCACCCGTTTCCCGGTTTGCGTGCTGTCGATCACAGCAGCCACTGGATTGGCGCCGTAGCGCAAGATGCCCTCGGCCATTTTGGCGTTGAGCAAGCCCATAGTCGCCTCGGCAAAGAGCGCAATCGGTTGGGTCGGCTCAAGCATTAAGCGTGCCTCCATGGCCGGGGCGGTCTGCGGGCAGCGTAATGCCGTTCTCAAAGGGCGCGCCGGTTGCGGGATCGGGATCAAGGTTCAGATGTGAATCCAGATCGATGTAGTCAAAAAGCGCTCCGATGGAGGCTCCGGCGGCAATGGACACAGCGCTTTCGCCCATACAGCCAATCATGGTCTGCAATCCGTGCGCGCGTGCGGTGGCCACAATGCGCAGCGCTTCGGTAATGCCACCGCATTTCATCAGCTTCAGGTTCACCCCGTCGACGCAATGGGCAAACCCGGGGATGTCACTGGACATGCGGCAACTTTCATCCACAAAGATCGGCAGCGCGCGGTCCTTGAATAGCGTCGGGAGTTGATCCTCTGCGCCCTTGACCAGGGGCTGTTCGATGTATTCGACACCACGTTCAGCCAGCCAACCCATCATATGGCGCGCATCCTCCAGCGACCAGCCGCCATTGGCATCGACCCGCAGCACGGCGCCGCTCCCATGTGCGGCTTCCAGAACGGCGGCAAACATGGCCTTGTCCGCGTCGACACCATCAGGTGTGCCGAGTTTGATTTTGAGCGCCCGTGCGCCTTGCGCAAGCAGCAACGGCACCCTTTCACGGACGATCTCGGGCGGGTTGATCCCGACTGTGAGTGAACTGATCACCGCACGCCGGGACAGACCCAATAGCCGGTAAAGCGGCATACCCGCCTCTTTCGCTACAAGATCCCACAGCGCCATATCCAGTGCGGCCAGCGCACAGGGCGCGATCCCAGCGGCACGCCCAGCCTCCCAGGTGTCATTTATCGAAGGGGGCAGACCATCCGCGCAGAAGGCTTCCAGCATTGCCTGGCCCTGCTCCGGAGTGCCTGCACCCTCACTGGAGCCTGGCGCCATTTCACCGCAGCCCGTCACATTACCGCGGGTCACGGACACGAACAGGTTTTCGCCGCCCTTGATTTCGCCTCTGCTGATGCGCAATGGAAAGCGTTTCTTGAGGTAGACGGCCTGAAAGTCGACGTTCATTTTTCTTGCTCCTGCTGCAAAAGCGCGTTGAAGGCGGCACCCTTCAGGGACGCGCGGTTGTCTGTCTGGCTAATTTGAAATCCAATGTGGCGATAGAAGGCCATGGCGTTTTCACTTTCGCTATAGACGTTGAGAAAGAGGGCTTTGGACTGCCAGCGCCGCGCGCCTTCTGCCGCCGTAGCAGCCAGAAGCCATCGTCCAAGGGACTGACCCCGCGCGCTTTCTGCAACCCAAAGATCAGAGACATAGACGCAAACATGCCCCAAAACTGTGGAGACGAAAGGACTGAACAGGGCTGCGCCAACGGGCGGGACGTTGTCCCCGACTAGCATGCATGCAGAATGTGATCCCGGTCCAAACAGCGCTGCGTCCATTGCATCGGGCGTGATCTCGAACGGGTCTTGCAGATCACGGGACAATTCTGCCATCGCGGCCATCACCGCCGCTAGATCCGAGCGCATCGCGAGCCGGACCGCAGGGTCAAAAGCGGACATGATCGGCTCCCTTGAGGCCGAGCATCTGCCGCACTTCTGCCGGGCGCGCGACCTCGCGGCCCAAACCTTCGACCAATGTGCGGATTTTGGTTACCTGTTCGGCGTTTGACTTGGCTAACACGCCGCGAGAGATGAACAAACTATCCTCCAACCCTACGCGGACGTGTCCACCCATGCCTGCCGCCATCAGCGCCAATGGCATCTGATGACGCCCGGCAGCAAGAACCGAAAATTGATAGTCGTCGCCAAAGTACTGATCCGCGAGCCGTTTCATATGGGTCAGCATCTCTGGGGCAGGGGCCATGCCGCCCAGCACACCAAACACAAACTGCAAGAAAATCGGCCCCTCGATCAAGCCACGGTCGACGAAGTGTTTGAGCATCGCCAGATGCCCGGTGTCATAACATTCGAACTCAAACCGCGCGCCGCGCTCCAAGCCCATGCGTTGCAACACACCTGCGATGTCGCGCGGTGTGTTCTTGAAAACCAGGTCATCACTGTTTTCCAGAAAAGGACGTTCCCAATCGAACGTCCAATCGGTGTAGCGTTGCGCCATGGGGTACAGGGCAAAGTTCATCGACCCCATGTTGAGCGAACACATTTCCGGCTCAGCGTTCAAAGGGGCCGCAAGACGCTGATCCAGAGTCATGGTCGCACTGCCGCCAGTGGTCATGTTTACGATCGCATCACAGCTTGCTTTGATCTGAGGCAAGAAGGCATCGTAATGCGCCGGATCCGCAGACGGGCGCCCATCGTGCGGGTTGCGTGCATGCAGATGCAGGATCGCAGCGCCGGCTTCTGCCGCATCGACGGCCTGCTGCGCGATGTCTTCTGGCCGGTAGGGCAGCGCCTCTGACATCGTGGGCGTATGGATGGAGCCTGTGATGGCGCAGGTCAGGATGATTTTGGACATCAGGTCGGTATCTCCGTCATGAATTGGTCAAGCGAAGCTGTCAGTGTTTCCATGATCTCGTCAATCTGCTCTTCTGTGGAAATCATCGGGGGGGCGATTAAGAAATGATCGCCTTCTAGGCCGCCTCGTGTGCGACGTGCGTAGATGATCAGACCGTTTTCATAGGCGATTTCGACCAGCCGGTCATAGGCATTCCACTCTTTCGGCAAAGGCGCGCGTGTTTCTCGGTCGGACATGAGCTCAAAAGCCTGTAGCAGCCCCATGCCGCGTACGTCGCCGATGATCTCGTAGCGCTGCATCAATGCTTCGAGACGGGCGCGCAGCACTTGGCCTTGGGCCACGGCATTGACCATCATGTCTTGGTCGTTGATCTCATCAAGCACAGCGAGACCTGCGGCACAGGCCAACGGGTTGCCCCCGTAGGTAAAGCCGTGCAAGTAGTTCGCCGTGTCAAGTACGGGATCGGCAATGCTCGCGCGCAGGATCACAGCCCCCAGCGGCATGTAGCCTGCGCCAAATCCCTTGGAAAGTGTGATCAGATCCGGTGTCACCCCCCAAAGATCACCCGCAAAGAAGGTGCCCACACGCCCGCCGCCAGAAATCACCTCGTCATGGATCAGCAAGACGCCATAGCGGTCGCAAATCTCGCGGATGCGTTGCATGTAACCTGCGGGCGGCACCAGCGCGCCCGTGGATGCGCCTCCGATGGGTTCGTGCAGAAAGGCGAGCACCGTTTCAGGGCCCTCGCGCAGGATCTGTTCTTCCAACATGTCAGCGTAGTAGTGCCCAGTGGCGGGGTCGTCGATATCCAGCCCGTCAAGATAGGCCCGCGGGGCGGGAATTTTGGGCATCTGCACCAGCATGGGATCAAAGGGCGCAGACATGGGAGCATAACCGGATACCGAAAGAGCGCCCAACGTGCAGCCGTGATAGGACGGAAAGCGCGAGATGACCTTCCAGCGCTGCGCTTCCCCCGTGGCCAGCGCATGACAGCGCGCCAGTTTAAGCGCGCTTTCCACGGCCTCAGATCCGCCAGAGGTATAAAAAACCTGTTTCAGATCCCCGGGCGCAATATCCGCCAGCCGCGTGGCCAGATGTTCGGCCGGGTCGGTCTCAAAATGCAACCGCATCCCGAATGTCGCGTTTTGCATCTGCGCCTGCATCGCAGCCAGAACAGCGGCGTTGCCATGCCCGATATTGCAGGTCATTGGCCCGGACGAGCCGTCCAGATATCGCTTGCCTGTGTTGTCCCAAAGGTAAACACCCTCGGCACGGACCATCCGCGCCTTGCGCCGCCGCGCGCCCCAGAAGAGATTGGTTTCCTGCATCCTCATGCTACCCAGAAGGCTTTCTCCAGATCGTCGAAATCTGATGCCGGGCCCTCGAACTTGTTGCGCCCCAGTTCCAGAACATAAACGTAGTCGGCAATTTTCAGCGCCTGTCTGATCTCCTGATCCACGAGCAGGATGGTCAGGTTTTCCTCTCTAAGATCGGTGAGCATCTCATAAACCTCTTCGGCCAGCATTTTTGACAACCCCGCCGTTGGCTCATCCACGAGCAGCATTTTGGGTTCGGCCATCAGGGTGCGCCCGATTTCGACCATGCGCTGTTGTCCGCCAGAGAGTTCTCCCGTTACTTGTTTGCGCTTGTCGCGCAGAATGGGAAAGCGATCGTAGTTTGCCTCAACCTTGCGGCGCACTTGTTTGGTATCGCGTCGGAAGGTCCAGCCACCAAGTTCGAGGTTTTCCTCGACCGTCATATCTTTGAACACGCCGGGTTGCTGTGGGATGTAGGCCAACCCCGTACGGATCTTTTCATAAGGCGGCAAATGCAGAATGCTTTCGCCATTCAGTAAAATATCGCCCTGATTTGGCTTGAGGAATCCGAACGCAGCCTTAAGAGCGGTGGATTTTCCAACACCATTGGCCCCAAGGATCGTGGTGATCTGCCCTTTGCGCGCCTTGAGATTGAGATCTGAAAGGATGTTGAGATCGCGGTAATACCCTACAGAGAGGTCGCGTATTTCCAGAATGGTCTCACTCATGGCAGCACCTCACGCTCTGGTTCTGTCTGCGTGTCATGCGACGTCCTCCTCGTCGCTGCCCAGATAGGCTTCGATGACGGCGGGATCATTCTTGACGTCGTCTGGTGCGCCATCTGCGATCAGATCCCCGAAATTCAGCACCAAGAGCCGTTCCGACAGGGCGAAGATCGCATCCATTTGGTGCGAAATCAGCACGACCGCCTTGCCCTGTGATTTCATGCGCCGGATCGTGGCGTAGATTACTTCCATCAACTTTGGATGCACCCCGGCGAAGGGCTCATCGAGGATGACCACATCCGGATCCAGCATCATCAATCGTCCCAGCTCCAGCAGTTTTTGCTGCCCGCCCGACAATGCCTGCGCGTATTCATTGCGCAGATGGTCGATGGTGAGGAACGCCAATACCTCATCTGCCTTGGCCGTTAGGGCCCGGCCCTGTGACATATGCCCCAGCGCGAGACTTGGCACATAGAGATTTTCCAATACGGTCATCCGGCGAAAGCTGCGGGTGACCTGAAACGTGCGGCCAAGACCTGCGCGCGCAACCTCAAAAGGGTGCATCTGATCGATGCGCTGGTCATTGAGGTAGACGGTGCCAGAGGATGGTTTGATGGCCCCGTCCAGAATATTGGTCATTGTCGTTTTGCCAGCACCGTTCGGACCCAGCACGCCGATCAGTTCGGGGCCGTTAACTTCAAAGTTGACGCCTTTCAGCACGTGGTTCCCGCCAAAGCGTTTGTGCAGGTTATTGACGGCAAGATGGATCACGATGCAGCCTCCTTCCGTTTCGCGACTGTTTCCTCGGCCATGCCAGAGCGTTGGCACCAGTTGATCAGGGGCGCGATCAGTCCGTTGCGCGCAAAGCGTAGAACCAGCATCAACAGCACACCAAAGAAGACCAGCCGCCAGACGGTCATATCGACTTCGACGCCCCCGATGGTAAAGGAGGTACGCAGCAGTTCCAGCAGGATTTGCAGAAAGATCGCCCCAAGGGCTGCGGCTACGAAATTTTCCACGCCGCCGATCACAGCCATGGCTACAACGAGCGACATTTGCAGCAAGAACAGTAGGTTCGGTGTAACGATTTGTACATAGTGCGCCTGTACTGCGCCTGCTGCTGCTGCCATGGCGGTGGTGATGGTGAAGACGTAAACCTTGTAGCGGGTGGTGTTTACGCCAAGGGCCGCTGCCGCGTCCTGATCTTCGCGGAGTGCGCGGATGAACAAGCCAAAACGTGAGCGGGCGAGCCATGTCAGGATCACCAAGCACAAAACCAAAAGGCCCAGCATGGCGTAGTAAGGCGGGATCTTGTCGGTGCGAGAGAAATCTGTGCCGATGAGCGTGACGCCATTTTCGAACAGCGCGGGCAGTTCAAGCCCTGCCTGACCGCGCGTGATCTGGATTTCAGCGGAAATGACTGCCTTGACGATCTCGGAGAAACCCAAGGTGAAAAGTGCAAGATAGGCTGCGCGCAATCGCAGTACTAAGAGCCCCACAAGCAAGCCAGCGAGCCCGCCTGCCAGCGTCCCAAGCAGAATGCCCAAGAGCACCGGCATCGGGGTGACTTTCACCGACCCATCCCAGATGTCCATCGCCGCGCGCAAACAATCCTGTTCGAGTGTGGTCGAGGTCACGCCAATCGCATCTACGATTACGAAGGTACTGCCGAAAAACGGAAACTCCGTACAGATGCCCGTAGGCTCTGCAGTGATGTAGAAGTAGTGACAGAAAAGCGCCGTGCCGTAAGCGCCGATGCCCATAAACGCCATATGCCCAAAGGAAAATTGCCCCGCATACCCAGCCAGCATTGACCAACTCGAAGCGAGGATCGCATAGAAAAATGCAGTAATCAGCACATGCATTACATAGTCGTAATTCGCGCCTTGATAGACCAGCGGAAAAGCGGCGAAGAACGCCAGAAGGAGCACGCCCGCGATGTTGGGAAGCTGTTTCATCTTAGCCCCCTTGACCGTGCATGCCCGACGAAAAGCGGCGGCCAAAAAGCCCTGTGGGCCGTAGTAGCAATGTCAGTGTCAGGACGATCATCCCATATGCGGGGATATAGGACGCGGCCTTTTGTGGGTCGGGGACGCATCCGGTGCCTGCCGCTTCGACCAATCCCACAAGGATGCCGCCAAAGAAGGCACCCGGCAAGGATCCAAGCCCGCCCAGCACGACAATGACAAAAGAGCGCATCGCGGGGATCGCACCTACCTGCGGCAACCAAGAAAAGGCTTGTACCAGAAGTGCGCCCGCGAGGGCTGCGATCATGCCGCCAAGCGCAAAGGCCAGCATATTCATGCGGTTCGGGTCGATCCCGGTGATGGCGGCGGCATCCCGGTCCTGGCTAACAGCACGCAGCGCTTTGCCCGTCCACGTACGGTGCAGAAGATACAACAGCGCCAGCAACACCAGAATACAGGTAACCGCCGCGATAAATCGCGGGTTCGAAATCGAGACTGTTTCAAAAAGCGTCAGGTTCCCACGCGACGTCTTGATAATCAGCGGGTCGGCATCCTCTGGCCAGCGGATACGTGGAAAATCTACATACCGGCGGACTTTTACGGGGCTGGCCCCATGCATGGCCTGCACGAAATACTGTAGCGTGAAAGCGAGGCCGAAGGTGGCAAGTATGCCGTATTCGACTGGTCGATCCACCTTGCCTTTGTACATCGGGGTGAGCATCGTCCGCTCAAAAATGGCACCGATGCAAAAGGCGATGAAACAGGCACCCAGCACGCCAGTCAGCGGACTGAGCCCCGGAAACCAAACGACGGTGATGTAGTAAACCAACATCCCACCGATCATGTAAAATTCGCCGTGTGCAAAGCTGACAACACCAAGGATAGAGAAGATCAGCGTCAGCCCCAACGCCATGAACCCGTAGATGATGCCGATAATCAGCCCATTTGTGATCTGGCTGGCCACGAAAGAACCATTGGCCACGCAATTGTTTTGCGGATCGGCAAAGGCAAAGGCAGCAGCAATCAAAACCACGGCAAGAATGCCAAAAAACGTCGTGACCCGCCCTGTTAAATCTGGCGTTCGCGCCCAAAGCAAGCCGACCCCGACCGGGCCCAAGGCCGCGCCAGACATCGCCCCTACGAAACTTGCGTTCGACGTATCCAGATCTCGTGCGAAGTATCGGCGGCGCAAGATCACGCCGCCGATCACGCCCCAGGCAATCATCCACAGAATGACGCCCCAGAAAATTGCTGGTGTTTCCACGCCTGTCCCCTTGGCCTTACCGGGTGTTCCCGGTCTTTCTGTTGCCCTGGCCGGGTACATGCCCCGGCCAGTTCTGTTGGTTTACTTCGGTGTGCCCCGTGGCCTTGAAACATCACGGAACGGATGCGCGTGGATCATTCGTTCACGATGACCATGTCTTGCGTTTTATAGGCTTCAGGGAAAACGATTGCCGCATCGGTCGAGGTCTGCCCTTCTTCCATGTACTGGATTACGGTAATCGCGGGGTCAGGCCACTGATGCCACCATTCGTCCCCTTTGCCATCTTCGCTGGGGTCCTTGGCCGTGCCATAGGGAAAATAGATCTTGCCCAGCGTACCATCGTGCTCGATCGATTCCAGTGCGGCGACGATGGCGTCACCGTCCGTGCTGCCTGCTTCGGTGATGGCCTGAGCAAGGATCGCGATGGAATCGTAAGCTTCCATTGCATAGCTCTCGACATCGGATTTGCCGGTTTTCTCTTTGTAGGCCGCAGCAAAGGCTTTGCCTTTTTCGCTAAACTGCGTTTCTGGGACGCCGATGCGTTGGACAAATGCGTATTGCCCATCAGGTACGTTGGTCCAGTAAGACCCCGACTCCAGCGCATCCTGTCCCGTGACAAAGGGCAGATCCAGTGGTCCGATACCGGCATCTGCAGCTTGTTGGGTGAAGTTATATGCGGCTTCGCCCGTGACCAACGTGACGATCATATCCGGGCTTTCGGCCTTGATGCGTTCGACGATACCCGCGTAGTCCTGCGTGCCAATATCTACTGAGAATATGACCGCATCCACGTCACCCGTGGCCAATCCCGCCTTCGTTTCCTGACTTGCAGGAATACCGTAGTCGGTGTTTTCCGTGAGGATCGCGACCTTTTCGACACCTGGTACGGTCAGGGCGAATTGCCAAATCACGCCCGAGGCCCAGGAACTGAGTGGGGCGATACGGAAGATGTATTTTTGTTTGTCGCCGGTGATTGTGTCGTTCCAGGTCTCGGCAAAGACGACCGGAATGCTGCGTGCGTTGGCCACATCTTTGGACGCCACACCGACTGAGCTGTGATAGCCACCGCCGACAGCAACCACGCCATCCTGAGTGATCAGGCGCTCCATTACAGCAGTCGCACGTTCGGGCAAGCCCTCACTGTCACCAACCACGACTTCGACGTCGCAGCCCAGAACACCGCCCGCGGCATTGATATCAGCTTCGGCCAATATCATGGCGTCGCGCATTGCTTCACCACCAACCACCGTGCCGGGTGCGGACAGGGGGGCGAGGGCACCGATCTTAATTGGACAATCCTGTGCAATGGCAGCACCTGCTGTCAGACTGAGTGCGCCAGTGGAGGCCAGCAAAAGCCGCCTTGTCATGGTTTGTGTCATATTTTATCTCCCGTTTTGGTACACGCGTTTTGTAGCAACGCGCGGTTACGCCACTTTTTCTGGCCGAGAGACGCTTGGCAGCATGTCCGTCTTTTGACGGAGATCATCGTTGCCTTTGGCGTCGTGCGTCCAAGCTCCCCAGCCCACACTGTTAACATGTGAGGCTTGTACGGGCTTTGTCTTTCGAGTATCCGCCATAATTACCTGAAATCAGACATCTGGGGGTGCGGGATGCGTGCGGATCGGGCGGGTGCTCAAGAAAACCGCACTGTATCGCGCGGTCAAACGGCGCATTCGCGTGATTTTGACGACTCACCGCTGCGGGTGGGCATCCTTGTTTGGCCCGCCTTTCCCATGATGTCGCTTGCTGGGTTGGTCGAAAGCCTGCGTCACGCCGGAGACCACGGTGACGCCTCGGAACATCGCTACGCCACATGGGATATTCTGGGTGCTTCTGGTAGCCGGATTTCCTCCAGCTGTGGGCTTGAGGTTGAAGCGACCGCGGCCTATCCATCCCCATCCCGGTATGACTACGTCTTTGTGATCGGGGGGCTTTTGCGGCACCTCGAAGAAGCGCCACAGCGGCACAGAGACTACATTCATGCTTCCCGGCGTGCAGGCCGGCCCATCATCAGCGTTTGTACCGGATCTTTTGTACTCGCGCAGGAGGGTTTGTTAGAGGCACATCATGTTTGCGTGCATCCTTATCATGAACGCGACTTCACTGCTGCCTTTCCCCATCATCGTATCGTTCTGAACCGGGATTTCGTTTTTGACGGGGAGGTGACGACCGTTCTGGGTGGCGTGTCCATCCTGCCCTTGATGCTCCAAATTATCCAAACGCATTTCGGACCGGACCGTTCGGCCAAGATCGTACATCAGATGACGCTG
Organism: Roseobacter sp.; assembly: GCA_045105195.1. Taxonomy (GTDB): domain Bacteria; phylum Pseudomonadota; class Alphaproteobacteria; order Rhodobacterales; family Rhodobacteraceae; genus Roseobacter. Next base: position 20,988 of record JBGCDG010000047.1, on the reverse strand, counting down.
CCCACGCCAGATTGGACGGGCCCGCCCACGCCTGCGACGCTTTCTTCGCAACATGATATCTCTGATCCACGCATTCAAAAAGCGCTGGTAATCCTAGATGCGCAGGCCACACAGTCGCCCAGTATTGCAAAATTATCGCGTGCTCTGGGTCTGAGTGAACGGCATTTTTTGCGTTTGTTTCGGTCCCAGGTTGGAAAAACCCCAAAGACATACCTGATCGAAACGAAAATGCGCGCCGCCAAATGGATGTTGCAGCACACCAACCGTTCTATCACCGAAGTGGCTTATGCCACGGGTTTCTCAAGCGGTGCGAACCTTGCTGATCACTGTCAAAAACGCTTGGGTTTCTCGCCGACACAGCTAAGGCAGAATGCTTCGACGAAAGAAGCGCCATCAACAGCTCCATAATGAAAAGCGTTCGAATATCGTACATCACGGACCGGAAGTTCTGGGCATTGGATGGTGGATCGCGCATGCTGCGCCCATGTCTGTGATCGAATATGTTTACTCCGTCCATTCGGCCTTTGCCTATCTTGGCTCGGCGGCTTTGTCGCGCATATGTGCGGATCACGCTGTAACACTGATCCATAAACCTGTTCTTTTGACGCCGGTTGTAGAAGCGCAGGGCAGTCTTCCTTTTCGGTCGCGCAGTCAGGCACATGTGGATTATTTTTTCGGTCGCGAAATCGCGCGCTGGGCTGAATACCGCGCGGTGCCTGTCATCGATCATCGTCCGACCCATCACGATGCGGATTACAGTCTTGCGTCGGGTATGATCATTGCCCTGGGGCAATCGGGCCCGAAGGTCGATGATATGGCGCACCGGCTGCTGCAAGCGCATTGGCGTGATGATGTGGACCTTTCTGATCCCCTGTCGCTTGCGGCTTTGGCGACTAAGCTTGGGCATGATTCCGATGACCTTCTGACCCGTGCAGCGTCAGACCAGATGCAGCGCACTCTGCGCAAGAATTCTGACTGGGCGCGGGCGCACCACGTTTTTGGGTCGCCGACGTATGTGGTCAACGGTGATCCGTTTTTTGGTCAGGACCATTTGGAGCTTGTTGAACGCGCGATCGCGCACCCGTTCAAGCCGCCGACCTGGCGCAACCCGCCGGTCGACTAAACCGCCGGGCACCGTCTTACTACTGAAAAGATGCCGGCATGAGCACGCTGGGCAGCCAGAGCGCAATTTCCGGAAATACGATGATGAGCAGCAGGATGGCCAGCATCGGCATCAGGATGATCACGACATCTCGCAGGACATTCACTACATTTAGGCCTGCAATAGCGGCAGAAATCAGCAAACATAAACCATAGGGCGGCGTGACCAATCCAAACGCCAACGAAATAATCCCGATGATTGCAAAGGCTACCGGATGAACATCCGCCGCTGAGGCCACGGGGAAGAGTACGGTGCCCAGAATGATGATGGCGGGAATTGCGTCTATAAAGAGCCCGAAGAACAAGAACAGCGCGGCGATGACCAGTTTGATGGCGAAAGGGCTCAGATCGAAGCTGACCAGAGTATCTACGATCAACCGTGGGACGTCATAGAAGGCCAAGAGCCAGCCAAAGACGGATGCTGTACCGATTGCAAACAGTGAGATCGACGCGAACCGGCCTGTATCATAGAGAACATGGCCCAGGTCCTTTATGCTGATCGTTCGATAGATGAACATGCCCAGGATCAGGGAGTAAGCTGCAGCGATAATGGCGCTTTCGGTTGGGGTGACGATGCCGCCCACAATACCGCCAATCACGAACACCGGTGTGAGCAGGGCAAGGCCGGCGCCCTTGAAAGCGGCCCAAAGACTGCACAGCGTGGGTCGACCGGCTGTCGGGTAGTCGTATACTTTGGCGTATACAAACACCGTGGCCATCAAAGCCCCCGCGATCATGATCCCGGGAATGGCGCCGGCCAGAAACAGCGCGCCAACCGACACGGACATTACGCCTCCCCAGACGATCATCAGGATGGAAGGCGGAATGATCACGCCCATGACTGAGGAACAGGCGGTGACAGCAACGGCAAAGCGCGCGTCATAGCCTTGTTTGGTCATCGCCGGGATAAGGATCTTGCCGCAGCCCGCTGCGTCCGCGGTCGACGATCCAGAGATGCCGGCAAACAGCATGGAAACCGCAACGTTCACGTGCCCCAAGCCGCCGGGCATCCAGCCGGTCAACACGCGGGCTAATTCGATCAGCCGATCCGTGATCTTGCCCGAATTCATCAGATTTGCAGCCAGTAGAAAGAAGGGAACAGCCAGCAAGATGAAGGAGTTATAGGACTGGAACATCCGGTCCATGATCAGAAAGGACGTCAGGCGCAGATCGAGCATCACGACAGGAATTGTAGCAATTCCCAAGGCAAAGGCGACGGGAACACGCAGAATGACGAGCAGAAGAAAACAGCCCACGAGAATGGCGCAGGCAGCACCGGTTGAAAGGATCATTGTGCGCTCCGAAGATGTGTGCGGTAGCGGTCGATCTCAACCGCAAGGTGGCGGATCGAAAACAGCGCCCAGCCGACGCCGGCAACCGGTACTGTGACATAGGTAAATGCAAGGTTCATGCGTAACATGACCGATTTCTGGATCGCGCCGAACTGTGTGTAGCCGACACCGTACCAGATAAAGAGCAGGGCAAAGACAGCAATAGCCACATGAACAAATCCCTGTTGCAACAGGCGGCTCAACGGGGACGTCGCTTCGGGCATCACATGGACATCGAAATGGGTGCGATCCCAAACGGCCAGCATGGACCCCAGCATCACAATCCAGACAAAAATGAAGGTCGCGAGCTCCTCAGTCCACAGATAAACCGGGATCAGTCCTGTATAGCGTGCAATCACCTGCATGCCGACAGGGACGATCAAAAGCCCCATCAGAACGCCGATCGTGACCCGCAGAAAGTTGCAAAACAGCATGAACGCCTGGTCAATTGTTTTCATCTTACTCACACTGAAAAAGGGTTTCCCGGGCGATAAAGCCCGCCCGGGACAGGTGTTCAATTCAGGATCACTTGGTGCGGATCGCTTCGAGCAGCGCTTCTGCGCCCAGTTCAGCGGCATAGGCGTCTTGAACCGGAACCACGAGGTTCAACAAATCGTCACGACCTGCGAACTCGTGTACTTCGATGTTGCCTGCATCCAGCATTTCCTGAAGTTTTTCAGCGTCTTGTGTTGTTTCTAACGCGCGCCCGAAGTCACCCGCTTCTTGGCCCGCTTTCATAACGGCTGCCTGGAGTTCAGGGGACAGCTTTTCAAACGATTTGCCCGAGAAAACGATGGGTCGCACGGTGATGGAGTGCTTTGTCAGCGTGACATGCGGTGCAACTTCGTAGAATTTGTACTGCGCGAGGCTCGCGGATTCGTTTTCAAGGCCATCGACAACGCCTGTCTGAATGGCATTGTAGACTTCGGCATAGGCGATGGCTGAGGGGCTGGCGGTCACGGCGTCAAACACCTTGGCCTGGATCGGGGCGCCCATGACACGCATCTTGTGACCCTCAAGTTCTGCCATGTTGGAGATTTTTTTGTTGGAGATCAGGTTGCGGGTGCCGCCGCCTGCATATCCAACGATAACCAGATCTGCTTTCTCGCGCAGCTCGTCCACCAGAGGTTCAAACACGTCGCTGGACAGCACTGCATTCCAGTGATCCAGATCACGGAAGACAAAGGGCATATCCATCAAGGGCAGCGAGTCTGCAAAACGTGCCAAATTCGAAGGCGCGATGATCGCATAGTCGATCGCAACACCCTGTGTCAGGAAATTCACGTAGTCAGGCTCAGTGCCGAGTTCGCTGTTGAGACGCAGATCGAACGTGATCTCTTCGCCGCCGTATTCGTTCACCAGCTCGGCGAATTTCATCAGCGTTTGCGTGTATGCATGGTTCTCGTCAAAAAGACTGGCACCGCGCAATGTGGTTTCCGCAGATACAGTCGTTGCTGACAACGCTGCAAGGGCGGCAGCCAATCCGGCACCCTTCGCAACTGCGAATGTCGATTTCATGAAGCTCATTTCTTCCTCCTAAGAATTTTAAACGCGGCAAAGCCGCGCAGTGACGCGAAGGCCCCGATATTCGGGAGCAAACCGGTAAGAGTGTCGCGCACACAATCCCCCGGCTATTCTAAGTTCTGGCGTCTACCTTGCCCTCCCGAGAGTCTCTTGGGGACACCGTGGATTCGATGCCAGGTTGGTTCGATTTTTGGACGAGAACGTATCATGCAATACCGCGCACATCAGGGTGATTGAGCGCTGCAATAATACCGCGTAATTCAGCCAAACCTTTGAGGCGACCAATTGCGGGATAGCCCGGCTGTGTCTGGCGATTGTGGTCATCCAGGATGTTCTGGCCGTGATCTGGTCGAAACGGGATTTGCGCATCCGGCCGCCCCGCGATGCTGCGCTTTTGCTCTTCGCGTAAAACGGCGGCAATAAGTGCGACCATATCGGTGTTACCGCCCAGATGCTCGGCTTCATGGAAACTGCCAAACAGACGGTTACTTTCGAGCTGGACGTTGCGCAAATGCACGAAATGTACGCGGTCTCCCAGCCGTTCCATCATACCGGGCAAATCATTATCCGGTCGGGCGCCAAGCGATCCCGAACACAGCGTGACACCATTGGCGGGTAGATCAACTGCATCGAGGATTTGTTGATAATCGGCTTCCGTAGACATGATCCTTGGTAGGCCAAGGAGGGGAAATGGTGGATCGTCTGGGTGGCAACAAAGCCGCAGGCCAAGGTGTTGCGCGTGTGGCGCGACCTCCGAGAGGAAATCCACCAGGTTCGCGCGCAGCTGCTCTGGGGAAATGCCATCATAGGCTGCCAGATGCGCGCGTACGTCTTCGAGCGTGAAGGTTTCAGCCGCGCCCGGAAGTCCACATGTGACGCTATGCGTGAGTTCAGCGCGTCGATCCTGCGACATCTCAGCGAAACGCTTACCCGCCAACGTGACGACCTCTGGGGTGAAGTCCTCTGATGCGCTGGTGCGTTCAAGAATGTGCAGATCAAAAACGGCGAAATCGATTAGATCAAATCGCATGCAGGTTGCGCCAGTTGGTAGGCGATACAAAAGATCGGTGCGTGTCCAATCGAGAACCGGCATGAAATTATAACATATGGTACCGATGCCCGCAGTATGCAGATGGGTCAGGCTGTTCTTGTAGGCCTCAATCTGCGCTTTCCAATTACCGCTTTGGCGCTTGATGTCCTCTGAAACGGGTAGGCTTTCAACGACTGTCCATTCCAGCCCTGACTCCGATCCATCCGCCAATTGTGACACTTCTCTTTGCCGCGCGCGGATCTCTTCGAGAGGCCAAACGCGTCCTGGCGGCAGATGGTGCAAGGCCGTCACGATACCTTCGACGCCTGCTTGTCGCAAATCGCCAATTTGTATCGAATCTTTTGGGCCAAACCAGCGCCACGTTTGCAGCATTTCTTACATTCCTCCCCCGAGTTTCAGTGAGATTGCCATACTTCCATACTAGTTGACAAGTATGGAATTGAAGCGGTACCTGCACTTCAACCAGAGGATTAGAAGGTCACATTTCAAACGATGGATCTGAAGTACGGAAATGCTGTCGTGCCTCAACTGCACGATAGGCTGCGAGACCAAATTGTTTCCTGCGCATTGCGGCCGGGGCAACGTATCTCGGAAACAGAGATCGCAACAACCTATGAGGTATCAGGGCAACTTGTTCGGGAGGCCTGCATCAAGCTTGCCGAGAAGAAACTGGTTGTCATGCGCCCCCAGCGCGGCATCCACATAAGGCGCATTTCGGTGTCTGCTGCTTTGACTGCACGGTTTATCCGCGAGGCGGTGGAAGTTGATCTCGTGCGCCGTGTTGTTGAACGTCTCACGCCTGTGATGATGATTGTTCTGGATGGGCAAATACTAAAGCAGCAGGCGGCAGCCCATGCCGACGACGCGGCAACGTTCATGCAATTGGATGAAGCTTTTCACAGAAGCCTTGCTGAATTCGCAGATGCACCGGCTGTCTCGGACTATCTGGATGACCTCAACATTCAGATGAACCGGGTGCGCAACATCAGCGCGCGTCACTTTTCGCCAAATAGGCTGGTGGTTCAACATGCCTCTATTGTAGAGGGCATCCGGAATCGGGATAAAGAAACAACAGAACGGGCGTTGCGAACGCATCTTGGGGCGTTCAAACAGGATCTGCCCAAGATCATCGAAGCCTATCCAGACTACTTTGATATTTGACGGTACGGGGGAAAACATATGACCGCTAAATCAGCGGCCGAGACTGACCTTCTTACTGGTGTTCAACCAGATGCCGGAGCGATCGTAAATGCGTGGGTTGATTGGTATTGGGCGTCTTTTCTGCCCGCATGGATTGTGCGCGCGCGCGACGCTGAGACTGTGGGATTTTGCGACCATCTCGACAATCTGGGTCAACCGGCACAAACAGACCGCAGGACAGTTCTGGCGCAAGCGCGATTGCTTTTCAGTTTTTCGCACCTCGCCCTCTTTTCAGAGAATCCTGCCTTTGATGAGGCCGCGCGGATCGCACGGAATGCTTTGAAGGTGTTTCGCAAAAAACCCGGTGCCTATTGTCGTGCACGCACGGCGCGCGGTCAGCCTACGGGCACGCCCCAAGACGATCTGGCAGCCAGCTATGACCAGAGCTTTGTGATTCTGGGTCTGTCCACATGGAGCCGTTTGCACCCGGAAGAAGACGTAAATGCGGAACTTGAGCACTGTTGGTCCTACATCGAAACCCATCTCCGGGATCCGGCCACCGGATTATTGTTGGAGCATGATGGGCTTTCAGATCCGGCGGCAGATGACGCGCCCCGCCGCGCTCAAAACCCGCATATGCATCTCTACGAAGCCGCGCTTCAGGCTTTTGAGATGACTGGCCAAGAGATCTGGATGGTGCGCGCCCAGGAGATGCGAAGGAAAGGGCTGGATTACTTCTTTGACCGTAAGAGCGGTACGCTCATGGAATTCATCGCTCCCGATCTTGCGCGGCTCCCGGGTCGTGAAGGTCAAAGGCGTGAGATCGGGCATCAATGTGAATGGGCCTGGCTGTTGCTTCGGGAAGTTGAGCTGGGAGGGGATCCCATGATCAAAAATGTGGCGGAAAGCTTGCTGATGTTTGCGGATCGCTACGGGTTTCAGGATGACGGGATCATGACGTTTGCCGCATTTGATTCGGTCTCAGCAGATGCGACATGGAAAGAGGCGACATTTCTTTTGTGGCCTCAAACAGAAGCAATCAAAGCCTATGCGTTGCGCGCAGAGGCACCGACGTATTTTGAACGAACGCAAACGCTTGGCTTGTTGATGTTTCAACGGTTTTTTGCTGGTCGCGCAGGTTTCGTCAATCAGCTTGACCAAGACGGCGCGCCGTTATGGGACGAAGCTCTCAGTCGCCTACATTACCACATCGTGCTGGCCTTGACAGAAGGCGCGCGCGCAGGCGTTTGGAACTATCCCAAGTAGCTGGTGGTGTTCTGGTATAGCGTTCTAAAGGCTCGATTTCTCGTGCGTAAGGTCACCTTGGTAAAAAGGGGTGGGTATACCTTAGCCCACTGCGGGCGGGGCAAGCGATTCCCTAGAAATAAACTCTGTCTCGAGCGTAATGGAGCTGAGATCATCACGCCCGGAAAGCTTGGCTAATAGAAGTTGCGCCGCTGCGCGACCCATCGCTTCTTGCGGCACACGTACTGTTGCTAAGGCCGGCGTGACGACCCGGGCAATGCCGATATCGTCGAAACCAACAAAGGATAGGTCTCTGGGCAATGTCATACCCAGGGCTCGCGCGCGCATCATAGCCCCGGCTGCAAGAGCATCAGTCGCGCATAATACTGCGGTAGGCTTTACCGTTTGCCCCATAATTTCTGACAGCGCTTCTGCGCCGCTATCGATGCGGTAAGGCGCTTCGACTTCATGCGTGATGATAGCACTGTCACCGAAGGCCTGAACCGCCGCACGCGCACCGTCCCGCCGGGCTTTCGCTCTATCGTTTTCAGCGGTCAGGCCGTTGACTAGGGCGATTCTGCGATGCCCAAGTTCCAAAACGCGTCGCGTCGCGTCTCCAGCAGCCTCTGCATTGTCGAAACCTGCAAAGAGTTGTCCGGGTCGTGCAAAAGTGCACCAGGACACGACGTGTGCCACGCGGCGTTTGTCGATAAAGTCCCAGGTGGCTTTGGGGCGTGCATTGCCGATCAACATCAGCGCGTCCGCGCCTTGGCCGACCAACGTTTTAATCTGCCGAAGCTCCTGCTCTGAGTCAAACCCAGTTGTGGCGACCAGCAGGGTGACTCCTTCCTTGTCTAATTTCTCCTGAAAAGCCTGTAGGCCACTGGCGAACATCGCATTGGCCATTGACGGAATGACAGCGCCGACTGTGTTTGTCCGGCTGGAAGCCAGGGCGCGCCCGCCAAAATTTGGTGTGTAGCCCAAGCTGTCGATAGCCGCTTCAATCTTGCTGCGTGTCGATTCCGCGACCTTACTTGGGTCATTCAAGGCGCGCGAGATACTCGCCGTCGACACACCTGCCAGTTTGGCAACATCTTCCAGCGTTGGTGCATTCTGTCTGTTCATGCGTGGTCTCCAAGAGGGCGTTCGGCGCTCGGTGACATAATATCATCCGTTAAATGTAAGCGCTTGCATTGATTCATGCAAGCGCTTACAGGTTAACCAACCACAGATTCTGTCCCGAGCAAATGTTTCGTTTGCCGTCGCTCGGGCACATGACAAAACGACAATTGGAGAAGCGCTATGGCTCGCGATTACTTGAAAAAAGCGGACAAGACCGCGATGACCGATACCAGCGATGTGCGCGAGACGGTTCAGGGTATCTTGAGCGATATCGAAGCGGGTGGTGATGCAGCAGCCCTCCGGTATGCTGAGAAATTCGACAAATACAGTGGTAACATTCTTCTCACGCCCGAGGAGATTGCCGCTGCGAGCGCTCAGGTCAGCCAGAAACTGAAAGACGACATTGCCTTTGCACATGACAACGTGCGCCGCTTTGCCGAAATTCAAAAATCGACCATGACAGAGGTCGAGCTCGAGATCGTGCCAGGCATGATCGCCGGACAAAAAGCCATACCCGTACGCGCGGCCGGATGCTACGTTCCAGGTGGACGCTATAGCCATATCGCAAGCGCAATCATGACTGTGACAACCGCCAAGGTTGCGGGATGTCAGCATATTGCCGCGTGTTCGCCACCGCGTCCTGATGTTGGCATCAACCCGGCCATCGTCTACGCGGCCGATCTGTGCGGCGCTGATAGCATTCTTGCGATGGGAGGGGTTCAGGGCGTCGCGGCAATGACGTTTGGTCTCTTTAATCTACCGCCTGCGGATATTCTGGTGGGACCGGGCAATCAGTTTGTCGCTGAAGCAAAAAGAAACCTCTTCGGGCGCGTTGGTATCGATATGATCGCAGGGCCAACGGATAGCTTGATCCTCGCAGATGAGACCGCGGATCCATTCATGGTCGCGACGGATCTGGTGAGCCAGGCAGAGCACGGGTATAACTCGCCGGTCTGGCTGGTCACAGATGATCGCCCGCTTGCAGAAAAGGTAATGGAATTGGTGCCTGGACTAATCGCTGATCTGCCAGAGCTTAACCGCACCAACGCCGAAGCTGCGTGGCGTGATTATGCAGAAGTGATTGTGTGTGCGGACCGCGAAGAGATGGCGGCGTGCTCCGATGAATACGCGCCAGAACACCTCACAGTGCAGGCCGAGGACCTGGATTGGTGGCTGGAGCGCTTGCAATGCTATGGCTCGCTGTTTCTTGGCGAAGAAACCACTGTTTCCTTCGGCGACAAGGCATCTGGCACAAATCACGTGTTGCCGACTTCACGTTCCGCCAAATACACTGGCGGTCTGTCCGTGCACAAATACATGAAAATCGTCACCTGGCAGCGCGCCACGCGAGACGGTGCCAAACCTGTTGCTGAAGCGACGGCGCGCATCTCTCGTCTGGAAGGTATGGAAGGTCATGCGCGCGCTGCGGATGCGCGGCTGCATAAGTACTTTCCACATGAAAACTTCGATCTTTCTGCGGAAGACTGAATACAATGGCATCGCTCTTTGACGTTACCGGAAAAGTTGTCTGCGTGACAGGTGCCAGCAGCGGTCTGGGCCGGCAGGCAGCGACGTTGCTCGCGTCGCGCGGTGCAAAGGTCGTGGGTGTCGCAAGACGCGCCGACCAACTGAAGGACTGGAGCGCGGCTGCGGATGGAGAAACCGCCTACGAGACAGCTGACCTTGCGGATCGAGGCGCTTTACGCGTTCTGGCGCAGGTCGTAAGCGCGCCGTTTGGGCCGGTGGATATTCTGATCAACGCGGCTGGGATCAACACGCGCGAACACGCGGATGATGTCACTGACGCCGGATGGGATGTGACGTTGAACCTGAACCTCGCCACGCCTTTTTTTCTCGCGCAGGCGCTGGTGCCCGCGATGAAGGAAAAAGGCTGGGGGCGCATCGTGAACTTTGCCTCACTACAATCAAAACGGGCTTTTCCGTCCGGGATCAGCTATGGCGCGTCCAAGGGCGGCGTGGAACAGCTTACCCGCGCTATGGCTGAAGCCTGGTCGGGGCAGGGCATCACAGCGAATGCCGTGGCGCCGGGGTTTTTCCGCACTGAATTGACGGGGCCAGTTTTCAGCGATCCGGTGTTGGCGCAACGCAACGCGGATCAGACCTGCATCGGGCGCAATGGTGAACCGGTGGATCTTGATGGCCCGCTGATGTTCTTTTGCACGCCCGCGTCAGACTATGTGACCGGACAGACGCTCTTTGTGGATGGGGGGTTCACAGCGAAATGAAAGCACTGATTTACACAGGTGTGGAAGAACTCGCCTACGAAGACCGCCCGCGCCCGGTTCCCGCCGAGGGAGAAGCTCTTGTGCGCATTATGGCGTCTGGCATTTGCGGATCCGATATGCATGCATTTTTAGGCCATGATGCGCGGCGTCCGGCACCTCTCACGCTTGGGCATGAAGCGGCAGGTCTCGTCGTTGGTGGCCCCCGTGACGGGCAGCGGGTCACGATCAATCCACTGGTGGCTTGCCAAACGTGCCGCGATTGCAAAGCCCACAAACAAAATCTGTGTGCGCACCGTCAAATTATCTCAATGCCGCCACGCGAAGGCGCATTCGCAGAATATGTAACGATCCCAGAGCGAAACCTGGTTGATGTGCCTGAAACGGTGGATCTGAAAAAGGCAGCGCTGGCCGAACCGATTGCCTGCGGCTGGCATGCAGCACGTCTGGCGCGGGGTGTTCTGGGGGGCGATTTCGTGGGCAAAAGCTGTGTCGTCATCGGGGGAGGCGCAATCGGTGTCGGCGCTGCCTTGTCTTTGCGGGCACAGGGCGCGCGCGACATTACGGTGATAGAACCCAACCCGCTGCGCCTTGCCACGCTGCAACGTATTGAGGGATTTCAAGCGGTTGCACCTGTTGATCCCGATATGCCTGATGATGCCAGCGTGGACTGCGTTATTGATGGCGTCGGTTTTTCTGGCACACGCACGACGGCGTGCACATTGGTGCGTCAGGGCGGTGTTATCGCCCATATTGGGCTTGGTGACGGCGAGGGCGGGCTCGATATCCGTCGTATGACCCTCCAAGAGATTACCTTCATCGGCACCTACACCTACACACCTGTTGATTTTGTCGAAACGGCAGAGGCGATTTTTGATGGGCGTCTGGGCGCCTTGGATTGGATCGAAACACGCCCGCTGGGCGCTGGCCAACAAGCCTTTTCGGACATTCGTGCGGGGCATGTGGCATCTCCAAAGATTGTTTTGATCCCGGACCACACCGGCTGAAACGCAAAGCCTCTTTTGAAAGGACTATTGATGTATAAGAAAATCATTGTCGCTCTCTCGCTTGACCACGGGATCAGTGAGACTGCTCTTTCTAAGGCGAAGCTTTTGCTGGACCCGGGTGGTGAAATCATCGCGCTGCATGTGTATGAAACGCCAGCTGGCATGGCGGGTGCCTATGTTGCGGATGACGACGTATTGCGTGCGCGCAAAGCCGCGATACAAAGGCTGGGCGAGCGTGTCAGCGCAGTGCCGGAAGCCCGCGCGGAGCTAATCAACGGACACTCGGGTCGCGTCATCGCCGATTTTGCGCAAGCCCAGAACGCAGACTGTATCATCATGGGTTCTCATAAACCCGGCTTGAGTGATTACTTCCTCGGGTCCACCGCCGCGCGCGTCGTGCGCCACGCCCATTGTTCTGTAGTTGTCCTTCGCTAGACATTCCCAACCCTTTCCGTACATATCCAAGGAGTACACACTGGTGTCCATCAGTTCCAAAATTGTGGATGATGTCGTTGCCTGCGGCATCGATTTCGTAACCACCGTCCCCTGCAAGCAGCTTGCGGGTGTGATCGACGAAGTCGAGAACCGTCCAGAGATCTATCACATCCCCTCCAACAAGGAAGACGAAGGCATGGGGCTTTGTGCCGGTGCATTCATGGGTGGCAAAAAGCCGATGATCATCATGCAGAACACCGCGATTGGTGTGACGATCAACACGCTTGCCACGTTGACACAGTTTTACCGGATGCCCTTGCCGATGCTGATTTCCTACCGGGGTGAGTTGCGCGAGCCCGTCGCGTGCCAGGTGGAAATGGCGGTACACACCAAGGCGCTTTTAAACCAGATGCTGATCCCAACCTACCATTTCCACAAGGAATCGGACGCGGACGAACTGTCCGAGATTCTGAAATACACCTTTATGAGCAATAAACCTGTGGCGATCCTGACGGATGCGTCCTTCTGGGGAGGCTACGGCGACCAATGATCCGTTCTGAAATCCTGAAAGAAATCGCACCGATCCTGCGGGATCAACTTGTTGTTTGCAATATCGGTATCCCAAGCCAGGAACTGCATGCCATCGATGATCAACCGTCGAATTTTTACATGCTGGGAACCATGGGGCTTGCGTCCTCAATTGGACTTGGTCTGGCACTCGCACAGCCCAAACCTGTGATCGTGATTGATGGTGATGGCTCCATCCTGACCAACATGGGCACATTGCCGACGATCGCGAACAATGTGGCCAACAATTACATCCTGATGATCGTCGATAATGGTTCTTATGGATCGACTGGTGATCAACCGACATACACTGGCAAGAAAACCTCCTTGGCCAAAGTCGCCGAGGCCTGCGGCTGTGACCGGGTGATCGAATGTCAGGACGTTGACACTGGCCGCGTGCTGCAAGAGGCGCTGGACAGTGGCGAGATGACCATCATGGTTGTGAAGTGCGACAGCGGTAATGCCAAGAATCCTGTGATCACCATGGATCCGGTCATCATCCGTGACCGTTTCATGAAGGCTGTTCAGGCCTGATCTCATGGTAGGGGCAAGCGCCATCCACAGCTATGCTGACGCGCGCCGCTTGGCCCGTCGTCGCCTGCCGTGGATGGTGTTCGACTATATTGACGGGGCGGCGGGGAATGGTGTGGCGGAAGCCCGCAACCTGGCCGCTCTGCGTGACATCGAACTGCAGCCGCGCGTTCTGAGCAATGTGGCGAAACGGGACATCGGCGTGCAGGTGTTTGAGCACGCAGGCACGCATCCTTTCGGTATCAGCCCGATGGGCATGTGTAACCTTTCAGCACCCGGCGCGGACATCATGCTGGCGCGCATGGCGGCAAAGCACAAGGTGCCGGTTGGGGTGTCCACCGTGGCCTCGACGTCGCTGGAGACCATGATTGAACAGGCCGAAGGGCACGCTTGGTTCCAGTTGTACTTCAGCGGCGATGGAAGTGGGACGACCAAACTTGTAGAACGCGCGAAAGTCGCCGGATACAAGACCCTGATCATGACATTGGATGTGCCCGAAGTGGGCCGACGTCCGCGTGAACTAAGGCGCGGGTTCAAGATGCCTTTCAAAATTGGCCCTATGCAGTTCATTGATTTTGCGCTGCACCCGCGGTGGTCAATCTCCAGCCTGATGGCAGGGGCACCTGATCTGGCGAACTTCCAGATGCCAGGTTTTTCCTTTGACCGCACCGAAAGCCGGGCGGCGGCCGATTGGGGATTTCTGGATCGGCTTCGGGATCAATGGGACGGCACTCTCGTGGCAAAGGGCGTGAGCGATGTGGAAGACGCGATCCGGCTGCGGGAAGCAGGGGTGGATGCCATACAGGTTTCATCCCATGGGGGCCGCCAGCTTGACTGTGCACCTCCGCCAATCCTTGCGCTCAAACGTATCCGCGAAGCACTTGGTCCGCAGTTTCCACTGTTCTTCGACACTGGTCTGCGCTCCGGCGAAGATGTGGTCAAAGCTTACCATATGGGGGCCGATTTTGTTTTCTTTGGGCGTGCTATGCAGTTCGCGATTGCCGCAGGCGGGCGCGATGGGCTGGCGCAGTTCTGGGACCTATTGGCAGATGAGGCGAGCCTCACCCTGGCGCAAATCGGGCGCACATCCATGCCAGGCAAGCCCGACTTGAACCGTCAGGCCCGCTAAGGTATCGCAGTGCTAGAAGTGTGGCGTTATAAGACCGCTTTTCTCAGCTTTCAGCGACCTTGCGAATGACGGCGCCGATTTCCATCAAATCATTGCTCAGCGGGTTGGACTTGCGCCAGATTATGCCGATGGTCCGGTTCGGGGGACGATGTGTGAATTGTGCGATAGACACGTCGGCGGAACGTGTTTCGAACTGCCGTGCCATTTCAGGGATTAAGGTGACACCGATCCCGGCGCTGACCATTTGCACAAGCGTCGACAAGGAACTGCCCTCCATGATCTGACGCGCCTGCACGCCGGTTGAGTTGCAAAAGGAAAGCGCCTGATCGCGGAAACAATGCCCTTCTTCAAGTAACAGCAATTGCATTGCGGGAAGTGCGGCTGCGCTCGGCACGGGAAGTTCGGCATCACAAGCCGGGCGCACCAAGAGAAACTCTTCGTCGAACAGGGTAAATTCGCGCAAAGTAGGTTCGGAAACCGGCAACGCGACAATCGCAAGGTCAAGTCGTGAAGCCATGATTTCATGCACCAGCGTTTGCGTGACGGTTTCCTTGGGCTCTAGCGTGAGGTCCGGAAAACGCGCGGACAAAGCCTTGATGATCCTTGGTAAAAGATAGGGGGCAACCGTCGGAATGACGCCCAAGCGCAACCGGCCTGAAAAGAGGCCGGATTGTTTGCGTACCAGCGCACTGAGATCATCCACCCGCCGCAGAATATCACTCCCACGCGACAGCAGATCCTCGCCCAGAGCCGTCAGCCGAATTTCACGTGCAGCACGTTCGACCAGCGGCCCCCCCATGATCCCCTCAAGCTCTTTGATCTGCAGTGACAGGGCCGGTTGAGATATGGCACAGATTTCCGCAGCCCGGCCAAAATGGCCCTGAGCTGCCAGTGCCTCAAAATATCTCAGGTGTTTGAGCGTGAGTTGTCTCATAAGTATTTCTTATCGTCAGGATTTGTAGAATGAATTGGAGCTTATTTTGGAAAGGTTCTAAGTACAACCTTATAAAATGACTCTCACGTAGCAGAAGGACGGATGACATGGACGGAAATCCTATCAATCATAAATCGGGTGGCGGCTGCCCCGTGATGCACGGCGGCAATACCGGCACAGAGAACTCCGTCACCAAATGGTGGCCTGAAGCGCTCAATCTGGACATTCTGCACCAACACGATACGCGTACTGACCCGATGGATGCGGGATACGACCATCGTGCGGCCGTTAAAGCATTGGACTTTGATGCCGTGCGTGCAGACGTGGAAACGATGCTGACCGACAGTCAATCCTGGTGGCCTGCGGACTGGGGCCATTATGGTGGTCTGATGATCCGTTTGGCATGGCACTCGGCGGGGTCTTACCGCATGGGTGACGGTCGCGGCGGTGGTGGTGCGGGCAATATCCGCTTTGCGCCGCTGAACTCATGGCCTGACAACGCCAGCCTCGATAAGGCGCGCCGCCTTCTCTGGCCGGTTAAAAAGAAATATGGCAATGCACTGTCCTGGGCGGATTTGATCCTGCTGTCGGGCACGGTGGCCTATGAATCCATGGGATTGAAAACCTTTGGCTTTGGTTTTGGCCGCAAGGACATCTGGGGCCCGGAGAAAGACGTTTACTGGGGGTCCGAGAACGAATGGTTGGCGCCGTCTGAAAATCGCTACAGCGATCTTGAGACACCGGGCACCATGGAAAACCCCCTCGCGGCTGTGCACATGGGTCTGATCTACGTGAACCCAGAAGGGGTGAACGGCAATCCAGATGCGGCTAAAACTGCGCTCCACATCCGCGAGACATTCGCGCGGATGGCGATGGATGACGTGGAAACGGCGGCACTGACGTGCGGTGGCCACACTGTCGGCAAGGCGCACGGCGCGATTGCAGGTGATAATATCGGAGCAGAACCAGAAGGCTGTCCGGTGCATGGACAGGGCCTTGGCTGGAGCAATCCCGATCAAGATGCCAAAGCGACCAATGCCTTCACGTCGGGTATCGAAGGAGCCTGGACGAAAGAGCCGCTGAAATTCGACATGGGCTATTTCGACTACCTCTTTGGTTATGAGTGGGAATTGACCAAGTCGCCCGCTGGTGCCAACCAGTATCAACCGGTTGACATGCCCGAAAACGAAATGCCGATCGATCCGACAGACGCATCCGTTCGCCGCAAGCCGATGATGACAGATGCGGACATGGCGATGAAGGTTGATCCGATCTACAACGAAATCTGCCAAAAGTTCATGGCGGATCCTGCGTACTTCAAAGACGCATTCGCCCGTGCTTGGTTTAAACTCACTCACCGTGATATGGGGCCACGTGCCAATTACTACGGACCGTTCGTGCCGGGTGAAGATCTGATCTGGCAGGATCCAATTCCGGCGGGTGCTACCGACTATGACGTGGCTGCCGTAAAAGCAAAAATTGCGAACAGTGGCCTAACAGCGGTCGAAATGATCACAACCGCCTGGGACAGTGCGCGGACCTATCGCGGGTCTGACAAGCGGGGGGGTGCCAATGGTGCGCGCATTCGTCTTGCGCCGCAAAAAGACTGGGCCGGCAATGAACCAGAGCGGCTGGCAAAAGTGCTGGGTATTCTCGAACCTATCGCTGCCGAAGCTGCTGCGTCTATTGCGGATGTGATCGTGCTGGCAGGCAACGTTGGTCTTGAGCAATCTATTGCAGCAGCAGGATTTGGCGTCAAAGTGCCTTTCTCGCCCGGTCGCGGCGACGCTACCGACGCGCAAACGGATGCGGACAGCTTTTCTGTGCTCGAACCGCTTGCGGATGGCTTCCGTAATTGGCAACTGCAGGAATACGCCGTGTCACCAGAAGCGATGATGTTGGATCGTGCGCAACTCATGGGCCTCACCGCCGCCGAAATGACCGTTTTGGTCGGTGGCTTGCGGGTTTTAGGCACCAATCACGGTGGCACTGCACATGGTGTCTTTACGAACCGTGTCGGTCAGTTGACGACGGACTTCTTTGTCAACCTGACGGATATGGAATTGACATGGGCACCCTCTGAGGACGGCACATACGAATTGCGTGACCGTGACACAGGCCAGACCAAGTTCATCGCCACAAGCGCCGATCTGGTGTTCGGATCGAATTCGATCCTGCGGGCCTATGCAGAGGTTTACGCACAGGATGACAATGCTGAAAAGTTTGTCAGAGACTTCGTTGCAGCCTGGACCAAAGTGATGAACAGCGACCGCTTCGATCTGGTTGCATAAGCAACAATACACGTCCGATGGAACCGGGCGGCCCTCGTGTCGCCCGGTTTTTTTATGTCAGATTTGTTTCGCAAAGTTGGCGAAAAGTCTGCCGCATGATTTCAAAGCGCCGTGTTGCACAATTCTAGAATCTCACAAAATTCAATGATGTCCGGCGATCGCGGAATAGATGCCAAAGGTGCCTACAACGACAAGGCTTAGCGCCCAGATTACGTCCAGATTGAACCAGCTTTTCGAAATGAACTTCAGCCCAAACCAAAAATAAACAAACACAGCAATAAGAGCGCCTGCGAACGTCATTGCAAACGTATGTGCTGCTGCCACCGCAAAAGCGGTTAAAATGTTGCTGCTCATCAAGGTCTGAGCTGCGGCATGGCCGGTTCCTGATACGGTGCCACCTGGCTCCAGCAACCCACAAATGCCTAGATAGATCGGTACGAGCATCAGCCCCGCACCATGTGCAGTGGCGGCCAGAAAAGACCAAAGCCCAAGTTTGGCGGGATGTACCCGTGCCAGAAATCGTGGGTGGCGTTGGTTGATTAGCAGATACACTCCCATCGCGATAACAAGAACGCCTGCGCCGATGCGAATTTCCCGTTCGTTCTCCACGAGAAAGAACATCATCGAAAAAGGGAGCAAAATGACGATCATGGCCAGGAAATGCCCGGCGGCCAACATCGCCAGTGCTTTGACCATAGAAGACTTTTTCCGCTCCATCAGTGCGGCGGAGACTGCAAGAGGCCAGCCCATACCCGGGTTCACCCCGTGATACACGCCCGAAAAAATGACGGCCCACCAAAGGGCCGTCAATGTCATGTCTTCCATCAATTAGACCGAAGGGTAGCAGAAGCTGTCGGTAGAGCAGTCGCCCCCTTCAAGGCGGATCTGGTGGGCGCGGGTATTCTCGGGGAAATCGATGTAGAAATCCGGGTCGAGCGCAAAGCTGCCATCCTCTCCGACAGTTGCCATTACCATTTGCCCGCCTTCCTGATGTGGATAGAACTGGTTGTCCCAACTCGAATAGAGCGAATTCGTCCAGTAGACGCGTTTGCCATCCCGGCTGATTTCGACCATTTGCGGACCATAGATGAACTCACCACCTGAGGGATGCTTGGTCTCGCGGGCAATCCCGCCTAGTTCGACCTTGCCATTCAGTACGGGATTCATCGGATCGCTGACGTCATATTGGTGCATTTCACCTAAGCCCCAGCACGCAACATAGAGATACTTGTCATCCAGACTCAGATCGATATCGGTGACCAAAGGCGGCACCGCGCCAAAGCCTTTCAGCAACTCTGGAAGGTTCTCTGGGTCTTCGGGACGCGGATCAATCGTGATCGTCTTTTTGGACTGCCACGTGCCGTCCTCGCCGCGCCACCAAGTAAAGATCGCGCCTTGGAGATTGGTCGTATCGACGACAACGCCGCAGAATCCATAGGATTTGGTTGGATCATGCGCGGGGCGGATCTCCAAAGCCATCTGGTAGTTTTCGCCGAAATCCATAGTTTGGATGTTCTTGCGCGCCCGCAGATCCCAGAAATGGATCGAGTGGCCATATTTGTTCGACAACAGGTCCTCGGGCACGACGCCGTTTTCATACTGTGGCGGCAACCCCCATTCGGAACTGACCATGTAGTCCTGTGGCAGGTTCCACCAGAAATCATAGTGCTTGTCTTGTTTGCCGCGATCCATCTCGTACCGACCGATGATTTCAAACGTTTCGCAGTCCATGATGAAGATACCTGGAGGGCCATCAGTGCCATCCGGCCCGCCCCCGCCCAAGGTCGAGACGTAAATCCCCTCGGGTCCGCAATGGATCGTGTGGGGACGCGAGTATCCGGTTTTCGCGAACAGTTCTTCTGGTTCGATGACCTTGTGAATCTTCGCTTCGAGCGGTTCTTTGACGTCGAAAATATAGATGCGGCTGGATCGGATGCCGGGAACGATCAGATACCGGCGCTCGAGGAACGCATGCCCTGACATGGGTGACAGTGAGGACGAACAAGCGTTCCAGCCGAAATGGTGGAATTCGTCCCCGGTGGTGGGCGTCATGACGGTATGTACAATCTCGCCATAGGTGTCTGAGCCTTTGCGCAGATCGATCACGGCCAAACCGTCATGCTGGCCCGCGTCCTTGCCAAGCATCACTGTGAATGCAAAGTTCTCCGGGGGCGCTTCCATGGCAAGTTTTGGCGATGCATGAAACGTTGGATCCGGTTTCATCGGTTTGTTCATTGATTTTCCTCCCAAAAAAATCCCCACCTCCTATGGGGCGTGACACATCATGGCGCAAACCTCCTCAAGCTTTCGCCACATTGCATAGCTGGATGGCGCCGCTGATCCGTGTTGCGAGTTGGGTCAACTGCCGTCCGATATTCTGTCTGTATTCGGTGCCAAAGCGGCGCACGGGCCCGACCGCCCCGACGCTGAATGCAGCGCCGATGTTGCCGACCACAATGGGGGCCGCGACACTGGAGATGCCAATATCAATCTCCTGATCGCAATCAGCAAAGCCTTGTCTGCGAATGGTTTCGAACTCTACCATCAAATCGTCCCGCGTCGCCTTGGTGTGCTCTGTAAACACCTTAAGCGTGCCGTTCAGGATCGATTCTTGAAGGTCTTTCTCCGCGAAAGCTGCGATCGCCTTGGAGCACGAACAGGCATGCATCGGGCGCACGCCAAGACCGGGATGCACGAAGGCGCGCCCTGGGTCTTCAGGTGTTTCCACCTGGATGATCTCCACCTGTTGATCTCGGAACCTTGCAAGAAATACCGTTTCATTAAAGGTGGAGACGGCAGCCCGAATCAAAGGCCCTGAGACCCGCCGAACATCGACATCTGATGTGCCCAGCAAGGCAATCCGGATCAATTTCTCACCAATAATGTAGCGGCCCTCATCGTTTGGATCGTCGATGAGGGCCTGGTCCAGCAATGTCTGCACCAGTCTGTAACACGTCGGCTTGGGCAGCCCGCTCGCAGCTTGAATTTCGCCAACCGCCACGGGACGTCCAACGACGGCGATGATTTCGAGCAAACTGATCAAACGTTCCAAGTGCATGATGATCTGACTATTGTGTTGCGAGACGATTTCTCACAGAATGAGAGTGAGTTGAGCAAATAAGCAAGTAATACTTTAGGAGAACGACATGCGTACACGCGCTGCGGTTGCGGTTGAGGCAGGCAAGCCGCTTGAGGTTATGGATGTTAACCTTGAGGGCCCGCGTGCGGGGGAGGTCTTGGTGGAGATCAAGGCGACGGGCCTGTGTCACACCGATGA
>JBGCDG010000046.1:0-59541 GCA_045105195.1 Roseobacter sp. | reverse complement strand
GGACTGGAAGCCGCCCAGGAGGCTTCTGTGCGTAAAGCCAAGCAGGTGATTGACGAGCAGGGCGATCGGATTTTTAACTGACCGGGCAGGGCGCATGCAGACAACTTTTGACATCGCGACCAACGGACCGGGTCTTTATGACTTCACCAAAGACGTCAAACTCTGGCTGAATGCTCTGGAAGATGGGCTGCTTACGCTCTTCATCCAGCACACATCAGCCAGTTTGCTGATCCAAGAAAATGCCGATCCAGAAGTTCAAACTGACCTAACGCATTTCTTTGCGCGTCTGGTGCCGCGCAGTGACCATCCGTCGATGTCTTATCTGACACATACCTATGAAGGCCCCGATGACATGCCTGCGCACATCAAAGCAGCGCTTTTGCCGACCCATCTGTCAATTCCAGTCTCCGGCGGCGTGCCCGCTTTGGGTACCTGGCAGGGCATTTACCTCTTTGAGCATCGCGACCAGCCGCATCGCAGACAAGTGGCTGCGTGTTTTCTGACACGCGCGTAAAGCTTAACGCCGCCACAACATGTGGGCCTGAAAATGCCCCCTACCCAAAACCTAGGACGTGCCCTATAAGTGTGGATAAGTGGGGCGCTGACCCCACAAAAGAGGCAGAGACTAGAAAAAGGGGGACGGCCAATGCGCTGCCCGTTTTGCGGAAACATTGACACCCAAGTAAAAGACAGCCGGCCGGCAGAAGACCACGTTTCGATCCGGCGCAGACGTTTTTGTCCGGCCTGTGGCGGACGCTTTACGACCTACGAGCGGGTGCAATTGCGTGATCTGGTGGTGATTAAATCATCCGGGAAACGCGAAGATTTCGATCGGGACAAACTGGAACGATCAATCCGCATTTCCATGCAAAAACGTCCCATCGAGCCCGAACGGATTGATCAGATGATTTCCGGCATCGTGCGGCGGCTCGAAAGCATGGGCGAGACCGATATTGGTTCCAAGCAAATTGGCGAGATCGTCATGGAGGCGTTGGCGCGGATCGATACGGTCGCGTATGTGCGCTTTGCCAGCGTTTACAAGAATTTTCAGGCCGCGGATGATTTTGACAAATTTGTCAGCGAGTTGCGGCCAGACGTGCCGCCCGACGAGTGACGTCGCCTGAGCGGTTCATGGCGCTTGCGCTGTCCTTGGGGCAGCGCGGGCAGGGGCGCGTGTGGCCAAATCCGGCCGTTGGCTGTGTTATCGTGCGTGCAGGTCGCGTTGTCGGGCGGGGATGGACGCAACCCGGTGGGCGCCCGCACGCAGAAACTCATGCTTTGGCGCAGGCCGGTGATCTTGCGCGGGGTGCGGATGTCTATGTCACCTTGGAACCCTGCGCGCATCATGGCAAAACGCCCCCCTGTGCGGAGGCCTTGATCGCAGCGGGTGTGGCGCGCGTTTTCATCGCGGTTGCGGACCCGGATGCTCGTGTGAATGGCGCAGGGCGCGCGATGCTGGAAGCAGCAGGCATCAAGGTCGAGACAGGTCTTTTGAAATCGATGGCGCAAAGTGATCATGCTGGTTTCCTGTCTCGGATCGAACGGGATCGTCCTTTCGTGACGCTTAAACTTGCCAGTAGCATGGATGGGCGAATTGCAACGGGGACGGGCGAAAGCAAGTGGATTACTGGTCCGGATGCGCGCAGGTGCGTACATGCCATGCGCGCGCGCCATGATGCGGTTATGGTCGGTGGCGGTACGGCGCGTGCAGATGATCCATCTCTGACCGTGCGCGATCTGGGAACCACGTGGCAACCTGCACGCGTGGTAACAAGCCGACGCCTGGATGTGCCTCTGATGAGTGTCTTGGCACGCACCGCGCGCGAAGTGCCCGTGATTCTGTGCCATGGACAAGACGCGGATAGCTCTCTGATCAATACATGGCGCGATCTGGGTGCTGAACTGGTCTCCTGCCAGGCAAAGGGCAGCCACTTGGACGCGGCGGATGTTTTGCGGCAGCTGGCCCGGCGGGGTTTGACCCGTATTTTCTGTGAAGGCGGCAGTGCTCTTGCGGCCTCACTGATAGAAGCGGATCTGGTGGACGAGCTTGTGGTTTTCATCGCTGGGCTGGCCATTGGTGCTGAGGGGTTGCCGTCGGTGGGCGCCTTGGGGTTGAGTAAGCTCGACCAGGCGCCGCGTTACAAATTGCAGCGCGCGCAGAACATCGGAGCCGATGTCATGCACGTCTGGAGCCGCGCGGCTTCATAACTTGAACTGCTACTTATCTGCATTGCTTCTGGATGCGATCTTCTGCAGTTTCGCCAGAAAGCGTCCATGCCATGAAAGAGCAGGGTCACGTTCCAGCTGCGTGAGCCAGCTCAGGGCCGTTTCTACCGGGCAGGGACGTTGCAAGTCAGGGTGATAATACCTGGGGTAATCGATCAGGCATGCATGAACCAATCCCGCAAGATCTGGCTCAGCCCGACGACGCGGTGGGATTTCGGCCAGATCCCGCGTTAGAGTCCAGCCCGCGTAAAATGGCACCCCCAGTGTGGTGACAGGCAGGTTTCGGATCAATGCCTCAAAACCTAAGATGGATGTTGTCGTCCAGACTTCGGATACATTTCCTAAGAGATATGCTCGATCTCCAATTTGGGCGACAAGATCGGCGTGCTTCTCCATAGATGTATCCGTATCGTTCCTGGTGTCTGATCCTGGGCAATAGATGAGACACGCGTCAGGGTTGTGTTCTCTGGTGGCACGGAGCAGCGCGGCATCCGACAGGCTTACGTTGTCCTGATCTTTAGTGCCGGCTTGAGCGACACCTGCGACAAGGATGCAGTGCCTTTCCGGAAGCGCAATAGAGGCAGCGGCGGGGTCAACATTGTTGTTCGTTGCTGCATTTATAGCCCGGATCAAGGCTTCGGCGCGTCGTCGTTGGTCCGGGCGCAGTGTGGCGCGGGCGGAAATCAGAGCTTCCAACCTGTTGGGTTTAGTCAGATCGCCGTGTGTCCCGAGTTCCTCGATCGCCAGCGAAAGCGGGGCATCGGTAGTTTTGTCTGGTAGGAGACCTTGCAAGATCCCGGGCGCGAGGCCAAACGCGTCGCGGTGACCAAGGGTCGCGTTTTCGGACCATACCATCCAAGGTTTGCCGCTGTTGCGGGCAACCGCTGGTGCGTCTTCGAATTGGACGGGTGCAAATCGTCCAAAAACACTTTGAACATTGGTTTGCATCTCTGGAGTCATTCTAGAGGCCACCCATCCCAGCCGATCTGCGCGCCAGGCTCGCGTTTCTGCTGCCAGGTTTTCCAGCGCCGTTTCAAAGGAGCAAAGCATATCCGTAAACGGGTCGTACCACTTTGGATAGATCAATATCGCTGCAGCAAACAGCTGGGCGCGGCTCAAACGCCGCTGGCGTCGCTGGACTGGGAACTCATCCTCCGTCAAACCCCACCCAGCGTAGAATGGCGCACCGAAAACGCGCGGTTTATGCCCGGCATAGATCGCTTCGAAACCCAATTGAGAAGACACAGTGTAGACCGCGATCGCCCCCTCCAGAAGGGGCCAGGGGCTGATTGCATCCGTGTGTAGCGTTATCCTGTCATTGGTATCGGCGTCAGAGAAATACCCCCCGCGAAAGCCTTGGGACGTTTCTGGGTGGCATTTGATGAGAATGGGCGCGCCGGGATGTTCTTCTTGCGCCACAAACAGCATTTCGAGAAAACGATTACGATCTGCACCGCAGGCATGAACAGAGGCATCGCCTTCGGTCTGGTCAATCACGAGGACATAGCCTGGGTCAGGTGCCGCAACCTGGGGGTCGACTGCGCTGTATTTCGTCAGATGCGCTTCTTTAAGCCTTTCGATTGAACCACGCGCGCGATCAAGAAGGGCAGTATCGTCAAGCGGATGCGTTACCAATACCGTTTCAAGGTCAGAGGGTTGGGTGGCATCGTAATGCGCGCCGGTTTCATCGATCAGGAGGCCAACAGGGGCTGTGGCGCTGCGCCCGGGAAAGAGTGACCGCAGCCAGGCGTCTTCGACACGGACCATGCCGCTCTTGCGGTCCGTTGGTACAACCTCGCCATTGATGGACAGTGGATTATTGCCCCAGACGCCGACCAGGTCGTCGTCGCCAGGGACGCCCAAACGTACGTCATACCCGCTTAGCAGCAAGATGCGTTTGATTGGGGGGCGTGTCAGCCCGCCACTGCTTAAGACGAACAGGGAACGTGGCACGGCGGGAGCTGTGGTTTTGCCCAACAGTGTTTGGGTCATCGGGCCGCAACACGATGATCGATAGTGCCGGTGATGCGTGAATAGGATGAGGACAGACTTTGATGCATCGTAGTCATTGGTTTCTCTCCTCGTTCCAGTGCATCAATTGAAGCTAATGGTTGATAGCTGCACCCATATTCACCTTACCCAAGAGAAGGTAAAAATCCAGTTTTTCCATCGCCTTCACGCCAAACGAGATCATCAAGGTACGTGTTGAAAAAGCACCAGGGTCTTGTCATGCGGTGCCGACGCGTCTACCTCAGCGAGGAAACCACGGAGCGGAAAAAATGTTCACCGGCATTATAACGGACATCGGCACTCTTGCGGAACTGGAACAAGAAGGTGACCTGCGGGCGCGGATCAAGACCGGCTATGATACATCAAGTATCGATCTTGGTGCATCGATCGCTTCTGACGGCGTTTGCCTGACTGTTATTGATCTGGGGCCGGATTGGTACGAGGTGCAGATCAGCGCTGAAACAGTAGAAAAGACCAACATCGGACGCAACAATTGGGCAGTCGGGAAACGGGTCAATCTGGAGCGCGCGTTAAAGGTTGGCGATGAGCTGGGCGGACACATCGTGTCTGGGCACGTGGATGGTGTGGCGCAGGTCGTTGCTGTGACGGACGAAGGCGACAGTACCCGTGTCAGCCTGCGCGCGCCCGCTGCGCTTGCGCGGTTCATCGCGCCCAAGGGATCGGTTGCATTGAATGGAACGTCCCTCACCGTGAATGAGGTCGAGGGCGACACATTCGGCATCAATTTCATTCCACACACGAAGGACGTGACAACATGGGGTGATGTGGCCGTAGGGGACTTGGTCAATCTGGAGATTGATACTCTTGCACGTTACGTTGCGCGCCTTGCCGATATGCCGCCAGCCTGAGGGCTGCAGCGGGTGGTCAAGTTCCTCACCTTGGGGTAAGAGCCAGCACCTGTACAAGAAGGCCAGCGCCATGAGCTACGATACCCCGGGACCGACAGAAACCGACCTTCGCGACAGTATTTCTTCGATCGAAGAAATCATTGAAGATGCGCGCGCGGGACGGATGTTTATCCTTGTGGATCACGAGGATCGCGAAAATGAAGGAGATCTGGTGATCCCTGCACAGTTCGCGGATGCAGCAGCTATCAATTTCATGGCGACGTATGGGCGTGGATTGATTTGCCTGCCTATGTCGAATGACCGAATTGACGCACTTGGACTGCCGATGATGGCCGTGAACAATTCGTCGCGTCATGAAACGGCCTTTACCGTGTCGATTGAAGCGCGTGAAGGGGTGAGTACAGGGATTTCGGCTGCAGATCGCGCGCTTACGGTTGCGGTGGCTATCAACATGGAAAAAGGGCAGGCAGATATCGCCACGCCAGGGCATGTCTTTCCACTGCGTGCGCGTAATGGCGGCGTGTTGGTGCGCGCGGGTCATACCGAGGCCGCAGTGGATATCAGCCGCTTGGCTGGTTTACATCCGTCGGGCGTCATTTGCGAGATCATGAAGGCGGACGGCGAGATGGCACGCTTGCCGGACATGATTCAGTTTGCCGCAGAGCATGGGCTCAAGATCGGCACAATCAGTGATCTGATCGCCTACCGGCACAAGCATGACAATTTACTGCGCCAACGCTACGAACGTATGGTGCATTCCGCCTATGGTGGAGAATGGAAAATGCGTGTTTTTGCGGATCAGATCACCGGTACAGACCACGTTATGCTGTCTAAAGGGGATATTTCGACCTCTGAACCTGTGCTTGTACGTACACATGCACTCAATGCGCTCGAGGATGTTCTGGGCCTGGGGCCAAGCCCGGCGGACGAGTTGCCATGTGCGATGAATATCATCGCCCAAGAAGGGCGCGGGGCGGTTTTGCTGTTTCGTGAACCGCATCCTGAACTGCGGCTGGAAGGGGACGCTGACGAGGGGCCCCGCACCATTAAACGCACAGGGGTTGGCGCACAAATCATGTCAACGATGGGTCTTCGGGATCTCATCCTGCTGACGGACAGCCCGCAAACCAAATACACAGGCCTAAACGCCTACAACCTCTCAATTGTCGGCACGCGCCCGATCACGAAGGATTAGATCATGGCTGCCCATGAAGAACACTACACCCTATCGCGTCCAGTTTTTGACAAACCTTTCAAAGTCTTGATCGTGGTTGCTCCTTTTTACAAGGATATCACGGATAATCTCGTGGCCGGGGCCAAGGCCGAAATCGAAGCGGCAGATGGCAGTTGGGAGCTTGTGGAGGTTCCTGGCGCTCTTGAAGTACCAACAGCGATAGGGATTGCGGATCGACGCAGCAATTTCGATGGATATGTGGCGCTAGGGTGTGTTGTGCGCGGGGAGACCAGCCACTATGAAACCGTTTGTTCTGACAGCAGTCGCGGGTTGCAACTACTCGGGCTTCAGGGACTGTGCATTGGCAATGGTATTCTAACGGTCGAGAACCGCGCGCAAGCGGATGCACGTGCGGAGGTCGCGGGATACAACAAAGGCGGCGGCGCCGCGGCCGCGGCCTTGCATCTGGTCGCACTGGCCCGTAAGTGGACCGCTGAGCGCAAGGACATCGGGTTCAAACCCTTTGGGCAGGAGAT
Source organism: Roseobacter sp. (assembly GCA_045105195.1). Taxonomy (GTDB): domain Bacteria; phylum Pseudomonadota; class Alphaproteobacteria; order Rhodobacterales; family Rhodobacteraceae; genus Roseobacter. The sequence continues at coordinate 52,726 of JBGCDG010000046.1, read as the reverse complement.
CCTGATGGCCGGCGATACAGATGGATCCAACACCGCATGAGTGCAGTTCACAGCAACCTTTCCGGCAATCAGCGCCGCAAGATGAAATCCGCCGCGCGGCTTTATGCGGTGCAGGCGCTATTCCAGATGGAGCAATCCGATCAGACGGTCGACGAAGTACGTCGCGAGTTTCTGGATCATCGTTTTGGCGCCACCTATGACGGTGTTGAAATGCTCGAAGGTGATATGGCATTGTTTGAAAAGGTCATGGACGATGCGGTCAATTATCAGGCCCCAATTGACCAAGTGACCCATAGGGCCCTAGTGGCAAAATGGCCGATTGCCCGCATTGATCCAACCCTGCGTGCGCTTTTTCGTGCGGCCGGTGCCGAATTGCAGGCCAAACAGACGCCGCCCAAGGTGGTAATTTCGGAATATGTAGATGTAGCGGGCGCATTTTTTACGGATGGCAAAGAGCCAAAATTCGTGAACGCCGTGCTTGATCACATGGCGCGCGAGGTGCGTCCAGAGGCATTTTGATCTTGTCGAAGGATCGGAGCGGTCTACCGTTCCTAAAAAGCAAAGGAACATCGATGCCCCGCATATTCAGACTCTATCTCGTCAGCGCTCTGAACGGGTTCGCCATCGCGCTAGGGTTTGTTGCTTTGATACTCGTGTTCAATGTTGCCAATCTGCGTCATTTGATTGGTACGTCAGATGTTGGGGCCATAGCTGCGGTCGCGTTCTGGATCCTAAATGGAATCGTTTTTTCGGGTGTGCAATTCGCCTGGGCATTGTCGCAAATGGTGCGCGCGGACAACGCAAAGCGCGCCTCGAGGCATTCGGGAGCGGAACATTAGTGCGCGAATTGTTAAGTTTTTGGGCCTAGCCTTGCCCAATTGCTAGTTTCACAGGCATAGGCACTAGACATTTCGCGTCGAGATGCCATCTTAATGCTGAAGGAGAGCTTAAATGTTTGATGCTATCGTATCGATTTTCCGGTCACTGTTCGCGAAACGCCAGCCCGAAATGATGCCAATCCCTGTACGTGCTGAAGAAAAGCCTTCTCAGTTGCGACCCCGCAAGCGCTGAGCATCCGTAAAACCTCTTTGGTTCTACTGGCGCGGTCTGGTGATGGTGTGACGGGCCCGCAGTAACCGTTTGGTTCTGTGTTCCCGAGGACCTGTTTTTACAGGTGGGCGCCAGGTAACTAGGCCAGGGCCAAGACAGAGCCAGCTCCCTCGGATTTGCTTAAGGCCACCGAAACGTAACCATTCACGTGAGAAGCAGCACCCGCCACACAAAAGATGTAGGTGCGCAGACCGAGCAGAGCAACCCTCAATCCTCTGTGCGGTCCAAATATATCTTGAAGCACGTTCACTATTTGTTCATATCTGTGCCATGTTGGTTCAAGAGCCATTTCAAAGACAATCGGGACAGTTGATCGCGCGCGGTGTCGCCCGGCTTTTGAACAGCCATGGTTTTGCTAGCATCGAAGAGTTCGTGCCCACGCGTGGTTTGCGTGTAGATGTCTTGGGCTTGAGTGACAAAAGCGAGGTCTGGATCGTAGAGTGTAAGTCCAGCCGCGCAGATTTTCAGACAGATAAAAAGTGGCAGGGGTATCTTGAATACTGCGACAGATATTTCTGGGCCGTAGATACGGATTTCCCCGTTGAAGTGCTACCTGACCATCATGGCTTGATGATCGCAGATGCCTACGGGGGTGAGATTGTGCGTATGGGCGCAGAAGATCGTTTGCCCGCTGCGCGCCGCAAAAGTTTGGTTCAGAAATTTGCGACGACCGCTGCAAGACGCCTTCAGGTTCTGAGAGATCCGGATACAGAAGGCCTGGAGTGACACATCTACTTGCATCGGTCAGTGCCAATTTTAACGGTGATTGCGCTGCGAAGTCATGGGATGTGACATATCGTTTTATCGTCTTGCTTGGGTGCAAACTTTAACGGCCAGACGGTGTCATTGCGCGTGCACGTTTGGCGGCCGCACGAATTTCCTCTGCTATCTCTTCGGCATCATCAGGCGCAAAGTCCATTGGAACTTCAATGCCTTCTGCTTCAACGTAAATGCGGACCATCCCACTATCCGTCGGTCCGATTTGCAAAGCAGCTTCGATGTCGCGTTCTGTATCGATCCCCATCACTGGCTCCTTGAGGTCATAGGGTTGCGCTAGCGTGCCAGCTCCTGAAAGGCAAGCTATTCTGTCATCAGCACGCACACAGAGAGCGTTTAAGGACCGTTGTCGCCAGAGTAGAATGAACGAAACACGCCAAGCTATAGATACCACTTCTAGTGCTTGCGCATCAAAAATGAGTTTGATGCGATATAGAGACTGAAAAGCACGGTACTGGGGATTAGACCGCTTCAAACGGCGCCAAAAATGTAGTGAACCAATCCATTTCTTCGCTCGAGAGGCGGTCGTGCCGCATAGGCGATATCGATGTTAAGGGTCTTGCATTTCGCTTTTGTGGGGGCTAAATCCGGCGTAGTGCCGCCTTAGCTCAGTTGGTTAGAGCGCCTGATTGTGGATCAGGAGGTCCCCCGTTCAAGCCGGGGAGGTGGTACCATCATGACCCAATGGTTGAGTAATCGTGCAGTTTGTTGCCGCATTCGGAGACTTCGGATGGGTTGGTGTCGAAATCAGCGCTAAATCAGCGTGAAAATTTGCAAAAAACGACGATTTTGAATAAACTGATGAGATACTTGAAGAGATTCGATTGTGTGTTTGTTTCGTCGCGGTTCTGGGGGCTGAGTAAATGTCCGAGTTTACCGAAAATGGTAACACGGTTGGTGGTGATAATCCCGTACGCTCCATGGGTGCGCGCGAGAGCGAATCCATGCCCAGCAATTGGGAAGAGCGGCTTGCAAAAGCCCGTGCGCAGCGCGAAAAAGTGCTGGAAGCGAAAGGAAAAACGCCCAAAAAGCCAAAGGTCATGCCACCGCCTTTTGTGCAAGCAGATGTTGCTGCTGACTTAGAATACAAGGGCGTTGCTGCACCGACTGCTCCGCAAGAGCCGTTCGGGTTGGACGAATTCGACTTTGTGTCTCGTGGAGACGAGACCCGGCATACCGAAGAGTTACAAGCACCTACATCCGCGTTGGACGCAGATGTAGATCAGGAATTACCCTTGACGGGCGCCACGCCAGACGAACATCCTTTGTCGCCGCGACAAACGCGGTTGGTCAAACCTGTCGTCGTGAAAAGCGCTGCAGTTGAGGGCCCAACTAAGGTTGAGCCTGTGTCGCATGTGGCAGCCGCTGCAGCAACCAGTGGGGTTTCTTTGTCATGGGTCGCAACCGTGATTGTCGCGTGTTTCGTTGGCGTTGGTGTTGGAATGGTGCTCAGTCTTGGCGCCGTGGTTGCATTGGGGTGGGTGTCGGTCAGTGAGTTTGCGCTGTCATCACCAAAGAAAGAAGAGCCGAGCACTGTCGCAAAAAGATCTGCACAAGCGCTTGACGTGGTGCCTCGCGCCAATGATTCATCCGACGTGCTTGAGGTTTTGGCAGCTCCGCGTGCGCACACGGCGATAGCGGCGGCGTGGCAAACGGATCCAGCGTTCGGTAGCAACACTGAGATGCGGTTTGTCGCTGTTTCTGGTGTGCATGCTGACCAGCGCGATGCCCCAAGATTGCAATTGCAAACAACGGGCTTCGACGCTGTTGAGCCGCTCGGCGCGCCTGGCCTGCGCATCTGGGCGATGCCAATAGAAAACGTCAGCGTCGCGGCGCAAGACCTTGCCCCTGCAGTGATTTCAGTCGCTTTTGACAGACCAGCCCGCACGGACTTTAGTTCCAGTCTGGTAAAGAGTGACGCTGCGCTGAACGATACACTTCCGGCGTTGCTAGAAAAGAGCAATATTTCCATTCTGACGGCCCTCAATGGCTTAGAGGCGCCGTCCGCCGGTCGTCCTCTGTTTGCATTGTCAAAGGCCAAAGACGTAGTTCAAACGGTCGTTTATGTCCCAACGTTACGCGCTACTGTGCCTGAGCTAACACCGCGGATCCCAGAGGCACACCATGTCAAACCGAGCGTTTTCCAAGCGGTGGCGTCGGGTTTTGAACCGCGGCTTTTCACGGAAACAGCGCTTCTGAGCGTCCCGTCTCATATCGCACCTCCCCCGGCCCAAGCATTGCACATGCGGGCACCGACCAAGCAGGATTTGTTGACGGATTTACCGCAGGTGGATGATGCATCGTATCTGATCGAAAGAAGTATCGCTGCGGATCTAGGCCTATTCGGCGTGGCTCGCGATCGCTTCAACCTGGTGACATTTGCACCAACCAACCTTTCCTCGGAAACCATCGCGGAAAATGCAGACATCTTGAATACAACCGGTTTCTCCGTCGACGCAGTTAATCGGGTCAATTTCAAAGTCTCCAAAACGCATGTGCGCTACTACCGTGCGGAAGATGCAGCCGTTGCCCGCGCCATCGCCGCTGAGGTAGGCGGGGCCGCTAAGGATTTCACAACTCTGCGCAATCGGCCACCGGAAGGTCAGGTCGAAGTCTGGCTGGCAGGTAGTCGTAAATTTGCGGCTACACGGACTGCGCAGACGCGCTCAAACACAAGTACAGCGCAGCGTCAGGCTGCATTGAAGGCACAACTTGAAAACCGGCTGGTGAACAGCTTGCGTCGGGGAGAGCATCTCAAAGGTGTTTCGCAATGAGGCAGAGCGACAACGGTTCCATGAGAATGACGAAGATTGATAGGCAATTCCGTGGCTAATCAAAAACTGCTCGCAATTGTTACGATCCTTGTGATGACGGGGACGTCCGGCGCTTCACAGGAGGAGCCGAGCCTGAACGATCTATTGACCATTGAAAAACTGATCGACAGTGGCGATTGGCGCGGGCTCTACACCTATGTCGCCGCCAAACCGAACCTCGTGTCAGGGGAAGGTCCGCTTGCTGTTGAACTGCGCGGCTTTGTTGATGAAGTAAAGCGGGGCCAATTGACAAGTTTCAATGCCGGTCGGAACAGCGGTCCGGCAAACGGCCAGGCCGATCCTGCGGGTATCTACTAGGTCAATGTCCAGGTTCAAGCTTGCCGAGAAGATGCCAAGCGTTGCGTATGTGCTGGAACCAAGGTTCCCTGGCGGTACTTCCTCTGCCGTCGCTGCAGAACTGGAAGTGGTCAGCAAGGTGGCGCGCGTACAGGTCTATGGTCTTGAGACTGGAATGTTCACAGGACGGGATGTTGCGCCGCAAATCAGCGATGTGCTGCGGCGCCTGAACATTCCCTTGCATTGGACAAAAGGCGAAGTCGCCGCTGATCTTGTGATCTTTCACAATCCTTCGTGCCTGAAGTTTTTGGAAGAGCTGAACCTCAGGATCATCGCGCGGCATGTTGTTGTCGTGACCCATGAGAATTTCCTCAGGCCGGGTGGTGCGCTTGGTTTTGATGTCGACAAGTGCCTTGCTTTGCTGGCGGCTCATTCGATCGCGCTGAAACGCAGCCTTGCGCCGGTTTCTGCGTGGAACAGATCCACCGTGGAGACTTGGTTGAATGATCACGATGCAAAAGAAAACTGGTCGGTGTTCAAGCACGACTGGTTCAATATCTGTGCCTTCGACAGGGTTGCGCCAAATGAATCGCCGAGCGATCGGCGGGGTCGACATTCGCGCCCCGGGCTGGAAAAGTTCCCGAGTCGGCGTGTTATGGAGCAGTGTTTTCCAGAAACGGCGCAAAGCAATGTTGTTCTGGGTGGGGATCTTTTCCTGCAATCAGATGACGTGCCGGGCCATTGGACGTTGCATCCGTTTGGGGCTCTTTCAGTGGAACGATTTTTTGATCAGATTGATTTCATGGTCTATTTCACAGCACCTACTTGGCGGGAGAGTTTTGGACGCGTGATTGTCGAAGCAATCGCGGCGGGCAAGATTGTGATCACCGATCCCGAAACGGCCAGATCATTTGACGGGGCAGCCATTGCCGCAGAGCCTGACGCTGTGGACGGCATCATTGCTGGATATGTGGCCGATGCTGAACGTTACATCGCAGACGTGGTTTGCGCTCAGGACAAGCTTAGCAGGTATTCTGCTCAGGCCTTTGGCGCGCAGTTCGATGCGGTCCTGCATTCAATACCGGGAGAGACCGTATGATTTTGCTCTGTAGTGGGCAGATCCAGCGTAAACACTTTGACGCAACGCTGCTCTTTGCACAGCAGCTGGATCATCGCGGGCATCAGGTGGTGATCGACCCTCGCTTTGTGCCTTTGGAGGTCACCAAACAGGTCAAGTACGAAATGGCGCCGTTTCTGGCGGAATACGATGATGTTTCTCCAGATCGCGTGATCGTCATCGGGGCGGAAGCTATCGCGGAAGAGGTGCAGATTATCCTCGGCTCCATGCGGCTGGAAGAGGATGTTCCGGTTTGGGCGCTTGGTAATTTTTCAAACCTTCAGAACCAGATAAATGCCGCCAACAAAATTGCCTACGCGATCGGACGCGAACCGCATCTGTTTGATCTGAATGCGCATCAGCGACCAGCATTGCACGAGGACGCAATCACCCCCTTTGCGACGGAGCTTTGTGCGACGCCTGTGCAAGCACAGAATGATGGGTGTCGAATCCTGATCTATATCCCGGGCGAAGACCTCGTCCGGAAAAAAGGGCTGCTCACCCAGATCGCTGCAATCGGTCAAAGCGCAAATGTCACGCTGCATGTCATCACCAATGCAAAAGGCAAGGACGCGGTGCACAAGGCGCAAAACGTATCGGTGTCTGTGTTTGGATATGCGGAATTGCCGCCCCTCGATCTACTGAACTATTTCGATGTTTTAATTCTGTGTGGTGCCAAAGTGCAGGGTGAGCGTATGGCTTGGCTTGCTTTGAATGCCATGGGCGCGGGGAAGGTAGTCGTAGATGCCACAACCACAGCAGAGCTCTGCGCAAACGGTGCGCCAGCTCTTACAGGACCTTCGGATGCATCCGGTTTGCTTTGGTATGTGCAGGAAACCCTACTGCGCAACCGCATGGAAATCGGTCGTCGGACGCAAGAAAGTAATTGGTTAAAGCAATTCGATGCCTCAGGATTGGAGCATGCGCTTGGGCTGACACCGCCCGCTATCACCCCCAAGAACGCAGCACCGCAAACCGTGTTTTTCCCCACCAACGGCAATGGCATGGGGCACGCACAACGCTGTGCTTTGATCGCCGAAGCAATGACGCCAGAAAGTAATCGCAGCTTTGCCGCCTTCCCAAGCTGCGTTGATATGCTGCTCAACCGCGGGTTTTCTTGCACGCCCATGATTTCGCGCACGCGCAACCACGGTGTTGAGTACGCTGCGGACACATTGAATTACTTGCGGCTGCGGAGTTTGCTTAGACATGGCGATCAGCTGGTCTTTGACGGCGGATATGTATTTGATTCCGTCTATCGTCTGATCTCGAGCCTCAACGCACCCGCGATTTGGATCCGTCGCGGTCTGTGGCAAGCAAATCAGGTCAACCCGGTCGCTCTCGAACGCGAACGGGCATTTTCGAAAATTATCGTGCCGACTGAGGCGTTTGCTGAATTGAATACCGATTACTCTACCGGACACAACGTAACCCACGTTGGTCCTATCGTACGTCAAGGCGCGCCAGATCAGACCGTGCGTGACCGGTTGAGCCATCATTTTGATCGCCAGATCGATACGTTGGTGGTGACAATGCTCGGAGGGGGCGTGGCGTCAGAACGCACGGTGCAAACACAGCTATTATGTAGTCTGCTGGAAGAGCGTCCGAACTGTCTGCATCTCGTGGTGGCTTGGCCACATGCCGTCGTTGCCAGCGGTTTATATGGGTGGCAAAACACCCGTGTGATACAGACCTCGCGTACATTGGATCTGTGTCAAGCGTCGGATCTGTGCATTTCTGCTGCTGGATACAATTCTTTTCATGAACTGATGTATGCGCACATTCCTGCGATCTTTATTCCGCAATCGGCACCTTATCTGGATGATCAGGAACGACGGGCGCAGGCCGCGTTTGAGCGTGGCCTTGCCGGACTGGTCGATCCATTGGATCTTTTGACACTCGAGCGTGAGGTAACGGCCTTTCTTGATGGCAGTAAAGCGGAACAGGTGAAAGCAGCACTGGGTGCGGCGACACTGCCGGAACCGGGCAATGCGGCGGCAGCGTCGATCATTGAGCAGGGGGTAAAGGGATGAATCCGGAACGCGATATGGTGTCCATACTTGCAAATCTCTCTCCACATGTTCCGCTGGATCTGGATGCCGCCATTTTCGAGGCTCCCAACAGAGCCGTGGACCATACGCCCACTCCACGGGCAGCGCCGCCATGCGTCACACTCTGGACAATGCCAGAGGCGGACATGTCCTATATCGGCTTGCGTATCACCGGACCGATTCAACATGAGGAACGATTGGCGGCGCGACTCGCCGCGATCGCTCTGGAACGTCGAATCGCACCGATTTTCCTTAGTTACATTGGCAAAAGTGGGATGCAGCGGTTTGGTTTCCGCGTAGAGCAATTGACCGGCCTTACGCCCTCTGCCCAGCAAGAATTCGAGGCGCAATTGGTCCGATTTTGGGGATTGGCGTTGGTGATCGAGGCGTCACAAGTGGCGCATTTAGGCTGAACGGTCGCTATTCGATTTCTATTGTTTGTTTGAGGCGCCCTGTCACGCGATCATATATCAAGATGTCGTCGGCGTCCGTGACCACCGCGTACCAATCCGGCCCTTGCGTGAAAGAAACTGCACGCGCGCCATCTGGCAGTGCCAGCGTTTCGGGCAGAACAGGGGGCGCATCATAGAACCGCATCGCAATCAAGGCGATGATTGTGAGAACTCCCGCTATCATCGTAGCGGTCAATACTGTAACGAGGCGGCGCAGAAACCTGATGTTGGCAGGTTCACTCAGATCTGCACCAGAGTCTTTTTCGGGGTTGTCCATGTCTGTCCGTGAAATCCGATTTAAGATAGGGAACGCGCCCCCGGCACGTCTTGATAAGGCGATGGCACGGGATGTGCCAGAGGCGGCGTCACTTTCCAGGACCCGTCTGGCGCGGTTACTCGACGCGGGGGCTATTGTTGTGAATGGCGTTATTGCGCGTGACCCCAAGGCGCGCGTGGCAGAAGGTGCTGAGATCTGCGTAACCGTGGAAGAGGCCGAGGCCAGCCACATTCTGCCCGAGGACATACCGCTAGAGATCATTTTTGAGGATACAGACCTGATCGTCGTCAACAAACCGGCTGGAATGGTTGTGCACCCGGCACCCGGTACGCCTTCGGGCACGTTGGTGAACGCTCTTTTGGCGCATTGCGGGGATGACTTGTCCGGTGTGGGCGGGATGAAACGCCCTGGTATCGTGCACCGGATCGGCAAGGAAACCAGTGGCTTGCTGGTCGTCGCTAAATCAGACAAGGCGCATCATGGCCTGGCCGCACAGTTCGAAGCGCATAGTGTGGAGCGGTACTATACCTGCCTAGTTTACGGCGTGCCTGATGCGAGTGACCCCAGGTTGCGCGGAATTCGTGGCACTTCTTTCGAGCGTGGAAACATCTTGAAATTGACCACCCAGCTGGCGCGGCACAAGACGGATCGTCAACGCCAGGCTGTCCTGTTTGAAGGTGGCCGTCATGCAGTGACCCGCGCCCGCACCGTCGAAAGCTTCGGCAGCCCGCCGGTTCTCGCCAAGATGGAGTGTTGGTTGGAAACGGGCCGCACGCACCAGATCAGGGTCCATATGGCACATGCAGGGCATGGGCTGGTTGGCGATCCGACGTACGGTGGCAAACGAAAGCTGCCCAAGGGTGCTTTGTCAGCTGCAGCGCTGGACGTCTTGCAGGCATTTGAGCGGCAAGCGCTCCATGCAACGGTACTCGGGTTTGTGCACCCTTGCTCGGGCAAGGCGATGCGGTTCGAGGCGGAATTACCTCAGGATATGGATGCGCTTTTGACTGCGCTGCGTGGTGCGTAACGATCTGCCAAGGCGGTGTGAGCGAACGGCTCAGAATTCGTTAACGCCCGTCCCTTTTGGCAATACATTTTTAACTTGGCTGCTCTAAGCACTTCGTTAACAAATTGACGGTCATGTTCTTGAACAGATCGGTTTAGATACCATATCTATGTTAAGTCCTTAAACATTAGGAGCCAAAGAATGGCAAATTTTGCAAATCTTCCCGCACCGACGCCAGAAGGCGGGCTCAACCGATACATGCAGGAAATCCGCAAGTTTCCGCTGCTTGAGCCGGAAGAAGAATACATGCTCGCCAAGCGCTGGGTTGAGGAGCAAGATACGGCCTCTGCGCATAAAATGGTGACGTCTCACCTGCGCCTTGCTGCCAAAATCGCGATGGGATATCGCGGATATGGCTTACCGCAGGCAGAGGTCATTTCCGAGGCAAATGTGGGCCTGATGCAAGCGGTCAAACGGTTTGATCCGGAAAAGGGCTTCCGCCTTGCAACATACGCGATGTGGTGGATTAGAGCTTCCATTCAGGAATATATTCTGAGGTCTTGGTCGCTGGTGAAGCTCGGTACGACTTCCGGTCAGAAAAAGCTGTTTTTTAATCTGCGCAAGGCCAAGAATAAGATCGGTGCGCTGGAAGACGGTGATATGCATCCCGATAACGTGAAGCGCATCGCAACGGACCTTGGGGTCACCGAAGCAGAAGTCATTTCGATGAACCGCCGTATGTCGGGGGGGGATGCGTCGCTGAATGCCACTGTTGGCAGCGAAGGCGAAGGGACCATGCAGTGGCAAGACTGGCTGGAAGATGAAGATGCAGATCAAGCTAGCGATTACGAGGCGCGCAACGAATTGGAAGCGCGACGTGAGTTGTTGGCAGATGCGATGAGTGTGCTGAATGACCGTGAAAAAGACATCCTCACCCAGCGTCGCCTGTCAGAAAAGACGGTGACACTCGAAGATCTGAGTTCTGAGTACGACGTTAGCCGTGAGCGCATTCGTCAGATCGAAGTACGGGCATTTGAAAAACTGCAAAAGAAGATGCGTGATCTTGCCAAGGAAAAAGGCATGGCGGTGTCGGCCTGACGCAAGTTTGATATCCTCGAGAGGCCTGCGCAGCATATGCTGCGTGGGTCTTTTTTTGGGGACCCGTCTTGGCAAACGGAAACAGCGGTTGAATGCTGGTCGCAAACTGTCTTTGATGCAGCCATAGCTTTGGGAGGGCGACATGGTAGCACATTTGCGGTGGGGCATATTAGGCGGGTCAAATTTTGCGGCTAATCATATGGCGCCGGCCATCCATGCGGCCCAAGGTGCAGATTTTGCAGGACTGGCAACTTCTAGCAGCGAAAAAGCAGCACGCTTTACGCGCTTCTCGCCGCACACGCGCATCTATGACAGTTACGATGCCCTTTTAGCATCGGATGAGATTGACGCAGTCTATATTCCCTTGCCAAACCATCTGCATGTGGATTGGAGTCTCAAGGCCATCGACTCCGGTAAACATGTTTTGTGCGAAAAGCCCATGACCCTGCACGCCGATGAGTTTGACATGCTCATCGCCGCGCGTGACGCCTCCGGTCTTGTGGTCGCTGAGGCTTACATGATCGTCCATCATCCGCAATTTCAGCGTGCACGCGATCTGGTGCAGGGTGGTGCGATTGGAACCCTGCGTCATGTGGATGCCGTTTTTACTTACTTCAATGACGATGCGGCCAACATTCGCAATCAGGTGGACACGGGTGGCGGTGGCTTGCCGGACATCGGCGTTTACATTTTGGGGGCCGCGCGCTTTGTGACCGGGCAGGAACCTACATCTGTGCCCTATGCCAAGATCACAATGGAAAATGGCGTGGACACGTTCGTGCATCTTGCCGCTGAGTTCCCCGGTTTCAGCTATTCGGGTATTGTGTCGATGCGGGCTTTCCCACGTCAGGAGGTCGTTTTTCATGGCGAGAAAGGCGTGTTGCGTTTGTCGTGCCCTTTCAATGCCAACGCCCACGATCAGGCAGAGTTGCATTTAGAAACCGAAGGGAAAACGGTTACGACGGAACGGTTTCCCGGCATCAATCAGTACGTGTTGCAGGTGGAAGCGTTCGGCGCGGCGGTCCACGAGAATGCGGCCTATGCGTGCCCGCTGGAATTCAGCAAGGGCACGCAGGCGATGATTGATATGACGTATGTGGCTGGGGGCTAGTCCTCCATCGCCTCCAATTGATCGATGAAACCGGAGATCATGCTGAGGCCCTTATCCCAGAACGCCGGATCCGAGGCATCAAGACCAAACGGGGCCAGCAGTTCCTTGTGGTGCTTGGACCCACCCGCTTTGAGCATGTCGAAGTATTTATCTTCAAAACCCGCATCGCCTTCGGCGTAGACAGCATAAAGCGCATTTACGAGGCCGTCTCCAAAGGCGTAGGCGTAGACGTAGAACGGCGAATGCACAAAGTGTGGGATGTAGGCCCAGAAGGTCTCGTATCCGTCCATAAATTCAAAGGCAGGTCCCAGGCTTTCGGCCTGTACCGACATCCAAAGCGCGTTGATGTCGTCAGGGGTCAACTCGCCGCCGCGCCGCGCGTCATGGAGCTTGCATTCAAAGTCATAAAACGCGATTTGGCGCACGACCGTGTTGATCATGTCCTCGACCTTGCCCGCGAGCAAAATTTTGCGTTCTGCGTCATCTTTCGCGCCTTCGAGCATACGCTGAAAGGTCAGCATCTCGCCAAAAACGCTGGCAGTTTCGGCGAGGGTCAGCGGTGTGGACGAAAGCATCTCGCCCTGCTCAGCAGCCAATACCTGGTGCACGCCATGTCCCAACTCGTGCGCCAAAGTCATGACATCACGCGGTTTTCCCAGATAGTTCAACATCACGTAGGGGTGCACGTTTGTGACGGTTGGATGGGCAAAGGCACCGGGCGCTTTGCCTGGTTTCACGGCGGCATCTATCCAGCCTTTACGGAAAAACGGCTCGGCGATCTCGCCCATGCGTGGATCGAAGGCGTTATAGGCTTCCATCACCATCTGCTCTGCGCGGTCCCAACCGACGGTGCGGGTGTCTTCCATGGGCAGCGGAGCGTTACGATCCCAAACCTGCATAGTGTCAAGGCCGAGCCATTTTCGTTTCAATTCATAATAACGGTGGCTCAGCTTGGGATAAGATTTGACAACCGCATTGCGCAGCGCTTCGACGACCTCTGGTTCGACCTGATTGCTCAGGTGACGGCCTTGCTGTGGGGTTTCCATGCCGCGCCAGCGATCCACGATTTCCTTTTCCTTGGCCTGAGTATTGTGAACCCGGGCGAATGTTTTGACGTTATCGGCAAAGACATGCGCCAACTCGCGTGCGGCGGCTTCGCGTTTGGCGCGCTCTGGATCTGTTAGAAGGTTCAACGTGCCTTCGATGTTTAGTGTTTCGCCATCCACGTCAAATTCCAACCCCGCGATCGTCTCATCAAAGAGCCTTTCCCAAGCGTCGCCAACGACACCCAGATCATGCAGGAATTTTTCCAACTCATCGCTCAGTTGATATGGTTTCATGGCGCGGACGCGGTCGAAAACGGGTTTGTAGCGCGCAAGATCCGCATTGCGCGCATAAAGCCCGTCCAGATGATCATCCGGCAAGCGGTTGATTTCCAGTGTGAAAAACACCAGCGGCGTGGTGAAGTTGGTGATCTTTTCTTGCAGGTCAGACATAAATTTGGCCCGATCTGCATCGGTGGTCAGCTGATAATAACGCAATCCGGCAAAGGACATGATCCGCCCAGCCACTTGATTGATTTTTTCATTGCGCAGCACGCATTCCAGAAACCCTTCGGCATCCAGCCCCGCCAGATTACCTTCGTAATCCGTCGCGAAACTGCTGCATGCCTGCTCCAGCCAATCCAGATCGCGCTTGAGTTCTGGTGCATCTTCACCCGTGTAGAGATCGTCAAGGTTCCACTCTGGCAAATCTCCCAAAGGGTTCGGGGTCCTTGCGTTGGTTGCATTGGCATCTCGAAAAATGGGGTTGAACATCTGTGGTCTCCTGATCAGTCGGGCGGCGGCAGCGATACGTCACCGCATTTCTTGAACCGTCATCCTCAGGTAGAGTTCTACCGCGCGGATCGCAACGGGTTGGGTCGATAAATACGATGAAAATTCAGTGGATCCGATTGTGCGGCACTTGTTAGGAGCCCTTTTGGGTATAGACGTCGACGCCACATTCAAAAAACCGCATCTTAACCGTAGATCTGTAACATCTCCTTGAGATCCTCAAGCGTATTGGCTTCCGCGAGCGGTTTGTCCTGTCGCCAGCGGGACATGCGTGGAAACCGCAATGCAACGCCGGATTTATGGCGCGGGCTTGACTGGATGCCCTCGAACGCAATTTCGAAGACGTGCTGCGGCGTCACCTGGCGGACCGGGCCGAAGCGTTGCTGCGTATTTTTGCGCACCCAGGCGGTAATTTCGCGAAACTCCGCATCCGTGAGGCCGGAATAGGCTTTTGTGAACGGCACAAGGTCGTTGCCATTCCATACCGCGAAGGTGAAATCCGTGAAAAGGTTGGCGCGGCGTCCGTGACCGGCCTGCGCATAGATCATCACAGCATCAATGGTCAGTGGGTCCAGCTTCCATTTCCACCAATCCCCTTTCTTGCGCCCCACACGGTAGGGGCTGTCGGCGGCTTTAAGCATGACGCCCTCAGCCTGATGGCTGCGTGCGCGCGCGCGCTGTTCGGCAAGCGCATCCCACGTGTCGAAACTCAACTGCGGAGAAAGACGCACCGGTGCATCGGGCGGTAACACTGCACAAGCCTTTTCAAGCAGAGCACGTCTTTCTGCAAAGGGCTGCTGGCGGATATCGATGCCTTGCCATTCCAGGAGGTCATAGGCGTGCAATATGACCGGCGCTTCGCGCAGCAGCTTTTTGGGAACGGATTTGCGTCCAATCCGCGATTGCAGCGCGTTAAAGCTGGAGGGCGCATCCGCCTCGGGCAACCAGACCAACAATTCGCCATCCAACACCGTGCCGTCGGGCAGGAAATCCAGCGCACGGGCCAGTTCGGGGAACCGGTCCGTCATCAACTCCTCGCCGCGCGACCAGATGAAGTACGCCCCATTGCGTAGGATGAGCTGGCCGCGGATGCCGTCCCACTTCCACTCTGCGCGCCAGCCTTTTGGCGCACCCAAAGACGCTGGCGTCTCGTCAATTGCGTGAGCCAAATAGAAGGGGTAGGGGCGCGACGCATCCGTTGCGGGATCCTCCGCCTCTATGAGCTGTTCCCACGTGGTGGTCTCTGGGTTCCAAGCGCCCATCAACCGATGCGCCAGTTCCGCCTCTGGCTTGTTGGTGGCCTGCGCCAGCGCGCGGGTCATCAGCTTTTGACTGACCCCCATCCGAAACCCGCCGGTGATCAGCTTGTTGAACACAAAGCGCTCGCGCCCACCAAGTTCTTGCCAAGCATCCAAAACAAAGACCTTGCGCGCGGGTTCGTCAAGATCGCTCAAGGCCCGCAAACGTGTGATCCAATCTGTCAGGCTCGCCGCGCTCGTGTTATCGTGATCCGGCAGAACGAGGGCAATGGTTTCTGCCAGGTCGCCGACGATCGGATAGCTTTCCTCGAACAGCCATAGCGGGATATCAGCTAGTTCCGCAGCCCACTCCCGCAGTCGTGTCGTCGTGACCGCGCGCTTTGGGCGGCGACCTGAAAAAAGAGCAATGGTCCAGATGCGGTCGCGCGCGCGCGCGGTGCGAAAAAATTCGGCAAGCGCTGCGGTTTTCACGTTTGTTTTCGTCGTTTGATCGATTGCGTTGAAAAGCGTCACGAAGTCTTTCACGCCACGGCCTCGCTTTCCTCGCTGTCGCCGCCAAATTCTGTGGGGACGGCCTGTGCGTTCCATCCGCATTCCATGAGATAACGGGCGAAGATGTCTGTGTACCCATGTGTAACATATATGTTTTCCGCACCCGTTGCCTTGATTGCTTCAAGTAACCCGGGCCAATCGGCGTGATCAGAAATAACAAAACCGCGATCTCCGGCGCGGCGGCGTCTGATACCGCGCAACTGCATCCAGCCGCTCGCAAAAGCACTTTCGCCTGGGCCAAATCGTTTGGCCCAGGTGCTGCCGAGGGCCGAGGGCGGCGCAAGGACCAATGCGCCTTTGTTTTCCTTAGGATCAACGTCTTTGGTTAACTGCATGGTTTCGGGCAGGATGATGCCTTGTGCCCGCAGCACAGTATTCGTGGCCTCAACCGCGCCATGTGTCAGGATCGGGCCGATGTTTGGGTCCAGCATGCGCAAAAGTCGTTGCGCTTTGCCCAGTGAATAAGCCCCCAGAAACGCGGTTTTACCGGCTGATGCGCAGCCCCCCCACCAGTCGTTCAGGTCGCGCGCCACATCTGCTTGGGGTTTCCAACGGAATACCGGCAAACCAAAGGTAGATTCCGTGATGAAATGGTGGCACCGCTGGGGTTCAAAAGGTTCTGACAGCCCATCATCTTCGATCTTGTAATCGCCCGAAGCCACCCAGATTTGCCCACCAACGGATACTTTTATCTGCGCCGAGCCTGGTACGTGACCTGCCGGATGAAAAGACACCTGCGCGCCATCAATGTGCAGCGTTTCGCCGTAACCGACCCCTTGTGCGGAAAAAGCACCCAATCGATGTTTCATCACAGGCAGGGCTGCATGGGTCGCAAGATAGTGGTTGTGCCCGAACCGCGCATGGTCCGCATGGCCGTGCGTAATGAGAGCACGGTCCACCGGACGCCAGGGGTCAATGTAGAAATCTCCCGCGGCGCAATAGATGCCACGGTCGGTAAAGCTGAGCACAGGATCGTTGGTCATGCTTCTAACTTAGCAAGGAGGACGCAGATGCCCAGAACTCAAGTTGTGGTGCGTTCCAGAAAATGCTTAGCCATCATGTCGAAAAGGGGTTCGGTCACGGTCGCGTTTTCCATCAGGACCTCATGTTCACCCCCGGGCACGATCTCGAGCTTGGCGCCATGCCAGGCTTGCATGCGGGTGTGAATCGCAGGGATATCCACGATGCGCTCGTTGCTGCCCATAAAAGTGATGCAGGGCAGACTGGGTGAGGGGCGTCCCGCGAGATGACGCGTTTCCGCCAAGGCCTCCCGAAGCCAGATATAGCTTGGGCCACCAAGAGAAAGATCCGGATGCGCAGTCAGTTGCTGGCGCATAATATCAAACTGCGCTTTGTCGCGCGTCAGCAGGTTGTTTTCGAACCCGTCCACCAGAACATGGTGTTCCAGTTTTGTACCTGGGGGCAGACGGTGGCCTTGGCCGATCCGGGGCATTGCGCGTGTGAGGACCCAAGCGGCGGGTTTGAGATGCGGCGCGATCTTGATGCCCCACATAGGGCCACTGAAAGCGGCGGCTTGCACCGCAAAACCTTCGATAACTGCGCGCAAACCAATGGCGCCCCCCATTGAATGTGCCAAAAGAAAATACGGGCGTGGCATGTCCAGCGCGCGCATCGCACGCACCAGTGCTGCCACATCCTTTTGGTAATCAGGAAAATTCTCCACATGGCCCAGCAACGGGTTGTCTAGCAGCCGATCCGACAGTCCCTGACCGCGCCAGTCGATCGCAGCACTGGCAAGACCGCGCGTGGCAAAGGCCTGTGCGATCTGACCGTATTTCTCGATAAACTCTGTGCGTCCGGGAAAGATCAGGACCGAGCCCTGTGCCTTGGCCAGCGGCCATGATCCAAGCCGGATGCGTAGATTATCCGATGTTTGTGCCCAATATGCTGCCCCATTCTCAGGTCCGAAAGCAACGTCGCTGTAGAACGGGGCGGGGCCGAGCTCCATCAGGCAAGTGCCGCCGCAAGTTGCATCGCCATCGCCATATCACCGTCCACAGAGAGCTTTCCGGTCATGAAAGCGGCAGTCGGATTTGTTTCCCCCATCAGAATGGCTTCAAAAGTGTCCGCATCAGCACTTAGCGTTACGTCGGCGTCTTCGTCACCGGGCCGCGCACCGTTGCCGTCGACGATGATCGCGCCAACATCCGTAATGGCGAACTTCGCAGTTCCGTCAAAAGCACCTCCCGTAAGTTTTTCGTTCAGCTTTTCGACTGCACCGTTCATAATATCGCTCATTCTGGAACCCTTTTGCCTTGATCTGCGCGCAACCTCTGGAATTGCACCGCGCGCCTGTTACATTCAATGGTGTTATGACCATGCACGCACAGATTCTCAAACTGATCGTTGCGGCACTTTTGATTGTGCCCGTGTTTTTTGCGCCAGTTGTGGCGCAAACTCAAGAAATGGAGCTGCTCGAGCAACTGCGCGATGCACCCGAATCAGATGCACGCCGCCTGGAGAGAGAACTTGGCCTGATTTGGGACCGCTCTGGCTCTGCTTCAATGGATTTGCTGCTCAAACGAGGGCGCGAGGCACTTGAAGCAAAAAATACAGCGCGCGCGATAGAGCATTTTTCCGCCCTGATTGATCACGCGCCAACGTTTGCCGAAGGCTGGCACGCCCGTGCCACAGCTTACTTTCGCGCCGGGTTGTTCGGCCCTGCGTTAGATGACCTGCAGCACGCGCTCGTCCTCAATCCAAACAATTACAATGCACTCTACGGGCTGGGCGTGATGTTCCAGGAGTTCGGCGATGTGGCGCGTGCAGCCGAAGCCTACGACCGTGTTCTCACCATAAATCCACATCACGAACAAGCCAAAGAGGCGCGCGAACGTCTTGCTGGCCGTGGGATCAACCAGACCCTCTGAGCGGGCTGCAATCAAGGAACGCGTCGTGATTGGTAACAAGCAGGTGGTGGCTGTTCTAGGCCCCACCAACACGGGCAAGACCACTTACGCGATCGAGCGGATGTTGGGGCATCGTACAGGCATGATTGGGTTGCCGCTACGACTTTTAGCCCGTGAGGTTTACGACCGTATTGTCGCTGTGCGTGGCCCGTCCGTTGTCGCACTGGTAACGGGCGAGGAGCGCATTGTACCGCCCCGCACGCAGTATTGGGTCTGTACAGTCGAAGCCATGCCGGACGGAATGGGCTGTGATTTTCTGGCTGTTGATGAGATCCAGCTTTGTGCGGATCCCGAACGTGGACATGTCTTTACAGACCGGCTGATGCGTGCGCGCGGCTTGCATGAAACTGTCTTTTTGGGCTCTGACACAATGCGTGGTCCGATCCGCGAACTTGTACCGCACGCGCAGTTCGTTCAACGCGAGCGCATGTCAAGCCTGACGTACAGTGGCCCGAAAAAGATAAGCAGAATGAAGCCACGCAGTGCGATCGTCGGTTTCTCGGTTGAAAATGTATACGCGATTGCCGAATTGATTCGACGCCAGAAAGGTGGCGCCGCGGTTGTTATGGGGGCGCTCAGCCCCCGCACGCGCAACGCGCAAGTCGAGATGTATCAGAACGGGGACGTAGACTATTTGGTGGCAACGGATGCCATTGGGATGGGGCTCAATCTAGACGTTGACCATGTGGCTTTTTCTGCGTTGTCCAAGTTTGACGGGCGCCGCATGCGTCCTCTTGCGCCGAATGAACTGGCACAGATCGCTGGGCGGGCCGGACGGGGTATGAAAAACGGAACCTTTGGGGTCACCGGCGAAGCAAGGCCGTTGGATGATCCCGTGGCACAAGCCATCATGGATCACAGCTTTACGCCGCTCAAACGGCTTGTTTGGCGTAACCCTAAGCTGCGATTTGGATCCATTGACGCGCTGATCCGCGCCCTTGAAGCAACGCCGGAAGAGGAAATCTTGCTGCGCGCCCGCGAGGCGGATGACCTTGGGGCGCTCAAGGCGCTGGGACAAATCGCGGAAGTTGCCGCGCGCTGCTCAGATGGGCCGTCGGTTCGATTGTTGTGGGACGTGTGTCGCATTCCCGATTTTCGCGGAATTAGCAGTGCAGAACATGCAAGCCTTCTAGAGCAGATTTTCAATTACCTGCACGAGCGTGGTGCTGTGCCGAACGAATGGTTGGGGCGGCATATCAACCGAATCGACCGAATGGACGGTGACATAGATGCATTGTCCAAACGGTTGGCGTATATCCGCACATGGACGTATGTCACGCAACGCAAAGGTTGGACAGATGACGAAAGCCATTGGCGTGAGCAAACACGTTCTGTAGAAGACAGGTTGTCGGATGCGCTGCACGAGCGTCTGACCCAAAGATTTGTGGACCGGCGCACATCCGTGCTTTTGCGCCGGCTCGGCCAGAAGGAAGCCATGGTGGCAGACGTATCAAATACCGGTGAAGTGACCGTTGAAGGCGAATTTGTAGGTAAACTGGAAGGCTTTCGGTTTAGCCAGGACAAAGGGGCTTCGGGCGCAGAATCCAAAACCATTAAAACAGCAGCGCTCCAGGCGCTCGCACCGCAGTTTCATCTGCGCGCGGATCGCTTTTACAATGCGCCTGACACGGAGATCGATTTCACCGAACAAGGGGGATTGATGTGGGGCACCGACGCTGTGGGCAAGCTTGTAGCTGGTTCTGAGCCGCTTAAGCCGCAGGTAGATGTGTTTGTCGACGATGTCGCAGGGCCCGAAGTGGTGCAAAAAGTGCAGCGACGCTTGCAACATTTCATCGACCGAAGAATCGCGTCGGCGTTCGAACCTCTCTTGAACCTCAACCGCGATGAAACGCTGACCGGATTGGCACGCGGGTTCGCTTTTCAGATGGTCGAAGGGCTGGGCGTTCTGCCGCGTGCTCAGGTCGCTGAAGAGGTCAAAGCACTTGATCAAGACTCTCGCGGGGCGCTGCGCAAGCACGGCATAAGGTTTGGTCAATTCACCATTTTTATGCCGCTGCTTTTAAAACCTGCGCCGACACGTTTGCGACTGGTTCTATGGTCACTTGCGCGCGGTCTGGACACGTTCGTCGAAGCGCCACCGCCAGGGCTCGTGACAATTCCCGCTGATGCTGGTGCGCCGGAAGGTGCGGATACGATGTCCGGCTACAGAACGGCAGGCGCGCGCGGCATCCGCATCGATATGTTGGAGCGTCTTGCAGATATGTTGCGGGCTGAAAACACCCGCGCCGGTTTTGAAGCGAAAGCCGATATGCTGTCGATCACGGGTATGACGCTAGAGCAATTTGCAGACTTGATGCAGGGGCTTGGCTATAAAGCGGAACGCGCAGAACGGGCCAAGGTGAAACAGCCCGCCGTTGTGGCGGAGACAGAAGCATCAATTGAGGCTCCTGCGGCCGAGGACGTGGTACCTGCTGCCGTCGAGGAATCGTCCGACACGGCGGCTGAAGTGCCTTCTGAAAGCGCGGATGAGGTCGAAGCGAAGCCGGCGGACAAAGAAACCGAAGGCGCATCAGCAAGTTCAGATGCGGTGGAGCCCGAGGAAATCGAAGTTTTCTATACCTTTACATGGGGTCGTGCCGCCCGTGGTGCGGGAGGACCTGCTCGACGGCGCGAAGGTGAACGGCCACAAGGCAAGGGCAAGCCAGGGCACAAAAACAAACGCCCGTCCGGCAAGGGTGACCGCAATAAAGGGGCGCAGAAGTTTTCAGCTCGGCCTTCGAAACCGGAAAAGAAGATTGATCCCGACAACCCCTTTGCTGCGGCACTTATGGGTTTGAAGGATAAAACCTGAGTGGCTGAAAAGCTGCGCCTGGATAAATGGCTCTGGCATGGGCGTTTTTTCAAGACGCGGTCACTGGCCGCTTCGGTGGTCACCGCCGGTCAGGTGCGGGTCAATACGATTCGTGTGGAAAAGCGCAGCACGCTGGTCTGTCCGGGAGATGTTCTGACGTTTTCTCAGGGGGATCATGTGCGGGTCATTCGCATTGAGGCGCTTGGCCTGCGACGTGGTCCAGCCGTGGAGGCGCAAGCGCTTTACACGGAGCTGTCGCCGATACCTGAGAAACGGCGGGAAAAAACTCCGGAAAATCCTGCTTTTGAGGGAAAAGGTCGCCCAACCAAGAAGGATCGTCGCACCCTTGATCTTTCTCGAACGCGCTCTCTTGAATGATGTCCATGTCTCATTTAGCTAGCGTTAAGAGTTACCGGCCGGAGAAGAGGGTCCCATGACCTATATCGTGAACGACAGCTGCATTGCCTGCAAATACACCGACTGCGTAGAAGTGTGCCCCGTCGATTGTTTTTACGAAGGTGAAAACATGCTGGTGATCCATCCGGATGAATGCATCGATTGTGGCGTCTGCGAACCAGAGTGCCCAGCGGACGCCATTCGACCCGACACGGAACCGGACATGGAGAAATGGGTGGAGTTTAACCGAAAATACTCCGAACTCTGGCCCGTTATCATCACAAAGAAAGATCCGTTGCCTGATGCAGAAGAGCGTGATGGTGAGACTGGAAAGCTCGAAAAATACTTCTCTGAGACGCCAGGAGAGGGTGGATAATCCCTTTTTCCGTTGCCGATTCGGCTAAAATCGCATGTTTTTCCAATCTAAGCTCTTGTTTTTGAACAGAGATGCTATTGATTACCTCAGGGCAGCTTTCGTGTCGTCGTATTTTGTGCTAATATGATAGCGATAATAATCGACGAAAGAACGCTTCATAATATCTGTCCAACAGATACAGACCTGACAATTCGGCAATAACACACCGGCTTTGCGCGGCTCTTAGCTTCGCTCCTGTGTGTCTTTCGCTGCCTAAATCTTACGAAACACGTCGTCTGCCGAGGAATACTGAATGACAAAATCGAAGAAACTTGATTTCCGCCCCAACGAGTTCGTCGTCTATCCGGCCCATGGTGTCGGACAGATCTTATCGATCGAGGAACAGGAAGTCGCAGGCATTTCGCTTGAGCTTTTTGTTATCTCTTTTGAGAAGGACAAGATGACCCTGCGGGTGCCAACGCACAAAGCGACGGAGATCGGGATGCGGGCGCTGAGCAGCCCGGATGTGATCATGCACGCAATGAAGACGCTTAAAGGCAAGGCCAAGGTCAAACGGGCCATGTGGTCGCGTCGTGCGCAGGAATACGAGCAGAAAATCAACTCGGGCGATCTGATTGCGATCGCCGAAGTCGTGCGGGATCTGCACCGTACTGATGATCAGCGCGAACAGAGTTATTCCGAACGGCAGCTGTATGAAGCCGCACTGGAGCGTTTGACGCGCGAAGTGGCTGCGGTCAGCGGCGGTGATGAGCTTGCTGCCGCCAAACAAGTCGGGGATGTCCTGGACAGCCGCGTCGCGGCGTAAAAACTAATTAAGTTCAAGATGAAGGAACCGCGCTGATCTGGCGCGGTTTTTTTATGCCAGTAGGGCTACAAGTGTGATCAGGATCAACGCTTCACTGATTTGCTGTGTTGCCCCCAGGATATCGCCGGACTGGCCGCCCAGCTTTGTACGTGCCAGCAGGTGGAGCACAGCCGCGCTCAGGCAGGCTGGTAGTACGGTGATCCATCCAGTCACACCAAGGCACAAACCAGCGCACAGAAGTGCGATAAACCAACCGAGAACAACGCTTGATCGTGTCGCAGAGCCCAAGCTGCGCGACAAACCATCGGACCGGGCATGTGGCAAGCTGATCATTAAGATGGTCATACTGGTGCGCGACACCGTTGCGGCAACAAGGATCGCTGTGGGCGCTGCAGGCAAAAGCGCTGCAAACGCGACCCACCGCAGACCAATGATCAAAATGAGGGACAGCGTGCCATAGGTGCCAATCCGGCTGTCTTTCATGATTTCAAGGCGTTGTTCTTTTGTCTGGCCGCCCCAAACGCCGTCGGCAGTATCGGCCAGCCCGTCTTCATGTAAGCCCCCGGTCAGCAAAAAACCCGCAGCGATCATCAACCCAGCAGCGAGGCTGGATGGTAGTTCAAGCGCGAGGCTTGCCGTGCCGATACCCAGCAAAACAGTCCCAACAAAGATGCCGACAAGCGCGTAGGCCCAAATCGCACGCGCCCCTTGTTTGAAGGCTTCGGATGGTAGATGTGGCATGGGCAAACGGGTCAAAAGGCAAAAGGCCAAAACGATGTCCGTCAGGAAACGTGGACGCTTGTCGTTTTCCATGCACGTGTGGCCTTTTCGTATCTTGCTGGTCCTGACACTTTGGGTAAACAGGCGACATCAATCATGCAATGAGGTTCTCCGATGGCAGTCGCTTTTTCCGATCTAAACGGGTTTCGCAGTCTTTTGTTGGAAAGCGGAGATCCTGTGGCAGCTGCTGTCGAAGCTGCAAGGGCGCGTAACGCTCAACTGACAAAACCACCTGGTGCCCTTGGTGCGATGGAAGATCTTGCAATTTGGTACGCAGGATGGCGTGGACAGGAAAAGCCACACATTAAAGCGCCCCAGATCATCGTGTTTGCGGGTAATCATGGTGTTGCCGCGCAAGGTGTGTCTGCTTTCCCTGCAGAGGTGACGGCACAAATGGTCGCTAATTTTGATCATGGTGGGGCCGCGATCAATCAATTGGCACAAGCTTTTGGTGCTCGGCTTGACGTTCACGCATTGGCTTTGGACACGCCTACGGATGATTTCACCATAACGCCTGCGATGACCAAAGCCGAAGTCGTGACCGCATTGCAAACGGGTTGGGATGCAGTTGACCCGCGCGCGGATGTGTTGGTTGTGGGTGAAATGGGAATTGGCAATACCACATCAGCAGCTGCACTGGCTGCGGCCTGTTTTGGTGGTACAGCAGAAGATTGGGTGGGGCGCGGCACCGGAGTGGATGAAGCGGGTTTGGCCATAAAAACGCGCGTGGTCATGGAAGGACTGGCGCGGCACCAACCGCATGAAGATGGTTTGGAAATCTTGCGATGTCTCGGTGGTCGGGAACTGGCCGCGATGGCGGGCGCGATCGCCCATGCGCGACAGCTACGGATCCCCGTGATGCTGGACGGGTTTATCTGTTGTGCCGCAGCGGCATGTCTTTTTAAGGTGTCGGCGTCTGCGCTCGATCATTGCGCGGCGGGTCACCTGAGTGCCGAAGGCGCGCACGGTAAGTTGCTTGCTGCACTGGGAAAACCCCCCCTGCTTTCTCTTGGTTTAAGGTTGGGCGAAGCCTCGGGTGGGGCTGTCGCGATCGCTGTTTTAAAGGCCGCTGTGGCGTGCCACAGCGGCATGGCAACCTTCGCTGAAGCAGGCGTCACAGACGGTTAGTCTTCGTTGCGCGCCACTTGGGTTTCACTGGCATCTTTGGGGTCCGCCTTGCTTAGGAAGGCAGTCTCCAGTTCTTTTTGAAGCTCCTTGGCACGTGCGATATACGCTGGGTTTTGACTTGTCGGTCTCGCGGGATCCCACAGTTCGGCCAGTTCTCGCACGGTTTTTCGATCGTGCTGGTAAAAGAGCCGTTCGGCTTCAGCGGCTTCGTACTCGCTCAATCCGACGTTCTCCAGAACATAACGCCCCGCACGCAGCGAGCTGTCAAAGAGTTCGCGGACGATGTCGGAAGCCCCAGCCTGAAACAACCGGTAGACAAAGGTGCGGTCGCGCGCGCGGGCGATGATGTGCAGATCCGGGCGCAGGGAGCGGGCGTATTTGACCAATTTGATCGCGGCTTCCGGATCATCGAGCGCCACAACGAGGACCTTGGCGCTTTCAATACCTGCAGCGCGCAAGATGTCAGGACGGGTAGGGTCGCCGAGAAACCCCTTGAATCCGAAACGACGCATGACAGCGATGGTTTCCATGTCATTATCTAGAACCACGGTCTTGAACCCGTTCGCCTGAACCAGCCTGTTTACAATCTGTCCAAACCGTCCGATGCCAGCAATAATGACCGGCCCTTCTTCGTCGATCTCGTCATCGGGCGGCCGAGCTTCCGCCGTTTCCACGATCCGGCGCGACAGAACATCGTAGAGAATGAACATAAGCGGCGTGATCAGCATTGAGAGTGCAATGACCAGCAACAGCGTTTCGGCCACAACCAGCGGGATCACGTTCTGTTGGACTGAGAAGGACGTAAGCACGAACCCGAATTCGCCTGCCTGTGCAAGACCAAGCGCAAAGAGCCAATTGTCCCGACCTTTGAGTTTAAAAGCCCGCCCCAGGACAAATAGGACCGCCCCTTTTACAAGGATGACCAGTAGGGCCATGGAGACAATGGCGGGCATATTTGCGAACAACAAAGTGAAGTTGATGCCCGCGCCCACGGTGATGAAAAAGAGACCCAGTAACAGACCCTTGAAGGGTTCAAGGTCGGTTTCCAATTCGTGGCGGAATTCGGAGTTCGCCAGAACAACACCGGCCAGGAACGCGCCCAAAGCAGGGGATAGGCCGACCAACATCATCAGAAAGGAGATCCCGACAACGATCAGCAGTGCAAGGGCCGTGTACATTTCACGCAGGCGCGATGCGTGGATGTAACGAAAGACGGGGCGGGTGAGGTAGACACCCGCGAAAACGACCGCGGCTATGGCAGCGATGGTCACCAGCGTGACACCCCAAGCCGGCAGACCTTCGACCAACGATAGGGAATGATGGCCTGCGCCATGATGCTCTACATCGGGCGTTCCGATCTGGATCGATCCGTCTTGTGCAATCCGGGTGGGCAGGGTAACGACGAGTAAAGGTAGGAAGGCCAGGATGGGGATGACGGCGATATCCTGAGTTAACAGAACCGAGAAAATGTTGCGCCCGCCTGTTGTCTGCATCAGCCCCTTTTCGGACAGAGTTTGTAGCACGATTGCGGTTGAACTCAGTGACAAGCTTAGGCCGATCGCCAGTGCGACGCCCCAGGGTTGATCATAGGCCATGGCAATGACCATCAGGGCCAAGGTACTCAGACCGATTTGCAGGCCACCAAGACCCAGTAAGCGGTGGCGCATGTCCCAAAGTGCCCGGGGTTCGAGCTCTAACCCAATCAGAAAAAGCATCATCACCACACCGAATTCGGCAAAATGCTGTAGATCCTGTGTTTCGGACCCCACAAGCCCCAGCACAGGCCCGATCATGATACCCGCCGCCAAATAGCCCAGCACAGAACCCAGCCCCAGTCGCGCGGCAAATGGGACCGCAATCACGGCAGCGGCAAGGTAGATCGAGGCCTGAAAGAGGAAGCCTTCCATTAGCGGTCACACTCCTTGTGGGTCACGTCGGCAGTGGCCCGTCGGTTTTCAACTGGTCCATCACGATCTGGCTGTGAACACGCGCCACGGCAGGATGCTGCAACAGTATATCTTGGATTAGCCGGTTCAAATCTGGCAAATCGGCGCAATAGACACGTAACAGATAATCCGCGTCCCCGGTCATTGTCCACGCATCGGTGATCTCTGGCGTGCGATCTACGAGGCTTTTGAAACTGCGAGACTGATCAGCGCCGTGGCTGGCCAGATGGACCTGGACAAATCCCTGTACGGACAGTCCCAGTGCAGCGGCATCAAGCCGAGCCACATAGGACTTGATGTAATTCCCCACTTCCAAGCGCTGCTTGCGCCGCCCGGCTTGACTGGGCGACAAATGCAGCATTTCGCCCAATTGCTGCGCCGTCAGTTGAGCGTCTTTTTGCAGTGCAGCAAGCAGCTTTTTGTCCATCTCATCCAGCAAAATGCGAAACCTTGTCTTGTTTGCACAAAAGTATGCGTAAAATACGCGAAAAATCTCTAGAAAACCCATAACTACACGCAAAAAAAGCGCGCTGTTAAGTCTATCAGTGTCAAAATAAGGCATCTGACGGATTTTTCGACAAGGAGAGACAGCGATGGGCCCTTTTCCGCACAACGCACCGCGTGCAAAGATCAGCGAAGACAATCCAGCCGGGACGGATGGGTTCGAGTTTGTCGAATTCGCGCATCCAAACCCCGAAGAACTACGGAGTCTTTTTGCGCGAATGGGGTACGGCCATGTCGCCAATCATAAAAGCCGGGAGATAGAGCTTTGGCAGCAGGGTGATATTACCTACGTGCTGAATGCTGATCCGGACAGTTTTGCGGCACAATTCGTCAAAGAGCACGGCCCCTGTGCACCGTCGATGGGTTGGCGTGTTGCGAATGCGCAGCAGGCTTTCGAACAGGCTGTGGCGAAAGGTGCGGAACCTTTCTGCGGTAGCGAAAAGGTGCTGGATGTCCCGGCTATTCTGGGCATTGGTGGATCGATCTTGTACTTCGTCGACGCATATTATGACACCAGCCCTTACAATGAAGAGTATGACTGGATCGCGCAATCAAAGCCTGAAGGCGTGGGGTTTTACTACCTCGATCACCTGACCCACAATGTTCATAAAGGGAATATGGACAAATGGTTCCACTTTTACGGTGATCTGTTCAACTTCCGTGAAATACGGTTTTTTGACATCGAGGGTAAGTTCACCGGATTGTTGAGCCGTGCGTTGACCTCACCTTGTGGCCGTATCCGGATACCGATCAACGAAGATCGCGGTGAAACAGGCCAGATCGTATCTTACCTCAAAAAGTACAATGGAGAGGGGATTCAACATATCGCTGTCGGCGCGCGGGACATTTACGATGCAACCGACGAAATCGCAGAACGTGGTCTGAAATTCATGCCCGGTCCACCTGATACGTACTATGCGCAGAGCCATGATCGCGTGGTCGGGCATGCTGAACCGATAGGCCGTATGAAGCAGCACGGGATTCTGATCGACGGAGAAGGCGTCATTAACGGCGGTGAGACGAAAATTCTGCTTCAGATTTTTTCGAAAACTGTGATCGGTCCGATATTCTTTGAGTTCATTCAGCGCAAGGGCGACGATGGGTTCGGCGAGGGTAACTTCAAGGCACTTTTTGAGAGTATCGAGCAGGAGCAGATTGCAAACGGTGAGATTGCAGCAGAGTAGCGTGTGTGGATCAAGCCGCGTCCCCGATAGAACTGAGGGCCGAATATCTGGAGGTGTTTGCTTGGCGATGTCGGCGTGTGCTAACCGCGCGGCATTTTCAGCACAACATCGCGGCCGCTTTTCTGATATTGTAATTCGGCATCGCCAATAGCGGAAATCCGGCCGCCATCAATCCGGTCTCCGACCTTTACCTTGACGTAGCGCCCATTGCTGAGGCGCACGAGGGCGCGGCGACTTGAAGGTTTGCCATATACGCCAATCAGATTGACCTTGCGCAAGTTGAGCGCATTGCGCGCTGTTGCCTCACGAGAAACGGATGCGCTGGATGGGATAGTTGGGGCAACCGCTTTGGGCGCTACGCGTGGTGCCGCTGCGGAGGCCGTAGGTGTTGGCGTTTGACGCGTCTGTTCTACCGGAGCCTTCAGATTGGACGGACGAAGTGCGGGGCGCAGCGAAGCCACGACGGCACTTGCCGTTTCTGAATTAAAATCGGTTCCTTCTTGATCTGATAACAGTGCGCGGGCATCAGATCCATCTAGTGGTACCAAACTGGCCGAAGCCAGCGCGGATGCTTGTCCTGTTGCCTGCGTGGGTTGTTGCACGGATTGTGGGCGCAGCTTGGGGCGGAAAGCGCGCAATTCCGGTTGGGGTCCGGTGCTGACAGCAACAGCAGCGACAGGTTCTATTTCTCTGACAAGTCCTGCTGGTCGCGCCTTGGGGCGAAGCGGTGCAAGGTGCAGCTGCTTGTCCAAATTCCCAACCGGGACCACCAGCTTGACCATTTTCTCCGGGGGGCGCGCGTTGGGCTCTCCGGCAAAGACACGCACGCCATCCGGTGTCAGAGTGCCGCTGGCTGTGGCCACCACAAGCCCGCGTGCATCAAACGCGAACGACGTCCCGGCAGGCGCAGGAGAGGGGAGCGCGAGAAAAGCTGCATCGAGCTTGCGCGATGTAGGGTCAGACAGTGCGACCGCATCTAAATGATCTGAGACCGGGTTAATCGCAGTCACGTACAGATTGTCCAGATCTGTTAATGGTGGCGGGCTGGGAACGGCTGGCGCCACATGCCAGATGCCGCTTGCGGCATATGCGGCGCGTACCTCGTCCGTTTGCGGTAACGATGTTGGCTTGGGTTCGGTGATTAAGGGCGTGCGCATGGCGTTCAAAACAGCTGTGTCTTCGTCACTAAGGGACGCATCCAGCGCGATAAGGTCATCAGGTGACGGCGCATCTGACGCAGGATTCTCAATCGCTTGCGGCTGCAAAGGTGCGGTAAACTGCGCAACGGGAGCGGGAGCGCTCAATCGTGCCAGCAAATCAGACATCTGCGTGCTGATTGCATTGCTTGCAAAAGCTGCAAGTCCAGCGACCAGCATCAAGCCGATCAGCAGCAGACTGCCGATCCCTCCGAACCGGCTTGATGTGCGGTCAGAAGAACGTGCTCCGTAAATGGTGAAACGCTCTACATCTGATTGTGTCTTGCGCACCACGGGTGAGGGGGCAGGCAAGGCGGCTGCGTCAGGCGCACGAGGGGTTTTGGACTTGGGCGCATGTTCGAAAGGTGTCGGCGGCTCACCAAACCCTGGCACAGAGCCGTCCGTAATCCCGGAATTGGCAGACAGCGCTGACGGCCCCGTTTTAAACGTCGGAACGCGACGGCGGCTCACAAAATTGGCGTCGGCGGCGGTCTTGGCTTCTGACTGGGTCTTTGC
Organism: Roseobacter sp.; assembly: GCA_045105195.1. Taxonomy (GTDB): domain Bacteria; phylum Pseudomonadota; class Alphaproteobacteria; order Rhodobacterales; family Rhodobacteraceae; genus Roseobacter. The sequence continues at coordinate 22,398 of JBGCDG010000046.1, read as the reverse complement.
GTCGGTGGAGGATGAATTTTCCCCAGCCGTCCCTTTTTCATCGACGGGCGATATGGCGGCGATGTGGATGTCCCCGTCTGAAGTGTGCGCTGGAGACAGGGGCGCAAAAAATGCGCCTTCACGATCCACCGTTTCACCTTTTGCCAGCAACGATTCCGCGACATTCGTCATGCCGAAAAAGGGTTCGCGTCCGAACAATCCGTCCTTGGCGGGCCATGCTGCGAAACCGACTGGATTGAGCATGTGCTCGACTGCAAAAACCTCCGCTTCCCGCAGTGTGTCGCGCGCGACAGCCGCCACTTGTGTGTCGTCGCCAGAGGCGTGAACATCAAAAACAAGCTCCGAAACAGCGTAGGGTGTGGCACCTTCCAACGCTCTACGCGCCGCATCGCGACGGTCGTCGTCGTTCAACGCGCCTGTGTTCAGTGACATATAGCGAATCTGATCATCCGGAATCACGAGCTTGCTGTGAAATCCCCCGGGTGACAGGGCCGCAGCGCTTCGGCGTAGGGTGGCAAGGGCTTCCGTCAGTTCAGCAGAACGTGGGTCTGCCTCGCCAACAGCACGCCAGCCTGCTGCAGAACGATGCAGCAGAGTTATGCCATCAAAAGACAAGGACAGCGCAAAACCCGGTTTCATGGCAACTCTCTATTCGAAAACAACGCGAAAAAACAGAGCCTCAGGCCCTTTTTCGAGGATAGAGCAGGTCTTTGCCGAGGGAAAGCAAAAGCAAACATCGGCTTGTCATTGGGCCGCATCAGGGACATCGTTAAAGGCAGGAAAACGAGAGGTGACAGATGAAAAGCGTGTTGAGCATTTTGGTCATAGGACTTGGCCTGGCAACTGCGACAATGGCGGCAGAAAACCGTGTAATCACCACGTCAGGGCGCGGGGTCGTGGACGCAGCACCGGACATGGCCAGCCTGAGCGTTGGCGTGACGCATCAAGCGGCAGATGCAGAAGATGCCCTAAAGATGACATCAGAGGCGGTGAGGGGCGTCATTGCACAGCTTGAAGATCTGGGAATTGCCGCGCGTGACATGCAAACGCAGGGGCTGTCCTTGCAACCGGTCTGGTCGCGCCCGCAAGGCAATGCGGCACCCTCCCGCACGATCACTGGTTTTGTTGCGAGCAACGCGCTGACCATCCGTGCGCGGGATCTCAGTGCACTTGGCGCGCTGTTGGATGCAGTTGTCCGTGACGGTGCGAACACCTTCAATGGTTTGCAGTTTTCATTGCAGGACCCGGAGGTAGCGATTGCGGAAGCTCGGAGCGCAGCGGTTGCAGATGCGATGGCCAAGGCCGCGCAATTGGCTGAGGCCGCGGGTGTTGTATTGGGCCCTGTGCAATCCATCTCCGAAAACGGGGCGACACCGCGACCTGTGATGATGGAGATGTCTTCGGCGCGCATGGCATCAGATGTGCCAGTGGCCCCCGGAGAGGTCAGCCTTTCGGCGCAGGTCACGATGGTCTTTGCGATCGTGGATTGACGAAAGTAGATGCATGGGGCGGTTCTCACCGCCCCGTGTAGAAATCAGCTTGTGGCTTTGGCCAACGCTTGATCCAGATCCGCAATCAGATCATCCGCATCTTCGGTCCCGATAGAGATACGGACCACGCCGGGTCCGGCGCCCGCAGCCTCTTGCTGTTCTGTAGTCAACTGCCGGTGCGTGGTTGAGGCAGAATGGATAACAAGACTGCGCGCGTCCCCGAGGTTGGCCACATGGCTAAAGATCTCCAACGCGTTCACGAATTTCACGCAGGCGTCGTAGCCGCCTTTCATGGCGAATGTGAAAAGGCCACCAGCGCCCTTGGGACAGATCTTTTTCACGCGATCATGGTAGGGGGACGACTTGAGCCCGGCATATGTCACATAGTCGACCCGTGGATCCTTTTCCAACCACGCAGACACGGTTTCTGCGTTTTCAATATGTCTGTCCATGCGCAGTGATAGGGTTTCGGTGCCCATCAACGTATAATGTGCCGCTTGCGGGTTCATCGTCATGCCGAGGTCACGCAAACCGATGGCGATGGAATGGAACGTAAAGGCGAGCGGTCCGAAAGTCTCGTGGAATTTCAGGCCATGATAGGCTGGTTCGGGTGCGCTGAGCGAGGGAAATTTGTCGTTTGCAGACCAGTCGAACTTGCCGGAGTCCACGACGCAGCCGCCGGTCACTGTGCCGTTGCCGGTGAGGTACTTCGTGGTCGAATGGACCACCAGCGTGGCGCCATGCTCGATCGGGCGGCACAGATAAGGCGTGGCCGAGGTATTGTCGACGATCAGCGGAATGCCTGCCGCGTCGGAGATCGCAGAGATCGCATCGAGATCCGTAATGTATCCACCTGGATTGGCGATGGCTTCGCAAAATACAGCGCGGGTATCGTCGTCGATCGCCGCTTTGACCGCATCCAGATCGTCAAAGTCGACAAAGGTGCACTCCCATCCAAACCGCTTGATGGTATGGCTGAACTGCGTGACTGTGCCACCATAAAGGCGCGTCGAGGCAACGATGTTCTTACCCGGTCCCATCAAAGGGAACAGCGCCATGATTTGTGCCGCGTGACCGGAGGAGCAGCAGGCCGCACCGACGCCGCCTTCAAGCGTCGCGATCCGTTCCTGCAAAACGGCGACCGTAGGATTGGTTAGCCGGGAATAGATGAAACCGACTTCCTGCAGATTGAAAAGCGCTGCCGCATGTTCTGCGTCGCGGAACACATAAGCGGTGGTCTGATAGATCGGCGTTTGACGCGCGCCTGTTGCCGGGTCGGGCCGTGCGCCTGCGTGAATTTGTAACGTGTCAAAGCCGTAGCTGGGGCCATCTGGGTCTATCATCTTGGGTTCTCCTGAGGACTTTTGTTGCGCCATGGTTAGGGCATGGGCGGCAGGGGTACAAGGCCGGTGGGCTAGCGGATCCACAAGCCCTTTGCCTGCAGGCGTGTACGGATCAACGATTGATCTGGTGCACTGGGGTTGCGGTCAAACAACGCGCGAACCTGCGCGCCTTCGCCTTCATAGACCATCCGACGCAGGGGTTCGTGGTGCTTGAGCACTGTTGCGATCTGGTCCGGGGCAGCCACGGTTTCCAGCACGTCTACCGCCAGATCGCTCTGGCGTGCATAGAGCAGCGGCAAGAGGCGATAGTGACAACTAATCGACCCGTCAATCAGTCCAGGCGGCAGAGCGTGCCGTGCCCCGCCAAGCGCGTGAATGACCAGCGGCAAGGCAACCTGATCCAGCCAGGGGTAAAGCGCTTGCCCCTCAAGAGCACTTGGCGGATCGTCTCGAATGGAGACAGCAATTCGTTCGAACATCTCCCCAAAAACATGTGGGCAGCGATAATAGAAAAACCCTGCATTAAAGTAGAGATAGCGCTTCCAGCTCTGTTCTGGATGTCTGTGATCCAGAGAGCTTTCGAAATCTAGATCGAATTGATCGTACAGCGCTTTCCAGATTATCCTGTATCCTGGACCCTCTGGTTTTGGCTTTGGCCATGTGCCCTTGCGCCTGAGCGAGGCGGAGGGGCGGTCAAAGTCGAAAGGAACGGATGTGATATCGCCAGTGATCAGCGTATCTGTATCAAAGAAGACAAATGGCGCGTTTCGGGGCAGGGCGCGCAGGAGTTCAATTTTGTTGCCATGTGGATAGTTGGCACCAAAGGAACGGTTTTCAAACGGTAGAATTTCTGCGCCCAGGTCCTCAAGCGCGGAGCGAATGTCCTGTTGTGGAATCCTTGGATCCTGATCCCAGAGTGGACCACATTGCGGCTCTGCCACGAAAAGGCGACCGCTGAACTTGGGACTGCAATGCCGCAAGGATGCTGCAAAGAGCAGGGCTTCATAAGCGATCCTGCCGCGCTGTGCGACGACGACGATCGTGTAGTTCGCACAAGGCGGTGCAGGGTGTGGATCCATGGGCCGTGGTCAATCCCTTGCGATGGATGCAGGTCGTTATATGTGCATGTCTGCCATTGCGAAAGGGACAGACAAGAGGCTTCGCATTTGATTTAGGATCGCATACTCAGATGGAACACACCTGAAAGAGAGATGCGCATGATCACATTGCCAGATTTTCGATTGGAAACGCATTTTGCGAAATGGGAATTTAATGCGCGCTATCATCTGACTGCATCTGATGCGGAAAGTATTTCCCTACGCGAGTTGCTGGCAATGGCGACCCCTGAGGACCGTGAGGCCTTTGAGGGTATGTGGCTGGGCTATACGGAAACATTTGGTGCTCCCGATCTACGGGCGCTGATCGCGACGACCTATATGGCGCAGGGTCCCGAGAATATTTTGTGTTTTGCCGGAGCAAGCGAGGGGATTTTCGCGGCCAATTCGGTTCTGCTGGATCGTGACAGTCATGCGATCGTCATAACGCCAAATTATCAGTCACACGAGACACTGCCCTTGGCGATATGTAACGCGACGGGTGTGCCCTTGGATGGGAATGATCACTGGTCACTGGACATTGATCGCGTCGCGGCGGCGATACGACCCAATACGCGCCTTCTGACGATGAATTTCCCGCATAATCCGACGGGTGCAATCCTGTCGCAGGACCGCTTTGACGCCTTGATCACGCTGTGTCGACAGCATGGAATCTATATCCTGCACGATGAGATCTTCAATGGATTGGGGCCCACGGGGACACAGCATTTGCCGTTCGTCGCTGACGTTTACGAGCGTGGCTTGTCGCTCGGCGTGATGTCGAAATCCTACGGGCTGCCGGGGTTGCGCATTGGATGGATCGCGACGCAAGACCGCGATGTTTTATCCCGCATGGAACGGATGAAGCATTATCTGTCGATCTGTAACGCGGGCCCAAGCGAGCGCTTGGCCGTGATCGCGTTGAAAAACCGGGACAAATTGCTGGCACGCAATTGCGCTATTGTGGATGAAAACCTACCAAAATGGGAGGCATTTTTTGCACGTCATGAGGTGCTATTCGATTGGCAGCGACCGGATGGTTCCTGCATGGCGTATCCGCGTTACAAGGGATCCGACGGGATCGATGCATTTGCCCGCGGTCTCGTCGAACAAAGCGGAGTTCTGGTTCTACCCAGTTCGATCTACGCCTCAGAGTTAGGGTGTGTTCCGCAAAACCATTTTCGGATTGGTTTGGGGCGTAAAGGCTTGGATGCGGGGATCGCGGCCTTTGACGGACATCTGCAGCAAACAGCGGGTTAGTGCGCCGCAAGAACCGTATTTGCCCCAAGGGAAACCAAAAAATGCATAGTGGGTGTTTGGTGTAACTGATCTGTTTGATGCTCGTTGGTATCGGATACCATATACTTGGCAGACTTCCGACAAACGTGCATACCGTCGCAGGACGACACAATTTAACTTGCGGTGCGTGGCCCGGCAGTGCGTTCCAGAACCTTCAAGGCGGCGTCTTCATTTTGCTGAATAGGAAATGGTGGGCGACCCTGGAATCGAACCAGGCGTGCGTCTCCGCGAGGGAGTTACAGTCCCCTGCCACACCTTGCGGCCTGTCGCCCACTCCGCGATGCATTGCATCGGCAGTGAAGGCGTGATTACTAGCGGTGCTTAAAGGCGTCAAGGCGAAAACACCGGCATTTTGTTGCCAAAATCAGTTGGAAGCTCGGAATGAAAAAGCCCAAGTGGGTTGTGCGCAAGGAACAGGACAAAAAAGCTGACAGTCGCGAAACGATTTGGCTGTTTGGTCTTCATGCTGTTCGTGATGCCTTGAACAACCCTGACCGCGAAAAACTGCGACTGGTTGTTACGTTGAATGCGCAAGGCAAGTTGGCTGACGCCATTGAAGCGTCCTCAATCACAGCCGAAGTGGTCGATCCACGCAAGTTCACCGTGCCGCTTGATCCGGGCTCGGTGCACCAGGGGGCCGCACTTGAGGTCAAACCTCTGGACTGGGGACGCTTGGAAGATGTGTGTATCGGGCCTGAAGCGCCGCGCGTGATCATGCTTGATCGTGTTACGGATCCACATAACGTTGGCGCAATTTTACGCTCCGCCGAGGTTCTAGGGGCCTGCGCTGTGATCGGCACGCGGCACCACGCAGCACCGGAAACGGGTGCATTGGCCAAGGCCGCGAGTGGGGCGCTGGAACGTCAACCCTACATTCGTGTGCGTAACCTAGCGGATGGCATCCGAGCGCTGCAGGATATGGGATATCTTGTTTTGGGGCTGGATGGCACCGCAGAGATGACGGTTGAACAGGCCGTTGCGGGCAAACGAGACCGTGCCATTGCTTTGGTGCTCGGTGCTGAGGGGCCAGGCTTGCGGGAAAAAACCAAGGAAACAGTGGATCATCTGGTACGTATCGACGCGGCTGGCGCCTTTGGATCGCTGAACGTCTCGAATGCGTCGGCGATCGCCTTATATGCCAGTCGTCAGAATGTAGAGCTAGAGGGCGCGTAGAAACAGATGGGCTATCCTACGAAAATCGCCACATGTTGTTATTGTGGGACACGCGCCGCGTTGGTGCTGGAAAAAGGGCGGCATGAGCTGACCTGTTCGAAATGTGGCGCGCCGCTACATGATATGAAGCGTTTGAAAAAAGAACCTGTGCCACAAGAGACGCATTCATATGCGCAAGAGCGGCGCAAGAGCGGCAAGAAAGCCTACAAAACGCGGTATGATGCGCCGCACCGTCGCGCGCGCAAAAAGCGTAAGGGAATGATGCGGCATCTACTCGAGGAGGCCTTTGACGTGCTGGAAGATATTTTCGATTAATATCTAATTGTCTGCGACATGTTAACGTTTCGTTCACAGATTTGCGAGAACATCTGGATTACAGCACTTTTGTGCTTATCTTCAGTCTTAGCCAGAGGGCACGGAACGCCCTTTGCGCCTTTGACTGTCCCTCGTTCCGTACCTTATGCGTCCTTTGCTCAAAGCGAAGGGCGCTTTTTTTTGGCAGGCTGCGCGGCTAAGGTGCTTTTATGACTTACACGGATGCATACTTAAAGGCCGTTTTGACACGCACGAAACGTGTCGCCGTGGTTGGCGTTTCCCTCAATTCGGTGCGCCCCAGCTACTATGTGGCGCGGTATCTCGATCTGAAGGGCTATGACATTGTACCTGTCAATCCACGCCACGCGGGTGAAAAGCTGTTTGGCAAAGAGGTGCGCGCCAGTCTGTCAGAGATCGAAACGCCGATAGACATGGTCGATGTTTTCCGCCGGTCAGACGCTGTGCCTGCAATTCTAGATGAAGCGCTTGAGGCTTTTCCAGATCTTCGGACAATTTGGATGCAGATCGGCGTCCAACACGAAAGTGCGGCGAAAAAAGCGGCAGATCACGGGATTGATGTTGTGCAGAACCGATGCCCCAAGATTGAGTACCAACGCCTTTTCGGAGAATTGCGATTTGGTGGGTTTGCCACAGGCATCATCTCGTCAAAGCTACAGACCTGAGGGCGGCTTTCAGCGTTGCGCTTTTTCCGAGATACCGGACTGCCCTTGCCGCCGGTCCAGTTCTGCAAGCACATCGTCTAGCGGAACATTTCGTGCAGCCAGCATAACCAACAGGTGATACAGCACGTCTGCGGCTTCGCGTGTCAGCGCCGGTCGATCGCCCTTTACAGCTTCGATCACGGCTTCAATGGCCTCTTCACCAAATTTCTCGGCACATTTTTCCGGCCCTTTGTGTAGCAGCTGAGCGGTCCAACTGCTTTGCGGGTCTGCGGTTTTGCGGGCGTCGATCACGGCATAAAGGTCTTGCAATGTCATGTGAGCCTCATGGGAATACCGGCGGCCGACATATGCGCCTTGGCCTCGGCAATGGAAAAGTCGCCAAAGTGGAAAATCGATGCGGCCAGAACTGCCGACGCACCGCCTATGGTCACGCCTTCTACCAGATGGTCCAACGTGCCAACGCCTCCAGAAGCAATGACCGGCACATGCACGGCGCTGGCGATGGCTTGCGTGAGCGGAAGATTGAAACCTGCGCGGGTTCCGTCGCGATCCATGGAGGTCAGCAGGATTTCGCCTGCGCCTTTTGCTGCCACGGTGCGGGCAAAATCAACCGCGTCAATACCCGTGGGTTTGCGTCCACCATGGGTGAAAATCTCCCATTTTCCGGGTGCACTTGTCTTGGCGTCAATAGCAACGACGATACACTGGCTGCCAAATTGATCCGCGGCAGCAGCCACGACATCCGGATTAGCCACAGCCGCAGAATTAAACGACACTTTGTCAGCACCCGCCAGCAACAGCGCACGCACGTCTGCCACTGTCCGCACGCCACCGCCCACCGTGAGTGGGATGTAACAATGCTCTGCTGTGCGCGTGACCACATCGAACATAGTGGCGCGGTTTTCATGCGTGGCAGTGATATCCAGAAAGCAGAGCTCGTCCGCACCTGCAGCGTCATAGGCAATGGCTGCATCCACAGGATCACCAGCGTCGCGCAAATCAACGAAATTCACGCCTTTCACCACGCGACCGTCCGCCACATCGAGACAGGGGATGATACGGGTTTTCAACATGCGCAGGGTCTACTTTGGTTTTTCGAGCCAGGCAAGCCAACGCGCGTCATGCGCTCTCCAGTGCTGCAAGGGCCGCGGCAAGGTCAATGGCACCATCATAGAGCGCACGTCCTGAGATCGCGCCCGAAATTACATCGGTTTCCTTAAGCGCGATCAAGTCGGACAAAGACGAAACGCCGCCTGACGCGATCACCGGGATATCGACGGCCTGTGCCAGAGCGGAGGTCGCATTGACGTTCGGCCCTCCCATAGCGCCGTCACGCAAAATGTCGGTGTAAATGATGGCCGCGACACCGGCATCCTCGAAGGATTTTGCGAGTGTGGTGACTTCTACGTCGGTCTCTTCCGCCCAGCCCTTAGTGGCGACAAATCCGTTGCGCGCATCGATCCCCACAGCGATTTGCTCCGGAAAACGGCGTGCCGCCTCACGGACAAGCTCCGGGTTCTCCACCGCGACTGTGCCCAGGATCACGCGCGCGATTCCCTTGTCGAGCCAGCTTTCGATCGTGGCCATGTCGCGAATACCACCGCCGAGCTGCGCGGGAACATCGCAGGCCTTCAGAATGGCTTCCACGGGCGCTGCGTTGACGGGTGTGCCAGAAAAAGCGCCATTGAGATCAACAAGATGCAACCACGTGCAACCGGCTGCCACAAAGGATTTCGCCTGTGCTGCGGGATCGTCATTGAAGACAGTCGATTGTGCCATGTCGCCATGCACAAGCCGCACGGCCTGGCCATCTTTGAGATCAATGGCGGGATAAAGGATCATGCTGCACTCCCCGTGCGATATCATTTCTACTGGCAATTTAGTTGCGCGCTTTTTGCATCCAGACGGTAGGATTTGCAACGCGTTCGGCGGCGCATTTATGTGTGTGGACGTTTAAAACGTATGGCGCAGCAACGCATAATAGCCGCATACCGTGTCAGAAACGCGCTTTTTACAAAGGATGAATAGCCAAGCACAAGAGCACCTGCTAGCGTACCAAAGGTTCGACAGCAGAAGAGCGCGTGTCATGTTTGGCGATGTTTTAAACACTTTCCCGTCCTGGATCGTTTTTTGTGCGAGCGCTGTCTTTTTCCTTTTGGCCTGTGAATTGGGCTTTCGCTACGGGCGAGGCGTGCGCTTGCGGCGCGAGGAAGACGACATGGGCTCGACAGGATTGGTGACGGGCTCGATCCTTGGATTGGTGAGTTTCTTGCTGGCTTTTACCTTCGGAATTGCCGCGTCAAACTTTTCTGAACGTCGCGGACTGGTGTTGGATGAAGCCAACGCCATTGGAACTGCGTATCTGCGTGCGGATCTGATTGCTGAGGCAACGCAGGCCGAAGAACTACGCGCGTTGCTGCATGAATACGTCGAAGACCGGGCCTCCATCGGTCTTGTGAAAGAGATGACCATCGCGGACACCATGCAATTGATCCGCGCGTCAGAGGTGCTGCAGACACGCATGTGGCAACTTGTGGCGCCCATGGCGCGGGACAACCCGACACCCACGAACAGCCTTATTGTCAGCGCGCTGAATGATGTGATCGATTTCCACACGCTGCGGGTAGCGGTCGGCGTCCGGCATACGATTCCTGATATAATTTGGCTCGCGCTCTATGTAATTTCGGGACTGGCTCTTGGTGCGACAGGGTATCGTTTTGGTGTCAGCTTCGACAAACGCTCTGAACTGTTGCCCGGCATGGTCATTGCCTTCACAGCACTCATCACGCTGATTGCTGATCTTGACGATCCGCGCCACGGCTTTTTGAAAAACGATCAAAGCGCGATGATCGAATTATTGCACACAATGCAGGTGCCTGAAGCGTAGTAACCTGCGGAGCGCGCGGTCAGGGCCGCCATTTGAGAAAATTGCCGATCATGCGCAACCCAGCGGATTGGCTTTTTTCTGGGTGGAACTGCAGTCCAATCATATTGTCCCGTCCGATGACAGCCGTGACATCGCCGCCGTATTCCACATGTGCCAACCGCTGAGCGGGATCGTTCACGGCCATGTGGTAGCTATGGACAAAGTAAGCGTGGTTGCCGGTTGCAATTCCATCGAAAACCTGGTGCGGGGCGTCAATCACCAGATCGTTCCACCCCATATGGGGGACCTTCAGCGCGTCGTCGCCTGGTTGGATCTGTGTGACGTCTCCACCGATCCAGTCGAGCCCCTTGGTATCCTCGTATTCACGCCCCCAAGTAGCCATCAATTGCATGCCCACGCAGATCCCCATGAACGGACGTGCTTTGACCGTGACTGCTTCAACAAGGGCCGCATAGATGCCTGAATGTCCTCTCAGCGCGGCCATACAGGCGGGAAAAGCACCGTCTCCGGGAAGCACAATGCGGTCGGCCGACGCGATCACATCTGCGGCGTCTGTGACAACAATGTCCCCGCCGTTTGTCTCAAGGGCCATGCGCTCAAACGCTTTTTGCGCCGAATGCAGGTTGCCGCTGCCATAATCGATAATGGCCGTGCGCACTTAGAGGGCTCCTTTTGTAGACGGAATGGCGTCCGCCTTGCGTGGATCCGTTTCAACTGCCTGCCGCAGGGCGCGGGCTACGGACTTGAACGTCGCCTCTGCGATGTGGTGGGTGTTGAGGCCGTGCAGCATATCGACGTGCAGGGTGATACCGCCGTGCGTGGCCAGTGCGGTGAAGAATTCGCGAACTAATTCGCTGTCAAAACTGCCGATTTTCGCCGTGGGCATATCCACATTCCAGATCAGATAGGGGCGCGCGGAAAGGTCCAGTGCACAGCGCACGAGCGCATCATCCATCGGCAACAGGCAAGATCCGTAGCGCACAATTCCTCGCTTGTCCCCCAACGCGGCCGCGAGCGCCTGCCCCAGAGCGATGCCGGTGTCTTCGACAGTGTGGTGGTCATCGATATGCAAATCGCCTGTGGCCCGCACTTCCATATCAATCAGTGAGTGACGGGCCAACTGATCCAGCATGTGGTCAAAGAACCCAACACCTGTCTTGTTGTCAAAAACGCCTGAGCCATCAAGATTGATGCTGACGGTGATCTCTGTCTCCGCGGTGCTGCGGGTGATTGTGTGGGTGCGCATTGCCTTGGCCTCCGGGCCTGTCATTTTCGCGGTTCTTATACCAGTCTTGCCGCGCGCGCCAAGTCGGCACATTCAGGGATTGCAGGCCCTGTGCCTGATATGTCAGCCTGACGGCAACGATTTCCCTTTTTGATCGGAACATCAATGGTCACGCGTAGGCTTGTTACTTTTTGGTATCAGATCAATTTGGTCTGTATCAGCACTGCGGCGTTTGTCGATCTTGAAGGCTCGGCGTTCGCAACAGAGCCATCCGCAGGCATCACAAAACACGATCAGTTCGCAACGAATTTCCCGGATCAACCCCGGATGGGTGCGCGATGTGACACCATGAGAAGCGCGCGGTCTCGGGCGACCATAGCGCATTGTGCGTTTTGAAGGCGGCTCTGGGTGCGATTGCAGTGGCCGTTGCTCTGGCGGGCGGATCGGCGCGGGGGGCCGAAAAAATCTATGCGGGATCTGAAGCTGCTGCATTGCGCTGTGCGAATATTGTCGCCTTGACGGGCGTTGCGCTGAATGGTGCAGGTCGGTTGGGCGCGTTGGAAAAGGAAGTGATGCTGGGAATTTCCTTTCTCATGCTCGAGGAACATGTGTCCGGGACATGGGCGCAAAAGAAAGCAGCACTTGAAGTCGTTCGGGACAGACGCGGTGTCGTCGAGACGCTGGAGGATTTCGAGAATCTGGCTGAGCAGTGCCTGCGCGACTTTCCGATCAACTGATCAGTGTGCTGTTGCCAGAAAAGCGCCGCGCGTGATGTTGGTGCAAATTTCCTAAGACATGCTGCCGAATTCAGCGCGGATCTTTTTGGTATCCGCGCCAAGAGCGGGCAGGGGGCCTGGGCGAAAAGTATCATCGCGCCCCGCTGGACGCGGAATTTCGACCTCAGCGCCATTTTCGAGTGTCACACGCGTGCGCCTCAATGCGGGGTGCTCTGCGAGTCCTGACACATCGCGGTAGCGTGCCCAAGCAATGCCTGCGGTCTCGAGCTTAGCAATCGCATCAGCTACCATTTGTGACGCAAACCACGGCACAAGCTCGGCATCCAGTGCAGTGCGGTGACGGACCCGGTCTGCATTCGTCGCAAAATCTGTGCGTGCTGTCAGGTCAGGACGCTCCAGCGCCTTCGTACAAAACCGCGCCCATTGCTGGTTGTTTTGAACGGCCAAGAGAAGCGTGCCATCCTCGCATTGATACGGTCGATAGGGATAGACGGTGGCATGAGACATGCCGTGGCGCTGCGTTGTGGTGTGCGCGTGCTCTTGGTGCAGAAATGGGACGGCCAACCAGTCCGCAAGCCCGTCAAACATAGCAACCTCGATACATTGGCCCGTGCCCGTGCGACCGCGCGCGATCAGGGCTTCGAGGACGGCTGCGTGGGCATTGGTTCCCGTGGCAACATCTGCGACTGGCGCGCCCACCTTGCAAGGCTCTTGTTCCGTACCGGTTATGGCGCATATTCCGCTTTCGGCTTGCACCAGCAGATCATACGCCTTCATCCCCGCATAGTCCGTATCCGCTCCATAGCCGCAGATGGAAACGACGATCAACTGCGGGTAGTCGCGCTGCAGCATTGCATTACCAAGACCAAGCCGGTCCATCGCACCGGGTGCAAGGTTTTGAACCAAAACGTCAGCCTGCCCGAGCATGCGGCGCATCAACGCCATATCGGTGTCGGTTTTAAGATCGAGTACGGCACTTTCCTTGCCGCGGTTGAGCCAGGTGAAATAGGTGCAGGATCCCTCGACTGCATAGTCGTAGTGCCGTGCGGTTTCGCCTTCGGGGCGCTCGATCTTGATCACGCGTGCGCCCGCATCGGCAAGCCTGACCGTACACATTGGCGCAGCCACGGCCTGTTCAATGGCAATCACCAAAATTCCGTCAAGTGCACCCATGTTGTGCTGCCTTTCCCCAATTCAACTGCGCACGGTCCAGCGTGCGTCTGCGCAACCTGCAAAAAGTAGTCCGGTCGGAAGATGCGTGTTGTCAAGCGTGGATCTGGTGCCTGCGCACCTCTTGGTATCAAAAACCGCGCTTTGATACGAGAATTCACCCTGATGATGCGAAACCGTGACGATTTCTGCGGGGTTTCCCTTGAGGTCTGGCAATTTGTATCACATTAGGGAGAGTATACTTTCCGGCCCAAAGATCAGGAGTTCGCGTGTCCCTCTTCCTCATCGTCGCCTTGCCCTTTTTGGGCGCCCTTCTTCCCGGACTAATGAATCAAGCCGGACGCGCCGCCTGCGCGGGTGTTACTTTCACGATCACGCTTTCAGCCTTTATCGGTCTTTGGACGAATGCCCCTGCCGTTTTTGCGGGAGAAACCGTGACCGTCGGCGTCGATTGGATGCCGATCTTGGGCTTAAATTTCAACCTGATGCTGGACGGATTGGGTTTTTTCTTTGCGATGCTGATCCTTGGGATCGGCCTGCTCATCATCACCTATGCGCGGTTTTATCTGTCGCGTAAGGACAATATGGGTGAATTCTTCACCTATCTGTTGCTGTTTCAGGGCGCGATGGTGGGCATTGTTCTGAGTGACAACATACTGCTTTTGCTCATTTTCTGGGAATTGACGTCGCTGTCATCGTTCTTGCTGATTGGGTATTGGAAACACCTGCCCGAAGGCCGGCAAGGGGCACGCATGGCGTTGACGGTTACCGGCATGGGTGGGCTTGCGATGATTGGGGGCATGCTGATCCTGGGTCAGATCGTGGGCAGTTATGACCTGAGCGTGATCCTCCAAAACCGGGATCTCATTCAGGAAAGCCCATATTATCTGCCCGCGCTGATCCTTATCTTGATGGGCTGCTTTACCAAATCCGCACAGTTCCCGTTTCACTTCTGGTTGCCGCACGCGATGGCCGCTCCGACGCCGGTTTCAGCCTATCTGCACTCGGCGACGATGGTAAAGGCGGGTATCTTTCTAATGGCCCGCATGTGGCCGGTTTTGTCCGGTACGCCGGAATGGTTTGCGATCGTGACAACAGCGGGACTGATCACCATGGTGCTGGGCGCGTTCATTGCGATTTTCAAGCATGACCTCAAAGCACTGCTGGCCTTTTCAACTGTCAGCCACCTGGGTCTGATCACGATGCTCTTGGGGACGGGAACAGCCTTTGGCGCTATGGCCGCGATGTTCCACATTCTCAACCACGCGACTTTCAAGGCGGCGCTTTTCATGTCCGCAGGGATCGTGGATCACGAAACCCATACCCGCGACATCAGGCGACTTGGCGGGTTGCGCCATCTCATGCCCATTACCTTTGTGATCGCCACGCTGGGTGCCCTGTCGATGGCCGGTATTCCGCTGCTCAATGGTTTTTTGTCCAAGGAAATGATGTTGGAAGAGGCTCATCACACAGTGCTTTTCGGGTCGCCCTGGCTCTTGCCGGTGATGGCGACCGTGGGCTCGCTCTTTTCGGCGGCGTATTGCTTCCGCCTAATCATACACACATTCCTTGGTCCCAAGCGCGACGACTACCCTGCACCGCCGCATGATCCGGGCCCCGGTATGTGGTTGCCCCCGGCGATCTTGATGGTTCCTGTTGTTCTGATCGGTGTCGCGCCGTTTCTGGCTGAACCTTTCGTCAAAATTGTGACGGCTTCGGTGCTTGGTGATACGGCCGAAGTCCCGACGGCCTATTTCAAGATCTGGCACGGACTGGTGCCGGCGCTTTACATGTCGGTCATCGCGACGATCGGTGGTTTGATCCTGTTAACCGTGTACAAGCCCGCATTGCGCCTGTGGGACGCGACACCGCGCCCGGAAGCAAAGATAATTTTTGAAGGCCTGATCGAAGGAATTGTGGGGCTGTTTCAGAAAATCGTCCTGCCTTTGCACAATGGCTCGTTTTCGCGCTACTCGGCAGTGGCGACGGTGGCCATTCTAGTGGCGGGCTATTATGCGTGGACCACTGGCACGGTCGCGGAAGCGACACGCCAGATGCAACCGGCAAACCCTGTCGCTTTCGCGGGCTGGGTGATGCTTGTGACCGCGACCATCGCTTTGGTCTTTTTGCATCGCAACAGGCTTTTGGCGCTGATTTTGATGGGTATTGCAGGCCTGATGGTATCGGTCGGCTTTGTCTTTTTCAGCGCGCCAGACCTTGCGATGACGCAGTTTACTGTTGAGGTCGTGACCATCATTCTGCTGCTTCTTGCGTTGAATTTTCTCCCCAACCGCACGCCCATTGAAAGTTCTCTGTTGCAGCGCAGCAGAGACGGCGCGGTGGCTGTCGCGGGTGGGCTGGCCACGATGGCCTTATCCTATCACTATCTGCTGCGCGATGCGGTGGAGCCTTCCATATCGGCCTTCCATGCTGCGAATTCCTACAAGGGCGGGGGCGGCACCAACATGGTCAACGTGATCCTGGTCGATTTCCGGGGGTTTGATACTTACGGCGAGATCATCGTTCTGGGTATTGCAGCGTTGCTTATCTACGCGCTCACCGAGGCCCTGTTGGATGGCCCGGTGCGTGCCCGGTTGCTGAACCGTCAACCTGACCAGCCGCGCGCGGGCGACATGCATCCGATGATGATGGTGGTGCTGACCCGTGTGATGTTGCCGGTCGTCATGCTGGTTGGCTTTTACATCTTCCTTCGAGGGCACAACGAACCCGGGGGCGGCTTCATTGCGGGCCTTGTCGTCTCCATCGGTGTGGTGATGCAGTATATGGCCAGCGGATTCAGCTGGGCTTCGGCGCGGCTAAGGTATCCGTATCACGGAATTATCGGAGCCGGTGTTCTCATTGCCGGGCTGAGCGGGATCGGCTCATGGTTTGTCAGCAAACCCTTCCTGACATCTGATTTCACCTACGTGCGCATCCCGCCATTCAATGAATTCGAACTGGCGACTGCGGCGGTCTTTGATCTGGGTGTGTTCCTTTCGGTCGTTGGCGCTGTGATGCTGGCGCTTGAAAGCTTGTCACGTCTGGCGCGGCGGCGCGACACGCCGGATGCGGATCACCCGATGGACATTGATCCATCACGGGACGATGACAAAACAATGACGAAGGGGGAGGCGTAACATGGAGCTTCTCGTTGCATCCGCCATTGGAGTGCTCACTGCCGCTGGCCTCTATCTCGTCCTACGCATGCGTACCTTTCCAGTGATCCTCGGCATATCGCTGCTGACCTATGCTGTGAACATTTTTCTCTTTGCGTCTGGACGTTTGACCATCGGTGCGCCGCCGATCCTTCAGAAAGGTGTCGAGGGTGTAATTTATTCCGATCCACTCCCACAGGCGCTGGTTTTGACAGCCATCGTCATTTCCTTCGGGATGACAGCAGTGGTGGTGATGATCGCGCTGGGCGCGTTCTTGGGCGGAGATGACGACAAGGTGAACGATCCAACTAACGCGACCGGCTCCAGCAATACGGAGGACGCGCAATGACACATTGGATCGCCGCGCCGATTTTGCTGCCGGCCATTCTCGCCCCCTTTATTGTGCTGGCTGCGCGCTATCATATGGGCATTCAGCGGGTCTTTTCCGTGGCGGGTGTTGTGGCGCTGATCGCAGTTGCTGCTGGTCTGGCCTGGCAGGCGTCGGATGGGACAATCATCCTCTACCAGATGGGCGATTGGGCGGCACCTTTCGGGATCGTCCTCGTCGGCGATCGGCTTTCAACGCTCATGGTGCTCTTGACTTCCGTGCTCGCGCTTATGGTCTTGCTCTATGCCATTGGCTCGGGGTGGGATGAACGGGGGCGGCATTTCCACGCGCTGTTTCAATTCCAGCTGATGGGCATCACGGGCGCTTTTTTGACAGGTGACCTTTTCAACCTCTTTGTGTTTTTCGAAGTCCTATTGATCGCTTCTTACGGGCTGATGATCCATTCGGGTGGCAACGAAAGACTGCGGGCAGGTGTGCAATATGTGCTGTTCAATTTGATCGGATCGACGCTCTTCCTCTTTGCGCTTGGGTCGATCTACGCAGAGACTGGTACCCTGAATATGGCTGATCTTGCGCTGCGGGTTGGTTCTGTTGACCCATCTGAAACGGTGGGGATCCGGGTCGCAGCGGTTCTGCTGCTGTTGGTCTTTGCGATCAAAGCGGCGCTCATGCCGTTGCACTTTTGGCTGCCGTCCAGCTACGCCGAAGCGCCTGCACCGGTTGCAGCTCTTTTTGCCATCATGACCAAAGTGGGCGCTTATGCTATCATTCGCGTCTACACGATGGTCTTTCCGCCGGATCTTGACGTGACTGCGGGGCTGCATACAACCTGGCTGTTGCCCGCAGCTCTGATCTCGTTGGGGCTGGGTGCTGCAGGTGTGCTGGCGGCCCGAAAACTGGACAGACTGGTCACATTCGCCGTGATTGGATCCATGGGAATGGTCATGGTGACCATTTCGCTGTTTACCCCACAGGCCACCGCGGCCGCGCTTTATTACATCATACACTCGACATTTTCGGCGGCCGCGCTGTTCCTGATCGTGGATATGGTCAAGTCGGGGCGGACAGATCTGCGCCTTGTGCCAATGCCCGCGATTGGTGGTGCTGTGCTGGTCTCAGCACTGTTCTTCACGGCTGCGATTGCCATGGCGGGCCTGCCGCCGCTGTCGGGATTCCTAGGCAAACTGCTGGTGCTTGACGCCTCTTATGCAACGGGCGCTATGGTTTGGGTCTTTGCGATCGTCCTGATTTCGAGTCTTGTGAATGTTGTCGGGTTTTCGCGCGCGGGCAGCACGCTATTCTGGAAGGCAAAGTCGGTCGAGCGACCAGAAGGCGAAGATATACCCAAAGCGCCTTCAGTCTTGTCCTGTGTCGCTGTGGGTGGGCTTGTGGCGCTCTTGGTGGCACATACAGTGTTTGCTGGCCCTATCCACACGTACATGACCACCACGGCCCAGCAACTTTATGCGCCCGAGCCGTATATCTCGACAGTGCTCGACACGCCCGGCAAGTTGAGCAAGCCAAAAGCGGAGGACCACTGATATGTCGCGTATACTGAATTGGCTTTTTCCGCACCCAAGCCTTACGATCCTGCTTACGATCGTCTGGGTGGCTTTGCAAAACAACGTCACGGCGGGCATGGTGGTGTTTGGCATCATTCTGGGGATTGTTATCCCGCGGATCACAGCCGTGTGGTGGCCGGACAGACCGGGTGGTCTGCGCCTGGGTTTGGCGCTGAGCTACATCATGCTCGTCATGTGGGACATCATCGTCGCTAACATCCACGTTGCCTGGATTATCCTGACTAAATCGAATGCACAGATGCAGCCTGCCTGGGTGGAAATCCCGCTGGATCTTAAAACACCTGAAGCAATTACCGTGCTGGCAGGGACCATTACGTTAACGCCAGGAACCGTGTCAGCGGATCTATCGAACGAAGGCCACAGCCTGCTGGTCCATGCGCTGGATGCGCCGGATCCAGATGCTGTGCGGGATGAGATCAAGGAGCGATACGAACGCCGATTGAAGGAGATTTTCCAATGAACCTTGCAAACGACATTCTGGCCGTCGCCCTCTATGCCAGCTTTGTGGTGCTTGGCATCAGTCAGGTGATGGCCATGATCCGGCTTGTGATCGGTCCTGACACAGGTGACCGCATCCTCGCACTCGACACAATGGTGCTGAACGCGATTGGGCTTGTTGTGTTGCTAGGGATTGCACAGGGCACGCGTGTTTATTTCGAGGTAACGCTCATCATCGCCATGCTGGGATTTGTTTCGACCGTCGCATTGGCGCGATTTGTACTGCGGGGAGACATCATCGAATGACCCTCATAGCAGCTTACGCAACCGTAGTTTTTCTTGTCGTCGGTATGATTTTCACCGTTGTAGCCGCGATTGGATTGCTAAAACTCAACGACCCTATGTCCCGCCTGCATGCCCCCACAAAAGCCGCAACGGTGGGCATTGGGGCCTTTCTACTGGCGTCGATGTGCCACGCATTTGTCATCGAAAGTAGTTCCTTTCACGAACTTCTGATTCTGGCATTTCTCTTTGTGACCGCGCCGATTTCGGCAAATTTCATTGCCAAGGTCAATATTCACAAACAGGCCTGCGTGATGCCGCCACCCCCCAAGTCGGATAAGATGTGGTCTACCGAAGATGTGCCCGAAGGGGACCGTGAACTGGCGGCGCAGCGGAGCAAGGGATAGCTTTGCATTTGCGGTCAGAAACGCTGGCCAACGCTGATGTAGAGGTTGTCTTCGCCGCGCTCGTTGCGTGCCATATCAATCGCGTAATCGAGGGGGAAGTCCTTTGACAGGCGAATCCGAACACCGACCCCTGCGGCTGTTTGGTAAGTGCCCGTGGCCGCGCGGGTGAAGCTACTGCCAATGGAAGCCGCACCTGCGAAGATAGTGTATCCGAAGCGCCCTATGATTTTGCCTCTGTATTCCGCCTGCACAGAGGTGAGACCATTGCCGATGAATTCTGTCGAAATATAGCCACGGAAGCTATCCGTTGTGCCGATCGAACAGGAATCGAAAAAGGGTGCGGCGTTACTGCTGCTACACCCAACCGCATGGGCGACCAACACGCCGCTTTCAAATAGAGGTTGATAAAACGTCGCCGATAGGACGCCTTTGGAGTAGTTGCTTCGATTGAGATCGACGAACGTCCCGCCTGATATTGTGCCTTTCAGGAAGGTGCCACGTGTTGGATAGATCGTATCATCGCGCGTATCATATTCGGCGAAAGCACTCAGCCGGGCAATTTTCAAACGCGCATCAGGTTGGAATTCTGTCGGCAAAGCGGAGACAAAACGAGGTGTCAGTGTGTATTCGCCGTAATCCAGACTGCCGCCAAAGCTGTAGTTCTTGACCGGGCTGTAAGCGAGCTGAAAACGTGCTCCACTTAGCTCTTGGCTGATTGGAATTGGAGCGCCTGCGACAAAGAGATCGTAATTCAGATCGGCTTCTGCGGCCAGAAACTGCATTGTCCAGCGATCTTCATCCCAAGACAAGTTAAGACCCAAACCAAAGCCATAGCTGTCATTGGATGAACGAAAGGCACCAAAGCCCAAGGATGACGCGTCAGAAAGTCGATCATTTTGAAAAAGATAAGCGCCACCAAGTGCCAGACCAGTTCCCAGTGAAGGACTCTCAAACGGAATGGGGGCCGCGATGAATGACCCGGTTCGAAAGCCATACCCCTTAGGTGCTGTTTTTTCAGCAAGTTCTGTTGGTGCTTGAAATGGTTTGTTTTGGGCATCGGCTGGTGCTGCGCAGGTTACGGCAAAACAGGCCGCACATGCTATTGTGGCACCGCCAGAAAGGACGTTTGAAAGAGAGGATTGCGCCATGGGTTGGCCTGTCCGAATAATGCGGAAAATATACGTTGTGTATCGACAACCTAACGTATCGTTCAGGGGATGTCGTCAGGAACGCGTAGGGCGATCGTGTTCCCCTGCCAGATGATGCAGTCTTACACCTCTTGCCCGCAAGTTTTGCAGACCAGCGCATGCAGATTGGTGTTTCTGCCGCACCAAAAAGAAAACGGGCCATTGCGATATGGCCCGTTTTGATCGTTTCGAAAGCTCTGCCTAGATCAGGTCAAAGGCGAGATCAAAGGCCTGGATGAGATCACCGTTGCTGTCATAAGCTGCAGCTTCAAGGGTGTATGATCCTTCGTCCAAGTCGAGACCCTTCTTGAAGTCACCGTTGTTGTCCCCAAAGAGAGCGTAAGGTGCCACCCGTTCCGTTGAGGTAACGCCCTGGAACGTCAGCGTCGCGTAGTCGATGTCAAAGCCATCAGCCATTGCGTAGAACGTGATCGCGTCGCTCAACGTATCCGCATCGATCTGGTCTCCATCTTCGAGGCTGCGTAGGGTCTCGTCTGTATTTGCGTCAGCGATGAAGAAATCCAGGGCAGAAGGCGTTACCGGTTCGGGCTCTGGCTCTGGTTCGGGCTCCGGTTCGGGTTCAGGCTGTGGCTCCGGTTCCGGTTCCGGCTGGGGAGCGGGGTCAGGTGGTGACAACAAATCCGGATCCCCGATGGCGACTTCCAGTGTCGCCGTCGCCGTTTCACCTTCCTCATCCTCCACCGTATAGGTGATGGTTTCCACACGGTCATCTTTCGCGCGGCTCAGCGGGTTCACCTTTATCATCCCATTCTGGATGCTGACGAGCGAGGTTGAACCACCATAAGACACATCGACCAGTTTCAAGACCCCGTTTTCGGGATCTGCGTCATTGGCCAGAACATCGACTAGAATAGTCTTGTTTTGCGGTGTGAATGCTGTGTCACCTACTGCAACAGGCGCTTCATTAACGGGTGGTTCCGGCGGAGTAGGGGGCTCTGGATCCGGGTCTGGTGGTGGTGGTGGTGGTGTCACGCCTGGATCGCCGATTTCCACATTCAAAACTGCCGTGTCAGTCCCACCTTCTCCATCTGATACCGTGTAGGTGATGGTCTCGACCCGGTCCTCTGTTGCGCGGCTAAGTGGGTTCACCTTGATCTTGCCGTTTTCAATGCTGACGACGGATGTATTGCCGTCGTAGGACACGTTGGTGAGCGTAAGCGTGCCACCGTCCGGGTCGTTGTCATTGGCCAGAACATCCACCACGATCGTTTTGTTCTGTTGTGTTTTGGCGGTATCATCTGCTGCAACGGGTGCTTCGTTGACAGGCGGTTCTGGCGGCGTAGGGGGCTCGGGATCTGGGTCTGGTGGTGGTGGTGGTGTCACGCCTGTATCGCCAATATCCACCGTCAAAACACCTGTGTCAGTCCCGCCGTTTCCATCAGATACTGTATAGGTAATGGTCTCGACCCGCGCATTCTGTGCAGCACTCAAGGGGTTCACCTTGATTTTGCCATTCTCAATGCTGACCACTGACGTTGTCCCATTGTAGGACACATCAACAAGGCTCAGCGTGTTTCCGTCGGGATCACTGTCATTGGCAAGCACATCTACAAGTATCGT